>CAZVSX010000006.1:0-73552 GCA_964630355.1 uncultured Phascolarctobacterium sp.
CATCATTTTTTTCTGTATAATACTTGATTAAACTTATAACATTTTTCTTTTTCACAATACATACTCCCTTCTTTTATTAGTTATACTCTTTATACCACATCGGGACATTTTTGTCAATTTTGGGACATTTTAAATTTTACTATATTATTGATAAGATTATCATTAGGTTTTCCAAAGCAAAATTTTAATTTAGTACCAACAAAATTTTTTTGCTTACTATTAAGATCTAAATATTCTTTTCAAATAATCAAGTAAACAAAAATATTTATTTCACAAGATAAACATTAAACCAATCTAATATTGACATATATACTTTCTCGCCAAGTCATTAAATGTCTAATTATTCCTTAAACATAATTTCTTCTGTGCAATTGTATATGTTACCAATTATTTTTATCAATTGCAACTGATTGCCTTCTTTCATCTCAGTTTTACATATTTAACAATGTACTTATCATAGCTTTGCTTCATCTATAGTAAAACTGCCGTTCTAGTTGAATATTATTTATTATTTTTAATTATCAACAACATCATTTAATTTTGTATATCGAGTAAATTTATGCTATAATTACCATGTTAATATTAATAAACAGTGTAGCTATCGAAAGGAGTTTTCTATGAACGATAAGATCCCTTATATAATAACAGCAATAATTGCCTATATTTTTGTATATTTTTATTATTTAACAATTTCTCGTGGTTTGGGGAATAAAGCCACATACTTACAAATGCGCCGTTTCGTCCCCTGTGCCATACTTTCAGTGTTGCCTGCTGCTATTACTGGAATGCACTTAACATCTCCTTTATTTTTCATCCCTACTATAATTGCAATATTATGGGTTATAACTTATCCCACACTATATTTCATCTCTAATCACAAAGTATCGTCAGATTTTGAATTTCATTTTGAAAGTGTTTTTGGTTTATATTTTATTAGCTGGATAAGTGCAATTGGTCTATTATCACAACAAATACCACAAATAAGCATTCTTAGTACTATTTTCATTACATCTATAGAAATAATCATGTTCCTCATTCCAGTAGCACAGCTTATTTATTATTTACTTTATAAAAATTGTATAAATGAAAATGGTATGCAAATGTTGCAGGAAACAAATTATAACGAAATTATTGAGTATATAAAATCTTTGCCAATATACTACACTATTACATTATTTTTAAGTACACTTATTACAATATTTTTATTCTTTACAGCAAATATTCAAGCCCTATCTAGCACAATAGCTTTTTCTCTTATTGAAAACAGTATTTTATGTTTTATTTCATTGTTTCTATCGCACTATATATGGAAGAAAAATCATGGTGTTTTTATTCGCACAGCAATAGTTGAATTTTACTTTGACATAAAAGAATATCTCGCTACTAATAAATTGTATACCCAAAATATGTATGACAGAATAAACAATTTACAAATCTCTAAGTTACAACCTGAGCATAATGAACCTCATACTATTTTACTGGTTATAGGTGAATCTGCCTCACGTGATTATATGCAAGCTTTCAATGAAAATTACCAATATGCTACTACGCCTTGGTTAAGCAATATGAAACAAAAAAAGAACTGTATCCTGTTTCCCAATGCTTATTCTATTGGGCCAAATACAGTTCTTGCGGTTTCCAACGCTATGACTGAAATTAATCAATATAATGATAAAAAATTCTATGAATCTTGTTCTATTGTAGATATTGCTCATGCTTTAGGATATAAAGTTCATTGGTATAGTAATCAAGGGCATTTAGGCAGTGCTGATACCCCTGTAACACTCATAGCAAATACCTCTGATGTTGCAAAATGGACAAAACAAAAAATTAATCAAGTTCAATACGATGAATCTTTACTTAGTTACCTTGAAGAAGTAAACCCTCAACAAAATAATTTTGTTGTACTTCACCTTAAAGGTAGTCATTTTAACTTTCTAAATCGTTATCCTATAGATTTTACAAGATTTGGTACTCCTGGTAAATATGAATTAGAGTTAAACTATGCTAATTCTATTGCCTATACGGATTATGTACTAGAAAATTTTTTTGATTATGCTACAAAAAATCTAAATTTACAAGCCATGGTTTACTTTTCAGATCATGCCACTATTCCAGACAAAAGACGCTCTCCTGATTTTGACGGTCTTGGAAGTGTACGTATACCTCTTTTCACATATTTTAGCGATAAATACGCTAAATTTCATCCAAATATAGTTTCAACTTTACAAGAACATCAAGATTATTATTGGACAAATGATTTAGCTTACGAACTACTTTGCAGTATTTTTGATATCCGTTCAAACCATTTCGATGAATATAATTCTATAGCTTCTAAAAAATTTAAATATAAGAGAGATGATTTAAGAACAAATTCAGGAAAAAATAAAATATAGAAAATAATCCATGAAATATTTTTCATTTAATAAAATCCCTGCTCTATGAAAATACGACCACATTGCAGTTGCAATATGGTCGTATTTTATCTGTTCCCATACATTTTTCCGTAATAGCTTTGATATTCACCGCTAATTATATTTTCCCACCATTCCCGATTATATCTAAATACCACTGAATAGTTTTCCTAATACCATCAACAAACTTTGTTTCTGGCAACCATCCCAATTCACTATAAATCTTAGTTGGATCAATCGCATAACGCATATCATGACCTTTCCGGTCTTTAACATACGTAATTAAGCTTTCTAGTTTACCAAGTTCCTTACATATTATTTTAATAATATCGATATTACACATTTCATTATGAGCACCAATATTATAAACTTCACAAATCTTATCATCGGAAAAATAATTATTTAATACTTATAATTATCGTTTTCAATTATATTTGAACAATAAAGTTTATCGCATACAGCAACTAAAACTATGGAAAAGAATTTTTCCTGACAAATTTTTAAGTTTTTTGCTCTGAAGTTAACATATAAAAACACTCATCTGTATAAACCACAAAGCCAACTTAGCATAATCTCTGTCGTTAGTATAGTAATATAAATGTCCAAGTCTTAAATTGTATTCAACTGCTTACAAACACACCATTCTGTAAGTATATCCTTGAATTCAATAAAAGATCTTTGCAATCAAGTCATAAAGCCAATAATTACAACATCTACCTCTTCGCAAAGAGAACCATATATATTTTCCTAACTGTAAGGAAGATATCATTTTATAATATTATCAGAAACATACTTGACTAAATCTTGTTCCTAAACCACATGGATTCGCTTTTAATTTTTTAACTCGTTAAAATCTTTGTTCTCTGCGAAACTTTTTGCCGTTTTGAACACATTGCCAACAAAGTAATGCTACTTTAAACCATCAATATATTTGCTTAAAGTTTGTAATTATATAATTTCGTTCTTTACCTATAAACAATAAATCCTGCTTAAAAATTCGAGTAATTTTATTTTTTTATTTTGTATCTTTTGCTCTATGACAAACATAACTACAATAGAATATAATTCTAATAACTATTGGACAATAAAGATAGCAAATCAAAAAAAACTGTTCTAATAAATATAATTTACTTATACTTGTCTTGTATTTTAAGAAAAAATATTCTATAACTCTAATCTGTTCTTCTTTTAGGAAATGAATATACATATCTTTACGGTAAATACGAAAAGCTAACCTATAAGCATACCTTACAGCAATATTCTTCAACTTAACTTTGTTTTCCAACATTTTAAGCTGTTCAAATGTAACGATAAAATCAGAATACATATAATTCTTTCCTTTTATATGAACAAGAGATTGCTCATTATCCAAATTATAAAAATAATAAGCTTTTTCATTAGCAACAATTTTAGTTGCTAATATATATGCACGGGATAAGGCAAAATAATCCTCCGCATAATTCATTCCGACAGGGAACCTTAATTCTTTCCATACAGATATAGAAAAAAATTTATTCCACACACATCTCGAAGATTTACCATTTAAGAACGGAAATAAAATATCTAAATCAGTATAACCTTTTTTGAATTCATTACTATTCTTCATTACACCAGCGTGTACTTCAAAATAATTAAAACACACAATATCTGCATTTTTTTCAAGTATTATTTGTAGGTTATCATTTATTAAATTCTTGTCTATATAGTCATCTGAATCACAAAAGTAAATATATTCCCCTTTTGCTACTTCTATTCCTGCGTTCCTTGCGGCAGAAACACCTTTATTTTTTTGATGAATAACCTTGATACGAACATCACGCTTTGCATAGTTATCACAAATAATTCCACTGTTATCAGGAGAACCATCTACTACTAAAATTATTTCAAAATTTGTATATGTTTGTTCTAAAATCGACTCTATACATCTTGCCAAAAACCTTTCAGCCTTAAAAACAGGTACAATTATGGAGACTAAAGAATGTATTTGCTGAGTATTTAACATATTTACTCCAATCATATATCCAAAAACTCTATTATAGTTACTACTATTTCTAACATTCATCAATTAGAAATGTCTTTTTCCTATTCCTGATAAATTCGAATAAATTTTATGAATGTATTTACATCTTTTAAAACTAAACAGCAATAATTTATGTTTAGAGGGCATTTTATCTATATTATTTATATTTAAATTCTTATATATAAAATTAAATACATCCACAAATCTTTCAGAATTTTCATCTTCTGAATTCGCATAAAAGGCAGTTAAAGCTGATAAAGCAGTTTCCAATGCGAGCAATTCACAATCATTTGTACAGTTAAGATTATATTTTTTAGCAAAGTCCAATCTTTCTCTATATCCTAAAAAGCAATCATATCTACTCTTACTATTAAATCCAGAAGCAACTATACTTCCCTTTCTTTTCAAATAGTTATAATAAGGTTTCGAAATATAGCCTACTCTTTCAGCATTGAACAAAAATTTATAAGTCGTTGCAACATCCTCATAAACTCTTCCTTTAGGATAACGAACATCACCAACAACACTACGTCTATAAATTTTATTCCAAACAGCATTATCCAAATTACCATTTAAAATTTCATAAACAGCTTCACTCTTATCCCAAATTTTATTTTCAGGATATCTAGGCTTAAATTTAATCTTTTCACCTTTTACTTGATTAGTATCTGCACACACAATGTCTAATCTATTAATTTTCATATAATTAAACATCTCTTCATACATATTCTTTTCAATCCAATCATCACTGTCTACAAATCCAATCACTTCTCCAGTAGCAATATCAATACCTACATTGCGAGCGTCACTTAATCCACCATTTTCTTTATGTATAACACGTACTCGTTTATCTTGATATGCATATTCATCGCAAATTTTACCACATTTATCTGGTGAACCGTCATCAACAAGAATAAGTTCAAAATCAGTAAATGTTTGGCTCAAAATAGAATCGATACATTTATGTATATACTGTTCTACATTATACACTGGTACTATTATTGAAAGCTTAGACATTTTATTCATCTCCATTAAGTAATTTTAGCTTTACATATTTTTGCAAAGTATAATTTGCATAATTCAAGCAAAGGACAAAACCAAGCCATCCTTCCAAAAATCCTTTCTTCAATATATACATTTTAAAAAAAGCAAAAAAAGGTCTAAAAACAAAATCTTTTATTATTCCAACCTTCTTATTTTTCAACTTATTATTTTGTGCACCAATAGTAGAATATATATTCATTTTAGTTATGTACTGTTCGAAATTTGTATATGTATAATGTTTCAAAAATCCTTTTAGCTTTATTACCGGCAAATCTCCAACCGGACTTTCATGAACCTTTCCTTGCCATTCCACAAGATTTTTTGGAAACATTCTTAAAACGCTATCTGGTCCTAAAACACCATATTTAAAATCCCTACCAAAAGCACTGTTTCTTCTAATAAATCTATACATTACTTTTCTTGGATTATTTAATTCTTTATTTATTTCTTTAGCTAATTCATTATTAATTCGTTCATCAGCATCTAAATATAAAACCCATTCTGTTTTCACATACTGTAAAGCAAAATTTCTTTGAGCCGAAAAGTCATTATCCCATGTACGATAAACAACCCTCGCCCCGTTCGCTTTAGCTAACTCAACAGTTTTGTCAGTACTTCCAGAGTCTACAACAAGAATTTTATTACTTACATTTTTGGCATTCTCTATAACATCAATAATATTTTTTTCTTCATTTTTAGTTAAAATAATAACCGTAATCATTTTTATTTCCTACAATCTTTTTATATTATTCTTCAGCTATATTATAGCATAAAAGTAAGTACTTAATAATGCTTTAGTATCAATATTTTTTCAGAATTCAATACTAAAATAATTGTTCTTATAGTTTCACATTACTCAATTGTCTTTTTTATAACCTGTAATATTCATAATATTATTCCAATTAATATCGAGATATAAAAGTATTTTTATATTTTATATATCGTTTTAATTTACGAATATTGTAATATACCTAATTAAATTGTATATACTCCATCTATTAATAATTTACATAAAAAAGCCATTTTTGCATTATATTCTTTTTGGTAATCATTATTGCTATTTTCATTAGCTATTTCTTCAATAACATCTATTGTTATTTTTAACCATTCTTTTGATATCTTCTCAGGAGTCCTATTTTCTAATATCATTTTATAAATATTTAAAACTTTCTGTGCTTTTATATACGAATCTAATAAATCGTTTTTTGATGCAATACATTTTAACATATAGTCAATTGCATCTTTAAGCATCTGCACTGTAACATTTTCTGTTTCATTACTAAGTAAAACTGTATTAGGTAAAAGAAACTTAGGCATCCGATGTAATTTATATCCTCCAAAAGTTTTATCCATCAATAATGCTCCTCGTATTATAAAGTAGTAGTGTTTATAGTCCCTCTCCAAGGACTGTATGCTATATATGCTATACTAACTGTATGCTATAGATACTGTTGAATTGTTTTATTACTCCTACCACCTAATGGTTTTAGAAAGGCTACAACCATATAATATAATCACTTTACATTTAAGCATATTAAAATATAATTTTCAAGATAAAATATCATTTTAGTAAATAAATATCAATTATTTTAATTAAAAAATTAACTCTATTTTAAGATTAAACTACAACAACTCCTCTATACCTAAATTTTTCTTATAATCAATACTCCATAATACTTTTATCTTAACCGTTTTTGCAGCCATAGCAAACGCAAACTGAGGATAACCGCACTGCTTATAACGCCAAGATCTAAACTCTGCCAATAAGCATAAGCTCCATGCTGAAATTTATAGTCAAGCAATAATCCCAGCGGCAGGCAAATTCCCCAGTAAGCCAACATCCCTGACCAAAAAGTTGCATTAACATCTTTATATCCGCGTAATATTCCCTGAATAGGAGCAGCTATTGCATCTGCTGCCTGCCACATTACAGCATATAAAATAAAGTGTTTTATCATCTCAATAACCTGAGGATTGCTGCTGTAAATCATCGCAATATACTCTCGCAGGCACAACTGTGCCAACATATACACTCCAGCTATCATAAGGCTGAGCTCTAAGCCTAGTTTAGAATATGTTCTTGCTCCGCAGTAATTTTTCGCACCATACTCTACACCAACAACAATTGTTAACGCTAAAGAAAAACTTAGCGGAAACATATAAATAAGCGAAGAAAAATTCAATGCTGCCTGATGTGCTGCAATTACCTCTGTACCAAATTTAGCAATAAATAATGCTACAACACCAAAAATACTAGTTTCCATAAAAATGGCAATTCCCATAGGAACACCTATGCGCAGATAATCTTTTACCCAATGCATCGCAGGACAGACGAAGCCCAAAACCTTATAATTACTGAAAGGCGGCAGCTTACTTATAATAAAAGCAAACAGCAAAAGCAAAAGCCAATAAGTAATGCCTGTTGCTACACCAGCACCAATGCCACCCATACGCGGCAGTCCAAACTTACCAAAAATAAATACATAATTAAGAAAAGCATTTACAGGCAGTGCCAGAAGATATATCTTCATAGTCATCTTAGTGTAACCAAGAGTATCTACTAAACTGCGCAGCGGTGTAATTAAAAAAAACGGGATAACCCCAAATCCCAAACCTGCCATATACCATACCGCTATATGATATACGTCCGGAGCTAAAGCCATCTGCTGTAAAAAAGGCGATAGAAATAAAATACCACTTATAATGACGATGACTGAAAATAGCATAGCCAAAAATAAGCCATGACGAACTACAACAGTAATTTTTTCTTTTTCACCTGCCCCCAGTAAATTGGCAATCATAGGCATGGCAGCCATTAATATACCACTAAAGCATGTTTGTACAGGCATCCAGATATTGCCGCCAATAGCTGTGCCTGCCAAATCTGCATCTCCCGCCTGTCCTGACATACTAGCATCAAAAAAGTTCATTCCCATAATAGCTATCTGCGTTCCTATAATAGGCAGCATAACGCTTAAAAGCCGCTTCACTTTATCCTGATAATCTTTTTGAAATATTTTTAGCATTTTATCTCCTTTTTATACGACAAAAGCCATACGACTAAAATATCCAGTCGTATGGCGAAAAGATGATTGAATCAGAAAAAATTGACAACAATTTTTTCAACGCTATTATAACAACAAAACTCTAGGATTGTCAAGTCTCAGACTCATTCAGTTCCGAAAGATACGCCCATCGCTCTATCATCGCATCAAGCTGACACTGTACAGTATTCTGCTGCTCTGTAAGTTCTGCCAAACTGATAAAATCACTGCCGCAATTGTTTATTTTTGCTGCCAGCATTTTCAGTTCTGCTTCACTGCGGGCAATTTCCTGATCCAACTTTTGCAGCTCAAGACGTTCACTATAAGTCATTTTCTTTTTTTCTGGTTCTGCTTTAGTTTCTTTACGAACAGTTGCTTCAGCCTTGCTATTGATAATCTTATCTTCATTGCACTTCAATAAAGCTTGAGTATAGTCACTGTATCCACCTATGTAAGACTGGATATGCCCATCAGATTCCAATGCAAAAATTTTCTGTGCAAAACGATCCAAAAAATATCTATCATGAGAAACTGCAATAACAGCTCCAGCAAAACTATCCAGATAATCCTCCAAAACAGAAAGTGTGGGAATATCCAAATCATTTGTTGGTTCATCCAAAAGCAATACATTAGGAGCTGTCATAAGAACACGCAAAAGATATAAGCGTCTTTTTTCACCGCCGCTAAGCTTGCTTACCGGCACCCACTGCAACTCCGGTGGAAACAGAAAACGTTCCAGCATCTGTGCTGCACTTATCCTTTGTCCATCGGCAGTTTCAATATAATTATTTGCTTCTTTGATATATTCCAACACACGCATACTGCTGTCTGGAAATTCACTGTGCTGAGCAAAATAACCTATCTTTACAGTTTTGCCAACAGTAATTCTGCCGCTTGTAGGCTGTAAGCTTCCGGAAATAATATCCATAAGCGTAGATTTCCCAGCACCATTAGGCCCAACAATACCTATACGGTCATTTCGAAGCAGAATATAACTGAAATCCTTAATATAATTACAGCCGTCCCACTGCATACCTATATCTTCAAGTTCAATAATCGTTTTTCCTAGACGACTGCTGACAGATGACATTTCTAGCGAATTCTCAGTTTTAAAATTCTTAACCTCTGCCTCAATTTTAGCAAAACGTTCTACACGGTCTTTTTTCTTAGTTCTGCGCGCTTCTGCTCCACGGCTTATCCATGCCAGCTCACGTCGGTAAATATTACGTAATTTCTGTGCTGCAGAAGCCTCAGCAATCCGCCGCTCCTCTCTTTTCTGTAAAAAAAGACTGTAATTTCCTACATAAACATAACCTTTTCCAGCATCAATTTCTAAAGTTCGGTTAACAACCCTGTCAAAAAAATACCTGTCATGCGTTACCATAAGCAAAGCACCTTTTCGCAGTAACAGCTGCTGTTCCAGCCAAGCAACTGTTGCATTATCCATATGGTTAGTAGGTTCGTCTAAAATCAGCAAATCCGAAGGACGTACAAGTACACCTGCCAAAGCTACACGCTTACGTTGTCCACCACTTAGTTCTCCCATACGCTGCCGCAAATTAGTTATTCCTAACTGTGAAAGCGCTGCCTTAGCTTCGCTTTCCAACTGCCAGGCATATTTGCTGTCCATTTGCTGCTGTAAGTTCAGCAACTTTTGCTGCAACTTTTTATCATCTGGAGTTAAAGCAGCATTTTCCACTGCTGTTTCATAATCACGCAAAAGCACCATTAGAGGTGAATCACCGCGAAAAATCTGTTCCAGCACAGTAGCATCCGCATCAAAAGGAGGTTCCTGCGGCAAATATTCTATAACAACGTTTCCAGGAACAGTCAGCTTGCCGCCTCCTGCTTCACGCTTGGCAATCATGCGCAGCAGCGTACTTTTACCTGTACCGTTAACACCAATGATACCGTACTTGTCCCCTTCTTCTACATTAAAAGTAACATTTTCAAATAATAATCTGTCGCCATAACTGTAAGATAGATTTTCTGCACTTAAAATCATTATTTTTGTGTCTCCGTTTCCAATATTTTCTATAATCCATCATTAAACTCATTCAATTATAAGCTGTAAATGTTCATTTGTCGCTGCTGCATCCTGCATGACCAAAAGCAGCTGTCTGCCGTACCAACCTAAATACTCATCACTGCCAACCGCCTTAGGAATACATATCTGTATATCTTCTGTTATATCAGTAAGACAGTCATACAAAGCATCTAAATTAGCTCCATAATATGTAGGCAAAGCTAATTTTCTGTGCAGATATTTATGCAGAGCAGGCAGACTGTGCATTTTCTCTAATTCTAAAGAAATTATTTGCATATCATTATTCCTCATCTTTTACCCATACTGCTAAAAAACTTATTTACCGTAAAGCTTAGTAAAACTATTATAATGATCGGCAGTATAATATATCAGTCCATCATTAGAAAAAACTATACGTTTACTGTTGCGATTTCCCTTTACATAATCAATATCACATTCAATCCAGTTCCTGCCGCTTTTTTTCGGCAGTTTTCCTTCATAATTTCCATAACGGTCACCGCCTATAGATTTACCAGGAGCAACCTTATCCAACGTTCCTTTAGTCTGCCAGCCAAGTTTTTTTGCTTGATTTTTTGTAATATAATTATGCGGAAGTTTAGCATATTCATTAATGTAAGCAGCCACATGGTCCTTATCTGTATAACCTTTATCCTCGCTGATTTTTATTTTACTGCTGTTAGCTTTTATATTATCAGCAGTATTAGCGTCCGTATTACTAAACTCATTGATACTCACAACTGTTTTAGGAGCAGTATTAACATCCTGCCTATCTTCTTTACTGCTGCATCCCGCAATAATACTTATAATAAAAATCAAAGCCATGCATAAAGCTAATATTCTTTTCATTGTTTTTTCTCCTTTTCTAAAAAAATATATGATTTTATTATATCATAAAAAATCCCCTTATCTTACAGATAAGGGGATAAACTATTAATATTGCTGACAGTATTTTTAATCCTGCCAATAATCAAGTTTCTGCTTTAAGCCAATATCAGCTGCTTTAAACGTAGGATTTTTGCCCGCATTAAGCTGTTCAACATAGTTGTCCAGTGCTTTCAGTGCAGGGCCGCCAAGGATACAGATAACCGGCAAATTGATAATTGCCATAAATCCCATAGTAACATCAGCAAGATCCCACATTGTTCCCATACTGGAGCCAGCACCAATAAAAATCAATACACAGGCAATAATACGATAGCAAAGAGTAAAAGTCTTACCTGGTACACGGCGTAAAATATAAGCAAAAGCATTATCAACATAGTACAAGTTGCCTAACAAAGTAGTAAAAGCAAATAATACCATAGACATTGTAATGAACAGCTTTGCATAATCCCCCATTGTAGCTGCCAGTGCAGCCTGTACATACGGAGCACCAGCAAGTTCCTTAGTAGGTTCAACACCGGAGCTAATGCACATAAATGCCGTAGCGGAACAAATCAGCAACGTATCAATAAAAACTGACAGCATTTGAACTAATCCCTGTTTTACAGGATGTGATACGTGGGCAGCAGCAGCAGCGTTAGGAGCAGAGCCAACACCAGCTTCGTTGCTGTACAAACCACGCTTAATGCCATACATCATGCAACTGCCTGCAAAACCAGAGAAAATAGCTTGAAAGTCAAACGCCTCAGTAAAAATATTAGAAATAACTGTCGGCAGCAGATTAATATGCAGCATAGTCAGAATGAAAGCCACCGAAATATAAATGATACCCATTAAAGGCACTAAAGTAGATGTAGCCTTAATAATACGTTTTCCTCCGCCTAATAGGCAATAACCAACAAGGATTGCTTCTACAGCACCAATAATCCAAGGAGTTGTAGCTGCATCATAAAAGCTTAATGTTGCAAATGTAGACTGCAAATTATAGGAACAAAGCATATTGAAACCAGCTCCATATGTAGCAATCAGGGCAACCGCAAAAATAACAGCCAGGGCACGGCTGCCTAAAGCAGCTTCAATATAATAAGCAGGGCCGCCATAACTCCCGTGAGGCCCGTGCTTTTTATAAATCTGTGCCAAGGTACTTTCGATAAATGCAGAAGCACCGCCTACGAAAGCAATTACCCACATCCAGAAAACAGCACCATAACCACCAAGACAAATAGCTGTAGAAATACCTATAATATTACCCGTACCTACACGTGAAGCAGTAGAAACCATCAAAGCCTGAAATGAAGAAACAGAGCCTTCAGCTACCGGTTTTTCTAAAATAACACGAATTGTTTCTTTCAGCAAACGTACTTGAACAAAACGGGTACGAAGCGTGTAATATAATCCAACACCAATAAGCATAATAATCAGCAAATAGCTATACATAAAATTGCTGATTGCACCAATAATTTCACCAAACATAATCCTGTCTCCCCCATAATATTTTTAGCTGTAATATTATATCACAATTTTTTCAAACATCACAATGATTAATCTTTTCATTATCAATTTTTTAACATAAAATCTTAAAAATAAACTAATTTTTCAGCTTAGTGAAAACCTTTAATATAGTTTTTTCAAACATTCTCTTAAACTGTCAAAACCCTCATATTCTAAATTAAATGCACCTGCCAAAGCTGCTTCCCCCAAACGTAAACCAACATACTTATCTGTAACAGCCAAATAAGTATAAAGAAAATGCCTGTTGTAATTTAATAGTTTATTATCCCGTCCACGACAATTATTTACCATTGTAAGGTACTCCTCACTTATGCTGTAAAGGTTATAATAATCACTGTATTCTGATGTTTCCTGATATAAAGCTTCCAATAAAATATCTTCCAAAAATCCGTGCCGCCAACGACGGCCTTTTTTCCTGCCGGGAAAGAAAAAGTGCGTGCAATACTTCACTTCTCTGAAAAAAGTATTGTCACGCACTGCAAAAAATTTCTGCATACGCCATTCCAGTTCATCTGCGGCATCAGCAATAAATACCGCCTTGCTTACTCGTTCACAGCCGTCCATTAGCCTAAGCTTTTTGGTCAGCAGCGGCAGCTTATCAAATCCTTGAAAATTAATAATCTGCATATTCGGCAGATGTTCTCCTTGTTTGAATAAATGCCTGAGATAAGCATGCATAAACTGTGCGATTTCTAATCTTTCACACAACAGCAAAACCTCAACGTTTATACTGTTTTGCTTATTCAAGTTAATGCTCCTTTTCATGCAGCATTTTTTCTGCTGCTGCTACAACCTGCTCTACTGATAAGCGTGTCATACACTGCATATCACTGCACTTATGCTTCATGCCATCAGCACAGCCAAGACATGGAGGTTCGGCTGTCACAATTAAAGCATCCTTTGTATAAGGTCCGTAAAGCTTGGGACTTGACGGTCCATACATAGCAACAATGGGAACTTTTTGACTGATAGCTACATGCATAGGCCCACTGTCATTAGTAATAATAAGACTGCAGCGGCGCATTGCTGCTGCCAGCTCACCAATGCGGAAACAGCCTGTTGCCACAACAGGAGTTGTCTTCATAAGGCTGACTGCCTCCTGTACCATTTCCTCATCCATCGTTCCACCAAAAAAAACAGGCCTATATCCCTTTTCTGCCAAAATATCAGCCACCTGAGCAAATCTCTCCGGTGACCATCGCTTCGTAACAACAGCACTGCCTATATTAAATCCAACAAGTTTATCACTGGCAAATACACCATGTTCACGCCAAAACTGTTCTGCTTGTTTTTGGTGTGCATCGCTCGGAAAAATCTCCAGTCCATTATGTTCCAGATTTTTTACACCTAATTGCGTTAAAACGTCCAAATACATATCAGCAGCATGTATTTTTCTGTTCAATGGCGTAAACATGTCCCATAATGGCTTAAACAAAGTATGTACAGCCCCCGCACGTATTTTTGCTTTTGTTAACGCACAAATAAAAGAACAACGTTCATTAGGATGCAAATTAATAAGTATATCAAAATTCATACTACTCAAACGGCGTGCACATGCCATGAGCGCCAGCAAACTATTGTCCTTGCCTTTCTTATCAATCGTAATAACCTCATCAAGATAAGGATTATGCAGTACTACATCTTTTAATTTTTCATCTGCAAGAAAAGTAATATGTGCATCCGGTGCAGCCTTACGCAAAGCATGAATAAAAGGCGTAGTCAAAGTTAAATCACCTAAATGCATTAAAAATGTTACCAGTATTCTCTTACCATTTAATTCTACATTTTTTATCATTAGCTTTGAGCCACCTTTTCCCGATAAATATTATAAACCATTTCCGGTGTAATATCGTGCATGCAATGCCAGTCGCTGCATTTTTTCTTTAAACAGCCTACGCATTCAGCAGGCGATAAAAGTACAACAGAATTTTTGCTGCCATAAGGTCCTGTTCTATCAGCTTTAGTAGGTCCATACATAGCAATAAGAGGCTTTTTCAGAGCTGCTGCAAAATGCAGAGGCCCAGTATCTGCACTGATATAAAATTTACAGCCTTTGATTAAAGCAGCTAATTCACGCAGACTGGTTTTACCTATCATATCTAATAAGCGATGGTCTCTGCAGATAGATGTTATTTTCTTTCCTTTGGCTGCATCATCAGGGCCTCCTGCCAGTACAACATATTTACCGTCGCAAACTATTTTTTCAGCTAAAACAGCATAATGCTCAACAGGCCATTCTTTTGTCCACCAACGTGCACCGGGAACAATGACAACATAATCTTCACCATTCCAACCAAGTTCCTGCATTTTTTGCTGCACTAAAGCTGTTTCTTTGCCCAAATCCGGCATCGGAAAATGCACATCATCCAGAGAATTTATATTCGCCCCTAAATAACGTGCTACATCAAGATACCGTTCAATGACATGAGCCTGACAATTTTCACCTTTAATTGCTTTGCTTATCAATCCGCTGCCTTCGCGCATCTCACAATAGCCAATGCGGTTATTGCAGCCACTAATGGCCGCAATCACAGCACTTTTAAATAATCCCTGCATATCAATCACTAAGTCAAAATTCTTACTATGAAGCAACCTGCGCATCTCACAGAAATATTTCAGCTTAGCACCTAATCCCATAGCTTTAAATTTTACTTTATCAAAATAAATAATTTCATCAATTACAGGTGCATCAGGTACAAAACCAGCAAACTGAGGATGAACCAGCCATGTAATTTTCGCCTTTGGATAACGCTGTCTAAGTGCCGCTGCAAAAGGAAGTGTATGTAGAATATCTCCCAGCGAGCTCATTTTTATAAGTAAGATATTTTTATATTCCATGGAATCTTTGCTGTCCTTTTTTGATATTTTACTTATGTTGAAGAATATTTTTTACAAAGTCTAATAAACTTCCGCCTTTAAACAGATATCCCCTAATACCTGCCGCCTCTGCCGCTTCTATATCACGTCTGCTGTCACCGATAAGAAAACTTTGCTCCATATCAATAGAATATTCCTGCATTGCTTTCAGCAACATTCCAGGTTTAGGCTTACGGCATTCACATAACCCAGTGTATTCATTTATACTGCCTTCCGGATGATGGGGACAGTAATAAATTTTTTCAATACTGCCACCAGCGGAAATAATTTTCTGCTGCATAAAATCATGCAGTTTCTGCATATCTTCTACCGTATAATAACCTCTGGCTATACCGCTTTGGTTAGTCACGATAAAAACCTTATAACCCTGCACAGTAAGATAAGCAATCGCCTGAAGTGCACCATCAATCCAACGTAAATCCTCAATTTTATAAAGGTAAGCTACATCAACATTGATAACTCCGTCACGATCCAAAAAAACGGCTTTAGCCTTCATATACGTAATACCCACCAGTCTTATCCAATAAAGCACAGTACTCAGCAATCGCTTCTTCAATAGGAGTAAAACCGCCATCATAGCCAGCATTTATAAGATTAGTTGTATCCGCTTCTGTAAAGCTCTGATATTTTCCTTTCAGCACTTCCGGGAAAGGAACATACTCCAGTTCTCCACTGCCAAAATGTTCTAAAACACCCTTTGCAAGAGTATTAAAAGGATGTGCATGACCAGTACCGCAGTTAAAAATACCGCTGATTTCCGGATGCTCCCAAAAATAGAAATTTACTTTAACCACATCTTTTACATAAACAAAGTCACGTGTATGTTCACCAGGCCCATAACCAGCATATTCACCAAAAAGTCTTACCTTATGCTCTGCTTTCCACTGATTATACATTTGATAAATCATGGAAGCCATTTTACCCTTATGATTTTCCTGTGGGCCATAAACATTAAAATAGCGCAGACCAACAACCTGACTTTCCGCATAAGGCAGCAAACGACGCAGATAGTTATCAAAAAACAGCTTAGAGAAAGCATAAACATTCAAAGCTTCTTCACACGCAGGCTCCTCGCGGAAACCATTCACACCGCTGCCGTAAGTGGAAGCAGAAGAAGCATACATCATCTGGATTTTTCTGTCTAAGCAAAAATGCAGTACATTCTTAGTGTATTCAAAGTTATTTTCCATCATGTACTTTCCGTTATACTCCATGGTATCAGAGCAAGCACCCTCGTGAAAAATGACATCTATTTTTTCATGATTAAATTTACCCGCCTTTAAAGCATCTATAAAAGCATATTTATCCATGTAATCATGAACTTTCAGACCTTGAATATTCTTAAATTTTACCATGTTAGTCAAATTATCAACAACTAAAATATCATCTATGCCACGATCATTTAAACCTTTAACAATATTACTGCCGATAAAACCGGCTCCTCCGGTTACAATAATCATAATTTACCCTCCTTTGCCATTTTAGCAATCTTTTCTACTACTCCTGTTGTAGAATATCCATCCTCAAAATCTATAATCCGAACTTCACCGGCATATTCACGCCCAACAACTTCTTCTGGCTTGTAATCGCCGCCTTTAACAAGAATATCCGGCTGAATAATTTTTATTAATTCCGCAGGAGTATCCTGTTTAAACAAGACTACGGCATCAACACACGCAAGTGCAGCCAGCACACGTGCTCTGTCCAGTTCATGTACAAGAGGCCTGGTATCTCCTTTCAGCCTCTTTACAGAAGCATCTGTATTCAATCCTACAATCAAATGCTTGCCTAAGTTACGGGCTTTTTCCAAATAAGTCACATGCCCTACATGAAGAATATCAAAGCAGCCATTAGTAAAAACTATCTTTTCACCGCAGGCTCTCCATGTAGCTGCTAATGAAGCTATTTCTTCCCAACTCAAAGTGCGATAAGCACGACCCTGCTTGCGCTCCTCTGCCAGCAAATCTTTCAGCAGTTCATCTCTATGTACAGGATAAGTTCCAACTTTAGCAACAACAATCCCAGCCGCTCGGTTTGCCATAAATATAGCATCCGACAAGGCAAGCTTTCCAGCAACACCAGCTAAAAGCGTTGCAGCTACAGTATCACCAGCTCCCGAAACATCAAAAACTTCTATTGCTGTTGCAGGACTATGCAGCACCTGTTTGGCATTAACCAAGCTCATACCACGTTCACTGCGTGTAACAACAACATTTTTAATATTGAATTTTAAGCAGGCATTTTGTGCCATCTTGACAACTTCATCATCTTCATTTTCACATTGGCAGCCTGCAGCTTCACACATCTCTTTAAGATTCGGAGTTATAAAATCACAACCGCTGTATTTATTCCAGTCTGCCCCTTTGGGATCAATAAGTACAGGAATGTCATAAGCTTTTCCCTGAGCAATAACCCATTGACAGAAATCATCTGAACATACTCCTTTGGCATAATCAGAAACAATAATACCATCAAGACCTTTATCCAGTAAATCAGCCAGCCATTGCCGCAAATATACTATTTCTTCCGGCTGAAGATCACCTGTTTCCTCAAAATCCATTCGCAGCATCTGCTGCTTGCCGCCTAAAACACGCAGTTTAGTAATAGTCTTACGATGTTCACTTTTCAGCAGTCCCTGATAATCAATCCCAGCTTCATCCATAAGCTTTTCTAATAAAAGGCGATTATCATCATCACCAGTCACACCGCCCATAAATACTTTACATTCCAAATGTGCCAAGTTGGCTGCCACGTTTGCAGCACCGCCAAGAACCGAGCTGATTTTTGTAATACGTGTTACCGGCACAGGAGCTTCCGGAGAAATACGCTTTACCTCACCCTGAAAATAGCGATCCAGCATTACATCCCCAATAACAGCAATCTTTATATCTTTGATTTTCTCTGCCAAAAATGTTGTTACTGCCAAGTCTGCCAATTTATTCACCATCCACGAGTTCACATAAAATATGTCCTATTAGAATATGCATTTCCTGTGCTCTGGCTGTTATATCAGCAGGAACAGCAATACATTCATCACATAATTGATTCAGTTTACCGCCGCCGATTGCTGTCATACCAACACAAAACAGTCCATGCGCCTTAGCCCAGGAAACAGCCTCTACTACATTAGGGCTGTTACCGCTTGTAGAAATACCTACCAACACATCTCCAGGACGTGCAAGTGCTTCAACCTGACGTACAAATACTTTATCATATCCATAATCATTTCCCACAGCCGTTAATATAGAAGTATCGACAGTCAGTGCAATAGCAGGCAATCCGCAGCGCTCTTTTTGAAAACGGCCTACAAATTCTGCTGCTAAATGCTGACTGTCAGCAGCACTGCCACCATTGCCGCAAAACATTATCTTATTACCATTAGCTAAAGACTTCTTTATTTCAGCTGCAATATGTTCTATCTGCAATAAAATCTCACTGTTCATAACAGCGTTAACAACCTCAAGGTGGTCTAAAAAGCGTTGTTTAATAATTTTTTCCATGCTTAACCTCAAATTTACCAATTAACAAAATCATACTTGATTTCGAAAGAATTATCGTTATTAGCCTGCTCATGTTTATATATCAAAGATAACTGCCAGCAGCAGAATTTATGTATCCAGGAATAAACTGTTTCATAGTTACGTTTCATATCAAGATCATAACGGTTGACAATTGTAAAAGTGTTATTGTCATCCATATTATACTGCAAGCCATTACGCAACTCTATTTCCATATCTGGCTGGTCATAATTAAACAGCTTAGTTGTAAAGTTCTCACGATAATAGCCTACCCAAGTATTCCATTTAGGACTAATTTTCTGAGCTAAAGTTGCATAATAAACCATAGTCGATTCAGTATTGCTTGTTTTGCTTTCATGAGTCCATTTTTTTCCCATAGTTAAATCCAGCGAGGTTTTTTTGCTGTCGAATAAATAAATACGATCATGGTTAAGAAAAGCACCATAATCTGTATGCCAGCTTTTCACTCCCGTATCATCATTTTTCCACAAGCCACGCTCTACATAAGCACTGTAAGAAAGCGGCAGTTTACGGCTAATATGATGATTTTTATAATCAAAACGAATATTATTCTCTTTCTTTACCCATTCATCATCCTGTTCATACCAGCCATTTTCATAGGTAACTTTAAAATTACGTTCATCATGCCGTAAACCATAAACAGGTTTATAACCAGCCTTACTGTAGTAATTAACATCAGTATAAACAGTGTCTTTATCACCCAAAGGACGTTCATAAGAAACGTTAATATACGTACCTTTATCACTATCTTTGAAACCAATATGCGGCAAAATGCGTTCTTTAGATTTATCAGATAAATTATTTTCCCAGTAATCCCGTGAATATATATGTTTGCCACGCACAAAAACTTTTACATCTCTAGCAATCATTTTTTCACCCGGGTAAATTTCAAAAGTTTTTGCCTTAATTTCCAAGCATCTTGGATGTTTAATAGATGGGCAGCGTGTTGCAGAACCCCCTTCATCCAAAATCATCTTATCCGGATAAATATCTGCATGGGGAGCTTCAAAATAATCCTTTTGATTCTTACCAGTCATTTGCTTTAATTCGCCCGTTTTACTGTTAAAGTTATAGTAAGCCCAGCTTGCTGTTACTGTAGCCTGTCCTTCCAGTAAAGTTCCGCCTTTCAAAAGCCAGATATCCCCACTTTTCATATTTCCTTTAACATGACTTGTGTAAATATCTTGAGTTCCCTGCGAAACCTTAATATTGCCTTCTGCATGGAAATCTCCGCTGACCGTATCATAAACAGCATTTTCACCAGTTAAAATAATCGGTACTGCCTTCTGCTCATCCTGATTTTCCCTATGCGGCAGTGCATGATTAGGCTCATCGACAGATACAGGACTGCCAAAATTTTCTCCGTTAGTATTAGTATATTGTGCCGCCGAAACAGGCAGACACATACCTAATGCCAATGCTGCGGCAATAAACGTCTTATTCATAAAAAAACTCCTTTTGTATAACAGATGAAAAAATCACATAATAATCCACTTAATATTATATCATAAAATAAAAAAAAGCTCACCCTTAAGAGTGAGCTTTTCACGTTATTTCTAATTTTATTCAGTATAAACAGCGCCTTGCAAAGTAACATCTTCAGATGTCTGTACAAATGTTTCACAGCCAACAGGAATTATTACACTGTTACCCTTTACAAATGCACCGCCAACAATACCTACCGGGCCCAAAACAATCATGCCGCCAATTGAAGCACCAGCTGCACCGGCAATGCTTTCTGCCTTCTGCTTTGCTAATTCGCCTACGGTAATAGGAATTTTAGTACCGTCAACGCCATAGATATAAGTAAAGTTAATATCAATGCGTCCATCCTTACCAAAAATTCCCGGTTGCACAACTTTTTTTACTTCGCCAATACCAGTAGCACCTTTCGGCAGTACAAGAACATCGTTAACATAAAGATTATCTGCTGCTTTGAAATGAACAGTATCTCCCTGACGGCTCATCTTTGTGCTGAGTTCTGATGTAAAAGCAATTTTAAACACAGAATCTTTAGGCAATGTTACTTCTTGAACAGGAACTTTACCGTCACTGTAAGCAGCAAGTTTCAGCAAGCCTTCCAATCTTCCGCTTAAAGCACCAGTTTGAGTTTGTCCATAGAGCATTTTTTCTGTAGCTTCAATACGATTCTTTGCAGGGCCACCAGACATGCTTTCATTCATTTTCCATTCTACAACATTAAGTTTAGTCGCAAAGGAAGCTTCGCCATTATCAGGAGAACCTTCCAAATAATCATACATATTACTAACACGACTTAAAATAGGATCAGCAGTAATCGTTCCATATACATCATCCTCTAAACTGTCCATACGCTGAATAAGTGAACCACTCTGTTCTGTGCCATAAAGTATTTTTTCCATAGCACTAATCTTATCAGATACCGGCATAGAACTTTCAGCAGCAAACGCAGGAACTACTGTGGTAAAACAAAAAATAAACGTCAGCAATAAAGTTGCAAGTTGTTTTTTCAATTTATTTCCCTCCAATCAGAATGATATATTTTTATTATAGCATACATTAAAATAAAAATATAGCCTGTCTGTAATAAACAAACAGACTATTTCAATATTATTAATTTCTGTATAAAGCAATCGCTTCCGCCACTGCGGCATCCATTTCATCCATTTTCGCAAAACGCCTGCGGTGCTGTGCTCTTTTTGACGGTTTGAGTTCTTCCATAGATTTACGATATTCAGCAACTGGCATAATATAAAAACGTTTATCCGAACAGAGAACTCCCTCACATTCCTGCCAAAAAGCACCAAAATCTGTTTTCAGCTTTCTGTCCACACGCATATGATTCATTGCATAATATCCCTCATTACCGACTGCATAAATATGTTCAATCCCCAAGGCTTTAGCAAAACTGCGCAGTCCATAGAACATCAGATTTTTTGTTCTATAGCCAAAGAAAGCTTTTGTAAGACCTTTAATAAGCTCATTACCGTTTTGTGGTCCCTGTAATGCACCTATATAAACAGCAGTACTGTCATCTGTAAAATTCTTACCAAGCCAAAACATAATCTGATATAATGGTTCATTCTCATAAATAAGTATCAAAGAAAGACAGCCTTCTTTGCGCTGTCCTGCATGAAACCACAGATTCAATGTCAAAGGCTTATCTTGATAACTATCCCGCCAAAGCTCTACCTGTTTATGTTCAATATAAAGCTCATCCATGAGTGCTGTTTTAAACAAGTTTTCCATGATGAGCAAATGATTTTGCACTAACTGCATACGTTCATCCCACGTTGAACCTTTATAAAAAAATGCACGGGTAGTTTGCTCCAAAAAAGAAGGATTACCTTCAAGCCACGCCTGTCGCTGCTTATTTGCTGAAAAAAATTTAAGCAAAGCATTTACAGACTTACTATGCAAAGCACAGCGTGTACGAAAAACAACATAACGCTTCATTTCCTTCAAAATATGCGTCTGATATAAACTTTTCCCAACATATTCCAAAACATTCTCTTTCATTACTTACCTCTAACAATACTATAATGATTATATTATATCATAGTGATCTATTAAGGTAAATTAATAAGCTCCGAAAATCTGTTATCGTAAATCAGGCAAAGAAATTTATTATGATTTACTCTGGCTATTCAATCCAGTCTTCTTGTGTTCCTCTAAATATTGCCCCACTATTTTTACTGCACAATAAGCACCGCACATAGAACAAGCTTCTTCACTGTCTTTATTTTTCTTACGGCGATATTCTTTTGCTTTAACAGGGTCAATAGCCAACTCCATCTGACGAGACCAATCAAGTGCTTTGCGTGCCTTTGCCATCGCTAAATCCCATGCCCACGCCTGTTTATTTCCTTTCGCAAGATCTGCTGCATGTGCAGCAATACGTGCAGCTATAACACCCTCTCGTACATCTTCCAAATCAGGAAGTCCTAAATGTTCAGCAGGCGTTACATAACAAAGGAAATCCGCACCACTTACCGCTGCAAGAGTACCGCCAATCGCACTAGTAATATGATCATATCCTGGAGCAATATCGGTAACTAACGGTCCCAAAACATAAAAAGGTACACCATGACATAATCGTTTCTGCAACTGCATATTAGCAGCAATCTGATTATAAGGTACATGCCCAGGCCCTTCAACCATTACCTGTACACCTTTTTCCCAAGCACGCTGAGTTAGTTCTCCCAAATTAAGCAATTCTTGAATTTGGGCTCTATCTGTAGCATCAGCAAGACATCCAGGACGCAAACCATCTCCCAAGCTAATTGTTACATCATATTCAGCACAAATTTCCAAAATTTCATCATAGTATTCATAGAGCGGATTTTCTGCATTATTATGTAACATCCAGCCAGTAATAAAACTGCCGCCACGGCTCACAACATCCATCTCTCTGCCTTCTTCTGTAAGCTGCTTTAGCACTTGCCTATTAATACCACAGTGAATTGTCATAAAATCTGCACCATCTTCTGCCTGAGAACGAATAACATCAAAAATATCTTCTTTTGTCATTGCTACAACCGCACCGCGTTTTTTTATGGTTTCTACCGCAACCTGATAAATAGGTACAGTCCCTACCATAATTTCAGAAGCATCAATAATCGCCCTGCGGGAAGCAGTAATATTATCACCAGTAGATAAATCCATTACAGAATCTGCTCCTGTTTCAACCGCTGCTGCCAACTTTAAAAGTTCAGGTGCAGGATCAGGAAAACTATCCGAAGTCCCAATATTTGCATTTACTTTTACCTTTAAACCTTCTCCTACACCACGCGGAATAATATTTTTATGATTAATATTACAGGGAATAACAATTGTACCTCTAGCTACACTTTCACGAATAAACTCTGCTGTAACCTGCTCCTGTTCAGCGACAATTTTCATAGCCTCAGTAATAATTCCCTTACGGGCAAGCTGCATTTGTGTTGCCATAAATAATCTCCCTCCTACATAAAAAGCCGCTTCCTGACGGAATGCGGCTTGCTGTAACAAAAGAAGATATATGCTTACTCGCTTTCCTACGCCGGTATTATCCGTAATCAGGTTCAAAGGGTCGGACAGAAGTCCTCTCAGCAAATTGCGCCCCTAGCGGTTCATTTGATTTTGTAGCTTTACTTTAGCACGAAATCAATTAATCTGCAAGTAAAATTTTAATATATTTATGTAAACAAATTAACAAAAAATTTGTTAATTAAGCTTCTTTTAATTATTTTATCAGCTTTTTCTTGACTATACTAATAAGCATGTTATAATCATCTACAAATATTAACAAATCAACGCGATGAAAGAGAAGCAATATGTCAGGCTTTCAGAAAACTGCCGGTTGATGTGAGGCAGCAGTAAGACATACCTGTTCCGCTCTGAAGCGGCAAATGAAGAATTTGACGGGTCTGCCCGATACAGCAGCTAAAAGTTGGCCATAGGCAATTTGGGTGGCACCGCGAGTTAACAGTCCTCGTCCCAAGATTAGGGATGAGGATTTATTTTTTTAGGTATACCTATGCACAGGCAATTTGGGTGGTACCGCGAGTAAATGGAAATCTCGTCCCAAAGGGATGCGCTTTCCATTTTTATTTTTAGACAGTAATTTTCGATTACCCTATTTATACAACAAAAAGAAAGGATGAAAGTTTTTTATGTTCAGAGCTTATAATTTTAATGCTGGTCCTTCAGCCATGCCACTAGAAGTACTGCTTTCTGCTCAAGAAGAATTTCTCAATTATGCTGACAGTGGTATGAGTATTATTGAAATCAGTCACAGAAGCAGTGAATATATTTCCATGCATACAGAAACAAAAGCTTTACTGCGTGAATTAATGGAAATTCCTGATAATTACGAAATAATGTTTATTCAAGGCGGCGGCAGTACACAGTTTTTGATGACGGCAGCCAACTTCCATACAAAAAAATATGCGGCTTATGTTAATACTGGCGTATGGTCAAAAAAAGCAATGAACGAGGCTAAATATTACGGTGAAGTATATGAAGCAGCCAGCAGTGCAGACAAAAACCACAGTTATATACCTAAGACTTTCTGTTTAAAGGATGAAACCTCCTACATTCATTTAACTTCCAATAACACTATTTATGGTACAGAATATAAAAGTTTTCCCCATTTTAACATCCCTGTCATCTGCGATATGTCCAGTGATATTCTTTCCCGTAAAATTAATGTTACTGATTTCGATTTAATTTATGCTGGAGCTCAAAAAAATCTTGGTCCAGCTGGAGTGGTAATCGTAATAGCAAAAAAAGAGTTTTTAGCAACAGCACGCCAAAACCTTCCAACCATGATGAAATACAGTACTTTCGCTGATAATGATTCTCTTTATAATACCCCTCCAGTTTTTGCCATCTACATGATTAATAAAACGTTACACTGGATAAAAAAACAAGGTGGTGTTAACTATATAGCCAAAAATAATATAGCTAAAGCTAAATTAATATATGACGTAATTGATAGCAGCAATGGATTTTATATAGGTCATGCACAAAAAAATTCCCGTAGTATGATGAATATAACCTTTAATTTAAAGACTCCTGAAATGGAAAAAGATTTTATCTCCCATGGAAAATCAGCTGGATTCATAGGTATAGGGGGACATCGTCTTGTAGGCGGCTGTCGTGCCAGCACTTACAATGCAGTTCCACTAACAGCCTGCCAGGCCTTAGCAGAATTTATGCTGGACTATATGAAAAATAAATAAACGGAGGAAAATAATCATGAAAATTTTTGTCAGCAATGATATCAGTGAAAAAGGCGTTGCTCTTCTGCGTGAACATTTTGATGTAGATGTAATGCCCAATATGCAGCCTGATGAACTTATAAAAGTTATTAATAAATATGACGGACTCGTTACACGTAGTATGACTAAAGTAACAAAAGAGGTAATTGAAGCATCCACAAAATTAAAAGTTATCGGCCGCGCCGGTGTAGGTGTTGATAATATTGATATTCCTGCTGCTACTGCTAAAGGCATTGTAGTTCTAAATACACCCGAGGGCAATACAATGGCTGCAACTGAACATACTATAGCTATGATGATGGCTATGACACGTCATATCCCCCAAGCACATCAGTCTATTCAAGAAGGCAGATGGGACCGTAAATCCTTTGACGGTATCCAAGTACAGGGAAAAACCTTAGGAATTATTGGGGTAGGTCGTATCGGCAGCCGAGTTGCTAAACGTATGCAGGCAATGGAAATGACAACAATAGGTTATGACCCTTATATAACAGAAGACAGAGCACATCAGGTAGGAGTGGAGTTAGTTGATTTTGATACCTTACTAGCAAAGTCTGACTACATAACTATTCACACACCGTTAACTAAAGAAACTGAAAAAATGTTGAATGCTGAAGCTATAGCTAAAATGAAAGACGGTGTACGCATAGTCAATTGTGCTCGCGGAGGCTGCATGGATCCTCAAGCCATTGCCGATGGCTTAAAATCTGGCAAAATTGCAGGAGCAGCTATTGACGTTTATCCTACAGAACCGTTAACAACAGAAAATAATCCTTTTCTTGGTCTGTTTAATGTAGTACAAACTCCACATTTAGGAGCATCTACAATCGAAGCACAAATAGGAGTAGCTGTTGATGTAGCATATGGTGTTATTGATGCACTAGAAGGTCGTCCTGTAATGACCGCAGTTAATATGGCGCCTATTCCGAAAAGTGTAGCAACAGTTATTCAACCATACTTTAAACTTGCAGAACGTATGGGTACTGTTGGCATATATCTGGCAGATGGACCAATAAAAAGTGTTGAAGTAGAATATACCGGTGCTTTAGCTGAAACAGAAACACAAGCTCTCACAACGGCTTTCCTCAAAGGATTGCTAAACCCTATTTTGCAGGACAGTGTAAATTTTGTTAATGCCCCCAGCATTGCCAAAAAACGTAATTTAGAAGTTAAAGAAGTTAAAGCTAATAAAGCTGGTTATTTCACTACAGCTATTAATGTACGTATTAGCACCGACAAAGGTACACATAAAATTGAAGGAACTCTTTTTGACGGCAAACAACCAAAAATTGTTCAAATAGACCAATATCATGTAGATTTCACTCCAGAAGGTTACTTATTATTGGCTCCGCATATCAACAAGCCTAATATGATAGGTCAGATGGCAACAATTCTAGGAAAAGCCGGCATTAATATCAATGGCATGCAAGTAGGCAGTACACCAAAATCCAATACTAATATTATGGCTATAGCAGTCGGAGATGACATTCCCAATGACATCATGCTGCAGCTGCGCGGTGTTGAAGGCATTATGGATGTAAAACTTATTAACTGTGAGGGATAAAATGAAAGTTATATTAGTAAGACACGGCGAAACACAATGGAACATAGATGGTCGTTATCAAGGTCAAGAAGATACCCTGCTCAGCCAGCGAGGCTTACGCCAAGGCTATCTGCTTGCTGAAGGATTAAGGCATATTCCTATTGATATATGTATTTCCAGTCCGCTTAAACGTTCTCTAAAAACCTGTAAACTCTGCGCTGAACTGCATCAACTTTCTGTAAGTATTGATGACAGACTTTTAGAAATCAATCATGGAAGTTGGGAAGGGCAACTTGCTCAGGATATTCAAAAACAATACCCTAAAGAATTTTCTCTTTGGCATTCTCAGCCACATTTAGTAAAAATGCCTAATGGCGGTGAAAGTCTTGAAGATGTACGTCAACGCGTTCGTGCAGCGTTTAATGACTATACAGTTAAGTATCCTGAAAAAACGATTTTAGTAGCAGCACATGATGCAGTCAATAAAACTATTATCTGCGATATTCTGGGCTTAGGAATGGAACATTTCTGGCAGATTAAGCAGGATAATACATGTATAAACGTCTTAGAGTATAAAGACAACTGCTGGCGTATAGTTTTATTAAATTCAACCAATCATTTAGGTTTTTTATTCAGCGGTATTGAACAGGCTGGATTATAAAATATTTTCAGCAACATATATATAGCTGAAAAAATAAAGCAAAAGCACAACAAAACCATTTCCCACCTAAAGGGTATAATGATTTCGTTGTGCTTTTATAATTTATTCAGGAATAAAACGTTTTCCAGAATCTTCTAGTATATTTTTTACTTCAGCACCTTATCTGTAACAGCCAGAAGATGCTCCTCAGCAGTCAAAGCTTTCTGCTGCATAGATATAAGCTCCGCAGTTATCTGTTCATTATAGCTTTCATCTTTAGTCAGTCCTAAATTTATCCGTACATTGTATTCCGCACAGCGTAAAGCAGCACGAGCTAACAGTCCGCTGCAGGCAGCATCAGTAATAACTCCTGGATTTCCGCAAAGTACCAGCTTATCAGCTATAAGCAATACTTCCATAGCTACGCGTGCTATTTCTAAAGGCACTTCAGCTGCCTGTTTTGCAGCCTTACGCACAGCAGCAGTACGAATTGCTTTTTCTTCGTCAGTACCCTTAGGCAACTTATAGCAATTCATGAACTCAGCAAAAACAGCTGCGTCACTTTCTGCTAACTCCAATAGTTTTACCCGTGTTTTCTCAACAGCTGATAATAATGCTCTGACTTTTTCCTCCTGTGCTGCAAACTTTTCCTTGCCAATTGTTAAATTAGCAACCATAGAAGAAAGTGCTGCCGCAAGTGCCCCCGCAAGTGCAGCAGCACCGCCGCCACCGGGAACAGGAGCAGCACTTGCCAATTCTGTTAAAAATTCTCTGCTACTTAAATCAGTCAACTTTTTCATATTTACCTCTTAATAAAACTTCCTTAGATAATAATCAATACTCAGTCCGCTGCTCCAAGTAACGCTGAATTTGAACCACAGCAGCATAAGCATCCAATGCTTCTGGCGGTACTAACAAGCCTAACGGCACAAACTTACGCCACCCTTTAGGCGGATTTAATCTCCAATAAAGTGAACGAGCTTCCTCTGTACTGTAGGCTTCACCCACCAGGCACACAGAAACAGTAGGCAAAATACTGCGTACAACAGCAGAAACAGCTTCATGATTTGTACCATTGCCTATTATAACAACAGAAAGACTCTCATCAGCGACAAAACTTCGCAGCTCATCGGCAAAACTTGTCATCTGTGCTATATGCAGTCTAACTATTTTCCCCTGTTCATCCACTAACGCCATTCCAGATTTACTGCGTCCTGGATCAATTCCCAGATAACTGTTCTTCAAGAGGCAGCACCTCCAGTTTCACACGAACTGGCCCAGCAGTTGTTATATCCCCCTTAGCATATGCACTCAATATAAATTTGCCTTTTATTTTTCGCATAGCATTAGTTACTTCAATCATGGTAGCAGCATCCATACTGCCAACTTTACCAGTCATAGGATCAGGAAGTACACCTGCCTTAACAGCGTTATGATTAACCTGCGAAAGAAAATTCATAATAACATTTTCATAGTCAGGCGAATCTGTGCTCAAATTATATTGCTCACTGAATATCAAACTGCCATCAGAATAAATAAACTGATTATCTACCATTTCTATATCACAGACTGCCAATTCACCTACAATTATATTAGCCACAGTACGAATTCTAAACAGCATATTCCCTTTGCTTTTATCCAAAGCTTCAAGCGCATTATCTACTGTGTTCTTACCAATCCAAATGGCCTGCAGCGACTGCTCCGTCTGCTGTACACCCAAGCGCTGCAAAGCCACTTCATTAGCATTTTGCAGCAGCCAGTTCATCTGAATTACATTTTCTTCATGTTTCAGACCACCGCGCATTACTCCGGCAAAAACAACTTCGCCAGCACGATAATACACTTGACCCTCTCGCATATTAATAATACCTTTGCGCAAAGTTTCCGTAACCTGTTCCAAATCGTTAATTTCATCAGTAAGCTGCAGCTTAGATTGTGTCAAAGAATTAACTTCACTTTTAGCCTGACTATACATATCATTCAACTGAAAAAGCTTGGCTTCCATAGCATCATTTTCAGCAGCAGATTCTTTAATCTTTTCATCAAGCGAAGTAATTTTCTGATTCTGCTGCTCTACTTTGCCTTTAAGAGCATCCAACTCAGCAGAAGCAGTTTCTTTTTCCTGGTTTAGTAAAGAAAGCTCCTGCTGGAGTTTTTCCATACCAAACAATGCAGTACGTGCACTTTGCGATGCTCCTGCCATAACACCTATGGTAAGAACAGCAATCATCGTACCGCTGAGTACCGTAAGCAAAATAGAAGTATATTTAGGGCGCAGTCCAAATACTGACATTCGTTTTTTACCTATTTTGCTTCCCATTTTATCCGCAATATAAGCAATTAAGCCACCGACAACAGCCATAATAACAATTAATCTTATACCTACCAAGTACTCACCTCCCAAAAATTCTCACAAAAACATCAGACATTCTTCTTCTGCATCAGATAAATACCTGTTGCCAAACAAAGTATATTAGGCAGAGCACATGCCAGCAGCGGCGGCATAACTCCTCCTTTTCCCAACCCAGTCGTAAATGTCATTACCGCATAATAAATAAAAATAACGATAATGCTTATGCCCAGTCCAATAGAAGAGCTGGTACGTTGTTTCTGAGTTCCCAAGCAAGCACCAATCATAGCAAAAAAGAAACTTGCTAAAGGAATATTGATACGCATAAAAATTTCACACCATTGACGTGCTGTAGATGAATTCTGTGCTTCCAACATACCTATATACTCACGCAGCTCACGAATGGTCATTTCTTCAGGATCTTTCTGCTCCCAAGAAATCTGCTTAGGAGAAAAGTTCAATGGAATAATCTGCTCTTTAAATTTTGCGGTGCTTTGTACACCATCTTCATCATCAAGGGCAAAAACATTACCATTTACAACACGCCAGGTACCATTTTCCCAAAATCCCTCTTTTGCTGTCTGAATGCGAGAAATCTTTCCTTTATTAAATTCCTCTATAGTAATATCAGTCATCTTACCCTGCTTTTCATCAAATTTATTCGCATAAGTAACACGCTGTGTATCACCGCTGATAGTTTTTATTACAATATGATCCTGCGTTGTCGGCCTAGTATTATGACGTATTTCTTCGCTTAAAATCCGCGAAGCTGTAGCCTTAGATACCGGTACAACTTTTTCTGCCCAAACCATTGAAAACATACTAACGACAAAACCTACAACCAAGACAGGTGCAACAATACGGTAGTAACTCACTCCACCAGCCTTCATTGCCGTAATTTCACTGGAGCCTGATAACTTGCCAAAAGCCATTAAAGCTGCCAGCAGCATTGACATAGGGAAAGTATAGTTGATAACTTCAGGCATATTATACATAAATAAACGAGCTATCGTTTCTATAGGTGCACCATATTTAGTCATGTATTGCGTAATTTTAAACAGCATCGTACTGGCAATAAAAATGCTGGAGAAAGCCGCTATACCGAAAATAAAAGGATACAACAACTCCTTCAATACATAACGGTCTAATAAACGTAATCGCACTTTTCTTCCTCCTGCTACATGCTAAAATTATCACCCAGATAGTATTTACGGGCAATAGGATCATTGGCAATTGTTTCACTGTCACCATGCAGTAAAATTTTACCATCTGCTAAAATATATGCTTTGTCTACAATACTCAATGTTTCACGTACATTATGGTCAGTTATTAAAATGCCAATTCCCCGCTGTGCTAAATGAGCAATCATTCCCTGAATATCTGCCACAGCAATAGGATCAATACCGGCAAAAGGCTCATCAAGTAAAATAAAGGCTGGATCTGTAGCCAATGCACGTGCGATTTCCACTCTGCGACGTTCACCACCGGAAAGAGCCTTGCCTTCACTTTTACGTACATGTTCAAGACGAAACTCCTCAATTAATGCATTCATCTTTGCAACGCGCTCATCAGAGTTCAGACCAGTGGTTTCCAAAATAGCCATAATATTATCCTCTACCGTCATTTTACTGAAAATAGAAGCTTCCTGCGGCAGATAGCCAATACCCGCACGTGCACGTTCATACATGGGCATTGAAGAAATATCTTTTCCGTCAAGAGTAACCACTCCGCCGTTAGGACGTTCAATACCTACTATCATATAAAATGTTGTTGTCTTACCAGCACCATTAGGCCCCAAAAGACCTACAACACTGCCTTGTTCAACACTTATACTTACTCCATCAACTACACGACGTGTATTATATACTTTCACCAGATTCTCTGTTCTAATAATCAAGACTGTGTCCTCCACATCTTAGGCAAGAGCCTTTTCGTCAGCAGATTTCTGCTCTTTACCAATAAGTGCAGGCTGTTTTTCCGGAATATAGATAATATTTACATTTCCTTCAGCAACAGCCACATTAGTATTAGTTAAACGCAGCTTATCACCAGAAACACTGTTGCCGTTTTGTGTAGCTTTAGCATTGCCAATCAACTCAATATAACCATTATTATCAGTACGATATACAGCACTGTCAGCAGAAGCTTCAAGATTACGTACAGTGCTGTTAATAGTTACTCCGCCATAAGCGTTGGCTACACCTTCTGCCATATTATAATCAATCTTAGCTGCATTTACTACACTGCCGTCAGTATCTGTAAGTCTAGCCCAACCACCAGCAGTTTCAGCAAACTGCCGTCCTTTATAATAATCAACTCTTTCTGCGCTCAAACTTCTTCCAGACTTAGTAATTACAGCGCCGCCGACAGCCGATAAATCATTTTCATTATGAACGATAAACTCGTTGCAAACAATATGAGCATCATCTCTATCCGCAACAACATTACCTGTCAGTACACCACTTTTTGTTTTACTATTGAAACTTGCATAATCAGCAGTTGCAACACCACCGTCCTGTTTCAATACCACGTTGCCCTTTGCAAGTGCTTCACCACTTCCAAGATCATATTCCAACTCGTCAGCCTGAACACTGAAATTATCTGGTGCAGCAAATGCTGTAACCGTTAAATTCATTGCCAATAAAACAGAAGCAACAGCCAGTAACAATTTATTTTTACAAGACATCTTATTCGCCACCTTTCTCAACTTTAGCATTTCCTCTAAGCTTTATATGCTGAAAAGCACTCGTAGTCTCTGCACTGTCAGCAACAGCATTATAATCACCCTGATGAATCTTAAAATTACCATTTGCTGTTACTAAATTCTTATCCTGATCCCAAACAATCTTATCAGCATAAAGTTCACCGCCAGTATTAAGTATAGCTTTTACGTTTCCCTCCAGCGAAAACTTATTTTTGCTTATTTCCGTCATACCCTTATCAGCAAAAATATCTATATAACTGCCATCGCTGCGATAAACTTTACCTTTGATTCCATGCAAATAAGCTGTATTATCAGACTTATTACTTACAACCTCAGACACTGAAAACTCCCAAAGAAGTTTTCCATCCTTTTCACGCTTCAAAACGCTGTTTTTTAATGAAGCGTTAATCTGTGCAGTAATACCATCACCCGGCTTTATTGTCACAGGCTTATTGCCACCTAACATAAGCCAAGAGATAATGCCACCGGCAATAAGCAAACCGGTCAGCACAAATAAGATTATCTTATTATTTTTCATCTGCCTGCTTTTCCTCCTCCGGTGGTGTATAAGGCGTATTCCAGCGATGCTGGAACCATAACCAATTATCTGGATACTCCCTAATTATTTTTTCAACCTCTTGTGTCATTTTCAGGGTAACATTATAATCATCCTGCTCTTTATTACCAGTAAATTCATAATAAATAGGATCTTTCACAATAGCGGTATGCCCATAACCATCTGGCTTGCGCACAATAAAAATAGGAACTATCGGTGCTTTAAACTTACGGGCAAAATAAGCGGGTCCTGCCGGCGTTGATGCCATTTTCCCAAGAAAAGGCACAAATATACCATCATAACCACCATCTTGGTCAGCAATCAAGCCCAACATTCTCCCCTTTTTCATCGCTCTGGCACAACCGAGAATCTCACTGGTTCCGCGTGAAAAAATTTCCTGCCCTGCACCTTCCCTAAGTTCATTCATAAAATCACTGTAAATACGATTTGGCTGGGGTTTTTCAACCGCACTTAAAGGGAAACCATTCAAAGCAAGTCCTGCCCCCAACCATTCCCAGTTATCCATGTGACAGGCAAGCATCACTGCACCTTTGCCTTCATTTAATGCATCCCATAAAACTTCTGGTCGATCAAAAGTTACCAATCCACGTATATTATCTTTATTCAAAGCAGGCATATACATAATTTCCATAAAAGTAATTCCCAACTTAACAAATAAAGATTTGATTGTTGCCTGTGCCTGCTCCTTGCTGTACCCTAGACATTCACTAATAGTTTCCTCAGCACGTATCCGCTGTTTCTTTGCTATTCTGTGATATAAGTGACCCATACCTTTCCCAATAACAACGATTGCCCTATACGGCAGCCAAGATATCACTGTACTCATTGTTTTTAATAAATAGTAAAGCCACATTATTGTCTATCTCCTTGTCCAGCATCATAATAGGATTCTGCAATATTCTCCCATTTCCCCTGAGCTGTTAAAATCAATTCTACTGCTTCCCGCACAGCTCCATGACCGCCGTCAGCCAACAAATTCCAATCTGCTTTTTCGCTGACAGCATAAGCTGCATCATTAGGTGCTAAAGAAAATCCACATCTGCTAAAAGCTGGCAAATCATTAAGGTCATCACCAATATAAGCGACTTCATTAAGTGAAATTTTCAACTGTCGGCAAAGTTCAGACAAGGCTTCTCCCTTATCACGAATACCTTCCAAGACAATTTTTATTCCCAATTCTTCTGCCCGTCTATGCACAATCTCACTATGACGACCAGTAATTATCGCTACTTCAATACCACTGCGTAATGCACAGCTGATACCCATGCCATCTTTAGCATTAAATCCTTTAAAGATTTCACCATCAGCAGCTATAAAAATAGTTCCATCGGTTAATACACCATCTACATCAAGTGCTAGTAACTTTATTTTAGAAGCTAAGGCATCAATATATCTAAAAAATTCATCCATAGCTTCATCTTCTTCGTCTGTTAAAACACTATCCGCATCTTCTTCAATGATATTTCTGCCATGAAGAATTCCCTGAAACCATTCTTTATCATGTCTGTTCATTACACTACTCCCTGCCGCACCAAATCAGTCATATGCAACAGACCGATGACTTTATTTTCAGCATCAATTACTGGAAGTACAGTAATTGGTTTAGGTTTATTGCTCTCCATAATATGCAGTGCCTGTGCAGCCAGCTTATCTTCAGTTATCGTTTTTGGCTCTCTGGTCATCAAGTCACGTACAGGACTTTGCAGAAAATCTACACCCTTACTCAAGCCACGGCGAATATCGCCGTCAGTCAATACACCCTGCATAATACCATTGGCATCAATAACAGAAACTGCACCCAACCCTTTATCGGTAATTATAAACAACGCTTCCTGAACCGTAGTATCTGCCAATACTATAGGATTTTCACTTCCCTTATGCATAATATTGCCTACTGTCAACAAAAGCTTACGCCCTAAACTGCCTCCTGGATGAAAAATAGCAAACTGACTAGCAGTAAAGTTATGCTTTTTCAACAAAGCCAATGCAAGTGCATCACCATAAGCCAAAGCAGCAGTCGTACTGCTCGTTGGAGCCAAACCTAACGGACATGCTTCTTTGCTTACACCTACATTCAATATAACATCTGCATTTTTACCTAATGTCGAATCAGGATTACCAACCATAGCTATAACTTTAGCCCCTATACGACGCAGTGACGGAAGAATATTTAAGACTTCACCTGTTTCACCGCTGTTAGATAAAGCTATAACTACATCGCTTTCTGTAACCATCCCCAGGTCACCATGAATACCTTCTGCAGGATGCAGATAAAACGAAGGAGTACCTGTACTAGCAAGAGTTGCTGCCATCTTGCGTCCAATAAGACCAGATTTTCCCATACCAGTAATTACAGTACGACCTTCACATTCAAGTATCATTTTTACAGCAGCTGCGAAGTTATCATCAATACGCGGAATAAGCTCTAAAACAGCCTCCGCTTCCATGCGCAGCACTTCACGCGCATGTTCCAGCATTGCCTCCATCTATGTCACCTTACTCTCTCTTAACCACGAACAATTTTATCAATCGCCAACACATCTGTCAGCAACTTTTCCAAATTGTCCAGTTTTACCATATTCGGTCCATCACTAAGTGCCTCAGCAGGATTATCATGCACCTCTAAAAACAGCGCATCTATGCCTACTGCTGCTGCTGCACGTGCCATATGCGGTACGTATTGACTTTGACCACCGCTGGAAGTACCTTGACCACCAGGAATCTGTACACTATGTGTAGCATCCATAACTACCGGATAACCAAGCTCACGCATAATTGCTAAACCACGCATATCAGTTACCAGTGTATTATAGCCAAAGCTTGCGCCTCTCTCTGTCAAAAGTAAATTATTATTACCTGCTTCCTCAACTTTTTTTACAACATTCTTCATATCCCATGGAGCAAGAAATTGTCCTTTTTTTACATTAACAGTTTTTCCTGTTTTAGCTGCTGCATAAACCAAGTCTGTCTGCCGGCACAGGAAAGCTGGTATCTGCAAAATATCTGCGACTTCAGCAGCTTTTTCTGCCTGCCAAGGTTCATGAATATCTGTAACAACCGGCACATCCAAATCTTTTTTTATCTGTGCCAAAAGTTTAAGTCCTTCATCTATTCCAGGTCCTCTAAAAGAATTATAGGAAGATCTATTAGCTTTATCAAATGATGCCTTGAATACATAAGGAATGCCCAGCTTTTCACAAATAGCTTTAGTACGCTGACCAATCATTAAACTGCGTTCATAACCTTCTAAAACACAGGGTCCAGCCATAAGCATAAGAGGATATCCCTGTCCAACCTCATATTTTCCAACTTTTACAATCTGCATAGCCTGCCTCCTGCTTATTTTTTCATTTTAGCAAATAATTCATTCACTGCTGCCAAATCTTCCGGAGTATCAACGCCTATACCTTGAAAATCACTTTCCAAGACCTTAATCTTGTACCCGTTCTCTAAGGCTCTAAGCTGCTCCAAACTTTCGGCTCTTTCCAAAGGTGTAGGCTGTAATGCTGCATATTTCAGCAGAAAACTGCGGCGATAAGCATATATACCTACGTGCTTATAAACCGTATAATTTTCCGGCTTGTTACGAGGATAAGGCATTAAACTGCGGGAAAAATACAATGCATATCCATTAAGATCTGTAACAACCTTCACCGCCGCCGGATTATCATAGTCTTCTTCATTCATAGCTACCTTCAAAGTTGCCATTTGCAGTTCTTCATCATTTTCAAAGCATATTGCCAAACGATCAATTACTTCTGGAGGAATCATAGGTTCATCCCCCTGAACATTGACAATAATATCAATATCAGGATAGTTTAATGCTACCTCAGCCAAACGATCAGTTCCACTTGGATGATCCGGAGAAGTCATTATTGCTTTTCCGCCAAAAGCTATAACTGCCTTTTCAACAAGCTCATTATCAGTTGCTACAACTACCTCATTAGGCACTTTTGCCTGAGTTGCACGTTCATAAACATGCTGAATCATCGGTTTGCCTGCAATCAAGGAAAGTGGCTTGCCAGGCAGACGAGTAGAAGCATAACGCGCAGGAATAACACATAAAACTTTCATCGTTTATCAAGCTCCTTTTTTATGGCATGGTCAATATATTCTCTGAACTTATCCATCCCCTCAGTGATACATATATCCATATTCAGAATATATAACGGTATTTCACGAGCAGAATAAATAAACTCTGTAGGAATCTTAACTGCATCCTTAGCCGTAGTAATCATTGCTACAGCCTTAAGGCTGCTGGCACGCTCATTAATATACTGCATTTCCAACATTCCATAATCATGATGATCAGGGTAACGAACAGCCTCCATAATATTTAAACCTATACTGGACAGTGTCTGTTCAAAAGAAGAAGGATTACCAATAGCTGAAAAGACCATAACATTTTTTCCCTTCAATTCATCAAGATCCTTGATATTTTCAGAAATCCCTTTATACCAATCTGCAATTTCCACAAAATTTTTCGGATGATGAATACTCTCTACAACAGGTGCCCGATTATTATATTTTGCAATAGTATGACGCAGCTGCATACGGCTGAGCTTACTGCTCTGATCTGTTTTAGTCAGCAAAAACAAATCGCCGCGTGCCAGATTCTGTAAAGGCTCTCTAAGCGTTCCGCGCGGCAGAACACTGCCATTGCCAAACATATTCAACGTATCCACAAGCACTACGTCCAAATCACGTTCCAACTGCCAATGCTGATACCCATCATCCATAATAATGACTTCAGCATTCATTTTTTCTACAGCGTAACGTCCTGTCACCGCACGATTTTTACCAATAATAACAGGTATTCCAGGAAGGGTCTTCGCCATAAGATAAGCTTCGTCACCAGCTTCATAAGCAGTCATAAAAATTTTATTGCCGTCAGAAACAACTCCTAATTCTTTATCCCAATGAGAACGATAACCACGATTAAGAATAACAACACGATAACCCAAAGCTTTAATAATAGCTGCCATTTTTTGAGCCGTTGGTGTTTTTCCCGTACCGCCTACAGTAATATTACCAATAGAAATAACACAGCAGTCCAACTTTTCTTTTCGTAAAATGCCCGAATTATACAGAGAAAGCTTACAGCAAACACCAAATTCATATAAATAAGACATTCCTCTCAGCAAAGCTAAAAGTAACCATCCCATAAACGGAGTATCAGGACCGTAAGCTACCTGCATAATATATTGAATTACAGCATCTCCATGACGTAAGCGTGCTCCGCCTTCATCAGTCAAATTGCGTGTATTGATAGGATATTTTTTATATTCATGTGCTGGTACAGCAGTAAGTTCAAGCAGTTCTTTAAGATAACGAATACTGCGTACATCAGCTCCGCGATTTTCTTTTATCACCTGTAATGAAGCTGTACCCATCTGTACTCTGCGTTCATCGTTTTTAATAATATCCAGCATTTCAGCTGTAAGTTCAGCAGTGCTGTTTACCATTTTGCACGCTTTAACCTTACTTAAAAGTGCATAAGAATCCTTAAAGTTCTGCATACTGGGTCCAACAAGAATAGGTTTAGCATGAGCAGCAGGTTCGAGTACGTTATGTCCGCCTGTATTACTGAAAGAACCACCGACAAAAACTACATCACCTACGGCATAAATTCGCCCCAATTCCCCTATTGTGTCAATAATAAGCAGAGGATATTCCTTACGCAGTTCTTCCTGCTCCAGCATTTTAGAACGGAAACCAGTTTCGTACCCGTAATGACTTGCAAGTTTAGCAATTTCTTCAGCACGGGCAGTTTTACGAGGAGCAATCACCAGTCTTGCCCGAGGATATTCCCTGCGAATGTTTTTAAAAGCTTCCAGCAATATTTTTTCTTCTCCGGGATGTGTAGAACCTGCAACAATTACCGGATAATCATTGCCCAAACCTAATTCCATACGATATTTTGCTAAATCTTCAGGCGTAACCTCAGCATAAGTCTGATCAAACTTTGTATTACCAGTAACAAAAATTTTACTTCTGTCAGCACCAAGATGTGCAATATAATCGGCATCAATACTAGACTGCATACAGAAACGTGTTACTGTATTAAGCATATCATCCCATATACCGTAAAGATATCTATAATTTTTCACAGACTTTTCCGAAATACGTCCATTTACCATCATTACAGGAATATGGCGTTCACGGCTTGCACGCAAAAAATTAGGCCAAAGTTCTGTTTCCACCGGCATAAAAACGCCTGGGTGAATACGTTTTACTAAAGATTCTGCTACAAACGGCAAATCTAAAGGAAAATAAATAATTGCATCCGCTTCTGGAATAATCTGTTTAGCCATATTATAACCGCCTACAGTAAATGCAGATACCAATATCGGTCTTTCCGGCATTTCTTTACGTATCTGCTTCACCAAAGGACTGGTTGCTACAATTTCACCAACAGAAGCCCCATGAATCCAAATACAGTCCTTCCGCATAACCTTGGCAATTTCTTTTTCGTCTACACAACCTAAACTCTGTTTAAAACGCAGGCCAAAACCTTTTTCTGTAAACAGGCGATATGTATAGTAGGGAATAATAAAAATCACCAATACTATTAAAATAAGAATATTATACAAAATATACATGCATTAACCTCTTTTCGCCTTATTTGGCTTCTTTTCCACGATACTGAATTTTATACAGATGTGCATATAACCCATCAGCAGCCATCAATTCATCATGATTTCCCTGCTCTACTAATCTGCCTTTTTCCAACACCATAATTTTATCAGCATTTTTAATCGTGGAAAGTCTATGAGCAATAACAAAGGAGGTACGCCCTACCATCAAACGATTAAGAGCCTCCTGTACAACACGTTCACTTTCAGTATCCAAAGCAGATGTTGCTTCATCCAAAATAAGAATTTGAGGATTTTTAAGTATTGCCCGGGAAATAGAAATACGCTGGCGCTGTCCACCGGAAATATTTACGCCTCTGTCACCAAGCATAGTATTATAGCCATCTGGTAATCCCATAATAAAATCATGCGCATTAGCAGCTTTTGCTGCTGCTTCTACTTCTTCAGGAGTAGCATCCAAACGTCCATAAAGAATATTATCATAAACTGTACCATTAAAAAGTACTGTTTCCTGCGGCACAATGCCAACCTGCTCACGCAAAGAATTCAAGGTAACATTTCTAATATCATGTCCGTCAATAGTAATACTGCCGTCAGTAACATCATAAAAACGTGGCAGTAAGCTAGCAACAGTAGATTTACCAGCACCGGAAGGTCCAACAAATGCAATTACTTCTCCAGGTTTTACATCAAAAGAAATATTATTTAAAACTTCTTCACCAGAATTATACGCAAAAGAAACATTTTTAAACTGCACATCACCTTTCACCGACGGTAAAACTTTAGCATCAGGAGCATCCTTAATTCTCTCGGGCAAATCTAATACACCAAAAACACGCTGTGCAGCAGCCAAAGCTTTCTGAATGTTGCCTATTACACGGCTTAAACGTTTAATAGGATTAGAAATATTAACAGCATATGTCAAAAACGCAACCAAAGAACCAGCAGTAATAGTTCCGTCTATAACACTATTGCCGCCATACCATAAAATAACAGATACACCTACAGCTGCCACAAACTCTATAGTCGGGGTCAGAGTAGAAGAAAGCTGTGCATATTTCATATTAGCACGAAAATTATTTATATTCTCCTTGTTAAAACGTTCAATTTCATAACCCTCACGCACAAAAGATTTAATTACTCGCGGTGAAGAAGCAACTTCCTGCAATACAGACGTAATATCTGCCGTAGCTTCCTGAATACGACTGCCTGATTTACGAATCCGCTTGCCAAAAGTGTCAATAAACCATAATACTATAGGAAATGTAGAAAAAGTTACTAAAAATAATTTCCAGTCCAAATAAAGCATCATGACAATGGATGCTATAAGAATAACACTTTCAGTAATCATCTCTACTACATTATCAACCATCGCTGACTGTAAAGCACCTACGTCATTGGTAACATAACTCATGATTGTACCAGTTTTATGTTTGTCATAAAAACTAAGGCTGAGTCGCTGCAATTTTTCAAATACAGCTCTGCGAATATCTATAATTACTCGCTGTCCTACATAATTCATCAAATAACTTTGTCCATAATAAGCAATACCGCGAATAACAAATACAACTATAATACTGATAACTATGTAGTTAAGCATTACAGTATCTTTTTCACTTAAAACCTGGTCTACCATATCTTTGATAACAAACGGCAGATAAGCAGTACCGCCAGCAGCAATAACTGTACAGATACCAGCAAGGATACCCCGCTTTATATAAGGTTTTACATATTTTAATGCACGAAGATATAAATTCATCTTTTCTCCTCAGCTATCTTTAGAATTAATTCTGCTACACGTTTCACAGCTCCTGGTTCACCTAATCTCTGCTTCATATAAAGCAAATCTTCTTTAAGCTGTGCCTGCCGCTCTGGTTGAAGCAGTGCAACTACTGCTGCAGCTAATTTTTCAGGGGTGAAATCTTCTTGCAGCAGTTCCGGCATAATAGTTCTGCCTGCAACAATATTCGGCAGACCTATATTAGGAATATTTATAACAAGACGGGCAATAAAAGCATTCAATGCTGATGTTTTATATACTATAACACTGCCAAGTCCACACAAAGCTGCTTCCAACGTAACAGTACCACTGGTAGCTAATGCCAAATCAGCTATACTGAACAAATCATAATTGTTGCCCTCAGTAATTTTTACATCCAACCCTGAAACAGCAATTTTTTCTTCTAACATTGAAAGTGGAATTGTACCTGCACGGGGCATAACAAACTGTACATCGGGGAACTTCTTCTTTAACTCCTTAGCTCCCAAAAGCAAAGTAGGCAGCATTTTTTCTATTTCCATAAGCCTACTACCCGGCATCAATAAAATAAGCTTTTTATCAGGCTGTTTGCCTATCCATGCTTCTGCTTCACTGCGGGTCATAGACGGATGAACAATATCCAGCAAAGGGTGTCCGACAAATTCTACCGGTGCTCCAGCTTCTTTATAAACATCGTATTCAAACGGGAAAATACAGGCAACCTTATTTACAAGCTTTGCCACGTTCTTCGCACGTCCTTTATTCCACGCCCAAGCAGAGGGAGCAATATAAGACACAACAGGTATCCCTTTATCATGTGCCAGTTTCGCCAATTTCATATTAAATCCCGGATAATCAACAATCACCAGACAATCAGGTCTGCGTTCATCCATAATACGTGCAAAATCAGCACGCAGCCGAAATAAATCCGGCAATTTGCGAATAACTTCAACAAATCCCATTACTCCATGATCTTTGATATCCCACAGCACTTCTCCTCCAGCTGCACGCAGAGAGTCCCCACCCATACCAAAAACCTCAGTATCGCTATCTATTTTTTTTATAGCAGCAGTAACAGCAGCTGCATGGATATCCCCAGATGCTTCTCCGGCAGATATTAAAATTCTTGCCATAATATCTCCTTAAATTTACCTACATATATTCAGTTTATATTATAACACAAAAAGCGGCTGACATAAGCTGTCAACCGCTAATAAATACGAAATTTTTACGATATTTATTTAACAAGAATGGTTATATCATGTTCATCTGCCAAAGCAATAGTTTTTTCACGCTCCGTAATAAGAGTGTTTCCCGCTTCGATAACAATTCCAGTAGCACCTGCATAAATCATAGATTCAAGAGTTTTTGTCCCAAATCCCGGTATATCAAACCGTTGATCCTGTGCCGGTTTAGCAGCCTTTGCTACAATAACGCCACCCTTCCCTAAATAACCGCCTCGCAAAATGCAGGCATCTGTACCTTCAATAGCTTCTACAGCCATCACTGCACGATTTTTAACAACAACCGTCTGTCCTATGTCCAACCCACCAATAGCTTTAGCCATTTCAAAACCAAATTCCATATCCGCTAATTCTGCTTCAGTAGGTTTACGCTTAGTCAAAACGCCAGGTTTGGGCAAAAGCGGCTTTATGAACAATGTTTGATCCATTACCTCTATGCCTTCGCTTTCCAGCTCTTTAACAATAGCATTCATTATAGTATCATCTTTACGATCTGGAACTGTTGCTAAAATTTTAACTGCACGCAAATCCGGAACAATAGCACCAGCCTTATATAATACTTCTTTTGTCACCTTACCAATCATGGTAACTTTAGTAACCTTATTTTTTTTCAGAACAGATATAATCTTACCTATTTTTCCGATATTGATATCATAATAAACATCTGCACTTACTGGTAATTCCTCGTCAATACCGGGAACAACTCCTACAGCAACTACCTGATATCCCTGTGCTTTAGCAGAACGTGCTACATCTACCGGTAAATGTCCTACACCTGAAAGTACACCCAATATTTCCATAACATCAGCCTCTGCGAGTACGAATAATACCGCGCTCTACATTACGCAGGAAACGCAGTAAATGCTCTATAGGCTCGCAACTGTTCAGCTCCTGTTCCATTGTACTGATAGCCTCCTGCAAAGGCAAACCACTGCGATAAAGTATACGAAAGGCTTTTTTCAGCTCACTACGTTCTTCAACCGGCATACCTGCACGTGACAAGCCAACGCTGTTTAAACCAGATACGAAAGCTGGATCACCAGCACAAATCATAAACGGAGGAATATCCTGATTTACACGTGCCATACCACCAATCATAACATTGCGTCCAATTTTACAGAACTGATGAATAGCAGACAAACCGCCAATAACCGCTCTATCTTCAACAATGACATGACCAGCCAAGGTTGCTACGTTAGACATAATAACATTATTGCCCACAATACAGTTATGAGCAACATGCGTATAAGCCATCATTAAAATATTATTTCCTATACGTGTTTCATTACCTTCCCCTACAGCTCTGTTTACTGTACAACATTCACGGAAGGTTCCGCCATCACCAATAACAGTAGTTGTTTTTTCTCCTACAAACTTTAAATCCTGAGGAGCTGCACCAATAGAACAACCAGGAAAAAACTTACAGTTTTTTCCAACTTTAGTATATGGATGAATAGTTACATGAGCACCAACAACACAGCCATCACCAACTTCTGTGTTTTCATCAATCACAGCATAAGGTCCAACAGTAACATCCCTGCCTATTACAGCATTTGGATGAATAACCGCTGTTGGATGAATGCCGCTGGACGGCATTATAATTGAAGACATTATTTTCACTCCCCAAGTTAAGATATTAATCAAGCAATTAAATACAAATATAATATTATAATCAACATGACAAGCATATTTTTGTCCTGCTGAAAATCATCTTTAAATGAATTTAAGCTGAAATTAAACTGTTTTTCTCTGTTTTACTGCTATTTACAGCTTTTTATGCTTTTCGCTGATTAATTCTCTTTAGGCTCCATAATAGCAAATGTGCAATCACATTCGCAGGCAATCTTACCATCAACTCTGCCTTCACAATGAATAATCCCCATATTTGCACGCATAATCTTTGTAACTTCAGCAGTAGTCACTACCTGATCTCCTGGAACAACCTGTTTACGAAAACGCACATTGTCAATTTTAGCAAAAACGGCAATCTTTCCGCGGTTCTCTTCCGGATACAGCATGGCAACACCGCCAACCTGAGCCATAGCCTCTATCAGCAGAACACCAGGCATAATAGGGTCATTAGGAAAATGCCCCAAAAACTGCATTTCATTAGCAGTTATATTTTTAATACCAACCGCACGTTTCATAGGCTCAATTTCCAAAATACGGTCTACCAGCAACATAGGATAACGATGCGGCAGAATTTTTTTAATTTCATTGATATCTAGAACTGTCATAATTTACTCCTCCCTTGTTCTATAGGCTTGAATTTTCTTTGCCAACTGAGAATTAAAGGCATGTCCTGTTTTTACAGCTATTATATGTGCCTTAATAGGGCCTAATAAATAAAAATCACCAATCGCATCAAGAATTTTATGCCTGATAAGTTCATTGTCAAAACGCGGTACAGAAAGAATTTTTTCCTCATCAAAAACCACTACATTTTCCAAAGAACCGCCAAGTCCAAGTCCTAACTTCCGCAGCATTTCCAATTCAGAAGTAAAAGCTACAGTTCTGGCAGACATTATTTCCTTTTTAAAGCTTTCTTTGTCCAGACGAATATCAAAATACTGAGTTCCCAGCATTGGATGACTATTGATTGAGGTAAACGAAATTCTGTATCCATCATATGGCAGAATAACTATATATCTATCTCCATCATATACAGAAAAAGCTTTATCTACAACATAAACTTTACGTTCTGCTTCTTGTGCAACAGGTTCAGCCTGCTCAAGAAGTTCACAAAAAACCTTCGCACTGCCGTCAGTCACAGGCGGCTCTGGTGAAGACATTTCTATACGAATATTATCAATAGCCATCATGGAAAGTGCCCCCATGAGATGTTCTACTGTAAATACCTCTGCACCATTTTCACTCAGGGTAGTTGCTTTAACAGTAGAACTTACATTTTCTGCCAAAGCTCTGATTTCCGGTTTTCCAGGTAAATCTGTGCGGACAAAAACAATACCGGTATTCACACCTGCAGGTTTCAAGGTCATTAAAACATCCTTGCCGGAATGCAGTCCAATACCGGAATAGGAAATTTCCTTAGCAATAGTATGCTGGAAATTTTTTATTTGCTCGGTCATTTTGCTACTCCTTTATTTTCTATTTTTCTTGCCAAAGCGTTCTCTTCCGTCTTTCCAACGATCATGAACCCAGAACCACATTTCCGGATGTGAAATAATTTCATGTTCTAAAATAGTTACAAGATCTCTGGTTACTACATAAAAATCCTGTTCTTTATTTTTCGTCCTAGGTGTATAAAGCGGCGGATAGATTTTTGCTGTACAAGTGCCATCGTCATTGTTATGCAAAAAAATCGGCAGAATCGGCGAACCATAAATTCTCGATAACGCAGCCGGTCCCAATGGAATAACTGAATCCTTACCGAAAAAATCTATCTTCACTCCATCATCATTAGTATCCTGATCAAACAATACTCCCAAAAGATTTTTTTCTCTAAGCATACGGCTGATTGCCAACAAACCATGTTCACCACGATTATAGGTAACACGCTGCCCTACCATTTGTCGAAACTCATTAATGAGTTTATCCATATGACTGTTATTTTGCTTACGGGTAATCGAGAGCATTGGATAACCATGCAAAGCTACCGTAGCACCTAAAAGCTCCCAATTGCCATAATGCCCCGTAGCCATAATAACGCCTTTTCCCTGAGCATAAGCTTGCTCAAGATATTCAAGACCTTCTACTTTTACTTTTTTATCTATATTAGCATTATTCAGCAACGGAAAACGCATAACCTCAACAACCATACGTCCAAAGCGATGCAGACTGTCAGCAGCAATCTGCTGTGCTCGTTCATTACTTACGCCCAAGCATTCACGAATATTAGCTTCTGCCATCTGCATTCGCCAACGCGGCACTACCATCACAGCTATACTGCCCAAAAAATGAGCAGTAAGTTTACGCAGCCATAATGGAGCAATACACATAAATTTGCTGAAAAGCTTAACAATATAGTAGCCTAACAAATAGACACCACCTTACTTTTTAAGTTCTTCTAACTCCTTTTCCAAAGCCTTAAGACGTTTTAGAACATCTCCAACCTTACGAACATTAGCCTCCTGACGCAGCCATTCTTTCATAGGCATAGCAGGGAAGCCACCCATAACAGAGTTATCAGGCACGTTATTAGTAATACCAGTTTTACCGCCAAATACACAATTGTTGCCAATATTAATATGTCCAACAGTGCCGACCTGACCAGCAAAAGTTACATTATTACCAACTGTTACACTGCCGGAAATACCTACATGTGCAACAACCAAGCAATTTTCACCTAAAATATCATTATGACCCAAATGTACCAAATTATCAATCTTAGTTCCTTTGCCAACAATGGTGCTGTCAACGGTAGCACGATCAATACAAGTATTGCTGCCTATTTCAACGTCATCTTGAAGCACTACATTTCCTGTCTGCAACACTTTGCTATGCTTACCGTTCTGCGTAATATAACCAAAACCATCACCGCCGATAACAGACCCTGACTGCAAAATAACTCGGTCGCCAAGGACGCAGTCCTCACGTACTGTAGAATTAGGATAAAGAGTACAGTCCTTACCAATTTTTACACGTCTGCCAACATAGGTATGCGGATAAATAACACAGCCATCACCAATTTCAGCATCATCTTCAATTACTGCAAAAGGCTGAACAGCAACATTCGCACCAATTTTAGCTTTTTTCGATACATAAGCATAGGGACTGATGATACGCTCTACTTCTTCCTGCGGGCGAAACAGTTCCAACAAAGCAGCAAACGCAGCACGCGGATTTTCCACACGAATAACAGGACGACCATCAAGTTCAGGATCTTCCGGACTAAGAACCATGACACCTGCTTTGCTCAAATGGCAGTGTTCCACATGCGGCGGAACTGCAAAAGAAATATCATGCGCCCCTGCTTCCACAAGACCATTGACACCAGTAATTTTCAAATCGGGGTTATCATGCTCTACTGTGCCCTTTAAAAAATCAGCTAATTCTTGTACACTCTTCTCCATTTCATACCTCCATCAATCACAGCTTTTTTAAACTGCTTATGCAAAAAAGCGGACGGACTCTCCGCCCGCTTCAGGGTGCTGCTTATTGCATTTTTGCAACCACATCACTGGTAACATCTGTACCACCTTGTGGAACTGCTCGTTTATCTAAAATTGCTCCCAGATTTTTTTCTTTGGCAACTTGGCTCAATGCATTATCAAGACTTGCTTTTAACTTATTTTGTGCTTCGCTTTGGATTAACTTAGCTTTTGCAGCATAATCCTCAGCAACCTTTCGTGCATCATCACCTGTTTTGCCTTCTAAATCTTTATCCATTTGAACTTTCAGCTCAGTCATCTGTTTTGTAACATCTTCCTGAGTAGTTTTTACGATAGGTGCTTCCTGCTCCAGCTTAGGCATATCTACAGTACCAAATTCAGCACTGCGTCCACAGCCAAAGCTGAACATAGCTGCAGCAATCATCAGACCAGCAAATATTTTTTTCATAATCAATTAAACCTCACTTATTTTTTGCTTACCTTTAGGTTAAAGCTTTTTTTATCTTTTTTTTAAGTTCTGAACAATGTCAGCAGTAATATCCTCTGCTTTAAGATTCACCTGATACTGCTTAAAAACAACAGTATAGCCACGCTCATGAGCCAGCCTTACTGCCTGACTTTCAATATCCTGATGTATCTTCTTTTTAAGATTATCATTTTTTTCCTGCTGCTTATCAATTTCTCTGTCCATAATACTAAGGGCACTGCTTAATGCCTTTGGAGCTGTACTCAAAAGCTTGGCATCTCGTTCTTCGGAAACCTGTATTTCTTTTCGCATCTCAGCATGATATTTAGCGGCAGTATCACGCATCCTCTGCTCTGCTGCAGCTTTATACGGAAGTACTTTTGCCTCTACCAGCTTTTGCTTTTCTGCCTGTAACTGAGCGATTCTTGTACCACGTTCATGCTGAACCTTTCTCAGCTCTGTTTCCAAAGCCTTACGTTCATCAGGCTTTATTTCTACAGATTCCAAACGTGCACGCAGGTTAAAAATTTTCAGCTGAAAAGAATCTTCTACTGCCTTTCTTTGCGAAGCCAACTGCGCATCTGCCTCAGCCTCTGCTTGCACAAGTACCTTTTGCAGCTTTATATTCTCACGTTCGCGCTGCTCTACCATGCGTGTATTAAAATCTGCATCCAGATAACTTTGCTGACTGAGCTGACGCAAAGCACGCAACTTGTTTAAACTACCAAACTGCGCTTTAGACATGAGTTCCTGCTGTTTACGTTTAAGCAGTAAATCCTTTAGAATCTTTTCTCCCTGTTCCAGCTTAGTAAAATCCGGATGTTCTGCTGCTGCCTTTTCCCAATTTATCACAGCAATCTTTTCCTGCTGCCCCTGAATACCAGTACTACATGCCGAAATCAGCAGAGCCGCGGCTATCATAACCCCTATTTTCTCCAGCTTTTTCCTGAGCATATAAACCTCCCGGCAAAACATATATTTTTACTATGTGCCTGTTTATGACAATTTAGTGCAAGAATCTCAACAACCTTTATTTAGCAGTCTGAAGAGATTTTGCAGCTTCATCAGTAATATCAACACCGCCAAAAACAACTGTACTCTTATCTACCACTACAACAAGCCCTTTTTTATCAGCAATCTTTTTGATAGCTTCTTCAATTTTTTTCAAAACAGGCTCCATTAATTCTTTCTGTTTGTTTGCTAAGCGTTCCTGAGTCTGAGCATAATATTTGCCCTTTTCAGCTTCATTCATGCTTTTGCTTTTTTCATCAAAGTCTGCCTTTGCTGCCTCAATTTCTTTTTGCATAGCTTCGTCAACAGTCTTCAAATCTGGACTTTGTGCTACCAGCATCTGGTAGTTTACCACACCAATAGCAGATTCTACTGATGCTGCTGAAGCAGATTTACCAAAACCGCTTTGTGTAACAGATAAAGCAAAGCAGCCAAGCACAAAAATCGTTGCAACAAATAATGATATCAGCTTAACATTTTTAGGATTACGCAATTGCTGCATCATGATTAAAATCCCTACTTTCTTTTTATATCAGACTAACCAACAGTCTTACAGTAATATATCTTATTATATCAGTCTAATGCTTTACTTTCAAGCATCACAGATTTCCTATAATCCGCAAATAAAACTCTTCCCCGCCATAAACATATTCGGCACTCAAAAACTCATGGACACGATAACGTATTCCAAACTCATTTCTGTCATCACCAGAAAAATGTTCTGCACGCAGCCGCCACTTGGGACTTAATTTATATTCCAGCCTATAATCATTATCTCCTATAGGCATACGCCGTATATAACTCCAACTGCTCTTTCCCCAGTAACGTGCATAACCCAAGCCAAAATTCCATTGTACATCATCCAAAATAATCTCCGCCTCGCTAAAAACTTCATCTCTCGGCGAAATAAATTTACCGATATGCGCCTTTCCCGAAAGATTATCCTTATCCCGACCGATATCACCATAACCTTCAAACCAGATTTTATAGTCATCAGAATCTATGGTAATATCTATGCTTAAATCAGCCCCGGGAATAATTTTTACCACAGGCTGTAATTTATATTTTTGTACGTCAAATTCTGCCAAAAGTTTTTTCTGCAATAACTGCTCCAGTTCTGCACGATGTCGCTGTACATAAGCAACAGGAAGACCGCGCAGTTTATCACATTCTGCCTCATATTTATATTTAAGCTGTAAAAGCAGAATGTTTGGTATAGCCTCACTGTGCAGCTCATAATCTATCGCTCCTACCAACTGCCCCACAGGATAAATTACAACCTGCACTACTGTATGACCGTTTTCCTGCAGTACATCTACTGCTGCCTTAAACTCTGGAAGCTGCTCCTGCATTTGTCTGCGTACCATTTTACGCAGAACACCTTCCGCCCAGTCACCAGCATCTGTTGAAGCACCGCTTATAGTCTGTTCCAACTGCTTTTTCAACTCTGGAATACGCTGCTGCAGCAAAGCCGCAGTCTGCGGTTCTACTCCAGAAAACTGCACATCTATTTCTGGCTGTGTAATTACTCCGCTCCACGGGCGTGCATAAAGGCAAATATTGGTAACTTCACCAATATTCATTATTGCCTCTGTAAGCTCATAGCCGGTAAAAACACGATCTCCTATTTCTGTAAACAAATGCAGATATTCACTTTCCGCAGTTTTTACAGCATCTGTATCCTTGTCTGACAAAAGCTGTTCAGCAACAACCTGCATACTGCTGCTCATTTTTTGCAGCAACACGTCACTGGTACCGCCGTTAGTATCAACAACCTGCACATTAACTTTTTCAATTGGGGCAGAAAAAGCTTGCTGCAATGGCAAGATGCTTGTCATTGCAGCAAACAAAAAGATTATATTCAGCCTCATCGCCTAATCATGCTCCATTAAATCAGAACTGACCGCCAAAGCTAAAGTGGAATTTACCGCCGTCTTCACCATAGCCATAATCCAGCTTAACAGGACCAAGCGGTGAATTAATACGTAAACCTGCACCATAACTGTTCTTTATCAAGCCAAGATCGAAATGATCTTCATGGCGTTTATCCCAAGCATAACCATTATCAGTGAAAAGTACACCCTGTACTTTCTTAACAATAGGGAAACGATATTCAAGCGTAGCTTTCAGCATACTGTTGCCGCGGAACTGATCATCCTCATAACCACGCAAAGTATCACTGCCGCCCATAGTAAAGCGTTGGCTGAGAGGCATACTGCCACTTGCATAACCAGCACCGAGGTTCAAAGCCCAAACACTTTCGCCGCCTGCACGATAGTAATAACGCCAATCAGCAGTCCATTTGGTAAAATCAAAATCGCCGCCTAAGCCGCCTGCCCATTCCACACTATACCCCATGCGTTTGCCTTCATGCGGATCAAAAACATTATCACGGGAATCATACACACGACCTAAAGTAATACTGCGTGTTGTACCAAAGTTTTCCTTACGGCGGTCATGGAAGTCTGACGGCATCCAGGACGGATCGTATTTACTACTTTGATTAAATTGAGATTCATAATATTGGTCACTGTCGCCTTCATAGCCGTCAGCCTCACCACGATAAATATCATCACGATTTTTAATAGTAATATAATTACTGATAAATTCGTTATTGGTCTTGCGGCTGAAAGTCAGTTCCTGACCACGGCGTTTTTTATCGTAACGGGCAATTTCGTTACCATCAATGTTGTAGTCAGCATATTCATTGGTAATATCATACAAATTCAAGGTTGCACTTGTTTCCTTGCTGTCAATCCAGGGACGAGTGTAGCTGAAGTCATAGTTCTTATTATCCTCGCCGCCAAATTCCCAACGGATATTAATTTTATCACCAATACCACGGAAGTTTTTGTCACCAATGGAAATCATACCAACAAAGCCGTCTGCATTGCTGTAACCTGCACCAATACCAAAAGTACCGGTATTCATTTCAATAACGCTGATTTCCACTTCTACTGCATTCGGTTCACGACCAGGATTCAGCTTAATGTTTACATCTTCAAAATATCCAAGATTATAAACACGCTGCATACTGCGGCGTGCTGCCCTGGCATTAAAAGGCTGTCCTTTTTTCAGCTTCATCTCACGAGTAATAACATAATCTTTTGTCTTAACATTACCCTTAACTTTGAAATCTTCCACAATGCCTTCATTAACAGTAACCTTTAAAGTACCATCCTTTTCCATATGCACATCACTTACACGTGCCAGGATATAACCATTGGAACGGTATTCTTCCTCCAGCTTCTGTACGCATTTATTAATAGCTTTCAAATTTGCAGTTTTACCAGGCTGTAAATCAAAGAAACCTTCTACTTTTTTGGAATTAAGCACAGTATTGCCTGAAATATCAACTTTCTGATAAACAGGATTTTCCATAACATGATAAATTATCTGCACACCCTCAGGCACAAGCTTAAATTCCGGACGCAGGTCATAGAACCAACCCAAATCATAAACTGCACTTAAATCTTCAGACAAAGCAGCTTCTGAAAACTGCATACCTGGCTTAGTTTTTAAAGCAGCAAGAATATCTGCTTCAGGAACACTCGTATTTCCTTCAACAATCTGCTTGGTAATAGTTTTACCTATATAAGGAGCCATCGGATCTTCTTTTTGCTCCTGTACATTCTGTGCAACTGTTTTTTCAGCAGAAACTGTACCTGCTGGATTTTCTTCAGCATAGACAGGTGCTGCTAACAGCATTGCTGCTAAACCAACTGTCAAAGGCTGCCACAAACTTCTCTTTTTCAATGAGTATTCCTCCTTACGATTCAATTAGAATTGCTCAATTCCACTCGTGCTGACTGTACTAACTTGTACATATCAGCTTTTGATATGGTAACACGGTCAGCAACAGTTTCCTGCTTCTGTACCGGTATATCATGCTTTACTGTTTCTGCATTTATTTCAGCAGAAAGAGATTGCTTTTCAGCAGCTGTATTTATAACATTCTGCCTAACAGGCTCAGTTACTTTTGCAGCAGCCACTGGTACAGGCGATACCTGGTATACTTTAGTTCTGTAATGATCTTTAGCACAAAGCCAGCCGCCAGCACCTGCTAAAATTAAAAGTATCGCTGCACAACCTGCCAAAAGCTGGCGATTCCAATTCCAGGGGCAGTCTTTTTTTCGACGCAGATTTTTAAGCTCTGCTTCAGCCAGCATCAAATCAAGCTCGCCACGTATATCCTTATTATCCATAAAGCTCTGCTCTGCCTTTTCCAAACTGCTCTTTATGCAGCGTATGCGACGGAACAATGTGTGACTTGACTGCGCCATGCTTCTACCCCTTTCTGTACATAATTATTAAAAATAACTATGTCTTATATAATCATATACTACACAAGTTTTTCACAGGGCGTGTTTAATGATTATATCAGATTTAGTAAAGATAACGATTATTTTCACGCTTTTTCGTTATTATTCAACATATATTCTTTAATATCAAAAACTATCCTTTGTTAAAATCATGAATAAAACGGGACAGCATCCCTCTGATACGTCTTACTCCCTGCTTCTGCAAACGGTATACGTGTCCAAGGCTGACATCTATGGTATCAGCCACAGCTTGAGCTGTACGCTCCTCCAAATACATTCCCTGCAATACCTGCTGTTCCTTACGCGGCAGACGTTCCATAGCCTGAGCCACTTTTTCTTTCAGCAAATTCTGCTCAGTAATCTCACTTGGAGAAACATCTGCTGACGGCAAGGCTTCACTCAAAGTAAAACCCTGTGATATTTCGCTGTCTAAATACAACATCCCTTTTACAGATGTCCGCTTTAAATAGTCCAGCATACTTCCTTTAATACGATAGGAGGCAAACAAACTGAAAGCAACCTGTTTTTTATAATCATACGTTTCTGCTGCTTCCAAAAGTCCCACCATGCCCTCTTGGATTAATTCCATAGTTTCTGCTTCCGGCAGTTTAAAACTGACCGCAATTTTAAACACTAAAGGCTGATATGCCGTCATCAAATGCTGATGTGCATTCATATCACCATCGGCAGCACGTATCCATAAAATATGTTCTTCTTCTGGAGTCAGCAGCGAAGTCTTTTTTATTTCTTCCAGGTAATTTTTCAGCATGTTTTCACCTCCTTTTTCTAATCTTACAACAACAGTATTTATTATACATTAAAAAGTTATCTTGTATTCCAAGCCATACCAATCTTCCGCTTTCTTTGATAAATCATAACTGCGGGAATAAGTAACATTCATATGTCTGCCAATATCATATTGCCCAAAATAACTTCTATCAACAGCATCAAAGCTTGTAGTATAACCAAGCATAAAATTATTATTCAGATACTTGCTTACTAGTACATTATACTGGTTTCGTTCGTCTGACGTCAACTCCCTATTATGATCACGAGTTCCCTCAAAACCTATACCTGAACGAACCTTGCCAGTATAAATACGGAACTGGTCAAGACCAAGTGTCTGTTTAATCAGCATTTCCACATCACCCAATACTGTCATCTGCAAGCCTACGGTCATCAGATTAGTCATATCCTCACTGGTAACTTCATTACTGCCTCCGCTTTCACGCTGCAAAGTAAGCATACGTATAATCGTATTCTGCGTCAAAGGCGGATTGCTTGTCAACTGTAAATCCATTTCAGTTACTGGGCCGTTAATCTTCATGAATATGTTGTATCGACTAAAACGTGCTGTACTGTCCATATTAACATTAGGCAGAAAAGTTCCAGGTTCTACCCAAACTAAATTAGCATTATTAAGTTTAAAATCTGTACGCAGATACGTTATCTTTCCTTTATCAGCTCTTATGTTTCCCTCAATATTAGGGAAAACCGTACTGCCTTTAATATGAATACCCCCACTGAGCCAAATATCATAAAGATAACTATTATACATATGTATCTTCGGCCCCAGCTCAATTTTCATATCTAAGCCTATATTACTTTCACCTTCACCAAGCTCTGGTACAGTCGGCATATTTACAAGCACATCATCAAGGCACAGACTGCCCTTAACCAGCGGACGATATTCAATTTTCGTTTCAGAACTTTGCGTCTTTCGGAAGTCACGATATTTTTGAGGTTCTATTATCACATCACTGTTAATAGTTCCTGTAAAAATCTGTGATGCAAGCTGTGCCTTATCAGCCTTTATGTGCAAAGCATAAGCTGTATCAGCATCTGTATGCAGAGCATAGCTGCCTTCAGCCGTCAAACTACCCTTACCAAGCTTGGCAGATAAGTTTTTCAGCTGTACAGTATTTCCGTTAAACAACACATCCAAATTAATATCATCCAAAACAGTATCAAGATACTTCGCCTTTACACTGCCGCCGGCAATTTTTACAGAACCAAACAGCAAAGGATCTTCCAATGTACCGGCAAGACGAATCTTACCCTGTGTATCTCCAATACCCCATTCAACCATTTTAGTCAGCGCAGGCAGCATACCTAAGCGAGCCTGATCCAAATCTACAATAATATTCATTTGTGCATTAGGATTATGACGCTGCTCTTTTGAACGGAATAAATCCAGCGGAATATCACCAGCAGCAGTTACACCATAAGCATCTCGTGTAGCAATAAGCTGCTGTAACTTGATGTTATCATCAGCCAATGACAGCATTGCTGTTAAATCATCCATCATAACACCAGCAATAGAGCCATTTGTTATCTCCAAAGAAGCTGTACCCTGCGGATTATCCAAACTTCCCTGTACCTGTACCAGCATATCAGTTTCGCCTTTTATTTCCGGTGGGTCTTTCATAATGGCAGTAACAACTGCTGGATTAGCTTTTACTGCTGCCGCCTCAATATCAAGTTTCCGTCCTGGGATATCAAGCCAGCCGCCAACAGCAATAATTCCCTTATCTTCTACAGCATCCTGCTCCTGCAATTTAACATTATCAAAATGCAGTACACCGCCTTTATCTACACGTCCCTCAAAATTCATATGTGCATAGTTTAAATCATGAATCTTAACATCATCTGCTGAAGCAGTAATTTTTACACCATTGCCATGCCCATTATAACTGAACAGCAACTGTCCCTGCATCTGTCCATTAATATCATAATCTAAGCGTGCCATACGCAGCAGACCATTAATATCACCCCAGATATTTTCAACCTTACCGTCTATATATTTTTCAATAAGATTGATATTTATATCTGCACTATACAAGCCATAGTTAATTGGATCATCACGATAAGGCTGTTTAAAAGAAGCATCAAGTTTATTAATATCAAGTCCGTTGCTTGCCAGTGTACCCTGCATCTCTGTTAAGATTTCTCCATTGACAGAAATTTCATCGCTGTTTATATCACCATAAAAATATGGTGCTGTCAACGTACCGCTCAAATGACCCTCAGCATTAACCTTCCCTTTCAGTGCGACAATATCGTTACTTATAGGCAAATTTGACAGTTCAATATCTTGTGCATCCATAATAAAGTCTAAACCATTATCCTTTGTCATAGTACCATCAAGCTTCAATCTGCCATAAAAAGCATCTACAACAAAGTTCTGTAACTGCAATCTGCCATCTTCATACATATAGCGTCCGCTTACACTGTTAAACAATTGATGCACAGCACTGCCATCTGACGCATATATTTCACCATAAACATAAGGATGTGCAAGCGTACCCTTTACTTGTACAACATTATCTAAATTACCAGTTACTAAATCTGCTTTATTAATAACCGCCATCAGAGGCTCAATGCGAACTCCAGCACTTTCCAACACTAAGTCTGCATACGGTTCTTTACCCTGCAAATTAACAGTACCGTTAAGTATATGCTTACCTTGGTCCATATTAGCTGCAAAATCTTTAAAGGTAAGAATATTATCCTTTAAGCCAACAAACCCATGTGCCTCATTAATTTTTTGCTGCATAAACTGCGTATGTGTCAGCTGAATAATCCCGGCAAATTCCGGTGCAGCAAGATTACCGCCAATTCTAAAGCCAGTAGAACACAAACCGCTGCCTGCCTGCCCTGCTGCAATATCTAAAATAGGGTTAATCGGAAAATCTGCCATGCGACCATTAATATTAATTACTCCATCGCTGTTTATGCTGCCATTTGCAGCTAAAGAGCCATGTTCACCTGCAAAAGCACTGAAATTATCTATTTTTAATCCCTGTTTATCATAGCTTCCATCCAATGCCAGATGATTAACAACAAGACTGCGCCATTCAACAGCAAGTGTATCTGCCGCAGCATGAAGCTGTAACTGTTCAGACAGATTTTTTGCCAAAACTGCCAGTTTACCGTTCAAATGTATGCTTTCTGTCTGTTTCCCAGAAAATTTCTGTGTTACTTGCTGCAAATCTACATCCGCAGCAAGAGAGTTTTCTTTTAAATCGTAAGTACCGTTGGCAGTAACAGTTCCACCTCCGTAAGCTGCACTCATATTATGAATCTGCACGGCATCTTTATTTACGGCAAAAGGCAGACGCAGTTTTTCTGCTGTATAATCTCCATAACTAAGCTGTGCTGCTGTCAGCAGTCCACTGCCAATAGGTTCACCGCTGTTACGCAAATCTGCTTCGCCCTCTAAATGTAATTTCTGTTTATCAATATCAATATCAAGCGAGCTTATCTGTACCAAATTTTCATCTGCTCTAACTAATCCGTCCAGTTTAAGGCTATGTTCAGCACCTGAAAAATTAATGCTGCCGCTAAGTGCCTTTACTTCTGTCTCACCGCTGAATTTCTGTTCACCATTCTTGCAGGCATACAGCAAGGTCATTTTAGCAAAACCGCCCTGCAATTCTTCTAAACCAGCGTAATATTTTGCTAAAGCAGCATACCCTGCCAGCTGTAATTCATCAGTAGTAAGCTTAAGTCTGCCGTCACCTTTAGTGTTCATTAATCCGGTAAGTTTTAGATCATCTTCACCGCTGCTTACTTTAATATCTACAGCAAAATCCGGATTAGCACCTCCGCTGATATTTCCGTCAACCCCAAAATGCCATTTTCCCTGCGGCATCCCTACTACCAACTCTGCATTCTGAATATCGAGCAATCCATAAAAAGGTGTTTCTGTAGAATCAGAAGGTTTTAGGAGATTTTGCATATTCCATTTTTCTTTATCATCCATTGTCAAATAAACCTTAGGACGCACTAAATCAATACGGCTCAAAGCACGTGCAGGCTTATCAATTGCCAGCCAGGGACGCAGAGTCAGAACTGTACGCGGCAGTTCTGCTATTTGGTTGCCATTGCTGTCTTTAACTATAACATCAGTTACCTCTGCACTAAGACCACCGTTCCATATAAGATTGCCGATAGTTATACTGCCGTTAATATAATCAGCTGCCAACAATTCAATTTTCGGCAGCATTTGACGAATATACCGCGGCATAACAGTATTAACTAAAAATATATAACCTGCGGTGAGCAAAACAGCAAGGCAAGCAATAAATTGCAGATATTTTTTCATATTTTTCACCAACTACAAATTATCAGATAATCATGTCAATATTTTTTTGCAAAATATATAATTTGGTCAATTATAAACACTTAGACTTTTATTAGTTCGACATATGTAGAAAACATCCTGCAAGTTACAAATATTTCTCATTTTTCATTTGTAAAACATTTTCTCTTTCATTAATTAACACATTATAAATCAAGCAACAACCATAAGAATATGTTAAAAGACAAAAAGGCCGTCGTACCGAATAAGCACGACGACCTCAAAATTATTTACTTACTGTTTCAGTTTCTTCTTCCGCAGAAACTACGGTAACTTTAACAGGATTAACCATTGGCACACCAATAGCAGTTTCCAAATCAGTCTTAGATGTATTGAAATCATAAAGAGCCTGTAAGTAATTAGTCTGTGCCTGAGTCAAAGCCACCTGAGCATCAAGTACATCAGTATTAGTACCAACGCCATTTTGATAACGCAGCTGAGCAATACGATAATCCTCATCTGCCTGTTCTACAGCCAGCTTTGTCGTATTAATACGTTTTTCTGCTTCACGCAGTCCCAGATAATTTGTACGTACATCTAAATTTACACTGTCAACAGTATTGCGATATGTTTCCTCTGCCTGCTTTAAATCTGCTTCTGCACCATGAATCTTAGACAGCGTTACACCACTGTCAAAAACATTCATGCTAACACTAACACCTACTGCCCAATCACCATTTTCATCTCCGGGCCAGTTGCTGCTGCTCCAACCCTTGCTGGCATTGCCGTAAACCTTGGGCATATGTCCGCTGCGTGCAGCCATCAGCGAACCTTTAGCTGCTTCTACATTCTGTTTTGCCTGCTCCAACTCCGGACGATGTTCAGTGGAATAATCTAGACATTCTTCCATAGTCTTATCATAAGGATTGTAAACCAACAAATTATTAAGCTCTAATTTAGTATCCAAAGGCAGTCCAACAATCTTATTCATATTTGCCTCAGCAATCTGATAATTGTTTTCTGCCTGAATCAAACTTTGCTGTGCATTAGCCAACTCTACCTGAGAGCGCAGTACATCTACCTTGGCAACTACGCCTACATCATACTGTGCCTGTACATTCTTCAAATGATCCGTAAGCCTTTCAACAGATTCTCTGTTCAGTTTCTGCAAATTATCTGTTTGCAGCATAGTAAAGTAACCGTTAGTAACTGTAGAACGCATTTCGTTCCAAGCACGTTGTACACCTACTTTATTATACAAATAATTTGCCTTAGCCTGCTTAGCAGCACCGCGCAGCTGTCCACCTGTATAAATCGGCAGAGTAGCAGAAATAGTATTAGCATGGCTGTTATGAATACCCTTGCCTGTATTTATAGAAGGAACGTATTTAGGTTCCCCATTATTACCAAAAGTCCAGCCAGCTTTTGTGTATTGATTATCATCCATACCGCTTCTCTGGGTCTGATGATTTGCACTGATGCTGATACCGTGGCTCTGACGTGCTGCATTATAACTTGCACGAGCACTCTTAAGCTGATAGTCAGCAATGGAAATAGACGGATTGGTAGCAAAAGCACGCTGCATAGCATCATCTAAATCCAGTTTTACCGTTTCAGCGGCAAAAGCAGATTGGCTTAAAGCCATAGTAAGTGCTGCTGAAAGCAGCAATAAACGTTTACTTAATTTATATCCAGTCATTAAAAAGCCTCCATTCACTATCTGACTAGTCAGTCAGTATAAAAATTATATATTTTTTCGCAGGGAATTGTCAACAAAAAAATTGTGACATTTCTCTGTACCCTACATTAAAAATATGTTCTTAAACCCATATAGGTGTCACGTTTACTGCCACGTAAGTCCATAGTTTCTCCATACAGAGAAAAACTATCTGTGAGCCTGAGCTCTCCACCAAGACGCACTTTAGCATCGTCAAAATCATACAGCTGAGAATATAAGCGGAAATCCCTGCCAAAATTATAGCTCATTCCAACACCGAAATCTCCCTGCATAGCTCCCATGCTCACAGCAGTATTCCCAAGACGACGGCCAACAATAAAATCAAATTTATTTTCATTGCCTATATCATATCCGCCCATATAAAGAAAAGCTTCATCTGAAGGTGTTAAGGTAACACCTATATTACTGCGCCAATCACTGCCTTTAGCTGCATAACCTGCATCTGCGGAAATTTTGGCTTCTGTAAGCGTGCCTAAAATCTTATTAGCACGTTCACTAGTTTCTTTAACATTAACCAGGGTTTCTTTAAGTGACTGCTGCGTTACAGGATCTTTAGCCACAGTTTCCAGCACTTCAACAATATTTTCCATACGTTTGCTTGTATTTGCCATATTTTGTGCTATAGCAGCCACATTCTGCCCTGTCTTGCCATTATTATCAACACCAGCCATAATACTTTCAATATGCGCCGCCGTACCATTCATTCTTTGACTAAGTTCATTTATCTGATGAATCATAGTTGTAATATCCTGTTGATTAGCAACAGCCACATCAGCCATCACCCTCGTAAAGGTATTCATGTTCTCAGCAATATCATTCATATTCTTAAAACCAGCCTTCATTGAATCCTGGACTTCTTTGTCGCCAAAAACATTTTCAAAAGCACTGGCAATATTCTCCATACGTTTTACAAGATCACCGCTGGAGGTAAAAAATTCATCCATACCTCCGCCAGGTATACCTTTTATTGTACTGCCTTCTGTAATATATCCCTGTCCTAATTTTTCAGGCGGAATAACGCTGACAAATTTTTCTCCCATAATACCATCAGAAGAAATTGTAAATACTGCTCCCTGAGGTATTTTTATGTCATCGTTTATTTCGGTAACTACTTCTACCTTATCAGGAGTCACATTAATCTTTTTTACAGTTCCTACCTGTACACCAGCATAACGCACAATATGTCCAGGCATCAATCCGCTTACCTGAGGATAATCAATACGTAGTTCATAGCCTTTTTTTCCAAAGGAAAAAGCTCCCATAAAAGTAATGATGCCTGCCAGCACTAGTGCTCCTCCTAAAGCAAAAGCACCCACCTTAACTTCACTGCTGCTCATCTGCTTCCTCCTCTTTTAACTCCAATCCATTGATAAAAGCATTTACAATAGGATTCTTACTGTTCTTAATTTCATCAACTGTCCCTATCTGCACAATTTTTCCTTTATACAGCATAGCTATACGATCAGCAGCATAATAAGCTGACTCCATATCATGCGTAACCAAAACTGATGTAACGCCAAAAGTCTGCTGTGTCTTTTTTATCAGCTTACTTATATTCATCGTCATAACTGGATCCAGTCCCGATGTAGGTTCATCATAAAAAACCATCTGCGGCTGCATAGCCAAAGCTCTTGCTAAGCCAACACGTTTTTTCATACCTCCTGAAAGCTCTGATGGCAGCATTTTTTGGGTTCCAGGCATTCCTACCATTGTCAGCAGTTCATCTACACGTTTCTGCACCTGTTCTTCCGATAACTTAAGATGCCGTCTAAGACCAAAGGCTACATTATCTTCAACATTCAAAAAGTCAAACAAAGCAGAATATTGGAAAACAACCCCCATATGACAGCGCAGTGCATCCCATTGATCGTCATCAAACTGATTTGTTTCTTCTCCGCCAATCAATACACTTCCAGAAACAGGAGTCAAAAGACCTGTCAGCAATTTAATTACTGTACTCTTACCTGTGCCGGACGGCCCTATAACTGCTAATGTCTCACCAGCATACACGTCAAGATTAAGATTATCTAATACTACATTATTGCCAAAAGCTATTTTCACCTGATTAAGCTGAATGATTTTCTGTGCTTGCATTACTCCTGCTCCTTATACATAAAGTACGATAGAAAGAAAATAATTGGTGATAAACACCAGAATAATTGAAAGCACTACAGAAGCAGTTGTAGCAAGACCAACACCCTCAGCACCGTTAGGAGCATTCAAACCTTTATAACAGCCAACTATAGCTATAATAGCTCCAAATACACAGCTTTTTACCATACCACCGAAAACGTCATAAAATTCTGCAAGCATCCTTATAGAATTTTCGTAAGTGAAACTGCTGATTCCTGCATAATAATGTGCTACAATCCAACCGCCTACATTACCAATAAAATTAGCAAATACTACCAAAAGCGGCATCATCAGAACTAAAGCAATAAAACGCGGTACTACCAAATAACTTACAGGATTGGCAGCCATGACACGCATTGCATCAATCTGTTCTGTAACTTTCATAGTTCCCAGCTCTGCGGCAATCGCTGCCCCTATACGTCCTGCAACAACGACTCCCGTCAATACTGGAACCAATTCACGTGCCATAGCAATAGCAACTATGCCGCCCACTGATGATGCAGCTCCTAAACGTACAAACTCTTTAGCAGTCTGTACAGAAAATACCATACCAGTACATAAAATTGTCATCATAACAATAGGTAAAGAATCAGCACCCAAAAGAGCCATCTGACGAATAACTTCTTTCCATTCAGCTTCTTTCAAACGACGTAACGTCGCTAAAAACAACAGCGTCAGTCTGCCGCTGACAGCACAAAAATCTAATATTTTATTGCCTAAAGCTTCACAAATTGATTTTAACATACTATATTCCTATCTGCTGATTTATAATTTATTATATACCTAAAATATGACAATTGTATGACGGCAGCATAACTTATTCTATATCCAGAACTAACTCTGCTTCTCCATCAATAATAAAATCAAATGGATACTTCTGCTTAAACGGTGAACCCTGCAGAATTCCAGCGATACCTGCATCACTGTCAGGCATAGTTTCAGGATTCATTTTCAGCTGACCTGTAGCCACATCAATTATCAACTCATTATTTTTATCAGCATTATTCACACTTTTAACAAAATCTCCAAGGTTTTGCCGATTATCTTTTTTCTTAGCTGACGGTACACCTTCTGCCTGCTGTTTACGCAACAAGTCCAAAGCCCATTTTATACTGCTACCACCGCGTACATTCAGTATAAGCTTACCGCCTGGGTGATCCTTGGGAACTTTAAAATAAACTGTTTGAAAAAATTCTTCTCCTCTATAAGGTTTCATGGAAACCTCTACTGCTATTTTGTCCCCTGGCTTAATCTTTTTCTGCTTTACAACAGCATTAGAAATCTCAGCCACCTGTACAATATCAGTAACATCTGCCGTTACATCTATACCATAAACCTGAACAGCGTCAATTTTATTCTGCATAAGGACAGATAAAGCTTCTGTCAGTTCCTGATTGAGATTTTTTAATAAAGCATCACTGGAATAAAACATATTCTCTCTGTCTATCAAAAGCATTTCTTTCTTGCTGTCAACAGCAGTAATTTTAAAATGCAGTCTGGCAGTACCACCGCCATTACGATCAACAGTCTTACTTAAAGTATTAACTACAGCTGCATCTACAATAGAAGGAAGCAGCTGTTCATCTTCAATAATCCTCACACGTGTACTGTTTGCCAACCCACGCCCACTGTCATTGACCGTTACGAATAGAGGAATGGTATCAGGCTGTCTACCAGTACTTCCGCCAATACCGCTGGCACGATCCTGTGTAAAAGTTCCAATAGGCTCTCCCAGATTGCCAACTTTATAACTGCTCTGCAAATTAGGAATAACCCCCAGAACCCATGCTTTATTCATAAAAAAGTTGCTGTTACCGCGCTGCATAAAAGAATGACCAAATGCCAAGACCTTGCCATGATCATCTGTCCAGGTAACAGTTCCTAATGCTCCCAAATTCATATCTCCGTGCATAATTGCCGCTCCTACGGCACTTCCAGGCTCCAGAGGTTTATCACTGCTCAATCCAACTCCGCCGCTGCCTACGGCAGTAAGACCAAAAGGTTTTATTTTTTCCTGTAAATACGTTAAACCATAGTCAGTAAAACCACAAGCACTCAAAGCCGTTCCTTTGGGAATCCAATCTGACGAAAGCTTATAAGGTTCGTCCAAAAGACGAAGCATACTGCCAATAGGAGTAAGAAAACAATAATGCGGATCATTAAAAGCTTTGCCAAAAGCTACAGCTCCAACAAGCCTTCCGTCTATATATACTGGGCTTCCGCTCATTCCCTGAGCAACACCACCTGTTTTTTCTATAAGATCACCATAAAGCCGTACAAAAATACTGTAACCAGAAGCTTCCGTACCAGTTACGCCTAAAATTTCAACGTTAAAGTTCTCAATAGTATCTCCGCTTATAACAGTTTTGCCTATACCCTGCATACCAACACGTAAATCACGTACAGGCATAAGCGGAACATTAGCTGCTGATACAGTCAGCAGCTGACAGCATAAAAATGCAACCAGTAAAAAAATTCTCATTTCTGCTCCTATACAAATACTACAAAACCGGCGAGCTGGGAGCACGCCGGTTTTCTGCTTATTATTCACTAACCTTGACTACAACCTGCTGTGCAGTAATTTTATCTCCCGGCTTTACCAAAACCTGAGATACACTTCCCGCTGTTGTAGCCCTTGCAGCAGCAATACTGCCGCCAGCTAAAGATTTTACTTTTACCAGAATGTCACCCTGACGTACCTTTGCCCCTTCCTGTACCAAACCTTCAGCAACAACTACTCCACTGACAACGGCACGCTGATCAGTTACAGCAGCACAGCCAATGGCAGCCATTGCAAATACGCCCAAGACAACCCCTGCTAAAATTACTTTCAGCTGTTTTACCATGCAGCTCACCTCCAGCCCTCTGATTTAAGAATTAATATCTCTTTAAATTATACCGCTTGAATTTCTATTTGACAAGCATTTCACTTTTTTGTAGCAATCCCAGACCTACGCTCACACGTCTTTCTCGTCCATCAGATGGCATATTCACCAATTTCCCATTGATAACCATCTCACTGCTGCCGCCTCCGTCAAAGTTCAATGCACTATCAGCACCAAGACGCAGCATATATTGAGCAAGCTCTGTCAGAGTCATACCACTGCTGAAACTGTTTCTCCCATCAACAACCACCAACAAAACTGTGCCATCTTTCTTTATTCCTAAAGCTGTACGCGGTGCTCTGCCTCTGCTTATATCCGGTGCAATATTCTCTGCCTCTGTACGTACATTAACACGTCCATGAGCAAGCAGCAACGGCCCTCCGCTGACAACTATATCTGCTTTATCAGCAGTCTCACTCCCCAAGCTTTGCTCCAATATTACATAATCGCCAATCTTTAAATCTGCTAAAGCTGCTGCATTTGTTCCGTGTCCGGAAAGTACTACTGTATCCGCTTCAATAGGCATATTTCCCGCAGTACTTACAGCTACAACATTTCCATTTTTAAGCTTAACCTCACGTCCATAAATATTAGTTTTTGTTGTAGGAGCATAGTAAGAATTAAACAAAATCAAATCATTGCTAATACGGCTGCGATTCATTCCAGTAATTTTCAGTTTTCTTCCATTAGGCAGTACTGCTGAACCTCGATAAGCAATATCCGGTATTATCTGCTTCAAAGCACCAGTTGCTGCGTAACCGCTGCGAGGCTGTCCATCTACAGCCATATAGCTGCCATTATCTTTTACATTACCGATAACCCATCCATCACTGTCAAAATAAGATGCATTTACAGCTGCTAACATACCTCTCTGAGCTGCCTGCTGCGACAACAATCCACGCCCATTATAAGTACCTGCAGCAGAAAATGGTCGGAGTTCAAAATAACTTTCAGGCGCAACAGACACCACATAGGTCTGCACCTGTCTGCCGTTCATTTCATCCTGCATAAAAGTATAACTAACGCCCTTTGCCAACTGACGTATCTGTTTCATAATATTTATTCGATATATATCAATTACCAATCGGTTTGGTGTTTTTAATTGATATACTTTATACTGGCAGTCACGGTTTAAATCCACAACCAATTTAGCCGCCTGTGTACCAACAGGCAGCAGCCGCACACGTTTTACATAAGCGTCTTTAAACTCCAGTTCTTTCTTTTCTGTACTGCTTTCAGGCAGCACTACCGTCAACTGCATCCCATTCTTACTTTGCTCAAAATTAATAGATTCCAAGCTGTCCAACACAATTCTTACTCTAGCAGGACTGATGCTGCTGCGTATATCTGTAATCGCTGCTGCCTGCACATTTATATTAAAAAACATCAACAGCAAAACTATACAACCGCAAAAATATCTTCTATTCAAATTCAGCACCTCATCAATCATAAAACATTCGTTAATTTTTATCTAAACATTCTACACAAAAAAGAGCTGCACACCAAAAGTGAGCAGCTCCACAAAGAACTTATTCAGACAAATTAGATGCAGTATAAATAGTTCCCGGATGAAGTTTATCCAAGTTTTCCAAAGCTTTACCCGTTCCCAAAGCAACACATTCAAGAGGATTATCAGCAATATGAGTTGTAATACCAGTTTCATGCTGCATAACTTCAGCTAACCCATCAAGCAATGCACCGCCGCCCGTTAAATAAATGCCATTATCTACAATATCAGCAGCCAATTCCGGAGGACATTTCTCCAAAACACCACGTACAGTGGCGATAAGCGAAGCCACCGAATCTTCCAAAGCTGTACGACAGTCATCACTTGATACACAAAAAGTAGTTGGCAGACCAGTAACCATATCACGACCGCGTACAGTTATAGATTCATTACGTCCATCCTTAACCACAGTAGCAACCTTGACTTTAATTTCTTCAGCTGTACGTTCACCAATAAGCACATTATGTACTTTTTTTACATGACGTACAATTGCTTCATCAAAATGGTCACCTCCAATACGAATAGAGGAATCTACAACAATACCGCCAAGGCTCAGTACAGCAATGTCTGTTGTTCCACCGCCAATATCTACAACCATATTTCCGCGAGGCACAGAAATATCAATTCCTGCACCTAATGCAGCAGCCAATGGTTCTTCAATCAAATAGGTCTTAGAAGCTCCTCCCTGAGTAGTAGCTTCCATAACAGCACGCTTTTCCACAGATGTAATCCCAATGGGTACACAGGTCATAACACGAGGTTTAAAAAACAAACTTTTCCCAGCGACTTTTTCTATCACATATGCTAAAAGTTTTTGCGTAACTGTATAATTGGCAATGACACCTTCTTTTAATGGGCGAATAGCAACAATGCTTCCTGGAGCACGGCCAAGCATTTCTCTGGCATTATCACCTACTGCCAATACTTTATTACGTACCTTATCAATAGCAACCACAGAAGGCTCTTTTAGGACAACGCCCTTACCCTTGACAAAAACAAGGATATTGGCAGTACCTAAATCTATACCTATATCCATACTTTTAAACATTCTTATCTCCTTTTTCATTTAAGCAGCAATTACTGAAAGCAAACTGTCTGCTTACGCAAAACCACAATGTTTTAATCTATATTCACACGAGCAATATCTGCTCCCAAGGATTTCAATTTGCTGACAATATTTTCATATCCACGATCAATATGATAAATATCTCCAATGCAGGTAGTTCCCTCGGCAACCAACCCTGCAAGAATCATTGCTGCACCAGCACGCAAATCAGTAGCTCGTACATCACAGCCTGTAAGTTTACAAGGTCCATCAATAACAGCACTTCGTCCTTCTGTAGAAATCTGTGCTCCCATACGATTAAGTTCAACTACGTGCATGAAACGATTTTCAAAAACAGTTTCGGTAACCTTGCTGCGTCCTGCTGCAATAACCATCATTGCCATCATCTGTGCCTGCATATCAGTAGGAAATCCCGGATAAGGCAGGGTTTTAATAGATACCGCCTTTAAAGGATTTTGACCAATAACTCTCACCTTATCAATATCTTCTTCTACAATTGCACCTGCTTCACGTAATTTAGCAATTAATGGTTTTTGATGTTCCGGCAGTACATTTTCCACAACTACATCACCACCTGTCATAGCAGCAGCAATCATATATGTACCAGCCTCAATACGGTCAGGAATAATCGTATAATCAGCACCATGAAGTTCTTTTACACCCTCAATGCGAATAGTATCAGTTCCTGCACCGCGTATTTTAGCCCCCATCTTATTCAGATAATTTGCTAAATCGACAATTTCAGGTTCTTCAGCAGCATTTTCTAAAATAGTAGTTCCCTCAGCAAGAGAAGCTGCCATTATAATATTTTCAGTTGCACCTACGCTGGGAAAATCAAAATAAATGCTCGTACCCTTCAAACCATCAGGTACACTTGCTTCAATATATCCATGACCCTGTTCAATTTTAACACCCAATGCTTCAAATGCTTTTAAATGAATGTCTATTGGACGTGCCCCAATAGCACAACCACCGGGCATAGAAATACGTGCTTTACCAATACGTGCCAACAGAGGCCCCATTACCAAAAAAGAGGCACGCATAGTACGAACCAACTCATATGGTGCTTCATATGAAGTAATTTCAGTACTGTCAATATCCAAAACATTAGCTTTAGGACTGGTAACCGTCAGTCCCAAGCATTTCAAAACTTCACTTATAGTATGCACATCCTCCAACATGGGAACCTCATCCAAATGACTAGGCGTTTTTCCCAGAATAGAAGCTGCAATAATAGGCAACACAGCGTTTTTCGCACCGCTTGTTTTTACTGTACCAACAAGGCGATTACCACCTTTTACAATTAGTTTCTCCAAAATAATCCTCCTGCATGTGCGAAGTTAGAACAATTTTTCATAAGAACTATTTTATCATTATTACCAGTCTGTTTTCAATACTTATAACAAAGAAAAAGCCGGTAATTCCGGCTTAGAAATTTATCCGCTGGCGGTCTGCAAGAATATTATAATAAGTTTCTTTTTCCATCAGCTCACGGCGAATTGTTTTCTTCGCTTCTTCGTCATTACATTCAGCTAAGCGCTTACGCAAAAATGCAATATCCTGCTTCAGCATCAGCATCTTATTTCCAGCCAGACTTTCTGCAACATCAGCCATCTTGCAATCCCTCCCTTTTCTATATCTTATAGCATACTATATGCCGCTTTTTTATGCAAGAAAAAACTAATAAAGAAAAACTGCCTGAGTCAGCTTCTCAGACAGTTTTCCATCAACTATATTTCTATAAATTGTACAGCATTATCATTACGATAGCTTTGTGCTAAAATCTCCAGCTGTTTATCGCCAGCAATATTACCTGCAACAACTGTCTGAGGACGCATAAGACTTACACTCAAATCGCTGAACATAAGACGCAGCTGCTGTAGCATCAGCATATCACCTGCATTAACATTCCCAGGTATTCGCTCAGCTAAGTGCCAGTACAGTTGTTTTAAAATGTAACTTTCATTTTTATTATATTCCTTAATATTATCTACAATATTATAAGGATATATAAACTCATCTCTCCAAGTTGCTTTGTACAAATCAAGCACTTTAGTTTCATACTCTGCTTTTATCGCACTCCACTCTTGATGATAAACATCTTTCATCATATTATCCAGTTTATCACGGCAGCTGATAACTTTACGGCAGCGTATCAACATAGCATAAATTAAAGCACTTTCCTGCGGCAGAACAACAGCCGTCTGTGGTGTAACCGCCAATAACTGCATTACATTGACTTTATTATAAAGTCTTACCACAGCAAGTTCAGCAAATCTTAAATGCTGCATTGAAAGAGATGTATCAGTGTCATTCACAGGTAATCCTGCTTCTTTCAGTTCTGACAACTCACTTTCACTTATAAGCAACAGAACATTACACAAATCTTTTCTTTCAAGCAGTCTTTTTACTGCTTCTAGCAACATTATTTATCACTTCCAAGGAAAGCTGCAAAAGCTTTATGTGTATAATACACATCCAGTTTAGAACTTAATTCAAATGGAGAATGCATACATAAAATAGGTACACCTAAATCAACAACATCCATATCCATAGAGGCAACATAAAGTGCAACAGTACCGCCGCCGCCTTCATCTACTGCTCCCAGCTCACCAATCTGCCAATAAACACCAGCTTCATCCATAATGCTGATAATTTTAGCCATTGTCTCTGCACTGGCATCATTAGAGCCAGATTTACCGCGAGCACCAGTATACTTAGTAAGGCAGGGGCCTTTATTAATAAAGCAGCTGTTTCGCTCCTCATATACAGAAGCAAAAGAAGGATCATAGGCACCATTAACATCAGAAGACAAAGCAATACTATTGCGCAAAACCTTACGAACAGATACACCTTGGCTTGCTGCCAAATCTTCTAAATAATGCAAAACAAAATCAGAACTTAAACCAGTATTACCATAAGAGCCTATTTCTTCTTTATCCGCCAATACAGTTACTGTTGTATAATAAGGATTTTTAACAGAAATCTCAGCAGTCAAGGCAGTATAAGCACAAACTTTATCATCCTGCCCATAAGCACCAATAAGACTGCGGTCAAAACCTATATCCATAGCCTTAGTAGCCGGTACAAACTCAATCTCTGCACGCATAAAATCCTGCTCTGTTACACCGTAACGTTCATTAAGCAATGCCAATGCATTAAGCTTTACTGCCTCTTTTATACCGTCCTCTTCTGCTGGATTAACAAAAGGCAGACTGCCAATAACAATATTCAGCTCCTCGCCCTTAATTCCCTCACTTAACTTACGTTCATTCTGTTTAGCACCAAGATGCGGCAGCAAATCAGTTACGCAAAAAACTGGGTCTCCTTCTGCCTCACCCACGCATACATTTACAGTTTCACCATTCTTCTTGATAATTATACCATGCATCGCCAACGGAACAGTAACCCATTGATATTTACGGATACCACCGTAATAATGCGTTTTAAAATAAGCCATCTCATGATTTTCATAAAGCGGATTAGGCTTTAAATCCAAACGCGGCGAATCAATATGAGCAGCATTCAAACGTACACCCTGTTCAAGTGACGCAGTTCCGAAAGTAGACATCAACAACGATTTACCGCGGTTAATATAATAAACTTTATCACCAGGTTTATATTGTCTGCCCTCCTCAAAAGCTACGTAACCAGCTTCCTGCAATACTTCTACAGCCTTAGCAGTAAATTCACGCTCCGTTTTAGCATTGTTCAAAAAGTCCTTATACCCCTCACAGTAAGCATAAGCAGCTTCCTTTTCCTTAGGAGCCTCCTTACCAATATGTGGAAACTCCCAAGTTAATTTCTTACGCAATTCCTTTGCACTTGTCATAATCTATCACTCCTTACAAAATACTCAGTTAGCAGTAAATAACAGCACTAAGAAAATCATACCACAAAATAGTATATTCGTAAATTGTAGGTAAGTATTATATATGTATACATAGACAGCTAATTCTAATTAACCACTAATTTTTAGTATATATAAACTTTAATTTTTATATTTTTACCTATAAACATCAAAACTGTAAACTATCAACAAACATACAAAAACCCCCACCCTTACGGATGGGGGTAATTTTTTTGCATTGTCGCAATGCTATTACAGCTTATGAGTAGTACGCAGGCGAGCCATTGCTCTCTTTAAAGAATTTTGTGCACGTACAACATCAATTTCTTCGCTTCTGTTGCTTAAACGTTGTTCTGCACGCTCTTTTGCAGCTGTCGCACGAGCAGTATCAATATCTGCATCAGCTTCAGCAATAGTTGCTAAAACAGTGCATTTATTGTCTTTCATTTCGAGGAAACCACCGCAAACAGCAAATTCTTTTACACTGCCGTCAGTAAACTCCAGCTTCATCGGTGCAATATCCAGGGTAGCAATAATAGGCATATGTTTTGCCTTAATACCCAGATTACCGGACAAAGCACGGAAACCTACGTAAGTTACTTCTTCAGAAGTAAACAGCATTTTATCCGGCGTGACAATTTCAAAAGTAAAAGGTGTAGCCATTATTAATCCTTCATAGTTGCAGCCTTGGCAACAGCGTCATCAATGGTACCAACCATGTAGAAAGCACCTTCTGGAAGGTCATCATGCTTACCTTCCAGAATTTCTTTGAAGCCGCGAATGGTTTCTTTCAGAGGAACATATTGACCAGGAGTACCGGTAAATTGTTCAGCAACGAAGAATGCCTGGCTGAGGAACTTCTGAATCTTACGAGCACGGGCAAC
>CAZVSX010000007.1:0-45470 GCA_964630355.1 uncultured Phascolarctobacterium sp.
CAGCAACGAAGAATGCCTGGCTGAGGAACTTCTGAATCTTACGAGCACGGGCAACAGTTACTTTGTCCTCCTCGCTCAATTCTTCCATACCCAGAATTGCGATAATATCTTGCAATTCTTTATAACGTTGCAGAATAGCCTGTACGCCACGAGCAACGTGGTAATGCTCTTCACCAATTACCAGCGGATCAAGGATACGGCTGGTGGAGTCGAGCGGATCAACTGCCGGATAAATACCAAGCTCTGCGATTTGACGAGACAATACAGTGGTTGCATCCAAGTGAGCGAAAGTACCTGCCGGAGCCGGGTCAGTCAAGTCATCCGCAGGTACATATACAGCCTGTACGGATGTGATAGAACCAGTCTTAGTTGAGGTAATACGCTCTTGCAGTGCGCCGATATCATTTGCCAGAGTAGGTTGATAACCTACGGCAGAAGGCATACGGCCAAGCAATGCGGATACTTCAGAACCAGCCTGAATGAAACGGAAAATGTTATCAACAAAGAGCAGTACGTCCTGACCGCCAACATCACGGAAATATTCCGCCATGGTCAAACCAGTCAGACCTACACGCATACGAGCTCCAGGAGGTTCGTTCATCTGACCATAAACAAGAGCGGTCTTGTTGATAACGCCAGATTCTTTCATTTCGCCCCACAGGTCGTTGCCTTCACGAGTACGTTCGCCAACGCCTGCAAATACGGAATAACCACCGTGAGCAGTTGCAATGTTATGGATAAGCTCCATAATAATAACTGTTTTACCTACACCAGCACCGCCGAACAGACCGATTTTACCGCCCATAGCATACGGAGCGATAAGGTCAACGACTTTAATGCCAGTTTCCAAAATTTTTGTAGCTGTAGCCTGTTGATCAAAGCTCGGAGCCGGTCTGTGAATAGGCCAGTGATCAGCAGCTTCAACCGGGGTATCGTCATGGTCTACAGTTTCTCCCAGCACGTTGAAGATACGGCCCAGTACACCGGGACCAACCGGAACACTGATAGGAGCGCCAGTATCTATAACTTCCATGCCGCGAACCAAGCCATCGGTGGAGCTCATAGCAACAGCACGAACAATGTTATTGCCAATATGCTGCATAACTTCTGCGGTAAGATGAATTTTCACCTTACCCTCATCAGTTGTACCATCGATATGCAATGCGTTCAGAATGGAAGGCATGCTTTTAGGAGGAAACTCTACGTCGATAACAGGGCCTACAACTTGTACGATTCTACCTGTATTCAAGGTTTTAGCCTCCCTATGAAATATATCTAAATTAATTTTGTGCCTGCTTCAGAGCTTCTACGCCGCCAACAATTTCGGTCAGCTCACGGGTAATAGTTGCCTGACGTGCCTTATTATAAGACAGTTCCAGGTTCTGTACCAGTTTCCCAGCATTGTCAGTTGCAGAAGACATAGCAGTCATACGAGAACCCAACTCACTGGCAGCAGATTGTACCAATGCAGCATAGATAACAGTTTCCAGATACTTAGGTGCAAGTACCTGTAAAGTTTCATCTTCACCGGGTTCAAAAATAAAGCTTGCACTTGCTTTGCCTTTTTCCTTTACAGGCGGCTCTACCGGCAGAATTTTATCGCTGGTAGGAATTTGAGACAAAGCAGTTTTGAAAAGGGTAAACACGATATGCAGCTCATCGAAATGCTCATCAGCAAACTGTTTGATTGCATCCTGAGCAATTTCTACAGCATTCGCATAGGTCGGTCTGTCAGAGTAGCCCAAATGGCTGCTAAGCACCTTATAGCCGCGACGTGTAAAGAAATCTCTAGCCTTACGGCCGCTGGTGATTACGACTACGTCATGCTCACATTCAGAAATCTCTGCAACCGCTTTTTTCAAAGCGTTGGAGCTATAAGCGCCTGCCAGACCTTTATCAGAGGCGAGCACCAGATAACCAACTTTTTTAACATCACGATGTTGAAGCAGCGGGTGTTTTTTGGCACTTAAGCCTGCAAGAATGCTCGGATCGCTCACAACGTTGGTTAACACTTCTTTGATCTTGATAGCATAAGGACGGCTTGCAGCAGCTTTTTCCTGCGCTCTTCTGAGTCGGGCAGCCGCTACCATCTTCATAGCTTTCGTGATCTTGCCAATGTTACCTACGCTTTTCATGTGGCGATGAATCTCGCGTGCAGTAGCCATTAGTTAATCACCTGCCTTCACTGGATACAAAGGTTTCCTTGAACTCGGCGATAGCTTTCTTCAATGCTTCTTCATTTTCATCAGTGATTTTCTTGGTTTTGATGATATCTCCACCAATTTCCGGATGGTTAGCTTCCATAAAGTCAAGGAATTCTTTTTCGCAGCGAGTTACTTCTTTAACCGCTACGTCATCCAGATAGCCTTTAGTGCCAAGATAAATAGCCATTACCTGTTTTTCAACAGACAACGGACTGTACTGACCCTGTTTCAGAACCTCAGTCAGACGTTGACCACGATCAAGCTGAGCTTTAGTAGCTTTATCAAGGTCGGAAGCAAACTGAGCAAATGCTGCCAGTTCGCGGAATTGAGCCAAGTCCAGACGTAAGGTACCTGCAACCTGCTTCATAGCTTTAATCTGTGCAGCACCACCTACGCGGGATACAGACAGACCAGAGTTGATAGCCGGACGAATACCAGAATAGAACAACTCAGATTCCAAGAAAATCTGACCGTCAGTAATAGAAATTACGTTGGTCGGAATAAAACCACCTACGTCACCTGCTAAGGTTTCGATAATCGGCAGAGCAGTAATAGAACCACCGTTCAGTTCATCATTCAGCTTAGCAGCGCGCTCCAACAGACGGGAGTGCAAATAGAATACGTCACCAGGATATGCTTCACGTCCTGGAGGACGACGCAGCAACAAGGACATTGCACGATATGCAACAGCGTGTTTAGACAGGTCATCATATACGCACAGAACGTCTTTGCCTTGATCCATGAAGTATTCAGCCATAGTTACACCAGAATATGGAGCCAGGTACTGCAACGGAGCGGAGTCAGCAGCAGTAGCAGCAACAATAATGGTGTATTCCATAGCACCGTGTTGTTCCAAAGTACGAACAATACGAGCAATATTAGAAGCTTTTTGACCGATAGCTACATAAATGCAGATAACGCCCAAGCCTTTTTGGTTGATGATAGTATCAACAGCTACTGCTGTTTTACCAGTACCACGGTCACCGATAATCAACTCACGCTGACCACGTCCGATAGGAACAAGAGCATCGATACATTTAATACCAGTCTGCAACGGAGTATCAACAGATTTACGATCTGCGATACCATGTGCAGGAGATTCAACCGGACGATAAGCAGCAGCAGCAATATCGCCTTTGCCGTCAATCGGAGCACCGATTGCACTTACTACACGACCCAACAGAGCTTCACCTACAGGAACCTCCATGATACGACCGGTACGGCGAACAACGTCGCCTTCTTTAATTTTGGTTTCGCCGCCCATCAATACGATACCAACTGAATCAGGATTCAAGTTGAGAACCATACCGGATACATTGTGGGGCAGTTCTACCAATTCGCCAGCCATGGCATTTTTCATACCGATAACGTTTGCGATACCGTCACCGATTTTTTCTACAATACCAACTTCTTCCAGATCTGCATCTACATTGTAGTTCTCCAAAGTGGAGCTGAGTGCATTACCGAGAGCTTCAGGTTTAGTATACTCATGAACATCAATACCGTTCAGAGCAACTTCCATTTTCTTCAGCTTACGCAGTGCGGAAGCATCAAATACCTTGTCGCCAACTTGTACGATAATACCGCCGAGAATAGAAGGATCAACTTTCTTGTTCAGGAAAATCTCACGACCTAATTTCTCGGTCAGAATAGCAGAAATGGATTGATACTCGTTTGCTGTCAATTTCTTGGCAGTAGTAACGTTAACATCTAAAAGTTCTTTAATGGAACCCAGATCAATTTTGAAGTCGGACAACTGTTGCTTAATTAAAGCAATATTTTCTTCTGTCTTCATATTGTACCAATCACCTCCGAATACCGGCTTTAAGACTGCTGGTTCGCATTTGCAGCAGCTTGTTTCCGGCCTAATAGGAAGGCAGCAAAATTATTTCATGATAGAATCAACGATTTTGCTGGCCATTTGTTTGTCTTCTTCAGAACCTAACTTTTGTTCTACGATCTTGCTAGCAGCAACCATGGACAGGTTGATAACCTGTGCACGTACTTCGTCCATAGCTTTTTTCTTTTCCAGGGCGATTGCTTCCTTAGCAGTAGCGATAACCTGATCTTGTTCAGCTTTGGTGTCAGCCATGATTTTGTCATGAGCAGCCTGAGCAGTTTTGCGGGCAGCTTCAACAATAGCCTGTGCTTCCTGCTTAGCTTCAGCCAGCTTAGCAGCATATTCAGCTTTAACAGCCTCAGCGTCAGTCTTAGCTTTTTCAGCAGCTTCTAAGTCGCTGGCAATTTTGTTCTTACGTTCATCCATAACTTTAACTACGGGTTTGTAAGCAAATTTTGCAAGAACAAAAACTAAAACCAAAAAGTTCAGGATCTGCGCGATAAGTGTTGCGTTAAAGTTAACCAATTATAGCACTCTCCTTCTTTTAATAATCTTGCAAAACTAAATTATTTAATGAACGGGTTAGCGAATACCAGAACGATAGCGATTACGTAGCACAGGATAGGCATGGACTCAATCAAGCCTACGCAAACCAACATATTGGTGAAGATCTTACCAGCTTCTTCAGGCTGGCGAGCCATAGATTCGATGGATTTGCCGCACATATTGCCGTTACCGATACCAGCGCCGGCAGCAGCACCAAGGCAAACAAGGCCTGCACCGATAACAGATGCAGCAGTAATGATTGCATTTTCAGACATTTGTTTCATCCTTTCAAAATAATGAATTTTTTAATTACTAAAAAGCTTAGTGTTCGTCGTGGCTGCTAAATGCCAGTGCATAGCTGCCCAAAGACAAAATAGTAAAGATAAAAGCCTGAACAAAGCCAATGAACAGAGAGAACATTACCCACAGTTCAGGAACAACCCACGGAGCCAGCTGATATAATACGATCAGCAAAATTTCGCCTGCCAGGATATTACCAAATAGACGAAGAGCCATGGTCAGCGGTTTGGTCACTGCATCCAAAAGATGCAGGGGCAGAAATGCCGGACTCGGGCTAATAAAATGCTTAAAGTGACCGATGCCCTGTTTCATCACACCAACACAATACGCGCTAAACGCAATTAGCAAAGAAAGCGCAAAGCAGGTATTAATGTCATTGGTAGGTGAGGTCCAGTGAACGCCAATCTGCGGAAGCAAAATGCCCAATTCATTTGCTACCAAGATAAACATAAACAGGGTAACGATGAACGGTGCCATAAATTTACGGCCTTTGGATCCCAGGTTGTCTTCCATCAGACCATTTAAGAAATCAAGAATGATTTCCATTGCATTCTGCAGTCCGGAAGGAACCATTTTCGGGTTCTTACAAACCAGAAGGAACAGAACGAATACGATAACCATTGTTACCCAAGTCATATACATAGTTTGCATATTAACTTCGCCTAAGAAAGTTGATTGGGTAAGGTAATGAATAATCTCTCCGGATTTTTCTGCACCCTCAGCTGCTGCATTTCCCATTTTTACACACTCCTTTCTTCACGCCCTCTCATTTTGATGTTGGTACGCGATAAATAATAAATTTAAGATAAATAATATATGTATCAGAAGAAACCCACAAAATGCACCATGCACTGCCAGTTTCATCTTTAACATCGCAATAATAAATGCTGCCGCTGCTGCAACACGACACCAGCGAAAGCGTTTCATAACTTTAAGCCCCTGTTTTGGTTCTTCAACATAAGGCAAAGCCTTTTTTATTCCCAGAAAAAGTATAGATAAATCGATTGCCCCTGCCAAAACTCCGCAAAGTATTCCGTAAGCAAAAACATTTTTTAAAAGCAGCCATAAAGCCACACTTAACAAAATACCAGAACCGGCAATGCGCACAACAAAAGCCGTTGAGCCTTTTTCAGCAATCGCAGTCAAATCAAAGCTTTTTTTCATTCCCTTTTTCATCTTCTGTATCCCGCGAAAGGACACTCCTTGTAATCAGATTATAATATGTCATTACTAAAGAAACAATAGCAAGACCTATACAAATACCTCTCAAAGTATGATCACCAGTTTGAAAATATCTGTCTAACCAGTCTCCACCAAAATAGGCAAGCAAAAAATCAAAAACTGCCATAAAAGCCAACGAAGATACTGTTGCTAAGGCTTCCAGCATCCTTATGCGCTCATTATCAGGTCCTTTGCTCGTCATTTTATTTCACCATAGTAATAATTCACAAATTAATCATATTTACCCTTTTAATTTTAATATTTTTCACATCTTTTGTCTATGCTTTGTAAGTAAATTCGGGTAAATTTTCTACATCAAAGCCATTTTTTCTCAAAATAGCTCTAACAATACGTTCACAGGCTTTTCCATCACCATAAGGATTGGCAGCTTCAGCCATAGTACGATAATATTCAGGATCATCTAAAAGCAGATTACTCTCTCGCAGAACATCATCATAAGCAGTGCCTACCAACTTAACAGTACCTGCTTCCACTGCTTCAGAACGTTCTGTAGTATCACGCAGAACAAGAACCGGCTTACCTAAGGCAGGTGCCTCCTCCTGTATTCCTCCACTGTCTGTAAGTACAATATCAACCTTAGCCATTAAATTAGCAAACGGTTCGTAATCCATAGGCTCTATAAGATGTACTCTGTCTAAATGCCCCAGCTCCTGCTGTACAATTTCACGCACTCTGGGATTTTTGTGTACCGGGAAAATTGCTTCTACATCTTCATGTGCTTCCAAAACACTTTTTAAAGCACGATATACATGGCGCATAGGCTCACCAAGATTCTCACGCCTATGAGTTGTCATAAGTATCAAACGATGTCCACTAGCAAAAACCTTATTAAACTCTTTATCTTCAAAATGATAATCAGCCTTAACTGTTGTCTGCAAAGCATCTATAACAGTATTGCCAGTCACCAAAATATGTTCTGGATTAACATTCTCTCTCAACAAATTATGTTTGCTGGTACTAGTCGGTGCAAAGTGCATATCAGCAATCGCACCTGTCAATTTACGATTCATTTCCTCCGGATACGGAGAATATTTGTTTCCTGTTCTAAGTCCAGCTTCTACATGACCTACAGGAATCTGTGCATAAAAAGCAGCCAAAGAGCCTGCAAAAGTCGTTGTTGTATCACCATGCACCAAAACCATATCAGGCTTAACATCTTCCATTATCGGTTTCAGTCCCATAAGAGCTTTAGTTGTAACATCGTAGAGCGTCTGCCCAGCAGTCATTATATTCAAATCATAATCCGGTATAATACCAAATAACTCAAGTACTTGGTCAAGCATTTCTCTATGCTGTGCTGTAACAGCTACAATCGGCTGAATATATTCAGGGTATCTGCGCATAGCAAGCACTAAAGGACACATTTTAATGGCTTCCGGACGTGTTCCAAATACTGTCATTAATTTTATCTTTTTCACGGTTCTTCTTCCCCCTTATCTGTCGTTCAGAATACCGATTTTTTTTGCACCAACTGCCACTGCCGTAATAATTACAGCAATGATTAAGGCAGCATAAAAGCCGTCAAACTCAGCCCACAATACAGCTGCAATACCTAATACAGCAGTAATAGCATACATCAGCAAAACAGCCTGCTTTTGATTCATTCCCATAGCTAACAACCGATGATGCAAATGCCCCTTATCTGGCTGAAAAATAGGGCGACCGTTGCTATAACGACGCATAATAGCAAAAGCTGTATCCATAATCGGCAGTCCCAAAGCAATTGCAGGCACAATCAAAGCTACAGTAGCAGCAGTCTTTACTGCACCATAGACAGAAATCGCAGCCAGCATATATCCAATAAACATACTGCCTGTATCACCCATAAAAATTGTTGCAGGACTGAAATTATAACGAATAAAACCTATAATTCCTCCTGCCAAGGCAGCTGTCATTACCGCAATATGATAATATCCCATCTGCACTGCAACAAGAATTACAGTCAAAGAAGCAATAGCTGAAACTCCCGCTGCCAGACCATCTAATCCATCAATCAAGTTTACCACATTCGTAAAACTTATAACCCAAAAAACCGTCAGCGGTACAGAAACAAACCATTCATTAAGATAAAAATAACCGCCAAAAGGATTATTTATCCATTCAATGCGTATATCAAAAACGACCAAAATACAGGCAGCAAAAATCTGCCCCAGCAGCTTTACTTTCGCCGGCAACTGATATTTATCATCAAGAACACCTACAACGGCAATAACACTGCCACCTATCAAAATACCTACTATATCCTTAGTAAGCTCTAGACTTGCTACTGCGGCAATCATAAACGCAATATAAATAGCCAATCCTCCAAGACGCGGCATAATTTTCTTATGCACCTTGCGATTATCAGGCTTATCAATAGCACCGATTTTAAAGGCTAATGTTTTAATATAAGGGGTCAATATATAACTCACCAATGCGGCAAGCAAAAAAGGGAAACCATAGGCACTCAACATTTATATTTTCTCCACTTGCATCTAAATACGCAGAAACCGAAAACTTATAATAATTCATTCCTTATATAGTATAACATTTTTGACACTTGCGTCAATTACTTTTGTTACAAAAATAAATTACCTAATTATTTTGCTACTGCTTAATTAGTTATATTAACGTCAATTATAACATTAATATAACTCTTAAAATATAATTTTTAGGCATAAGAAATATAATACAAAAAGGTTTGTCCACGTTTCCAATATGCTGCTTACAAACAGCTTACTCCTCTTGTCAAGCAGGCAGAGCAACAACCAGCATAACACTATATCAGTAGTTTATAACCTTGAAACACAAACAGCACAAATCATAATTCTTCGCAATTACGATAATTTTTTCAACTTTACATTAGATAATCTCGGCGGCAAGGCTAAAATCTAAAGTAAAACAAAAAATGAAACAGTCTCCAAAAGAAACTGCTTCATTTTTACCGTTTTGGTGATCCCGGCCAGAGTCGAACTGGCGACCTACCGCTTAGGAGGCGGTTGCTCTATCCTACTGAGCTACGGAACCATATCTCACAGTCAGAGGTTTACTCAAAGCTGTATTTTAAATTATATAACATATTGTCTAAGATTACAACAAAATAACTTCCAGAATAAATCACTAAATCATAAAAGTACAATACATATTGATCTGAAAACATTAATAAATAGAATCGATGCTGTCAAATAAATAATAAAACATATACGTATCAAAAGGCAGGCTTTGTAAATAAACACAAAGTCTGCCCTTTATAAATTCACTTTATTCCTGCACTGCATACACAGAATGTTCTTCTGCTAAAACTTTCTCAGCAATATCATCAGCCATTCTCGGAGGAATACTCCATTCTACACGTACCCCTGTTTTGCCCCACAATCGCGTAAGTACCAGCCTAAAATTTTCCAGACTGTCCAAAGGCTGTAATGTCCTACTAACAAAATCACGAATTGTATCACCTTGAGGAACGTCTAATGTTAAAGCTGTTTTAAGGAAATTTTCTACTGCTGCTTTGGCATCATTTACAGGCAAAGCTACAACAGCTGTTTTATTTTGTTCATTATATTCAACATAACCATAGTTACAATTATAATTTAAGGTTACAGTATAATTACTCATATTTATCCCCCTCTGCTTTGCTATAATTATAACAATTCATAAGCTTATTAGCAATACGAGGATTTAAACAAATAGTTAAAAAAAAGAAAAATTGCAACAGTACTATCTTCTGCTGAATACAGGCTGTAAACGTTTTTCCATAGGCAGCTTATCTGCCGTAACTGCCAACTGTGCCATTTCATACAATACATTCTGTGCACACACAGGTTCCAGTTTATTGCGTACCCTACGATAAGCACCATTAGACTGCATCATATGTGCACCTACATTATCACGCAGATATAAATCCAACAAATCCTTTATTCGCTTAATATGCTCCTCTGTTTCCACTGGGAAAAACAATTCTACACGGTCGTTTAAATTACGCGGCATCCAATCGGCACTGGAAAGATAAAGCTGTTCTTCACCGCCATTTGCAAACCAAAAAATACGGCTATGTTCCAACTGACGTCCTACTATACTGCGTACAGTAATATTGTCGCTTACTCCTTCGATTCCTGTACGCAAGCCACAAATACCACGAACAATTAAATCAATATGCACCCCTGCTGCTGAGGCTTCATAAAGTTTTTGAATTACCGGCTGGTCAATCAAAGAATTCATTTTAGCTATAATATGTCCTTCTTTGCCTGCCTGTACCATTGCTATTTCATTATCTACCAATTCGTAAATTTTTTCACGCAGTCCCAAAGGTGCCATTACAAGCTTATTCCACAAAGGCGGCTCACTATATCCACTAAGCAAATTGAAGAACGCTGAAGCATCGGTACCAAATTCATCATTAGCTGTCATCAGACCTAGGTCAGTATATAATTTGGCTGTATTGTCATTATAATTTCCTGTGCCAAGATGCAAATATCGTTTAATTCCATTATCCTCTTTTCGCACAATAAGAATAATTTTAGCATGGGTTTTTAGTCCTACCAGACCGTAAATTACATGGCAACCAGCTTTTTCCAAACGTCGTGCCCAAAGAATATTATTTTCTTCATCAAAACGTGCTTTCAGTTCCACTAATACAGTAACCTGTTTTCCATTTTCCGCTGCACGTGCCAACGCAGCAACAATGGGACTGTTGCCACTCACACGGTACAATGTCTGCTTAATAGCCAAAACCTGTGGATCATCAGCAGCATCATTCACCAGTTTAACAACAGGGTCAAAACTTTCATACGGGTGATGCAATAAAATGTCATTAGATCTAATAGCTGCAAATAAATCACTGTCATCAGTTAATTCCTGCGGTCGCTGTGGTACAAATGGCTCATATAACCAAGGCCACATGCCTTTCATTCCTATAAATTTAAAGAAACATGTTGGATCTAATGGAGCATTGATTTCGTAAACAGCTCTATCGGTTACATCAAGGTTTTCTTCGAGAAATTTCTTAATCCGGCTATTATTAGTTTTAAATAACTCCAATCTTACTGTTGCACCACGTTTACGCTTACGCAATGATTCCTCTACTTCTTTAAGTAAATCCACGCTGTCTTCTTCCTCAATATCAAGATCACTGTCACGTGTTACCCTAAAAGGTACAAGGTCAAGAATACGGCAGCCTTTAAACAAATCATTGCAATGACTTGCAATGATATCTTCTAAAAATACAAAGGTTCGCTCCTGTTCTGGTTCAACTTCTGTAATACGATTTAATACGCTGGGCACCTGAATAAGTCCCATACTGTGTTCTCCATCCGCCTTTATCAATTCCACTGCCAAGTTCAGCGTTTTGTTAGCTAAAAAAGGAAATGGACGAGAAGCATCAACCGCCATTGGTGTCAATACAGGATAAATAACCTCACGATAATATTCCTCTAACCAATCCTTGCCTAAATCGCTCAAATCCTTTACTCTGCGAAAATGGAGCTTAGCTGCATTCATTTCTGCCATAAGAACTGTAAGATATTTAGTCTGTGTACGCACCTGCTCATGTGCTGCCGTGCTAATGGCATCCAGCTGTTCCTTGACAGACATTCCTGAGGCATCTCGTTTTTCAAGTGCATTATCAAAATTTCCCCATAAACCCGCCACACGTACCATAAAAAATTCATCTAAATTAGATGCAGAAATTGCTAAGAATTTCAGACGTTCCAATAAGGGAGTATCTTTAACCATAGCCTCCTTTAATACACGAAGATTAAATTTAAGCCAACTAAGCTCACGATTATAAAAATACTCTGGTTTTGATAAATCTAAATTTTTCATTATTTATTCACCCGTTCCAAAATCGGCTCTACACCAAATACTTCTTCAAAAAAATATGCTTTATCTGTAAATGTCCATAACTCCAACGCTAAATCCTCTTTGCTGACTGCTTGGATTTTTAACTTATTATTCTTTAAGGTCACTGTACAGCTATGAATTTTTTGAAGATAACTGCGATCAAGGGCATCTGCCAAGCGCACAATTGCCGCCAACTTTGCTACTACCGGAACAAGTTCTTTTTCTACCTGCGGTGCACGCGTATTTGTTTTGTCAAAAAGTCTATTAGCATGATAATAAGCAGCCAAAGCAACTATATTTCTGTCTAATTCACTAAATCCAATAATATCGGTAGACATTATCAGCTGATACGTATAAATTGAATGACTACGCATGCATATATATTTACCGATATCATGCAGGATGCAGGCTGCACGCAACAGCAAACGTTCATGTTCTCCCATTCCATATTCTTTGGCAATCCTGTCAAAAATAATCAAAGACAAACACTCTACCTGCTGCGCGTGTTTTTTATCATAAAGATAACGGCTGCCGATAGTATGAAAAAGACTAATCAGCTCCTGTTCCCATTCCTTACACATTAGCGCATTAGTTTTTTTACCTATATGCAAAAGCTGCATTCCGTCTATAAATCTGTCAGCGGTAATAATAATTTCTTTCGCCGGAATAAGATGTAAAAGCTGTTCATACAGCAGAACTGTCGGTAAAACAAGTTCAGCCGCATCTGCCGGAATTTTATAAGTGCTTATCAATTGCGGCAAGCTCATATGGCGCATATTTTCAAAAAAAGCATGAAATTTTTCTGCCTTAATATGGTGTACTATTTCTTCTTCATTCAATCCCAGCATCCGCAGCAAAAGTTCTGTTTCTGTCCCTGATAACACTAAACTTTGAACCTTTTCATCTCCAAGCTCACGCCTTACAGGACTTATCATGCTGCTGAGAAATTCCGTTAAAGCTTTATTAAAATGTATACTTTCTCGACGATTACGTTCAAAACTTTCCTTAATACGAATAATGCCAACATGAAAATTTTCCTGATAAAATATTTTCTCATCTCGCACCAAGGTAACACCTAAGCCACCAGAAGAAATATCCATAAGCAGCATACCAGTACGATCAGTAGTAAATTTTTCGTTTTTCAGGGTATGACGAATAGCAACAAATTTTGTATAAATTTCTTTTGGCATATCTACAACATCAACTATTAATCCAGTTTTATTGTAAATCTGGTCTAACAGAAAAATTTGATTGCTGGCTTCACGTACAGCAGTAGTTGCCTGCATAACATATTCTTCAACACCATACTCCTGCATAAGACGTTTAAAGCCTATTAATATTTCACAAATTTCCGAAACCAGAGGAAATGGTATTATTTTATTTTTAAAAGTTGCCTCTCCTAAGCGAATACGCCTGTTACAGCGTTCAACAATTTTATATCTGTCAGTATTACGATACTCTGTAATCTGCATACTGACCATCTCAGAACCTAGGTGAATAGCGGCAAAGGTTGTATAATTTTTACGTTTCATTAACCAAGCCTCCAAAATACTGTGTTTTATATAATATTTTATTCTGTTTTTCAAGCAAAAATCCTGCGGACAGTTATTGATTATACAATAATTTAACAAATTTACAGGAAATTTATGTACATTCGCAGGATTTTTTCTATTTATGATTAATATATAATTTATAGATATCCTGCACCCTGCTTTATTCCACTTAGTGTAATCAGGATATAAACGAGGAGAAAAACATGCAAAGAATAGCTATTATCGATATCGGCTCTAACTCTGCCCGTCTTGTTATCAGTCATATATACAAAAACGGTGCTTACAATATGGTATATAACCAAAAAGAAGCATTACGCTTGAGCCAAAAAGTAAACGATAAAAATATGCTTACTGAAGAAGCTTTCATAAGTACAATTGATACTATGAAAAGTTTTGCTTATATGTGTAAAATATATCAAGCGGATAAAACAATTGCTGTTGCCACTGCCGCAATCCGTAATTCTGTAAATGGTTCAGAACTGGTGGCACGTGTAGCAGAAGAAACGGGTATAAAGCTGCATATTATTTCCGGTAATACAGAAGCATATATCAGTTACTTAGGAGTTATAAATACCTTAGATGTAAAAAACGGTATTATCTTCGACTTAGGCGGCGGAAGTACAGAACTAATTTTATTTAAAGACAGAAAAATATTAGAAAGTGTTTCTCTGCCTATAGGAGCAGTCAATACAACCTCTATGTTTAATACTCGTAATGTTATGCCTCCTAATGTTTACAGCGATGTCAGCTTTTTTATTACAAGTCGTCTTGACCAATATCCCTGGATAAAAGAAAATGAAATGTCACTTATAGGTGTTGGCGGAACAGCACGTACTGTAGCAAAAATTATCCAAAGAACAAAAAAGTATCCGGCTACAAAAATTCACAACTATGCTTATAATGTTCAAACTTATCGTGAATTTTTCAACAACCTGCGCAATACTAACCTGGAGCAGCGCAAAAAAATCTCCGGTCTAAGCAATGAACGCAGTGATATAATTCTTGCAGGCAGCAGTATTATCAATTGTTTATTTGATGTTACTGGAGCAAAAAAACTTATAACATCTGGCTGTGGTCTGCGTGAAGGTCTTTTCTTTGATTATTATTCAAAAATTAATCATGTACCACTGATAGCTAAAGATGTTCTTTCTATGAGCAGACAAAATATGCTTCATTTGTATGAAAATACAGATACAAATCACGCACATCACATTACACACTTGGCACTATCCATGTTTGACGGCTGGAAAGAACTTCACAAACTTAGTTCCAGCTATCGCCGTCTGCTGGAAACAGCAGCACTGCTGCACGACATTGGTATTACTATTAACTTCTACAGCCATGCACGCCACAGTGCTTACATGATTCAGAATGCTAAGCTGTTCGGACTGACTCATAAAGAACAGATTATAACCGCAGCTATCGCAGGCTGGCACAATGGTGTTTCCAAAAATTATTTCAAAGACCGTTTTTATCGTGAAATGCTTACTGAAAGTAACTGGAAAGCTATCAATAAACTTGCTTTGCTTCTGGCTTTAGCAGAAAGCCTTGACTATACAGAAACTACCCAGATTCATGTTATCGAACCAAAACTAAACAAAAAAACAGCAATGCTCAAATTATATGCCCAAGGAATTCCCAGCATTGAAATGCATCAGATTAAAAGCCATCTATCCTGGTTTAAAAAGACTTTTGAAACCGAACTGAAAATACAACTGGCTGCAAACGAAAGCAGCAAATCATAAACTATATCTTGCTTTTCTAAATAACAGTAAAAAACCTGTACTGCCACTTTTACGAATTAACACCAAAAGTTATATTTTCAATATACTTTCAGTGATTATTTCTATTAAGCGGAGTACAGGTTCTCTTTTTATGCCTTATTTTACTGCAGCACGCAAAATTCCATAAACCATTAAAGCAGAGTTATATAAATCTTCTTCTTTTATATATTCATCAACAGTATGCACATTAGCCATGCCCGTCCCCAAAATTACACAAGGAATACCATAAGAATTAATGAAATTAGCATCACTGCCACCACCAGTCAGCGTTATATTAGGTATAAACCCATGCTTTTCGCAAGCATCCTTAGCCAAAGCAACTACTTCGCTGTCCTTTGCAACAAGGAAAGAACTATACTTATGCTCAACTACTGCTTCAACCTGTGCACCATATTTTTTTGCACTTTCAACAATAGTGTTGACAACTTCATCACGAATACTTACCAATTTTTCATTGTTGCGACTGCGTGCATCACCTTCAATAGTAACAAGATCAGGAACAACATTAGTTGCTGTTCCACCGTTGATGATACCTATATTGCAGGTAGTTTCTTCATCAATACGGCCATATCGTTCTACAGCAGCCAACGCCTTAGCAGCAATCATAATTGCATTAATGCCTTTTTCTGGTTCCAATCCACCATGAGCTTTTCTGCCAATAATGTCTATTTTATATTTATATTGTCCAGGAGCACCTACTACAATTTCTCCTGGAGCACCCTCACCATCAAGCGCATAGCCTACATCTGCACGCAATTTTGATTTATCAAGGCAACGTGAGCCATTGACTCCGCCCTCTTCACAAATAGTAAACAGCACCTGTATATCTCCGTGAGGAACATTTTCTTCTTTCAACAAACGTATGCTTTCTAAGATTCCTTCAACGCCAGACTTATCATCCGCTCCTAAAATAGTTGTTCCATCACTGTACAAAACTCCATCTTTTTGTACAACAGTTGTACCGCTGCAAGGCTCTACACCGTCCATATGTGCTGAAAGCAACACCCTTACAGCATTTTCTGCACCAGCAGATGCTGGCATAAAAGCCCAAAGATTACCGCAGTTACCTCCAAGTTTTTTCCCTGCATCATCTTCTTCAACACTGAAACCAAGATCTTCCAACTTCCTTTTCAGCATTTCAAATACTGGTCGTTCCTGTAGACCATGACATGGAACTGAAACAATTTCTTTAAATTCTGCTAACATCCGTTCTTTATTAACCTGTACCATAATCTTACCTCCTATTATACTTTCACTGCCAAAGACGACTGATAAAAATTCAATAGTATCATTTTAAATTTCAAATAAATCCGGTATGTTCCAATAAAATTTTACAACCTATACAAATTAAAACTGCTCCACCGCAAACATCGGCACGTTTACCAACAGCTGCACCTAAACGAAAGCCTGCTAAACCGCCAAAGGTTGCAACAGCAAAGGTTACAATACCTATAAGTACTGCTGCAAACCAAATATTGGTATTCAAAAAAGCAAGACTAATACCTACAGCCAAGGCATCTATACTGGTTGCAACAGCAAGAACAAACATTTCTCTAACTGTATAATTCTTTTTTATATTACAAGATTCGCTGGATTCTCTAATCATATTTATCCCTAAATAAGTTAATAAAACAAAGGCAATCCAATGATCATATTCTGTAATATAGTTACGAAAAGACACTGCCCCAAAATAACCTATAACAGGCATCAAAAACTGAAAAGCACCAAACCAACTGCCAAAACGTAAAGCTCCCGCTGTTCTGTTGGCAGGACTTAAAGCCATACTTCCGCAAACAGATACAGCAAAAGCATCCATTGCCAAGCCTACTGCCAATAACAGTAACTCCACTAAACCCATTTTTTCTTCCCCCAACAATTATCTTCTTAAGTATATACTCAACAGCTAGAAAAAACGCTTATTATCTTTGCTCAGTTTCAGTACACGAAATAAACTTGTCATGAACATCATACCCAAGGCAATCGCACTGGCATCCATACCAGCAGTAAGCAAAATGTTCACACCCTTATCATAATGATTTTCAATAATTTGAGCCATCCCATTATACATTCCCAATCCTGGAACAATAGGAATAATTCCTGGAATAACAAATATTGTTACTGGCTGCTTAAAAATACGTGCTGCTAATTCACTTAAAAGTGATAGTATAATTGTAGCAAATAGATTGGCATAAAAGGAACTGTACTCCAAGTCTTTGCGTACATAAACAAATACAACCCAGCCAACAGCACCAATAAGTCCACTAATAACTAAACTTTTACGCGGTGCCTGAAAAAGCACACCAAAAGCTGCAGCAGCAAAAAAAGAAAAAATAAAAGCAGACCAATAATTTATGGCCATAATTCCCACCCCCAGTGATACCAAATAAGCAGAGCAAATGCTAAACCAATCGCAATAGAAGTAGCAAAAAGCATTGCCTCTGCAATACGTGAATTACCAGAAATCAAATCACCAGCCATATAATCACGTAAACCATTAGTGAAAGCCACCCCAGGCAAGAACGGCATCAGTGCACCTACTATAATATTGGTACGAGTACACTGAATACTTACGGCACAGCAAGCTATAGCTAAAGCTCCTATGGCAGCTCCAGCTAAAGCATTTTCCCAAAAAGCACTTGGTCTATAGCCGCCTAACTGCTTTAATAACGCCATAGATAAGCCACCAGTAATAAAAGCTGCTACAAAGTCATGGCTGTTTCCGCCAAGCATAGCTGCAAAACAGGCAGAACTGCCAGCTGAAGCAAGACATACACTCACATTTCCATATAAAGGAGCTTTATGAAATATATCATCAAAATACTTCATAGTTTCTTTATAAGACAAGGGCCACGTTTTTAGATTATAAGAAAAATTATTTACTTCACTGATAACATTAAGATTTGTGCTGCGATAGCGGATACGACAAATAATAGTAGGTCCATCACTCGTTTCATCTCCAAGTATAATTACTGTAGGAGTAACAAAAACATTAATATCATAATATCCATGCACATGGCAGAAACGGGAAATCGTATCCTCCACACGTGATGTTTCTGCACCATTTTTCAACAGTGCCTTTCCCATAGCTAATGCTAGGTTTAATGTCTGTTCACGATTTAAAGTGCCTGCTTCTAAACCCATATCATTCTCCTCCGCCTAATAAAGCAGCTACCGCCGCCCTAAAACGGTTAGCACCGCCCATAGAAGGATGCGGTACAGCCATGCAGCCTACACCATAACGGTTCAATGTACCTGCTGCTTTTTGCCCAATAGCCACTATTTTCATTTCAGGACAAAGCTCCAACAGCATACGTGCATATTCAATCCCTACATCTAATTCAGCAACAGAAGGAGTCCGATTAGTTAACAGCTTGCCTTCTTTATAGGGATGAAAAGGAAATATATTCCACAAAATAACATCAAAAGATGCTAAACCATGACGATTAAGTGCATTCCAGACAACAGTATCTGTAGGTTCATTAAAACCTTTAAGTTTTTGACTATTATTCAAAAACAAACTTTCAGGATTACTAGTACGCTCATAGCACCAGTCTCCCAAAACACTTTGCTGACTTACATCTGGATGCTGCCCTAAGAGAATACGTTCCGAAGTAATAGCAATACCAGAAAAATGTCCGCCTTGATAACCCAAAGCTTCAGCAATAAATAAGTATTTCGCTCTTAAGCGCAGCTCTAAATAACGCCGTAAATTAGCAATGCGCACTGCTGGTGCCTGCGGTCCAATATCACAGGACGGGTCAAAATCTCTCCAAGGATTAAATACCAATGGGCTTTGATAACTTTGTAATTTATCTAAAAATATATCTATTTTCATAAATTCCTCCAATTTTTATTATAACGCATAGATGGATATAGGGGCAACATTATTAGTCTATTCTGAAAAGATATTTCACCCCTTAATTATAGAAAAAATAGATGCGGATTCTCTGCCTCGCATCCATAAATAATATAATCTTTATTTAAAATAACAGCAAAATCATACCTGCTATTAAAGCAAGAGTGATGCCTAATACATTACGTTTGCAAACTCCCATAGGGTCTACGCCAGCAATGCATGCACAAATAATAATAGCAATTAACACCAATTACAACCATTGCACCAATTATAATAAACATTATAACACTTCCATCTAATATCGCCTTACTGATTATATATTATTTTTTCTTAACTGTATAGTAAGTATATATAAATAAAATATTTCTTTTTATTTGAATATTCTATGTTAACTTACTAAAAAGCTGCTGTAACTTATCATTACAGCAGCAAAATATCATGTCGTGTTATTATTGATGCCACAAGCCATAATTGTGGACAATATAATTAGTTAATGCATCTTCATATTCACTGTCTGGAACAGGCTTATCCATTTGATCAACAAAATGACGCTCATCAGACCAATAATAAGCCTTACCGCCAAAATATCCCAGAGCATAAGGAATATCAGTATGCTGTAAAAGATTACGTCCCATAAACTTATCAGGAACGCTAAGTCCTAAAAGATACAACAACGTAGGTGCTAAATCTATCTGCGAAGCATAGTCATTACTGCGCAGACTATCAAGCGGAGTTAAATTTTTACTAACAAAAATCAATGGTATTGGCGCAATACTCTGTTTATCTTCAGCTTGAGTTACTAATTTAGTATACTCTCCACCGCTATGAGGATTATGGTCACTGGTAATAACAAAAAGTGTCCTGTCATCCATTAATCCACGTTTGTTTGCGTCATCAAAAAACTGTTTCAAAGTTCTGTCTACCCAATAAATTCCTCGAACAGTTATATATTGATTGCTGCGCACATTTTCCGGCATTTCGCCCCAGCTGAAACCTGTATAAGGATACGGCTGATGCATATCCAGCGTTTTGGTAACCATTAATAAACGCTCATTTCTATCTTTAGCATCCTTCAAAAGCTTTATAGTTTCCTCATACATAACATCATTATGATATCCCCAACCACTAGCACCAGTATAACCCTGTTTTTCCAAATACTCTTTAGCATAATATTCTTTCATGCCAAATTGCTCTGGATATTCTCGCAACTCATTAGCATAATATTGGCTAGAAGCATTCATAAAAATTCCGCGCATACCGGCATCCTGAACACAGCGAAACAGACTGGGAGTATTCTTCCCAGGAATATCCTTATCCATAATTATATGTGAACGAAACGTTGCATTTAACCCCTGCGTTGTCGGAACAGAGGAAGTATAATAGCGATTCATATGCGGATAGCGAATGATAAGACTATTTAAAAATGGGGTAGTTTCTTCTGGAATATTAGAATTATAATAGTTAATAAAATCACGATGCATAGATTCCAAAATAAGCAGCACTATCCGATCATACTGCGGATTCTTTTTAATAACAGCCGGTTTTGGTACATCAATCCCTAATTCTGTCAAACGCGTCTTATCTCTGGCAGTCAATTCGCGCAACTCCACATGTTGAGCTCCAGCCAATTTATCAGTATCAAACATCGCCTTACTGATAAAATTAACATTAATAGGCACAGATAACATATTACGATAATTCATGCGTGTTTTTTCATTCTCTACTTCTACATACATCCCAATAAGATTTTCTACACCATACATCCCCAAATATCCTAAAAGCCTATCAGTAATATTCAACCCCATGGTAAACATAGCTGCGCAGAGCAACGACCAAGCAAAATTAGGCTTTCTTTTTTGCGGAATAGGTACATAAAACAGCAGGATAATAATAAGCACACCAGCAAAAATAGCCGCTGTCAGCGTATTACTCATAGTCGCAAAGATACCCTTAACTGCATATATATTTAAATTTTGAAACAACACACTTTCTACGTGCATTGATGTTTGCCAAAAATAAAAACCATCAAAAACAATAGCCAAAGCAGAAAATAAGTAAACTGCAAAATAAAGTAGTTTCATCCATATATTTGGCCATTTGTGATAACACATAGCCGCCACTAATACCAGAAAAATATTATTGTTAATTCCTGCTAATACAGATAAAGTTGTTTGCAAGCCTCTATCAAGACTTAACTGAGAAATCATGAAAAAAGCATCTGCTATATACAATATACCTATTACAATTACTGGTATATAGCGAAATATTCGATCCAGTACACGTTTTCGCCTATAATATAATATGCAGGCAATTACAGCCAACAAACATTCCCTTAAAACATGATCAAAAACCTGAAAGAAAAATTCATTCACTGGAAACGGATCAATATCTCCAAAGCTTTTATAAGCTATATAGCTTTCAACAATACAGGCTGCCAAGATAAAAAAACAGCACCCCTGTCTTTTCCCCACTCTTTCCATTTCATATCTTTCCTCTATATTTTATGCCAAAAAAGTTATAGGCTCTGATTCCATTTCTATTATAAGCGGTGTAACCGTAACTGCATCACCATCCAACTCCGCCGCAAAGTTGTCTTCATTGCAAAGGATTTCCATTTTTTTAGCACTGCGAATAATAATATCATTATCAAGATTAAGTGCTTCCATAGCTATGCAGGCAGCATAACGAATAAAATCACCACGTTTATCTCCGGTAAACAGCGCTGCATGTAGAAGTGGTGATGACAGCGAAGCTCCGCCAAAAAGATTATATCTGCCAGCATAATAACGGCTCTTTCCTACAATAACAGAAGTAGCTTCATGCCATGTTTCCTCATCATCAAAACGAACTTGAAATCTATACCGCCAATTATTAAACAAAAACTCTTTACGCATTAATTCTGTACCCTGCCAAACATAGGCCAATTTATTTAAAAGTTTTTTCTCTTTCTCACTGACATTGTCTACCACAAGTGAATCAAAACCGACTCCAGCTACCGTTAAAAAAACATTACCATTAGCTCTACCTAAATATACAGGTATTTGGATACCTTTAGCAACACGTTTAAACCATTTCTGTGGATCTGCTTTAAGCAAAAGCTCTTTAGCAACTAAATTTACTGTTCCTGCTGGAAATACACTTATATAAGGCACATAGCGAAGATTTGCCAACTGCTCAATCATAGCTCTGATAGTTCCATCACCGCCGGCAATAATAACCCATTCAACTTTTTCTTCAACTATCTTCTGTGCTATATTCGGTATCTGTTCAAAATATCTAATATCACATAACTCAACATTTTTCGAGCCAACCAGATCTTTGACCAGCTTAAAAGTTTCATTTATTTTAGCCATCATGCTCGCAAAGAGCTGTTTACCGGAATTTCTATTGTATAAAATAACAACTTTTTTAAATTTGCTAACATCAACATATTCTACAGCCATTTTCAACTCCTAAAAATCCACTTTTTACGCGAAAGATAATTCCAAACTACAACAATACAACTTGTAATTACCTTTGAAAGCATCAGCTGCCATCCAAGCAGGCTGACAAATACATACATAAGCAGCAAATTAAAACCTAAACCCATAATGCTTACTAAAAATACAAGACTTAATTCCTTACCTGTTTCATAACGACTGCCGCTGTTAAAAACAAGTATATTTCCTAAAAAATAATGATATAAAGTAGCTAAACTAAAAGCTGACGCCGTGGCCAACATAGTCATCACCATAATACTCAAGCCTGTATTTTTTAAAATATAAGTTATAAATAAGTAAAATAAACCCCACTCTACTAATGCAGCTGTACCGCCTACAAACAAGTAAATTATCAGTTTTAGAACTTCACTATCAGTATAATCAATACCAAACAATATTTTTCTATGCATAAAAAAACTCCACTTAAAGCATGATAGTTTATTATATCATCTTTACGTGGAGTTTTCAAAGATTTTACCTATATGAGCAATCGATGTATTCAGCTATATTTTAATTTATTAACTACTTTTTCTGTAAATTAGTCAAAGCATATTCTATACTTTCGGGTGCAAATTTTGCATATTCCAGTTCTTCTTTTATCTTTGTCATCGAATAATTCAGAATGTTAGCATACATTTTTGCTTTTTCCAAAGCTATTTCCTTATCTGTTATTTGCAGGTTTTCCATTGCATATTCTACACTTTCAGGTGTAAATTTTGCATATTTCAGTTCTTCTTTTATCTTTGTCATTGAATAATTCAGAATGTTAGCATACATTTTTGCTTTTTCCAAAGCTATTTCCTTATCTGTTATTTGCAGATTTTCCATTGCATATTCTACACTTTCAGGTGCAAACTTTGCATATTCCAGTTCTTCTTTTATCTTTATCATCGAGTAATTTAGAATATCAGCATACATTTTTGCTTTTTCCAAAGCATTTTTATCATCAACAAATATAGCTTTATCTTTTATATTCACAGCGTTATTAGATTCTTCAACAACTTTAACTCTGTTTCTTGTGTCATTACTGTCAACAGTTTGATACTGAATTTCTCTTGATTTTTTATTTAGAGCTTTTTCTTTTGTTTTTATCTCATTAATTATTTTTCCCTTAGATTCAGGAATATTACGTTTTATATTATTACCTAAAAAATATATAAACTCATTCACAATGATTATAGCAGACAATATAAAAAACGCCCATTTTAAAAGCATCCATAAAGTAGTCGAAAAACTAGTTTCTTTATAATCTTCTCTATTTTTGTAACTGCGACTATCACAACGGTTATATTTAGGAAATAATTCAGAACCACAGTTTATACAAAAATTATTTTCTTCATCATTCTGAAAACCACATTTAGGGCAAAACATTTTCTCCCCTCCTCAGCAAAAAAAAATCACTAAATATCTTGTATACTCCTTTTATAATAAGAATTCTATAAAAATAAATTTAATCCTTTATTTTTATTACTGCTATTGAATACAGCTCAATTATACAAAATTTTTAATTTTGTCATTTATTATTTCACTCAATATAAACTTCCAACATATAAGTAAGTCCTCTCTTAGCTGATTTATTCAGCAAAAAGAGGATTTATTTTGATTTTAGTATGCTATATTTAGGTAATTTTATAATGTTATTATTCTCCCTTTATCAAAATACATTATATAAAAATCATGATATGCGTTCGTATAATTCATAACCATTCCCTACTTTGTTTTTAACTTGCTCCTTTTGTATTTCCTCTATTAAGAGTAATACATTTCTTATAGCCTGTAACCTAGCAAGCCTTTTTTCTTTCTTTACATATTTTTTTCGATGCCGTCGTTTATGCTTACATTTATTATAATAAATTGAATTTACCTTATTTTGCGTGCTTTTAGGAAACTTAAAATTATTAAGATATGCTTGGAAATGCTCAGAAATATATTCAAAAACTTCTATAAGATTCTTTATGTTGAAAATGATAGCCTAATATTGGAGAATAATCGTTTCTCTTAGAAAACAATAAATAATTTTTATGATATAACATCAGTCTATGACGTTTACTGGAATAAAAAACTTTCCATTTACTCATACCATCATTAACAACCATCATGCCATCAACCACTTCATAGTGTAATTTATACTTTTTACCAGTCAATTCAATTTGTTCCTTCTGTTTTCTATACTTTGTACTTGCAAAAGAATAATATTGGCATAATATACAGCCTTCTTTTATAGTTTCATCAGTATGGTAATAGTTTCTTCTATTTTCTTCTTTTATCCTCTTACAATATGGACAATTTTCATTATGTGCTATTTTGCTCTTATTACCTGCTACATACATAATGTTCTTCCCCCACACTTATATTAAATGTCTCATAATTTATCAGATTTTATTTATCTTCTTCATTTTCTGCTTTTAATTCATAATAAACTCCATCAGGTTTATAATCCTTAAAACCTTCAACTACTTTACAAATAATCTTGCTGGAAGTAATTAACAATACCTCCACCCAAAATTTCTTTTTTACCTTATCATAAATTTTACCAGCACTATTTGTACCAAGGGCTTTAAATCTGACAGAGTTTGCTATATAACCAACAGTTCCAAGTTCTTTCATTACAACTTTAATTGCCTCTTCATCATATAAATTGGAAGGTTCTTTAACACATTTAAAAACCTTGCCAATTCTAAAAGGACTTACTCCATAATAATGCCAAAAGCCAGTAATTGTAACATAAGTATCTTTCATAACTTATCCCTCCGCTCATTTTTTATAACTTTAATGTCATTATACAATCTTACAAAGACAAATACTGACATTGTAAAATAAAAAACCTAAGTTTAGCAAAAAACTAAACTTAGGTTTTTTATCTTTTTGAAATTAGTTATACAATATCGTATAGTGATAACATTTTGCAGTTATCAAGATAATATCTAAAATGAGCACTAATTATGATATTTTTCACCTCTGCTGATTTTAAAGGCACGATAAATTTGTTCAATCAGCAAAAGTCTTATCATTTGATGCGTAAAAGTCATTTTAGAAAAACTCAATGATAAATCCGCACGTTTGCGTAAGGCATCTGTATAACCAAAGGCTCCACCAATAACAAATGTTATGTGACTGTGACCAGCCAAAGACAAAGCATCTATTTTAGCTGAAAGCTCGGTACTGGAAAGCTGCTTCCCAATAACATCCAAAAGAATAACATAAGATGAAGTTGGGATAATAGCCAGCAAACGCTGCGTTTCACGTTCTAAAACTTGTTCTTTTTCCGCTGGCGAAGGTGTATCTGGCATACGCTCTTCATTTATAGAAAGAGTTTCTATTTTGCAAAATGGTGTAAGTCGCTTAGTAAATTCATCTATACCAGCAGTCAAATATTTTTCCTTAATTTTGCCAACACAGGCTATCGTTATTTTCACTTGCCGTAATCCTTCGGAACTTCCTCTAAAACAATTGTCTTTGTTTCATTCTGTCCATTACGCATAATTACTACTTCAACTCGCTCACCGACTTTGCATTCGGATAGTTTGGTACGCAAATCCAAAGCAGTTTTTACTTTAGCACCATTAAAGCTCAGGATAATATCTCCAGGACGAATACCAGCCTTTGCTGCCGGACTTCCTTGAACAACTTTCACAAGGAATATTCCCCCATGCAAATCCAATTCAAATCCATAACGACTGGCAATTTCCTGATCCATTAAAGAAGCACCTAAATAAGGTCTGGCAATGCGTCCATCTTTGGCAAGTTCTTCTAAAATTGGTTTAGCTGTATTCACTGGAATAGCAAAACCAATACCTTCTACACCACTTACTGCAATCTTAGCACTGTTAATACCAACAACCTCACCGTCAGCATTCACAAGTGCACCACCGCTGTTGCCTGGATTTATAGCAGCATCCGTTTGAATAAGGTTAAATTTACGCTCTCCTAACTCAATGCTGCGATTTAATGCACTGATAACGCCCGCAGTTACACTGCCGCGAAATTCCAACCCCAGTGGATTGCCAATAGCTATAGCTGGTTCACCAACCTGCAAAGTATCGCTGTCACCAAATTCAGCAACACTCAAATTATCAGTATCAATTTTAACAACAGCCAAATCTGTAGCAGCATCTGCTCCCAAAACTTTGCCTTTAACCGTTCTTCCATCTGGCAGACTAACAATAATTTCAGAAGCTCCTTCTACTACATGGTTATTAGTAGCAATATATCCAGCCTTGTCATAAATAACTCCACTGCCTGTACCGCGTTCGGTAAGCTGTACACGATTGAAAAAATCACGTACATAAGCTTTATTGGTAATACCCACAACAGCAGGACCAACCTTCTTAGCCGCAGTTACTATCGGTGTATTGCGAGCAGCACTTAATTGCTGCTCAGTTCCTGAAACTGCTTTATCTTTCACTGCTGCAGATGTTTTACTGTCACTGCAGCCGGCAATAAGAACCGCTGCACCTAAAAGTCCGCAAACAAAAATATTAGCCGATTTTTTCCAGATATTATTTTTCATCTGAGTACACTCCTTATTTATAAGATAACTTGCAATAATCTAACTATCCATAACTATATCTTTTTGAGAAGCTACAAAAATCTCCGTCTCCTGCAAACGCTGATTGCTGTTTAAAATATTTCTTACCGTAGCCAACGCCAATTCCGGTTTATTATTCTTTTCGCTCAAATGTGCAAGCATAACATGTTCCGGCAAACGCTGCAAGCTTGTCAGAAACTTACCTGCAGTATCATTGGATAAATGGCCGAGAGTGCCTAAAATTCTTTGTTTAAGCCTATAAGGATAGGTACTTTTTTCTAACATCTCTAAATCATGATTAGCTTCCAATATCAAAGAATTACTTCCTTTTACTGCGTCATATATAAGTTCTGTAATAAATCCAGTATCTGTAAGATAAGTACACTTGCTGCCACTGCTTTGACTGGTAAAACAATAGCCTCGTGTATCAACTGCATCATGTGGCACTTTAAAACTGTTTATCCGTAAATCTCCGCATAACAGGCTATTTTCTATAATCCGACAATTTTTGCGAATAATTTTACTCTCTTTGGTTAAAATTGCTCTCCAAGTAGCAGCACTGCTGTAAACAGGAACTTGATAGGTTTCCATAAATTTTGCCAGTCCACTTACATGGTCAATATGTTCATGCGTTATAAATACACCGTCAAGTTCTTCTGGACTAATTCTTATCTCTTTCAATTTACTTGTCAATGTACGACAACTAATACCTACATCGACAAGTACACGCTGTCTGGCAGTACTTATAAGCGTCGCATTTCCCCTACTGCCACTGGCTAACATTATAATTTGAAAGTCATTGGACACACGCTTACACTCCTATTAATATAACATCTCTATTATAACAAATATATTAAAAACTATTGTGGCATTTTGGTAAAAATACCTATACAAAAATAAGAAAGGTGTACTAACCAGATAGCTGATAAGTACACCTTTAGTAAACTATTTCTTAGCACATTCAGGGCATAAGCCGTAGAAATAAAACTGACGGCTGCTGATTTTATAACCGCTTTCTTTTTCTACTTCAGCTGTCATCTGTTTTCTAATATCTTCATTCATCACTGCATCATTTACCTTTTTACAATCCAAACAACGCAGATGATAATGTTCACTTATATTAGCATCATAACGAAAGCTGTCCTCACCCGTATTTAAAATTTGTATAGCACCAATATCGTGCAGAATCTCTACAGTTTTATAAACCGTAGCAAAACTCATAGCCGGAAAACTAGGCTGCAGCTTATTAAAAAGCATTTCTGCATTTGGGTGCCAAACCTCATCAGCTAAAGCCGCATAAACAGCCAATCTCTGTGGGGTAACTTTATAACCACGTTCACGCAGCAGGATAGTTAATTCCTGACTAGTAAGCATTTCCATCACTCCATTGCTAAAATAACCGGATAAAGGGGCTGTCCACCATAGAAAACTTCAATCTCCCAGTCTTCATTTAATTTCACTAATTCAGAAGCAAACTTGTCAGCCTGTTCTTTAGTTATATCTGCACCATAATACATGCTGACTAATTCATAACTACCATCTGCCAACATTTTATGCAGTACTTCTTCAATACTGTCTCCAGTGCAGACAATGTTATCATTAAGTATACCAAGATAATCACCTTCGTGAACAACCATACCATTAACTACACTGTCACGTGCAGCAATGGTGACACTGCCGCTTTCTGCTTCCTTAGCTTCCTTAGACATGATAACCGTATTTTCATCCATACTTCTTGTAGCATCAAAATGCAGTAAGGCAGCCAATCCTTGTGCCATATTAGTACTAGCTACATAAGAAACCTTAGAATTCCCCAACAATTTTCTTACTTGTTCAGCTGCTAAAATAATATTTTTATTATTAGGTAAAATAATATACTGCTCACAAGAACCATTTTCAATAGCATTTACAAAAGCTTCCACAGGAGGATTCATGCTCTGTCCGCCATTGATTACTTCAGCTGCACCCATCTCATGCATAACTTTAGCAATACCGTCACCAGCAGCAACAGTAAGAACACCTACTCCATGCTTCACAGGTTGGGTTTCCTCCGCAGCAAACAAGCGATTTTCATGCTGAACTTTCATATTTTCAATTTTCACATCATAAAGCATTCCCCATTGCTGTGCTGTATTAAGTGCATCTCCTGGACGCTTTGTATGAATGTGAACTTTTACAATATCATCAACTACAGCAACAATCATTGAGTTGCCAAACCCTTGCATAGCCTCACTGACAGTCTTTTTATCTACATTAGCATCTTTAACAATAAATTCAGTACAATATGGATACTCCAAATCTAACGGTTCTTCTTTAAAAGTACCTGCTGTCACTGCACGTGTAGCAACAGGCAGAATCTCACAATCCTGTCCGCGCAGTCCTGCCAAACAGCCTTCAAAGAAAACTATCAGTCCTTGTCCACCTGCATCAACAACACCTGCCGCTTTTAGTGCAGGAAGCATATCCATAGTTTTCTGTAGTTCTTCTTTTCCTATACGAATAGCCTCCATAAGAACTTCTTCTAAATTTACATTACTGCGTACTGCATTATAGGCACCCTTAGCCATGCCCCGTGCAACAGTAAGAATAGTCCCTTCAACAGGTTTAGATACACTGCGGTAAGCATACAAAATGCCAAACTGAAAAGCTTTACCTATTTCCGTATTATTCAAGGTCTTTTTCCCAGCTACACCTTTTCCAATACCACGTAAAAGCTGCGAAAGTATAACTCCAGAATTACCTCTAGCCCCCATAATAGCACTTCGTGCTGCTGCTGCACCAATATCCCCTGCATCAGCGCTATCACTCATAGCGCTTATTGCCTTAGCTACAGAAGCCATAGTATGCATCATATTTGTACCAGTATCTCCATCCGGTACTGGAAAAACATTGAGATTATTGATTGTTTCAAAGTTTTTTTCAAATCCATGGTAAGCACCCAGCAACATATCTTTTACCTGCTTGCCAGTAATTACCTTTGTATTCTCCATCTAACTCCACACCTTTCCTTTAAGCCTTCTGTCGGACAAAAATCCCTATAACGCCAGGCCCAAGATGAGCAGCCAAAACTGTGCCTATACCTGTAAGCATTATAGGAACTCCAGGAAAAAGTGTCTGCATCTGCTGTTTAATATTTTCTGCATCTTCAGCAGCCTCTGCATGAGCAATAAAAATAGCTTCTAAAGGAGCTTTTTCCGAAGCCACCTCTATCATACGCTTTAACACTTTTTTTCTAGTACGGCATTTATCCGCAACTTCCAGTCTGCCATCTTTATCTAAATGCACAATAGGACGAATCCCGAAAATATTACCTATTAATGCACCAACCGCTCCAATGCGCCCGCCTTTTTGCAAATAATCCAACGTATTAACACTAAAAAATGTTTCTGTACGTGCAACCATATCACGAGCCATTTTTTCTGCCGCATCTATATCCATACCATCAGCTGTATGCTTCAAAATCTCCAAAGCTATCCCACTAATAGGACAAGCAGCTGTTTTACTGTCAATAACACGAATATCAGCGCCCTTAATATCATGCATTACCTGACGAGCCGCTACGCAAGCAGTCTGATATGTACCACTTAGAACACTGTTAACTGCCAGCATAATAATTTTTTTACCAGACGCAGATAACTCCGTAAACATCTCTATAATTGAACCAATTGCAGGCTGAGAGGTAGTCGGCAATTTACCAGACTGTTCTACCATCTCAAACATCTGTGCTAAAGAACGCTCTCCATCCACCCATTCAAGATCTCCATGACGCACAATTAAACGCAGTACATGTGCCCTAGGATTATCTTTTAAACTAGTTCCATCTGCTGCCGCAGTACTATCAACAATAACATGTATTTCATCGTGCATAATTGCCTCCTATTATTTAGATGTATTATTTATAATTCATTCCATAATTTTCCATATTACTAATATTATACCATGATCTGTATAGTAATTCTACATTTACAACAATTGACTTCTTACAATATTTCTGAAATCAAATTTTATTATCTAAAAAATGACAAAAAAAAAGCCCTTACGAAGAAGGGCCAAATGAGGGGCTGTTTTGATACTCTTAGTATAGCATCTTTGTATACAAAATGCAAGCATTTTTTTGTAAGCTTTTTTACATGATTAAACAATTGAAGTACTATCTGCACACAATTTAAAGTCTAAATCAACAAAGTATATACAAAGCCATCCAATGAAAATCACTTATAATCAGCACCCAGCATTACTACTCCATCACAGTCAGCAGCGCCATCACGACTGATTCGCATCTTATGGGCAAAAGGTACATTAGATAAACGATTTACAACGGCACCGTTGTTAGTTGTAGAAATAACAGTTGTCTCAGCAATTAATTCACCGCTGCCTCCACTAATTACTTCAAAGCCAGCAGCACGCAGACGAGAAGCAGCAGAGCTGCCTGCCGATTTACTGCCGCTGCAGTTTACTAAACGTACAACTCCCTGTATATTTTTCGGTTCTGAACTTTTTCTTTTTTCAACTTTTTCCGTCTGTTCTTTATTTTTTATCTCAGATTTTTCTTCTTTAGAAGCAGAGTTCTTTTCATCCTGTTTACCGTTCTGCTCTTTTTCTTCTTTCGCAGTATCTTGGTTTTCTTCGCTGTCGTCACCATTTGCTGCTTTTTCAACAGCTTTATTATATTCCTGCTCCATTAGTTCAGCAGCTGATTTATACCGTTCAGTCATAACTGCCCCCTGCATATTTACCATCATTTCACGCAAATCAGTAATATCCGGCAGCCAATAACTCACACCGTTTATATACTCCGGTGTACCAGGAACCATTGCCATAGAAAGACCCTTTTCCTTAACCATAGCATGCAGAACACGTCCTAAATCCATCATATCTCCCATAGGTAAATCTGTTTTAACCATAGAAGTAAGTTGTTTTGCTAATCCCGGAATATGCAGCAGCATATTGGCTGAAGTAATTTTATCATACATAGCCATTAAAAAGTGCTGCTGACGGCGAATCCTGCCAATATCACCATCTTCATCACGGTAACGTACATATTGAATAGCTGTTTCACCATCTAAATGCTGTCTTCCCTTTTTTAAGTCAACAGTGAAACCATCCCATGTATCATGATAGTACATATCTTTTTCAACATCAATATCTATACCGCCTATAGCATCAACCAACCCGGTGAATCCTTTAAAATCCACCATAATATAATTATTGATTTTTAAGCCAAGCAGTTCTTCAACAGTTTTTTGAGTAAGCTCGCGTCCACCATAAGCATAGGCATGGTTAATCTTATCCCAGCCATAACCATCAATACGCACACGCGTATCACGAGGGACAGAAAGCAAAGAAGCACTTTTGTTACCGCTGTCAAACATTACCACAAATAATGTATCACTACGTCCAACATCATCAGAACGTTCATCAACCCCTAATACTACAATATTTTTTTTCAAATTTAATCTATCTTGGGGACTAAGATTATCAAGTCCCTTTTCCGGGAAAAAATAGCCAAAAGCAATGTAAAGCACAGCACATACAGCTGCTATAAATCCTAAAAGCTTAACTTGAAATATACTTTTCATCATAAAACCTCTCATTCATTTTTTAAGAATTCAACCAATTCTCTACGACTGCGATAAAGGAAAGCATATAAAATCCTTGCAGTCAATCCCCATATAACCTTATTTTTATAACGATAAAAATAGACATAATAAGACTTATTCATACGCCATCCGCGTTTACGCTGCGGTACTAAATCAAAGGGAAAGTCATCTCCAGGATGATCAGCCAACTGCACAGATCCTTTCTGCGGAACTTGTTCAAATAATATTTTCAAAGGCACTGTAAAGATACTCTCAACCTCACTTTTATTATAAACTATCTTATTTACATCATTTATAAGACCAATAAAAGGATGAATAATAGGCCCGTTATGTGTTACAAGACAGTCCAATTCTCCACAGATAGTAATATCTTTAGGAGTAAGTCCAAGTTCTTCGCAGGTTTCTCTGACTGCTGTTGCACGAAAGCTATTATCACTGCATTCATACTTTCCTCCAGGAAAGCAGATTTCTCCAGGCTGACGGCGTAATGTATGCGCTCTTTCTTCAAACAGTACACAAATTCCCTGTTCAGTATACACGAGTGGCAGCAACACAGCAGCATCCCATAAACGGTCTAATTTATCAATACCAGGTGCACGCCTATGAAAACGCTCAAAAAGTATATATTGTAATTTTTCCATTTCACTCATAACAACACCTTATTCTAACACCTTTATTTATAAATTTAAATGGTTTTTATAAAATTCTCTGGAAAGAAAGTAATTTCCTGCAAGATAAATGTAGCAAGCTTGTAAAATTAATTACAAGTAACACATAATAACAAAAGTGTCGGCTGCACAAAACAACCGACACTAAGTAAAGAAAGACTATATTTAAATTATAGCGACCTATTCATTAGTAAAGAGGAGCTTCTTTTTCTTGATGCTCTTTTTCGCTCTTATCAACCAACAAAGATACAGCAGCATCACCAGTAATATTAACAGAAGTACGCGGCATATCCAAAATACGGTCAATACCAGCAATCAAAGCAGAACCTTCCAACGGCAGGCCAAGGCTGGTAAGAATCATTGTCAACATGATAAAACCAGCACCAGGAACGCCAGCTGTACCAATAGAAGCCAATGTACCAGTTACAATAATGGTCATATATTGAGAAGCATTTAAATCAATACCATATAATTGAGCAATAAACAATGCACATACGCCCTGATAAGCAGCTGTACCATCCATATTAATTGTCGCACCAAGAGGCAGTACAAAACTGGATACTTCTTTAGAAACGCCCATTTTTTGTGCACAGCTCATGGTCAGCGGCAAAGTACCACCGGAAGAACAGGAACTGAATGCCATCAAAGAAGCAGGTGCAACACCTTTAACAAATTTAATAAAGCTCATTCCACCAATAAATCTAACCATAGAACCGTAAACAATTACAGCATGCAAAATGCAGGCAAGGTATACAGCAATAACAACTTTCAGTAACGGAAGCAGCACAGAAGGACCGTTTGCAGCAACAACAGGAGTAATCAAGCCAAAAACACCAATCGGTGCAACTGACATAATCATACCAACAATTTTATAAGAAACTTCTGCCAAACCATCAATAGTATGTTTTAAAGCATTAGCTTTCTCACCTACAGAAGTAATACCAACACCTACAAACAAAGCAAAAACAATTATCTGCAGCATATTAGCCTTAACCATAGCTTCCAAAGGATTAGTCGGGAAAATATCTGTAATAACCTTCATAATAGGAGGAGCTGCTTTAGCAGTAACTTTTGCACCCTCTACAGTCATGTTCAAACCTATGCCAGGCTGAATCATTGTACCAATAGCCAAACCGATAACAATTGCAAATGCTGTTGTTACCAAATAATAAGCAACTGTTTTAACTCCTATACGACCAACTTTTTTAATATCGCCAAGACTTGTTACACCAATTACCAAGCTGGAGAATACCAGAGGAACGATGACCATTTTAATCATATTCATAAAAATAGTTCCCAATGGTCCAATCCAGGTCTTAGCAAAACCTGCACCTTCTGCACCCAGCTCCAATCCAGCAATAATGCCTAGAGCCAGACCAATCAATATTTTTGTTGATAAGTTCATTTTATAACCCCCATAAATTTAAGTTAAAAATCGATTACTTAATTATAACAAATTATCCTAAGAAAGTCCGATTGTATACAGTATTTCTCTGTTGTATACAATATTTTTTCTAAATATGAACATAATAAAACGGCTGCCAGTAAACTGACAGCCGCAACGTTTCATATATTATGCCTTTAAAATCATTTACCCATGAGTTCATACAAAACCACAGCAACAGCTCCAGGAATACCAAAAAAACCTGCTATAAGTGCTTTTATGACAGTGATTTTCAGGCTGAAACCTATAAATGAACCCAACAAGTTAATAATCCACAACAATACAGCTCCGCAGATACCATTCCATACCAGTTTAAAAGGCATAGAAAACAGCTTAACTACTGCTAAAACAAGTAAGACACCACAAATTAAAGAACCTAAAGTACCCAAAGGTCCAAGACCAACACTTGCTGCAATACCATTTAAAGCTTCCATAATTATACGTCATCCTCTCTACATGGTTCTGCGATTTTCTAAAGCCTTAGATAAAGTCACTTCATCAGCATATTCCAAATCACCGCCCATAGGCAGACCATGTGCAATACGGCTTACCTTTATACCAACAGGTTTAAGTAATTGTGCCAAATAAGTTGCAGTAGCTTCACCCTCTACATCAGAATTTGTTGCAATAATAATTTCACTAACTGGTTCTTGCTGCAAACGCAGAAACAGCTCCTTTATCCGAAGCTTATCCGGTCCAACACCGTCTAACGGTGACAATACTCCATGCAGTACATGATATAACCCATGATACCCACGACTGCGTTCCATAGCTGCAATATCCTGCGGCTGCTCTACTATACATACAGTAAATCTGTCACGTGTATTATCATTACAAATATCGCAAATAGCCTCATCTGTCAGATTAAAACAATGCTGACAATAATGTATCTGCTCTTTTGCACTGCTCAAAGCCTTTGTTAAGCACTGTACATCTTCAACAGGCATATCAATAATATGATAAGCCAAACGCATAGCAGTTTTAGAACCTATACCAGGCAGTCTCCGCAATTGTTCATATAAATTGGCTAAAGGGCGGATCATTCTTGCCATAAACTTAAAACCTTAAAACATTCCAGGCAGTTTCATACCGCCAGTAACTTTAGACATTTCCTTTTCTGTCATTTCATCAATCTGCTTCATACCATCATTAACAGCTGTAAGAATCATATCTTCTAACATTTCAACATCTTCCGGATCAACAGCTGTCGGATTAATTTTGATAGATTTCAGCTCTTTTTTGCCATTAATAACAACAGTGACTGCACCACCACCAACAGAAGTTTCTACAGTACGAGATTTCATCTCTTCCTGCATTTTCACCATATCTGCCTGCATTTTCTGTACTTTTTTCATCATTGACTGCATATTACCCATGCCACCAGGAAACATAATTAAAAATCCTCCTTAAAATATCTTTTATATATACAACCATTTAATTTTGGTCTGATATATCTGTTATTACACCACCAAAAACATCAGCTGCCCTACGCAGGTTTTCCGGCAAATTTTTCTCATCTACAGCTAAAGGCTGAATATTTTGCTCGATTTTCTGAACAGTTGGCGAAAAAGTCTTAGGCTTTTTTACTTCTCCTTCAACAACAGCCTCTAAGCGAATTGCTCTGCGTGCTACACGAAGCAAAGCATTTTCAAAAGCTTTACGATAATCATCTTTATTTATTCTCTCTGCAAAAAAAGAGGCTTTAAAAGCTATCTGCAAAACATTATCAACAAAACTAAAAACTCTGCCACTTTTAGCACAAGCAACCATAGAATTTTTTCTTTCTGCTTTCAATATATCCATGGCTTGCTTCCAATAATCTTCACCAGCAGCAAAATCACCGGCATACTCCTCATTTGCTGCTGAATTACTTGCTCCTGCAGCATTAACAGAAACTGGTGACTCCTGCTGTTTTGTCATTATTTTTTTATCAACAGGTAAAGTTTCAATAATTTTACTCTCTTTCACTGTCAATTTATCGCCAGAAACAGAAATCTCTGAATGTACCATCTCAGCAGATGCAACTGCCTGTACTTTCTGCTGCCCATCAGATGCTGTAGTTTGTATAAAAGTCCCTTTAAACAGCTGCTGTTCTAACTTTTCAATACGGGCATTTAGTGCCGCCAACGTACTGCCTTCCATACGACATAAATCAACTAAACATAGTTCCATGGTAATTCGCGGACGTGGAGTATTTTTCAGCTCTAAAACGGCACTATGCAAACGTTCTTCAACAGCCAACAGACGTTCCTGTCCAAAAAGGGGTGCTAATTTTTCAAACGCCTCTTTAGTATCAGTTAAATAAATTTCACTGTACTCAGGTACAGTCTTAAATAACAGTAAAGCACGCATATATTCCATTAATTCAGAGAGTATCTGATGAGCATCTTTACCTTTTTCCAACAACAGATTTAGCTTACTAAGTACGTCTGATAACTGCATCTCACCAATAGACTTTATCAAATCATGCAGCAAATCTCGCCCTACTATTCCCAATACATCACGCACGATGTCTACAGTTACTCTGCCCCCCATAACACCGCACTGATCCAACAAACTCAAAGCATCACGCATACCGCCTTCAGCCTGTACAGCAATTAAATGCAGTGCTTCTTTATCTGCTTGAATACCGCTGCCATCAGCCACCATTTGCAAATGTTCAGTTATTTCACCCAATGTAACACGGCGAAATTCAAAGCGTTGGCAGCGAGAGTGAATCGTTGCAGGAACTTTTTGAGGATCTGTTGTTGCTAAAATAAACACAACATGTTCCGGAGGCTCTTCTAACGTTTTAAGCAAAGCATTAAAAGCACCCTTAGACAACATATGAACTTCATCAATAATATAAACTTTATATCGACTCTCAACAGGAGAAAACGCTACCTGTTCACATAAATCCTTAATCTCATCTACACCTGTATTAGAAGCAGCATCTATCTCAAACACATCCATTGATGTTCCTTCTGTAATGTGTTTACAGTTACTGCACTCACCGCAAGGTTCACCATGCAATCCATGAAGACAATTTAAAGCTTTCGCCAAAATACGTGCTGTACTTGTCTTACCTGTACCACGTGGGCCGGAAAACAAATATGCATGTGCAATTTTATCATTTGACAACGCATTTTTTAATGCTGTTTTTATTGCTGACTGCCCTACTAAAGTATTAAAGTTTTGTGGCCGCCATTGTCGATATAATGCTGTATATGCCATTGCATTTTCTCCTTTACGAATACTTCGTTCCCACGTATGCAGATATTACTATTATACTCAAAAGACTCTGTATTGTACAGAAAAAGCCGTCGCAAAAACGACGGCTTTTGTTATTTCCCTGTAGGATCGCAAAGGCGGGCACCCCCACGGCACATGAAAGTATCCGCTTAAGGCTGCTTCCTTCCGGACCTGACCTGGTTCACAGGCTTCCATTGCGCAGGACCCAACTCTACGACCCTACAGAGAAATAAATATAACTTTTTATTAAAAAAGCCGCTCATTGCGGCAGATTTTTAAATGGCGGAGAGAGAGGGATTCGAACCCTCGGTACGGTTTCCCGTACACACGCTTTCCAGGCGTGCACCTTCAACCACTCGGTCATCTCTCCAAGGCTGAAAACTTTAACAATTTTCAATTCAGCTTGTACAATATGTACGCACAGCCAACATAACTGCAAGTAGTATTATACTGATATTTAAAGCTAAAGTCAAGTGTTTTGTAAAAATTTTATAAAAATAATAAGCGGACTGCCATTAACAGCAATCCGCTCAACAAACTTACAATAATTTAAGCAAACTCATTATCATCTTCATTGTCTTCAGCCGGCAACAGCATTACGGCACAATGCGAATTTAATACAACATTTTCAGATGTACTGCCAATTTCGTCACCACTTGTCATATCTGCGCCAGTCTTAGTCATCATAATCAAGCTAACATTATCACGTTCACAAATAGCACCTATTTTTTTCGAGGCAACACCATGAGCAATTCGATAATCAGCTTCAATACCAAAAATCTTCATCTCATCAACAAGTTCCTGTAAAAACATCATAGCACTGCGATATTTTTCTTTATAATCATGCTTATTGCGGCTATGTTCAACAACATGCACAAATAATACCCTGCCAACATATTCACGCAGACTACGAATGATATTTAAAGCCTCTAAAGATTTGCGGGAAAAATCTGTAGGAATAAGTACAGTTTTTAGTAAATCCTCTGTATTATCATCTTCTTCAGTTTTATTAATCAACAACGGAATCGCTGTTGCCCTCGCCATCTCATAAGTAGTACTGCCCATCAGGGCTCTTTTTAAAAATCCTTTACGGTGCGAAGCAACCATCATAAGATCCGTACCATATTCTTCAGCAGCTTTCAACAATTCCTTACAGGTATCACCCACAGGAATAGTAATAGAAATTTCTTCATAACCTGCTTGCACTATATCACTCTTATATTTATCCAACCGGCTACAAGCTTTCTTGTAAGTGCTACTGTCAGGATCAGCATCATCCTCATCATCAAAAACGTGCGCCAAAGTCACTTCTGTTTCCGTATCAGGGCATAAACAAAACAGACACTCGGTCAATTTATCAGCCTGTGGGGACAAGTCAGTAGCTAAAAGAACCTTGGTGAATGTACTCATCGAACTGCTCCTTCAAAAAGATGTATATTAGGCTTATTTCGCCACAAAATAAAAAAATCCTGCTGTAAACAAATATCTAATATTTAAAATTCTATATTATAGTAAAAAGGTGTCTGTCACCAGACACCTTTTTTGCAATCTGTATTTTATAAAAATCACTGCTGTGTGCGAGCTTTTTTTAAGAGCATAGCCAACTCCACAACATTTTCTAACGTAATATCGCTGTCCTTATCTTTATTTTCAGGTGTTCCTTCAATATCAACAAAAAAACTGCTAATTGAACAGTGCAGCACCTTATGAAGCTTTATAAGATTAGGAATCGTTAACCCTGCACGACCATTTTCAATATTGCTCAAATGTGTCTGGGTAACGCCTATTTCTTTAGCCAGTTCTGTCTGGGATACTTTCTTTGTTATACGCATCATTTTTACACGCGTTCCTATAAGCTGATTATAGTTTTCCGTCACATTCGTCCCCTCCTCTTATTCAAATATTTGTCGTGTCATGATTTTTAAATATTATCAATACAGTTAAAATTATATCATATCACTTCACTATAAGCAATGCTTTTGGCAAATATTCTCAATTTATTGAACCATATATCAATTAGTTTATTTCCTTTTTGTATAATTAGAAAGGGCAAATATACCTTGGAGAACGCAAGAACTGTATACTGATGTAAAAAAAGTTTTCAGGCACGAATAAGCTTTCCAGGATTCAGAATATTATTAGGATCCATGGCACGTTTAATAGTCTGCATGATAGTCATTTCCACAGGATTACAGTAAACAGCCAAAGCATCTACTTTCTTGGCACCAATACCATGTTCACCAGAAAGACGACCGCCTAAGCTATAAACATAAGCATATGCTTCCGCATGAAAACGCTGTAACTCATCAGCCCACTGTTCATCGCTCATATCCATTTTTAAAATCTGGAAATGAAGATTACCGTCACCAGCATGAGCTAAGCACATAAGACGGAAGCTGTATTTTTTTGCCACCTCATTCAAATGTTCAATACAAACAGCAATTTGATCAACTGGTACTACCAGGTCATCAGAAGTTGATACCTTACTGATTACCTTAGAACCTTCCAAACAGCTGCGGCGAACTTTCCATACGCGCTCATCTGCTTCAACAACATCAGTAGCACCACATGCAGTACAAATCTCATCCAGCTGTTCCATTTTCATATCCAATTCATCTTCATTAAAAGTTTCTACAGTTATGATTACATAACTGCCGTCTTCATAATGCGGCAGACGCAGTTCAGCATAATCACTGGCAGCACGAACAAAACCGTTATCCATAAATTCAACACTTGTCGGATTTAAGCCAGCCTTTATAAGCTGAGGCACTAAATCTACAGCCTTATTTACATCAGTAAAAATAGCTAGTATATCCAAACGATAAGGGCATAAAGGCAATAATTTCAATGTAGCTTTAGTAATTATGCCAAGTGTTCCTTCACTGCCCATTATCAGTTGTTCTAAGCAATAACCTGTACTGCACTTTTTCAAACGGCCGCCAAGTTCAACTATTTCTCCTGTCGGCGTAACCACCTCTATTGAGTACACCTGATGACGCGTAGTACCATAGCGTACAGCTTTATTGCCACCTGCATTTGTTGCAATATTACCGCCGATTAAGCAGCTGTCTGCACTGCATGGATCTCCAGCATACAGTAACCCTGCTTCATTCGCTTTTTGTTGGATTTCGGCAGTACGTGCTCCTGCTTCAACAACCATATACATAGCTTCAGCATTCATTTCAATAATCTTATCCATTCGCTCCATAAGCAGTACAATACCGCCATGTACAGGAATAGCACCGCAAGATACACTTGTACCAGCACTGCGCGGAGTTACGGGTACGAGATATTTATTAGCAATTTTCATTATCGCAGCTACCTCTTCAGCACTGCCAGGCCAAACAACCACTTCCGGCAAATGGTGATAATGCGGATCTGGTTCTTCGTCTGTTTTATAACGTTCCAATACTTCCTGATCATTCTTTACATATTCCTCACCTACAGCACTGCGCAAAGCCTCAAGGACTTCGTCTGTTACAGGATTATACATTGTCATTTTGTTCGACTTCCTTTCTGAATTTATGATAACTATTGATGTTATTCATTATGTAAAACTAATCAACATCTTGCAATATCAAAGATTAAATACTTTTCCCGGATTAAGAATATTATTAGGATCCCAAGCTAATTTTATTTTACGCATTAAATCAAGCTCTCCTGCTGGTGTAAACCGCTCCAAGAAATGTGCCTTTTTACTGCCGATGCCATGTTCACCAGACAATCTTCCACCAACAGCATAAGCATAAGTATAAACCTCTTCTGTAAATTGCTTAAGATTATCTTCCCACTCTTTATCAGTTAAGTTAAGCTTGCAAAGAACTATATGCAGATTTCCATCACCAATATGTGCATTAATGCGCAGAGGAAACGGATATTTGGCCACTGTTTTGATAACATACTGAATCGTATTACTCATTTCATTCACTGGTACTACTACATCGTCCGTTGTACAAACTTTGCTTACCAAGCTTACAGATTCCAAACAATTACGGCGCATTGTCCAAATGCGTTCATCTGCTTCCAGTACATCTACCGCGCCGCATTGCTCACAAATTTCGCTTGCAGCTTCCATTTTTCTATCAAGTTCATCTTCGTTAAAAGTTTCTATTGTAATGATAACGTAAATACCATCTTCAATATGCGGCGCACCATTAAAATCCAAATACTTTGATGTCGTTCTTACATTAGGATTATCCATATATTCAATACTTGTCGGCTCGATACCAGCCTGTACAAGTTTTGATACAACACCAACAGCTGCCAGCGGTTCTGTAAAAATCGCCAACATATCCAGCTTATACGGAGGCAATGGCTGTAGTTTCAAAGTAACCTGAGTAATAATTCCCAGTGTACCCTCACTGCCTATTACCAATTGCTCCATACAATAACCTGTACTGCATTTTTTTAACGGTGAGCCCAAATCAACTATCTCGCCTGTTGGTGTAACAATTTGTACTGCATATACCTGATTGCGTGTAACGCCATAACGAACTGCTTTAATTCCGCCGGCATTCGTTGCCAGATTACCGCCAATCTGACAGCTGTCGGAACTTGACGGATCTCCTGCATAAAGCAAATTTTCTGCCTTTGCCGCAGCCTGAATATCCAAAGTACGCACACCGGCCTGTGCAACCATATAAAGACCCTCTTTGTTAAGCTCAATAATTTTATTAAGCCTTTCCATTAAAAGCACTACACCGCCTTTATCGGCAATAGCACCATCAACAATTCCTGTTCCACCGCCACGTACAGTAATTGGCACCAGATATTTATTGCAGAGCTTCACAACACAGGCAATTTCCTCTGCATCAGCCGGAGCAACCACTACATCCGGCAGATGAAAATAACGTTCATCTGTTTCTTCATCTGTCTTATAACGTTCAAGCGTTTCTATATTTGTATGTACATAACGCTCGCCTAAAATCTGTGTTAATTCTGCTATGAACTCAGGCGTAACCTGATTATAGGTAAAAGTTTTATTCATTATAAATCACCTTTATATTCAAATCAGTACATTCATAGTATCCAATACTCTAGTAATTTTTATGCATTAAAAATTTTCCCCGGATTCAAGATAAGATTAGGATCCCAGGCACGTTTAATTTTACGCATCAAATCAAGCTCGGCAACAGGAGTAAACTCTTCCATATAAGCAAGTTTCTTTGCGCCAATACCATGCTCACCAGCCAAACGACCTCCTTGTGCATAGGCATAGCCATAAACTTCTTCATGGAAATCATGCACTATTTTTTCCCAGGTTAAATCGTCCAAATCACATTTACAAAGTACAATATGCAGATTTCCATCACCAATATGTGCATTAATCTTTGCTGGAATAGGGAACGGATATTTACTGCCAATACGCATAATTTTTTTTATGGTGGCAGCAATTTTATCAACAGGAACAACAACATCATCAGTCAAGGATACTTTGCTCACCAAGCTCACAGATTCCTGACAGCTGCGGCGCATTGCCCAAATACGGTCATCTGCTTCCAGAACTTCTACAGCACCAGCTGCTTCACACAACTCATCCAACTGTTCCATCTTCATATCCAGTTCATCTTCACTGAAAGTTTCCACTGTAATAATTACATAAATACCATCTTCATAATGTGGTGCACCGGTAAATTCAAGATAATCGGCACAGGAACGTACATAGGAGTTATCCATATACTCTATACTTGTAGGATTCAAACCTGCCTGCATAATTTTTGGTACAACATCCAAAGCATTTACCGGATTATCAAATACAGCCAGCAAGTCAAAACGATACGGCGGTAAAGGCTGCAATTTTAATGTCACCTTAGTAATAATTCCCAATGTACCTTCGCTGCCCATTACTAATTGTTCCATACAATAGCCTGTACTGCATTTTTTCAGACGACTGCCTACTTCTACAATTTCTCCTGTAGGCGTAACCATTTCTAAGCTGTAAACCTGATTACGTGTCACACCGTAGCGAACAGCTTTATTACCGCCTGCGTTTGTTGCCAAATTTCCACCAATCAGACAACTTTCGGCACTGCATGGATCTCCAGCATAAAGAAATCCTGCTTCATTAGCCATTCTCTGAATATCCACTGTACGCACACCTGCTTCCGCAATAACATACATTGCCTCAGGATTCATTTCAATAATTTTATTTAAACGTTCCATCAGAAGTACAATGCCGCCGCATACAGCTATAGCACCGTCTGCCAAACTAGTTCCACCGCTGCGTACCGTCAGCGGTACGTTATATTCATTACAAATTTTCACAATAGCAGCAATTTCTTCCGCATTCGCCGGACGTACTACAGCTTCCGGTACACGAAAGCGACGCGGATCATATTCTTCATCTGTTTTATATTGATCCAGTTTATCCGGATCAGTCCATACATTTGCTTCGCCAACTGCTGTACGAAGTTCTGCTAACATAGGCTCTGTTACGAGATTATATTGTTTCATTATATTCCCTCCTGTTAAAATCTTTTTATCCCTGCTTTGACTCACTATCACTGATAAGCATAAATTTAATTAAATAAGGCTCTTAATCTATTATTATAGTATAATTTTAATTATTTGTCTGCAATTTAATCGTTAAATAATTTTTTGTTCTCCACCATTATACAAAAATCTTTATTAATTATCTCTATAATTGCAAAAACACCTCTACGTACTTAATAGCATGCAGAGGTGTCTGTAAAAATTTTTATTTTATTTTAGAATTTGCGTTCATAGCTGATGCTGACAACTTTGCAGTAATTGTCATAGGTATGAGCTTTAGCATAAGCATCTGTACCATGTCCGGCAAAGTCAAGACTGCCGATATCCATCCAAGCAAAAGCAAGTGCTAAGCTTTGTTTATCATCATTATAACGGGCACCAAGAGAATAGGTTTGACGGTCACCTGTCGGAACCAGGAAATCACCGCCGTCATAAGGAATGGAAGATTCGTCATAAGCATAGCCTGCCATCAAAGTATATTTATCGCTCAACTTATGCTCAACGCCAATAGCATAACGCCAGCCGTCCTCCCAATTCTTCTTAGATAAAGAATTTTCTGCAACACCAGGTATACCAACAACAGATTTATCAAAATATACATTCAAAGCATCATAAGTACTCCAGTTAGTGCGGGTAGCATTCAATTCCACACGGGTCTTTTTATCGAATTTATGATTATAGCCAAATGCCCAGCTATCCGGCAAGGTTACGCAGCCATAAGCATTTCCAAATACATCTCCGCCTCCCATGTTAGTATTGTAGCCTTTAAGATCTGCTTCTAAAGAATGTTTGATTTTGCTGCGGTAAACCACACCAACTTCATTCTTTTCATCAAAAGCATAATTAGCAGCAGCATTCCAGCCAAGAGCATAGCTTTCGCCTTCAA
>CAZVSX010000007.1:45570-69882 GCA_964630355.1 uncultured Phascolarctobacterium sp.
CCATGCGGACTCATATAGGTTGCCGCACTTTTAAAGCGTTCACCTTCCAATTTCGTAATGGAAGCAGGGTTATAGGCAACGTTGCCTGCGTCATCCTCAGCAAACATACGCGCACCGCTCATAGCAACACCCTCTGCGGTCCATTCATTTACAGCAAAACCTTCAGCACCTGCACTCTGCGGCAACATTAAAACAGCAGCAGCCCCCAAAGCCAACAAATATTTTTTCATTAAATAGATACATCCCTTCTCACAAAATTATCTTCCTTTATTGTAACAGTTTTACAAAATATGTATACAATATCTTTTAATTGTTCAATTTAATCATTTGATTAATTGAAAAATAAACCTCTTTATGTACTTCAAACTTAATGCACTAGTACATAAAGAGGTTCTTTCATTTTTATATTAAACTATTTTTTCTTGGTTGCTTCACGACGGCGGAAATTTTCTTCCTGCAATCTTCGGACATCCTCCAAAGTCGGTACATTATATTTTTCCCAAGGCTGATACTGTATTTTTGTACAATGATGGTAGCTTTCATAGCGCTGTTTGGCATCAGCAATACCTGCTGCTTCTGCCAAATCCCGTTTTCCAGCATCACTTAAAGGAAAAGATTCATATGCCTGCGACAGCAACAATGAAGCCTTATTATAATCACCTTGTTCTGCCATACTTTCAGCCAAAAACTTTAAGGCATGAAAACGATAAGGATTTATTCCCACATTTTCTTTCTCATTATCCAGCATGGCTTTAGCCTCAGCAACTGCTTTTTGCTCTTCTCCACAGGAACGCAGAAGTTCCAGCCGCCTTGCCCAAACAGCTCCGCGGTCAGCACTGCGGAAAACAGCCTTATATTCACGGCACAATCGATAAGCCTCTTTTAAATAAATCAATGAAGCGTTAGCAGTACCGGTCAGTTTCCAAACAATTTCTGCAATATCACGTAAACACAACACCTTGTGTTCCGCTTCACTCAAACCAAATTCCGGTACATCATCCATATCAGGCTGTACATCCTTAACTGTAGAAAGAACCCTCATAGCACCCTCAATATCTTTAAGTATCAAAAGCATTCGACCTACATTGCTGCGACATTTCCAGTCATCATAATCATTTATCAAATTAGGGGGAATCGGATAATCACAGCTGGAAACTTTATGAACATATTCCAGCCACTCTTGCTTTTCCATTGTTCAGCCTCCTTTTTACTCATTACGCAGTAATTTCAAAAATTCTGCTTCATCAATTATTTTTACACCCAACTGTTGTGCTTTTTCAAGTTTGCTGCCTGCTTCAGCACCAGCAACTACATAATCCGTTTTTTTGCTCACACTGCCGCTCACCTTAGCACCTGCATCCTGTGCCATCATCTTGGCTTCTGCACGTCCCAAAGCAGGCATAGTTCCTGTAAATACCAGTGTTTTACCAAACAAAGGATTTTCCTGCTGAGCAGCAGGTGCAGTATAATTCATTTTTAAGCCAGCAGCCTGCAAACGCTCTAACAAATCACGATTAGACGGCACACCAAACCAGGTTACAACACTTTCAGCAATTTTAGCACCTATATCACGAATCTGTGCAAGCTGTTCAGTTTCTGCCAGCAAAAGCTTATCTAGCGAACCATACTCCACAGCCAAAGTACGTGCAACCTTAGCCCCAACATGACGAATACCCAGTGCAAATAAAAGCTTATCCAACTCATTAGCTTTACTTGCTTCCAAAGCCTGCAAAAGCTTATCAGCTGATTTTTCTCCCATACGCTCCAGTTTCAGCAGTTCTTCCTTTTTTAGTCCATATAAATCAGCAGCATCACGAACTAAACCTGCCTCAAGCAGGGCATTAATAACCGATGGCCCACATCCTTCAATATTCATCGCATCACGACTTACAAAATGTATTAAACCTTCACGTCCTAAAGCAGGGCAGTGCGGATTTGTGCAGCGGATAGCTGCTTCCGTTCCCTGGCGTTCCACTGCCCAACCACATTCAGGACATTTATCAGGTATAATTACAGGCTTTTCTTCACCTGTTCGCTTTTCAGAAACAACCTGCAATACTTCCGGAATAATTTCGCCTGCCTTATTAATAAGTACGCGGTCTCCAATTTTGATATCTTTGGCTTTGATAAAATCTTCATTATGCAATGTTGCACGGCTGACAACACTGCCGCTGAGTTTCACTGGTGTCAGCACTGCTGTAGGTGTCAGCACACCAGTTCTTCCTACACGCCAGTCAATATCCTCCAATACGGTTTCAGCCTGTTCAGGCGGATATTTATAGGCTGTTGCCCAACGTGGGTCTTTTCCTGTCGCACCCAAAATATTCTGCTGATAAACAGCATTAACTTTTATAACTGCTCCATCCGTATCATAAGACAATGCAGTACGCTTTTCATTAAAGCTGCTGATAAAATCAATTGCTTCATCAATATTTTTTACTACACAATAATTTTCGCTTACTTTAAAACCATAGCGGCTCAATGCAGCTAAAGAATCACTATGCTTATCAAGAGCACCTTCACCTGCAATGTAATAAGCAAAAAAACTCAAACTGCGGCTTGCTGTTACCTGCGGATCAAGCTGGCGTAAACTTCCTGCTGCGGCATTACGAGGGTTGGCAAATTCACTTTCTCCCTGCTCTGCACGCTGCTCATTAAGCTGCATAAATGCTTTTCTCGGCATATATACTTCCCCGCGTACATCCAAAAGTTCTGGTACAGTTTCACCCGGCAAAGTTTTCAAAGTCAGCGGAACGGCACGAATAGTTCGTACATTTGCAGTAACATTCTCTCCAATAATTCCGTCACCACGGGTAGCAGCACGTACTAATTTACCATTTTCATAAATAAGGCTGCAAGCAAGACCATCTATTTTCGGCTCCATTACATATTCTATTTTGCTGCCATCGGGAAGATTACTTTTTACACGTTCATCAAAAGCACGCAACTCTGCCACAGAAAAAACATTGCTCAAACTCAGCATAGGTTCCATATGACGCACTTCAGTAAATTGTGACAGTGCACGTCCACCTACACGCTGCGTGGGAGAATCTTTCGGAATACTATCCGGATATGCAGCTTCAATCTCTCGCAAACGCACCATCAATTTGTCATATTCAGCATCAGTAATCTCCGGAGCATCAAGTACATAATACAAGTATTCATTATGACGGATTTCCTTTCGCAGCTGCTCTGCCTCTGCTAAATAAGCTGCTTTTTCCTCGGCAAATAAATTTTGTTCTGCCATTTTGTGTTCTCCTTCACAGCAAGATAGATATTTTAAGCAAAAATTTTATCATAAACTTAATACAGCTCTATTATCACAATTTCTGCAATACTGCATATTTTGTCAGCAAACTTCGAATACCTCCACCGACAAAAGCAACCTGAACTTCTTGTCCATCTGGTGTATCCTTAACACTGACAATTGTTCCTGTTCCCCATTTTTTGTGACTTACCTTATCACCGGCGCAAAAACTTGCTGAAGCATTGCTTTCCTTTGGTATAAAGCTGCTCTGAGGCTGCATAAACCAATTTGCAGTAACATGTTTTACAGCTGGCTTGGGTTCATTGGCACGCAGAATAACACGACGTTCCTGCTGACGCTTATACTCATGCAGTAAATTCCGCGGTATTTCTGCCAAGAATCTTGATATTGGATAAGAAAATGTTCTGCCGTAAATCATTCGCATCCTGGCGTTACTCAGAAACAAATTCTTCTCAGCACGAGTAATACCTACATAACATAACCGGCGTTCTTCCTCAATCTCATCTTCATCACCGCCAAGAGTACGTGCATGAGGGAAAATACCTTCCTCTAAGCCTACCAGAAAAACTGCTGGAAACTCTAATCCCTTAGCAGAATGTAACGTCATTAATGTTACAGCATCCTCCCCCATTTCACTATCATCTATATCAGAAACTAAAGCTACATCAGACAGAAAATTTTCCAAACTTGCTTCTTCACCATTTTGTGCACTCTTAACCTCAAAATCTTCAGCAACACTCAAAAATTCCTTCAAATTCTCTATACGGCTTTGATCCTGAGGTGTATTACTGCTTTCCAGCTCTGCTAAATAACCTGTTTTTTTCATAACATCATCCAAAAGCTGTTTTACCGATACCTCAGAAGCTTCCTGTATCAATTCAAATAAAATATTGCTAAGTTCATCAAGCTTATTTACAAAACGACTGCTAAGTCCAGGAACTTCATAAGCACCAGTAACAACGTCAAACAAGTTCTTCCCATTTTCATTAGCAAACAGTTCCAACCGAGCCAACGTAGCATCACCAATACCTCTGCGAGGAACATTTATAATCCGCAGCAAACTCAAACTATCCGACGGATTAAAAATAAGCCGCAAATATGCAAGTATATCTTTTATCTCCTGACGTTCATAGAACTTTGTTCCACCAACTATATTATATGAAAGCGAACTTTTCATCAGCATTTCTTCAAAAACACGGGATTGAGTATTAGTACGATATAATATCGCTATATCACCTAATCTAACTTGTTGTTTTTGCTGTAATTCCTGTATACGTTCTATAACAAAACGTGCTTCATCACGTTCATCTGTAGCACAATAATAAACAATCTCTGTTCCAGTTCCATTATCCGTCCAAAGATTTTTTGGATTGCGTCCGCTGTTATGTGCAATAACAGCATTGGCTGCATCTAAAACAACCTGTGTACTGCGATAATTCTGTTCCAGTTTTATCATCTCAGCATCAGGATAATCTTTTTCAAAATCGAGAATATTTCGTATATCTGCCCCGCGCCAACCATAAATACTCTGATCAGCATCGCCAACAACACAAATATTATGATGCTTTCCAGCAAGCAGCTTTGTCAATAAATACTGTGCATGATTCGTATCCTGATACTCATCAACCATAAGATAATCAAATCTGTTTTGATACTTTTCTCTTACATCAGAATTTTCCTGTAACAACCGCAGCGTAAGTAATAATAAATCATCAAAATCCAAAGCATTATTTTTTTGTAATTTTTGCTGATAAGCAAGATAGATTTTCGCTATTTGCTGTTCATGAAAATCTCCTGCCTGTGCTGCATAGTTTTCGGGTGTCAGCAACGCATTTTTGGCATTACTTATGTTCGCACATATTACAGAAGGCTGAAAACGTTTTTCATCTAAGTTCAACTCTTTCAGTACTTGTTTAACCAAATTTTTGCTGTCACCACTATCATAAATAGCAAAATTATTGCTGTACCCACCCAGTTTATCAATCTCATAACGCAGCAGACGAGCACAAAACGCATGAAAAGTAAGTAGCCACACATCTTTAGCAGCAGCCCCAACCATTTTATCAACACGCTCACGCATCTCTGCAGCAGCCTTATTGGTAAACGTAATAGCTAAAATTCTATAAGGCTGTACTCCCTGCTGCAATAAATATGCTATGCGACAAGTCAGCACCTTTGTCTTTCCACTGCCGGCACCAGCAAGAATCAACATCGGTCCATTAATATTTTTTACAGCTTCAAGCTGTTGTTTATTCAGTCCCTGCATTATATCTGTCATTATTAACCTTCTCCATTGTTCTTCATTTAAATACGTCTGTATTTTTTATCAAAAATATATTTAGCTTTATTATTATAACACAAAAAAAGTTTTTAAGCGATATCAGATAAATCTCCTTAGCCTACCGAAATACTATGAAACCCATTGAGACGTTATTTCTTTTATGTTAAAATAGAGCATAATTCATCATTACAGAGGTATAAACCATGAATAATTCTAAATCTTTTATCCCAGCCAAAGATTTAAGCAAGCTTTGGCGTGCTATTATAGAATTTGACATGCTCAAATCAGGAGATAAAATTCTTATAGGTCTCAGCGGCGGCAAAGACAGTATGCTGTTAACTGCTATGCTGGCAGAAATTCAAAAATATTCACCAGTCCCTTTTCAGCTTGCCTGTTATACAGTAAATGGTATGTTTGCAGCAGATTTTCCCAAAGCAAAGCTTGAGGATTTTTGTAATCAGTTTAATATTAAACATTACAGTGACGATATAGATATCATGGCAGCACACGAAAAAAAAGGCGGCAGTCCCTGCTTCACCTGTGCTTATTTCCGTCGGGCAGCAACCAACCGTAAAGCGAATGAATTAGGGTTCAATAAAGTAGCATTGGCACATCATAACGATGATGCAGTAGAAACATTTTTCATGAACCTTGTCACCAGCGGTCAATTACGTACATTTTTGCCTGTCACCCCACTCTCGCGTTCTGGTATCACAGTTTTACGTCCGCTTTTGTACTACCGAGAACAAGAAATCCGCAGTCTTGTTAATAAACTTAAAATCCAACCTATAAAAAATCCATGTCCATATGACGGTCATACTATGCGCCAGGATATTAAAGAACATATAGCTGAACTTGATATTTGCTATCCTGACATTTATAATCATCTAGCCGCTGCCATGCGCTTAAGTAACAGACAAGAGTTATGGCCCCCTAAACCCGGAAAAGAACTTTTAGAAAAGTTTCATACTTTTTGGAACAATAATAAGAATCTATAACCTGCAATCAAAAAAGCTGTTGCCTGCATATCACATGGCAACAGCTTTTTTCATCTTAAATATTAATCTTCCAGCTTTTTTATAAAAGCCAACGTTTTATACCAGTCAAGGCGAGCTTGTTCCAGCAATTGGCGTACTTGCTGTGCTTCAATATTTTCACAGCGCAGCAAAACAACAAGACTGGAAAAATCTGCTTGTAGTACAGTCAGCCCCAGATTAGCACAAACACCTTTCAGATTGTGAGCTAATCTTTCTGCCTCCTGCCAATTATTAGCAGCAGTAGCTTGTTCTAATAGCTTAAACTCTTGAGCTGTCAATAATTTTCGTAAAAAGCGTAAATAAAGCTCTTCGCTATTCATAAAACGTTCCTCTAAACAGCTCCGTACATCAATATTAAGATATTGCGGTAATTCTGTTAAGCGCACTTAGTTATAACTCCCTTCTTCAATGCGACAGATACTCCCCCATCATCTTTGCCAAGAGTTTCATCTGCAGCGGTTTTATCATATAATCATTCATACCAGCAGCCATCGCTACCTCTAAATCATCAGACCCACTATTACCAGTCAGTGCTAAAATAGGTACAGTTTGAGCATCATTACGCTCCATAGAGCGAATTCTCCTCGTCGCTTCACAACCATCCATAGCAGGCATTTGCATATCCATTAAAATCATACTTATACTGCCTTCATCTGAACTAGCAAAAATATTTACAGCTTCTTCACCATTAGCAGCTGGGAGAATCTCTATTCCGTTCATCGTCAACAATTCAGTAATAATCTCCATATTAACATCATTATCTTCTGCCACCAATATTCGGCAGCCAGCAAAGTCTTTCAGCTTAGGCAATACTGGTTGTTCATCACCAGCAGACTTCACGATATTAAAAGGCAAAGATATCATTACACAAGTACCTTCATCAACACGACTGCTGATATAAATTGTTCCCTCCATACGCTCTACTAAGCTCTTAACTATCGTCATTCCTAAACCTGTACCAGTAACCTTAGGGACACCAAAACGACTGTCACGTTCGAAAGGCTTATAAATCTTTTCTAAAAACTTCTCTGACATTCCACAGCCATTATCACGTACAAGGAATGTATAATATACTCGATTACGTTCACCGCCTAATTCCCTTCTAACAAGAAAACTTATTTTCCCCTGTGCCTTGGTATACTTTATTGCATTGGATAATACATTATTTAAAATCTGCTGCAATCCCTGCAAATCACCACTAACAGTTTCATTATCATCCAAAAGCAGCTGCGTGTCAAAAAATCTTTGTTCCAAATCTGCCTGTGCCGCAAACATATCAGCAGTATCTTGAAGCACTTGCTTTATAACAAATGTTTCCTGAACATGCTCCACCTTTCCATTATCAAGGCGTGCCATTTCCAAAATATCATTTATCAATGTCAAAAGCTGCTGACCTGAAGATTTTATCTTACGAATATATTCTTTGACCTGGTTACAGTCATCATTATGCAGCTCTGCAAGCCTCGCCATGCCAATAATACCATTTAAAGGTGCTCTCATATCATGCGACATTGCCGAAAAAAACATATTTCTCGACTTAGCATTTTCTCTGGCAACTCGCAAAGCATGCTCAGTAACCTGCATATGCTCCAATTCCTTTTGCTTTTCAGCATCTACCTCACGAAAAAAGAAAATAGCTTCATCATCTTTAAGCAATGTATCACGAACCAGCCTCACATTCATCCATTTATATTCATTACCAAAACGTTGACGAAATTCACCGCCAAAATCATAAATACGACGTTTTACTAATTCATGAATGTTATTCCTGGAAAAAGTTTCGGCAAACTCATCTGCAGCTTCTGGCTCAACAAATCTGAGCACTTGCTGTAATAATTCATCATAACTGCCTTCCTCTGATAAGGCAACCCCAAAAGCCTCACTTTTAACCATATAATAACGATCCGTAACAAAATTTACTCTAAATACTGCAAGGAAAGATTTACTCATAACCCTTACGACTTCATTTATACTATCTACCTGCTTATTCAAAGCATTTTCACGTAATGCCAAGCATCCTGTAAGAAAAAGGAAAATTATCAGTATTAGTATAAACCACTGCATAAGGCTTTCATAATCACCTAAAAGATATTCATAAGGAATAGTAACAACAGAAATCCATCCCTTATCTGATACTGTATAATAAACTCCACGTTTATTGCCATCATAATCTACGATATAAGGAACGTTTTCTGATATACCCTTACGAATTTCTCTAAAAATCTGCTCTACATAAGGTTGCTGCGCCTCTATAGACATATTGCGGTCGTTTATAGTAAACATTATTGTTCCGTTAGGGTCACACAAATAATAATAACTATGCTCCGGAAGCTGATTATCAACCAATAATGAATTAAGTCTTTCCGGGTACAAATTCATCGCCATAACATTGCCTTCGCCAATAGCAACTGCCATGGTAAGCAGGCGTTCATTACTTTTTCCATTATGATAAAGATTGGTATAAGCAATATTATTTCTATTACGTAAAGCAGCCTGATACCATTTTAGGTTTTCTAAATCTGCTTTACTGCTTCCCTTGCAGTCTATCAAACGTCCATTAACAACAGCACATATCTCAAAACGCTCTACTTCAGCTGTAGTCTCCATATATTCAGTAAAACGCTTTAAAGCCTGCTCTATTTCTTCATCTGAAAGATCTGGACGTACTTTAAGCATATTTCCCATATTTTGAGCCGCACTGCGTAACAGCGTTTCCTGAGTCTTAAGTCTAGCAGTTTCTTTAATAGCAAAACGTGCAGATATTTCCTGCCCCATTATATGGGAATTTTCCAATATTTTTTCGCGAACAATGTGCAGGCTCAGCAAAGATACAAACAGAAAAAAGCAAAAAATTCCTAAACTGAATAGAGAAATTTTTATTTTTTTCTGAAACAGTTTAAGATACATACACCCTCCACATCAAATACTTCTATTATCTATTTATTAATTTATCGTCATACTACTCTTAATTATAGCTTAAATTATATATATCTACAAGTAAAAAATATCTGCCAACAGTTTTTCTTCCGCCAGCAGATATAAAAATAATATTAGATTTTACATCTGCTCAGCACGAGCATCAATAACTGCCGCCTCTTGTTCAGTCATATAACAAGGTTTAATATCTCTGCCCATACGTTTAAGCATCCTTCTGTCGCTGCGAATAGTTGCACATGCTACCGTAGTCAGCATATTACCTGTAATTGTAGCAGAAGCACCAGCATTAAATGCAGTTTCACCATCATTTGTCAAAAGTGCACGTCCTGCTCCCAGACGAATATTAGCTGTTGGATTTATGTATCTAAAAAATGCCACTGTTCTTAAAATATCTTCTTCACTTAAAGCAGAAAGATGTTCGAATGGTGTACCAGGAATAGGCATTAATGTATTTAACGGAATAGAATCAACTTCAAGTTCCGCTAAACTAACAGCCATATCTAATCTGTCCTCCCAGGTTTCTCCCATACCAATTATACCACCAGAGCAGGCACACATTCCCACTTCTTTAACCATTTTTAAAGTATTTATTTTCATTTCATACGTATGCGTAGTACATATATTAGGGAAATTACGCTTAGAAGTTTCAATATTATGATGGTAACTAGTTACACCAGCTTTATATAGACGCTGTAATTGTTCACGGGAAAGAAATCCCATAGAAGCACATAAATCTATTTTTAATTCTTTTTTCATAGTTTCAAAAGCATGAACAGCTTTGTCAAATTCCGTCCCATTCAGAGTCTTTCCAGCAGTAACAATAGAAAATCTATGTACTCCCTCTTGTTGATTTAATCGAGCAAGCTTTACTATTTCATTTTCTGGAAGAAATCCATAAGTATCACAAGAGGTATGATTATGCGCAGATTGTGCACAAAATTTACAGTCTTCCGAGCAACGTCCGCTGCGCCCATTGATGATAGAACATAAATCAACACGAGAACCACAAAAATGTTCACGTATCATATCTGCTCCTTTGCATAAATCTTTTAAATCACAATCCAAAAAAACTTTAAGATTATCCTGTCGCGTTAATCTTCTGCCGTCAATAATTTCCTGTGCTAATGCTTTAACATCCATATTATATCTTCTCCTTAATAAATACTACAAAGACAAAATATCTTGCGATATTATTATGTTAACCAATTTTACAATCAAGTTAACTTTAAGTTAACCAGAATTATATCATAGGATAACAAAGGATGCAAGAAAAAAGGACGGCTTATATACCGTCCTTTTTACAAAACTACATCATCTTAAATATGTCTTGTCAAAGCTTCCATCAACATCATATTGCTGACTACACCAATGCCGCCGGGAACAGGTGTAAAAGCACTAGCCTTATCTGCTACCGCAGGATCTACATCTCCAACAAGCTTTCCATCTACAGCATTAATACCAACATCAACAATAACTGCACCGTCTTTAACCATTTCTGGTTTTACAAAACAAGCTTTGCCAACAGCCGCTAAAATTATATCTGCCTGCTTCAAAATATCAGGTAAATTACGAGTTCTTGAATGACATATAGTAACAGTGGCATTTTTTTGCAACAACAATATACTTGCAGGCTTACCTACAACATTACTGCGTCCAACAACCACAACGTTCTTGCCCTCTAACTCAATACCATAATGAGCAAGTGTTGCCATACAGGCTCTTGGCGTACAGGGAGCAAAGCGATTGCGTCCCATAAACACATCCCCTATATTCTGTGGATTAAGACAGTCAACATCCTTATTAGGAGATACAGCAGCACCTACCGTATCTCCATTAATATGTTTAGGCATGGGCATCATAGGCATAATACCGGTTACATAACGATTACGGTTCAGTTTCTTGATTAAACCTATAACTTCTTCTTCAGACGTATCTTCCGGAAATAAAATAACCTTAGCAGCACCGCCAAGACTTTCTACAAGCTTGACTAATCTATCTTTATATACATGGGAAGCAGGATCATCACCTACAACAATAATAGCTAAAGTCACAGTCAAGCCACGTTGTTTGGCTGCAGCAATTTTTTCAGCAATTGCTGCTCTGTATACATCAGCAACAGGCTTCCCTCTCATTAAGATGGTTTCCATAATAACTTCACCTCAAAAGAAAATAATACTAATATAAGTAGATGATGTATTGGATGGCTGTTTCTTTGTCATTTAGAACAAGCCACTGATAACTCCTTCATCGCTGACATCAATTTTTTCCGCAGCAGGAACTTTAGGCAATCCAGGCATCGTCATAACATCACCAGTAAGTACAACTATAAAACCTGCACCGGCAGATATACGACAATTTCTTATAGTAATATTAAATCCAACAGGACGACCTAATAACGCTGGATCATCAGAGAATGAATATTGTGTTTTAGCCATGCAGACTGGAAGATTTCCATATCCAAGAGCTTCAAACTCTTTGAGAGCTTTTTCAGCATCTTTAGTATAATTTACATTATCTGCACCATAAATTTCTTTCGCTATAACAGAAATTTTTTCTTTTAACGGTAAATCTAAACTATAAATCGGATGGAAATCACTCTTACCGCTATCCGCTAAAGCAATAACTTCTTTTGCCAATTCAATGCCGCCGTCACCGCCTTTAGCAAAAACATCGGACAGTGCAACATTTACATCATGTTTAGAACAATGTTCGCGAACAGCCTCCAACTCCTCTGCTGTGTCCTGAGCAAAAATATTGATGGCAACAACAACCGGCACACCAAATTTTTTGACATTTTCAATATGTTTTTCCAGGTTCACAAGACCTCTTTTTACTGCTTCTACATTAGGCACCGCAAGTTCAGTTTTCGGAATACCTCCATGCATCTTCAAAGCACGTACAGTGGCAACAATAACTGCTGCATCAGGTTTCAATCCAGCATAACGGCATTTTATATCAAAGAATTTCTCAGCACCCAAATCTGCACCAAACCCAGCTTCTGTAATAGTATAATCTGCCAGACGTAAGCCTGTTCTGGTTGCCATAACGCTATTGCATCCATGAGCAATATTAGCAAACGGCCCACCATGAATAATTGCCGGCACATTTTCAAGAGTCTGTACCAAATTCGGTTTTACAGCATCCTTCAACAAAGCTGCCATAGCACCTTGTGCTTTAAGCTGTCCTGCAGTTACAGGATTTCCACTGTAATCATAAGCAACAATAATTTTTGCCAGGCGTTCCTTAAGATCGTGTAAATTACTAGCCAGACATAAAATAGCCATAACCTCAGAGGCAACAGTAATGTCAAAACCATCCTGTCGCGGCACACCATGTGCCTTACCGCCAAGACCAACTACTATATTACGCAGCTCACGGTCGTTCATATCAACTACACGTTTCCAAACAATTCTGCGCGGATCAATATTCAAAATATTCCCCTGCTGAATATGGTTATCAAGCATAGCAGAAAGCAGCATATGTGCAGAAGTAATTGCATGGAAGTCCCCTGTAAAATGCAGGTTTATGTCTTCCATAGGCACTACCTGAGAATAACCACCGCCAGCAGCACCGCCCTTTATTCCCATACACGGCCCTAAAGAAGGCTCGCGCAACGCTACAATTACTTTTTTGCCAAGTTTATGTAAACCCTGAGCTAAACCAACTGTAGTAGTAGATTTGCCTTCTCCCGCCGGAGTAGGAGTAATAGCAGTAACTAAAATTAACTTTCCTGCTTTTTTGTTTTCAACACGACGAATCAGATCATAAGATAACTTCGCTTTATATTTTCCATAAAGCTCCAGATCATCAGAACCAATACCTAATTTAGCTGCAACATCAGTTATTTTTTCCATTTTTGCCTGTTGGGCAATTTCAATATCAGATAACATAGTTAGTTCTCCTCCTAAATTTTATGGAAATAAGGTTATCTTGTAAAGTTCTTCTCCTGATACTATTTTTCCTGCCTGTTAACGCAATGTATACATAATAATTTACTTAAACCAAATTTCAACTGTAGAACCAGCATCTATTTCACTGTCCTCCAAAGGCTGCTGTTTATAAGCACTGCCGCTTCCGTAAGGCTTTAAGCGTAAATCCCCCTGCTGCAACAAATTCGCTGCTGCACGCATATCAAGACCATTAAACGATGGTAGCTTAATCTTTCCATTAGGCATTTTTTGTACAACTGGCATCTTCTGCACTTCTATAGTCTTTTTTTGTCCTACTGCATTCATTTCCTTAAATGACGGCAGTCCCTTGCTGCTTTCCGGTTGTATACCTTTAGCAACTAAAATCTGCTGTAAAGTATCGCGAAAAACAGGTGCACTTACTTGAGAGCCATAGAAAGCTCCATGAGGAGTATCCAGCATAACCAGCATAGCATATCTAGGTTTATCAGCAGGTACAAAACCAACAAATGAAGCGATATACTGACCAGCTGCATAGCCTCCGCCTTTAGCAAGTTTTTCAGCAGTTCCTGTTTTTCCGGCAATTTTATATCCTTTAATTGCTGCTGGTTTACCACCGCCTTCGCTTACTACTTTCTCCATCATTTCCCGCATCTGCCTTGCAATCTGTTCAGTTACAACGTTTCTTATAACTTTTTTCTGCCCTTCCTTAATAACCGTACCATCTGAAGCTACTATTTTTTTTACTATATACGGCTGTAATAACTCTCCGCCATTAGCAATGGCACAAATAGCCCTCAGTACCTGCATTGGTGTAACAGCAATTCCCTGCCCTATTGCCATAGTAGCTACATCTGGCTCATACATGGCTTCCGGATCATATAAAATACCACTTTCTTCACCCGGTAAATCGATATCTGTTGGTGAACCGAAACCAAATTTTTTTGCATAACTGGTCAGCTTTTTTGCACCCAGTTCCATTCCTAACTGTACCATACCCGTATTAATAGAAAACTTAATGATAGTCGAGAAAGGCACTGCTCCCATACCTTCAAAATCCCAGTTATGGATAACTCTATCTGCAACACGTATGGCACCATTATCCTGAAAAATAGTATCAGGTGTAATAATCCCCTCAGTAAGTCCCATACAACCAACAATCGGCTTAAACACAGAACCAGGTTCATAAATCATTGATATAGCTTTATTACGCCAACTTTCTTGACTGTAATCACCAAAATTATTGGGATCAAAAGTAGGACGGCTAGCCATGCCAAGAATTTCTCCTGTATATGGATCCATAATAATAGCAGCAGCTCCCTCTGCCTTCGTACGAGCAATCGCATCATCCATAGCGTCCTCTAACACATACTGCATTTTGCTGTCTAATGTTAAATAAACTGTCGGCAGTTGTTCTTGCTTTTGCTGTAAACTATTTTGCTCACCATTTATTAACATTCCCAAAATCTGATTACTATGTGCATCATACATTTTAGAAAAAATGGTTTCTTTTCCTTTCAAAATATCATCCAGCTGATATTCTATACCGCTCAATCCATTGTCATCTATACCAACATAGCCAATAACCTGAGCGGCAGCACGCTTTTTAGTATAGTAACGTTTGCTTTCTTCCTTAAAGTGCAATCCCGGAAGCTTGTTATCTCTAATTAATTTCCGTACACGTTCTACATCAACAGGTTCCATCGTTCTTTTTAACCAAACAAAACGGCCCTGCATATTAAATATACTATAAAGTTCATTAGCATCTATTTTTAAAATTGGAGCCAGTTTATCTGCACTAAGACGACAAACATCACGCGGAACATGATTTTTTTGAAAATATGCTTCATCTTTGCGCATTTCATCGGGATCAACATAAAGAGAGCCAGTCATAATACTTACAGCTAGTTCTTCTCCCTCACGGTCTACTATACGACCTCGAGGTGTCTGTTTAATATGTTCTGCTGTTAGCTGTAACTTACTTTGTTCAGACAGCTTATCAGCTTTTACCAGCTGTAACCAGGCAAGACGAAGAACTACTGCCAATACTATTAATAATATAACCGCTAAAAGACAGACAAAACGACGATTTGCATCATAAAGCGTAAAACGTTTCATTACTGTTGCCTCCTGCCATTAACTACACGCAGATCTTCACGCCGCTGTTCCGGTGAAACTTCCTCTTCCTGCCGGAGTTTTTCTTCTTCATCATATACCGACAATAATAAACCAATAGCACACATAGATATAAGCATAGATGTACCGCCATAACTTATAAAAATTAAAGGAACACCAATTACCGGCAAAATTCCGCACACCATTGCCATATTAGCAAAAGCCTGTCCAATAATCAAAAAAGTAATTCCTGCTGCAAGCAAAAACCCTCTTTGATCTCTAGCCATCATAGTAATTCGACAAAATGCAGCACTCATAATTACAAAAGACAACACAATAAGTAATGCGCCAATAAGTCCATTCTCTTGACAAAAAATAGCAAATGCAAAGTCTGTGTGAGCTTCAGGCAAATAAAAAAACTTCCCTATACCATGCCCCCAATTAGTCCCATACAAACCACCGCTGCCTATAGCCAACAATGACTGTACCATCTGATATCCCATGCCCTGAGGATCTCGCCAAGGATCAAACCATACCTTTACACGTTCCAATCGATAAGCATAAGTACAAGATAAAACAACGGCAGATATAACACCCAAAATTATAATTCCTGCTATCTGCTTTGCAGGAAGACCTGCAATAATAAACATCCCCATAATAAGAGCAACTATAATAGCCGCCGTTCCCAAATCAGGTTGCTTAAGAACAAGTCCAGCTGCAACCAAAGTACAAATAGTCACACGCATCCCCGCACCATAATGCAACCGCACCGGCAGATTACGATTCATAGCATAACCCAAATATCTTGCCGCTAACATTATAAGAACCAATTTAGCAATTTCAGATGGCTGTATTGAAATCGGACCAAAATATAGCCACCGCGTAGCACCCTTGGTTGCAACTCCTGTTACATCAACAGCAACCAACATACAAAAAACTACAGCACAATAAAAAAAAAGATTTTTTTGATTAAGTAATACCTTATAGCCTATCTTGCGAATAAAGGCAATTCCAATAAAACCTAAAATAGCTATAAAAAAATAACGCTTCAAATAATAAAGCCCATCATTAAACATATCATGGGCACTTACAAAACTAGCACTTAAAACATTAATACCTCCGATTAAAATCAGAACACACATCATTGTATAAATTGCCTGTAATGGATTATCCCAAAGTAAAAAATGTTTTTTCATGACAGCATATTCCCCTTAAAAAACCACCTCACAGAAATTAATCGGGGTTCCCAAAGCACTAAATTTCTGTTCATATTCTGTCTGTACAGAATTTTCATATTCACTATTATGCAAATCATAACTTAAAGCAATAATCTGCAAACCAAATTCTTTAAACTCCTCTACTGAAAAGTCAAAAAGTGCACGATTATCAGTTTTAAAACGTAAATGACCGCCTTCTCCCAAAAGGGTTTTGTATCTGGCTAAAAAATTCCGGTGTGTTAAACGGCGTTTAGCATGACGAGCTTTAGGCCATGGATCGCTGAAATTAAGGTATAATTCTTTAATTTCGCCAGGCTCAAACCAATCCAAAAGATTTTCTGCATTAGCACAGATAATACGAACATTGTCGAGTTTTTTATCTTTTGCTGCTTTTGCCGGAAAATATGCTATATCATGCTGCGTTTCTATACCTATAAAAGCTTTCTCAGGGTGAAGTTCTGCCATCCCAATAGTAAAACGTCCTTTTCCGCAGCCAATCTCCACGCAAAGACGTTTCCCGGGAAATATATCCTGCCAATGACCTTTAAACTGTTCAAGTCCATGCATAAAAACATATTCATTTTGTACTTCTTTAATCGCTTCCTCAATCCAAGGTTTTTTCCTTAATCGCATAATTAGACCTCTCTTAAATATATTTTATCAATTATATATTATACCTCTAATTAGTGAATTACGGGAGATAAAATAGACGGCTTATTATTTATTTAAATTTTCTGAATTATAGTTGTAATTCAGAATTATCTGTGTTATAATTTCTTCATCAAAGCAGTAATTTTTACTTTTTACTGTTCACAGTTTCTACAATTAATATGGGAGGTATAATTATGTTAAGTATCGGTACAGTAAAATGGTTTGATCCCCATAAAGGTTATGGTTTCATTGAAAGAAGTACAGGAGCAGATGTCTATGTACATTTCAGTGCTATACAAGCACGAGGATATCGTTCCTTAGAAGCTGGCCAGCGAGTATCCTACTGCTTAGCTAGAGGTAAACGTGGTTTAATGGCGCTGAATGTAACTCCAATAATATAAATTAATTATGATACAAGGCGTTGTATTTTTAACAACGCCTTCTTCCTCTTTATATACAAAGATATTTTTGAATTATAAGACAATTTTATTAAACAGAATATACTGTTATAGTGCTTATTTTATTAAAAAAACGCACAAACAGCTGAAATTATCTTGCAGTTTTGTAAAAACTATGTTAAATTTAAATAAAGCATTGTTTTACACTGGCGGACAAATTTAGTCCCATTCGTAAAACAGTACAAATGACCGCAAAATATTAGTATGCGGTACACTCAAGGAGGTTTTACAATGGCAAAGAAAACAAGTTTATGGGCGCTTCTGCTCGTAATGCTCGTAACTATGCTTACAGCAGGTTGCGGTGGCGGTGGAGAAAAGAAAGCAGCTCCTGCTAATGACGGAAACAAGCTCATTATCTACACTTCTATGAAGGAGTCCTTAATCAAGGGTATCGTTGAAGGTTTCAAGAAAAAGAATCCTGATATTGATGTGGATTATCAATCCGCCGGTGCTGGAAAACTTATGGCTAAAATTGCAGCAGAAAGACAAAGCGGCAAAATTTTGGCTGACGTTATTTGGACAAGTGAAGTACCGGATTTCTATAAAATGAGAGAAGAAGGCATTTTGGAAAAATATGAAAGCCCTATTCTTAAGGAAACAGTAAACCCATTCACTGATTACGATGGTTCTTTCCATGCTGCTCGTTTGGGTACCTTAGGTATTATTGTTAATACTGATAAAATTAAAACTGAACCTACTCAATGGTCTGATTTGCTTAAACCTGAATTTAAAAACGGTTTCGGTATTGCTAACCCAGCTTTGTCCGGTACTTCTTACATGAGCGTAGCGCTTTTAGAAAAACAATTTGGTTGGAAATTCTTTGAAGATGTTAAAGCTAACGGCGGTCGCATCGGCAAAGGCTCCGGTCAAGTAATTGACGACACCGCATCTGGTGAACTCAGTGCTTCCTTGGCTGTTGACTACATTACTAATGCAAAAATTGCTAAAGGCGCACATATTAAAATGTGCTATCCGCCTGAACTGTTAGTTGTTCCCAGCCCAGTTGCTATTTTCAAAGGTACTGCTAAATTGGATGCTTCCAAAAAATTTGTTGATTATCTGCTGAGCAAAGAAGCTCAAACTCTGGTAGCACAACAAGGTACTATTCCTGTTCGTGAAGACGTTGAAATCCCTGCTAAATTCAACCTGCCTGCTCCTAAAGATGCTTTGGAAAAATCCATTAAGATTGACTATAAAGAAGCTGTAAAAACTAAAGAATCCACTATTAAGAAATTCTCTGAAATTATGCAGGTTAAAAAATAAGCTTCATTAAAACTAAGTCAAATTCAGTAAGTCTACATTGGCGGCACAGGTTTGACCTGTACCGCCAATTTTATTCCATATCAACCAATAAAAAATATCTATTAAGGAGATAGTCTATGGAGAATATCATCAAAGTCGAAGGCGTTGCCAAAGGCTATGGTAAACACCAAGTTTTGCAAAACTTGAATTTAGACATCAAAAAAGGTGAATGTTTCACCTTACTTGGTCCCTCTGGCTGCGGTAAAACTGTACTTATCCGCCTTATTGCAGGACATGAAGTTCCCGATTCCGGAAAAATCAGTATTGATAGTACGACCGTTGCTGACAGTGCCAGCGGTGAATATATTCCGCCTGAACGCCGTGGTCTAGGTATTGTATTTCAGGATTATGCTGTCTGGCCTCATATGACAGTTTACGAAAATATTGCTTATCCATTAAAAATGGAGAAACGCCCCAAGGAAGAAATTGATAAATTAGTTATGGATATGGTAGAAGTTGTAGGTATGAAAGGCTTGGAAAAACGCCTGCCCTCCGAACTTTCCGGCGGTCAACAACAACGCGTTGCACTTGCTCGTGCCCTCGTTGCAGATCCTTCTGTAATGCTGCTAGATGAACCTCTGTCTAATCTAGATGCTAATCTGCGTGAAGAAATGCGTTTTGAAATTAAAGCTTTACAACGTAAGTTTGGTATTACGGTTATGTATGTAACCCACGACCAGGAAGTTGCTTTGGCAATCTCAGATCGCATAGCTATTATGGATAATGAAGGACGTATTCGTCAAATTGGTACACCATATGAGATTTTTGAGCAGCCAGCCGACTTATTCATTTTCAAATTTATGGGTATCGCAAATTTTCTTGCTGTTCGTAATGAAAACGGTAACTACGTCGTTGGCAGCGGTTCACAAATTGTTCCTTGGAAAGCACCGAAAGGCACTGCAAATAACTGGGTTGCTGGTTTCCGTCCTTCTGATGTGGAAATCCACCGCCAGGGTCCAGGACTCAAAGGATTTATTCATCGTGCTAATTTTCTTGGTGCAACAATGGATTACTGTATTGAAATTGACGGTGAATCATTGCGTACTGAACTGGAAACCCACGAAGCTATTAATAATAATTTAATGTTCAAAGAAGGCGAAGAATGTTACATAACTTTCCGCAGCCTGCTTTGGTTCGATGCTGAACAATTGAAGGAGGTAGAAGAATTATGAGTAGTGGTACCATAAAAAAAGATTCCGGCTTTGGCGTTGCTCAGCTGATTCTTTTTATCTCCATTGCAGTATTGGTCATTTTTGTTGCCTGGCCTGTACTTCTGATTTTATTTAACGCATTCTTTGTTGATGGTTCTTTTAACAGTCACGATTTTTATGAAGTACTGACAGAACCAGAAACCTTTCAAGCTCTCATTAACTCATTGATTATTGCAAGCATGACCACTATCGGCAGTACAATAGTAGGTACGTTCTTTGCTTGGCTCGTAACCAGAACTGACCTGCCTTATAAGAGTTTCATGAAAAGTCTTTTCTTAGTTCCTTTCATGCTTCCCTCTTTCATTGGTGCTCTTGCTTGGAAAATGTTGCTGTCCCCCAATTCCGGTTACATCAACAAATTCTTTATGGATACTTTCGGTTTTACCGGTCCTGTATTTGATATATATACTTATTACGGCATCAGCGCAGTAGAGGTTATGTATCTTTTCCCGTTTGTATTTATCCAGGTTTGCGGTGCTCTTGAACGTATGGATCCAACCTTAGAAGAATCTGCCCGCATCAGCGGTGCCGGACTGTTTACAATTACCCGTAAAATCACTATTCCTCTGGTTATGCCCTCAATCATGTCTGGTGCATTATTGATTATGCTTTACTCCATGGCTCATTTCGGTACTGTTGCTGTTTTAGGCATTGAACAGGGTATCTATAACATTCCTACACTTATTTACGAAAAAATTCACCAAAGCGGCGGCAGTTTTGAATCCATCCGTACTGGTACTGTACTGGCAACTGTTCTTGTTGTTTCCGCAGCTATTATTATCTGGGCACAGCAAAAAATTCTCAGCAACGGTCATTACCAAATCATAGGCGGTAAAAGCTTCCGCCCTATGGAGCTGAAACTGCGCGGTTTGCGTTATCCTTTACTTATTTTCTGCTTGGCATATATTGCTTTTACTATTTTATTGCCAACAGCAGTTATCTTCCTCGTCGGTGGTGTAGAAACATATGGTCTGCCGCTCACCTGGAGCAACCTGTCTTTAGATAATTACAAATACATTCTTTTCGAATATGAAGTTACCAAAGACGCTATCTTCAACAGCATAACTCTCGGTCTGGCTGCTGCTGTTATTACTATGTTTGCCGGCGTAATGATTTCCTACGTTATTGTAAAAATGAAAGTTAAAGGAAAGGGTATTTTAGAATTCCTGGGTATGCTGCCCTTCTCCGTACCTGGTTCCGTTATCGCTCTCGGCGTAATTCTTGCTTGGAGCGGTCAGTTTGGCATCAACCTTTATAATACCGTATGGATTATCCTTGTTGCTTATATAGCACGCTATATGGCGTTCTCGCTAAAAGCAAACAGTGCTGCACTCGAACAGGTTCATGACTCCTTAATGGAAGCTTCCCGTTCCTGTGGTGCTACTATGTGGCAGTCACTCAAAGATATCGTTATTCCTTTGGTTAAACCAGGTATGATCAGTGCATTCTTCTTAATATTCCTGCCTGCACTGCGCGAACTTACAGTATCTATTATGCTGTATGCTCCTACAACCAGAACCATAGGTGTTGCAATATATACTTTGAATGAAGACGGCGAAACTGTTATGTCTACAGCCCTCGCAGGCATAGCCCTGATTTTAATTGTTGTCGGGCAAATGCTCATAAATCATTTTACTAAGAAAGTAGAAGGTTAAGCTTATGTCATATATCCGTTTAGTAAATGTTACCAAACAATTCGGTAATGTCACTGCTGTTAATAATTTAAATCTGGAAATAGGCAAAGGCGAATGCTTTTCCATGTTAGGCCCATCTGGCTGCGGTAAAACTACAACCCTACGTATGGTTGCAGGTTTCGAAGATTTATCTGACGGTGAAGTTTGGGTAGGCGACCGCCTGCTCTCCTCTCCTAAAAAACATCATTATACCCCACCAGAAAATCGTAACTTTGGTATGGTTTTTCAGGCTTTCGCAGTATGGCCTCACATGAGCGTTTATGAAAATGTCGCTTTTCCTCTGCGTTTACGCAAATTACCAAAAAGCGAAATTGATAAACGTACTATTGATGCTTTAACTGCAACAAATCTGCTCAAGGCCGCTGAAGACAGTCCTGCTGATCTTTCAGGCGGCGGCAAGCAGCGTGTTGCCTTAGCTCGTGCACTTGCCATCAATCCCGATGTTATGCTTTTGGACGAACCACTTTCCAGTCTTGATCCTCATCTGCGTGAAGAAATGCGTTTCGAAATTAAAGATTTGCAGCGCAAATATGGTTTCTCCATCATCTACGTAACACACGATCAATCTGAAGCTATGGCTCTGTCTGATCGTATTCTGGTTATGAAACTTGGAGTAATGCAGCAAATTGATAGTCCATTAAACGTATACAACAATCCTGCAAACAAATTCGTTTTCAGTTTCATTGGTGTATCAAGCTTTACTGATGTTATCTGGCAACAGGGAAAAGCCTTTATCAAAGGTTCACAACATGCATTGCCTTCCGGTCTGATTGTTCCAGAACGTATGCAGGGCGAACAGCTATTCAATCTTGCCAGCCGTCCTTCAGAAATTCGTTTCACAAGCGAAACTGATCCTAACGGTGTACGTGGTATCGTTATCCGCAAAGCTTTCCTTGGCGAAATCATTGACTATTTAATCAAAGTTGGCGATCAAGAAATTCGTGTTCAAATAGGTCGCCGCGACCCAGGTCCAGAAGTAGATGAAGTTTGTTACCTGCATTTCTTAAGACCATTCTGGTATAAAACAAATGAATAACTTTACTTAAATCTAAAGCTCCTGTATCCATTTACGGAAACAGGAGCTTTCTTTTTAGTGAATTTAATCTTTCTTCTTATTTTTTATTTTCGTATCATTAGCATTAGCTACAACCGCCCAACTGCGCAGCATATCAGCACAGGCAGATGCATAAGCCCCCGCACTGCCAAAGGTACCTGCATCCTGACTATATAAACGGAGTACTTGAATATCATCATAATAAATATCAGCTGTATTACCATTATCATAAACAACAAAATAATTTGGATTAATTATTCCACGTTTGCGTACAGTCCACAATCCTCCTGCCAGCATATAAGCACGATATTTTGCCTTTGTATTGCCAATACTTTGACTGATAGTAAAATTCCAATCTCCCTCTTTAACAACAGCATAATCATCATTAGTAACAACAACATCCGGATGAATATCATAATCTTTCAATTGTTTCATTACACGCTTTACACGTTCTTCCGGTTCAGGATGGCTGCTGAATAATCCATAATTAGAGCCGCCGCCCTGTTTGGATAAATCATCAAGTTTCCACACGGTAATCAACATGCTGTACGGGTTATAACCTGCTGCAATAGAATTTTTTACACCCTCCTTATCCGCTCCACGCTCATCTGTACGGCTGTAACCAGCAAATAAAGCCTGTTGAGCTGCCTGTACCAGACCAAGTCCCTGCCCGCGTGTTGCAGCTATCAAAATCAAAGAAGTCCACATCTGCTTTTCAACAGCATTAACAGTATGCTTCTTGGCAACATGTCCAACTTCATGCCCTAAAACACCTGCTAATTCCATATCTGTAGGCATATAATCAATCAAACCCTTATAAACATAAATAAATCCTCCAGGACAAGCTAATGCATTGACCTCATTATTATTAAGAACTTTAAAGGAATAAGTTATATCATCACGCCCACAAACTTTAGCAAGGCTCTGCCCAATACGATTAACGCGTTCCTGCAAATACGGATCTTGTAAAACTCCATACTGTGCTTCTAATTGCTGCGCTGTTTTCTGACCCATCTCAATTTCCTGTTCCTTGCTGATAAGTCCTGCTTCAGCTTGATTTACTCCCATAAACATACAGCAAGCAATAACAAAAACCATAAATAATTTTATTAAGTGCTTCATGATAATCTCCTTATAGACTAAAAACTATTCACTTATTGCCATGGCAAAGAAAAATTA
>CAZVSX010000008.1:0-69472 GCA_964630355.1 uncultured Phascolarctobacterium sp.
CTCTTGCCGTTGGGTTCATTATACCACAATCGTCCCCCCCTACAAGACCTTTTGAAGTGGTTTTTATATTTTTTTATTATTTTTTATAAGCTCTAGTGTTCCAGATAAAACATCTTTTATATTCATATACAAAAATTACCGCACCTCATCAGCTATGATGATATGCGGTAAAAAATAAATTATTATTTACATAGTCAAAAGCAGCCATTCACCACTGCAAATGCTTGTGCGCCAGCTCCAACCTGCTTCCCTGCGAAAAGCAGACAAACTTTTAGCAGATACCAACACGCGATTATAAGGATTTGCCTCCAAGACAGCATAAGGCATTACATTTTTACCGCTCCAGGAAAAATTCTGCGGTACATAACCTGCCACATCCCTCTCAGGCAGCAGTTTCACTATTCTGCTTCCGCTGTAAAAAACTGCTGAAGTTGGATATTTTCCATATACTCCTATGTCACTTATTTGCTGCTGCTCCAGCATCTGCCCTAAATTTTTTGCACTGCGCTGTTCACTAAGCGGCACGGCAATGCTGAAAATAAGTGCCAGATAAAAGGCAGCACTCAATATAGTTACTGTATAAATCTGTCTGTAAAAATATCTCTGCAATAAACATATAATTATAATTGCTATTATCAAAGAAAGCGGCAGCAGATATAAATAATCAACTGCAAGTAAACCTCTATCTGATACCCACCAGGCAGCAATTAACAATATAAAGAAACCTGTACTCAAGATAAATTTATAGCCGGCAGTGTACCAACTGTCAGAGCAGCGTTCGATAAGCTGTCCCAAAAGCAAAGCTGTCGGGAAAAGCAACGGATAGGTGTAGGTAATATATTTAGTTGCCATACATTGAAAAAAGATAAACACAACACCTGCCCACAGCAGCAAAAAACCTGACTGCTGTTCTATGTGCAGACCATGACGGTGATAATGTCTGTACAACCCCCAGGGAATAAGAGCAGTCCATGGAAATAATGCCAAAGCATTAATCATCGTATAATAATAAAATACATCATCACGCGGATGTTCAGAAACCGTAGCACGCAGGAAATTATGTATACCAAAGAAAGTATTAATAAAATCACTGCCATGCAGATAATACATTGCCGTATACCAAGGCACAGTGATAATTGTCCATAGAAGAACACCACTGCCTAAACGCATCTGAGCAAGTACACGCCAGTTTCTCTGCCATAGCAAAAACAAAGTGATAATTAATCCAGGAAGCAGCACACCAATAGGCCCTTTAGTAAGTACAGCAAAGCCTGCTGCTGCATACATAATATACCAATAAGCTGTTTTTCCGTCACGATAACCCAAATAGAAAAATAACAAAACAGCACTGAAGAAAAAGAAAAATACAGAATCTGTAATCACAGATTTACTTATGAGAAAAAATTCTACACTGCTCATCAATACCAAAGCACTGTAAAACCCGCTGCGTTCACCATATAATTTGCTGCCTCCCCAGCCAACAAGTCCCAACGCCAAAATGCCAAATACAGCAGGAAAAAAGCGTGCAGCAAATTCCGTAAAGCCAAAAATCTTAAAAGCAGCTGCCGTCAGCCAATAAAAGAAAACCGGTTTATCATACCAGTAATTTCCATAAATTTGCGGTGAAAGCCAATCGCCACTCAAAACCATTTCTTTAGCTGTTAAGGCATAATTAGACTCTACACTATCGGTAATCAGCAAACTGCCGTTAGCAAAAAACAATAATAAAACTGCTGTCAAAAAAAGCAAACTCCAATATTTTCCCGACATAAAAAATCCCCCTTCATTATTAACTAAGCGTGTCTTGTATCTTTTATCACGAGCATTATAACAAGACTTACTTAATCATCAATGAAGAGGGGTTTCATCTTCAGTTAAGCTGTTTAGGCAGCTTTACAGAAAAAACAGTTCCCTTTGGTTTATTATCAAAAATTTTTATTGTTCCCTTATATTTTACAGCAATCGCCCAGGCTAAGGACAAACCAAGCCCCAATCCGCCCTGACTGCGGCTGCGTGCCTTATCTACACGATAGAAACGGTCAAAGACTTTCTTTTTATCTTCATCGCTGATACCACAGCCCTCATCAGCAACTTCTATAAGCAGCTTTTCTTTTGCAGCCATCGCCCTAAGAAAGATACTGCTGCCATCAGGAGAATATTTCATGGCATTATCCAGCAGGATAATTACTAAACGTGACAGCTCCATTTCATCGCCCCAAAAGCTCAATCCCTGCTGAATATCAATCAGCAGCTTAATCTGCCGTTTTGCAGCCAAAAGCTGCATCTGACTGCCAACCTCACAGCAAAGTGCAGTTATATTTATATGCTGTTTATAGATAGGTACTTCACCCTCATCGCAGCGTGCTAAAGTCATCAGATTCTCTGTAAGACGCTGTAAGCGGTCTGCCTCGCTTTGCATTATAGCAAGCGACTCCTTGGAAAATTCGCTGTAATGACTTTCACTGTCTGCCTGCAAACCTTCCAGTGCCAACTTGACAACCGCCAACGGTGTCCGCATTTCATGCGAAGCATCTGCTGTAAACTGTTTCTGCCGCTCATACATTTTGCTGATAGGAAGAATATTTCTCCCTGCAAGATAATAACCGCCGTAACAGGCAGCCATAAACATCACCAAAGACATACACAACAGTAAAAACAAAGTTTTATAGGCAGCCTCATAATAAAACTCCATATTTTTGAACATATAGAGAATACCTATCTGTTCATTATTATCTAATATCGGTGCAACAGCTGCCAAATACCGCAGCCGCTTACCATCAGCTGCGTGCATCCTTATCATTTTGGCAGTGTCCATTGTCTGCGGCCATTCATTTCTGCGCTGCCAAAGGGCATCACCAACAGCTCCATTCCCCAACTGATTCATAATAACTGTTTGTCCATCATTTTCAATAAAATATGCCAGCATACTGTTACTGCGGATGCTGCTTTCCGAACAGGGCGGTTCTCCTGATTCTATCCATTCTTCACCCTCATGATAAATCTGTGCCAGCAAAACCTGCTTTTCATGTGCCAAAATTTCCCACCAGATAAGTGTATAAGCAGCAGCTACAATCACCAGTATCAGCATCCCAAAAATGACGGCATAAACACGCGTCATCCGTCTGCGTAACTGTTCAAACGGCTTATTCCACATAATAGCCTACGCCCCGCATTGTTTTTATCAGTTCCTCATTGTTGAGTGTCAGAATTTTTTTACGTACCAAACGTATATGTACATCTAAATTATTTTCCGTAACATCATTATCCAAACCCCAAATACGCTCCTGCAAAACAGCACGCGGAATAATCTGTCCATGATTGCGCATCAATAATTCTAATAATTTAAATTCACGCGGCCGCAGCTCTGCACGTTTTTCACCATAAACAAGGCAGTAAGTAGAAGCCTCTAAGGTATAATCACCATAACGCAGGTTTTCTGCATGATAATCTCCCTGACGGCGTGCAAGAGCATTTAATCTTGCTACCAGTTCCTCCAGTTCAAATGGCTTTACCAGATAATCATCAGCGCCACTGTTAAGACCCTGCACCTTATCAGCCAACGTATCCTTGGCAGTAAGCAGAATTATACGTCCCTGATATTCCTCCTCACGCAGGCGGCGGCACAGCTGTACACCATCCAGTTTAGGCATCATCCAATCCAAAACCAGCACATCATAGCCATCATTGTAAACAGAATTGTAGGCAGTCTCGCCATCTTGTACCCATTCAACACTGATATTCTGTTTCTTGAGCAGCACACTCAATAACTTGCCTAAATTTATATCATCTTCCGCTAAAAGAACTTTCATCTTCAATTTACCTCCTTACGAATATTTTACCACAGTAAGGATATGACGGAAAAATGAATTTCAGATTAAAAAAAGAGCAGTCTGAAGCGAAACTGCCTCATTCTGCTCTAAAATTTATAAAATATATCTGTTAAGCTCTACCAAAAGCTCGGCATAGGTATTCTTCTTATTTGCCAGCATAACATTTAATGCCCACATCTGCTGCCCTCTGTCATCCTGAGTCCGTGCAGCCTGCAATTTATAGTTTTCACCCAGAAAGCGTAAAATGCCCTCTGTCTCCAAAAGCAGCGGCATATCAAAACGCTTATAAGCTTCCAAAGCTAAATCAGAAAACATCATTGTCAGCATCAGCATATCATCCATGCGCCAGCACTCCAAACGATAGGCTCTGCCGTCACTTAGTGTGCCTGTTTTATAACCTACATCCTGTACACCGTCTTCATCAGGTTCATACGGAGAAGGTACATAATCTACCCTGCATGGAACCGGGTACTTTTTTATCAGCATAGTTTAGCTCCTTAAAATACACTTTAGGAAAAACGCCCCAGAGCCAAAGGCTTTGAGGCGTTTACTGTTACTTATTATTCCTGTTCGGAAAGCTCAGTTTTTTCTAATTCTGTAATCTCTACAGGTACGTTATATTTGACTTTTACATCACGGTAGCGACCCATACCAGTACCAGCAGGTATCAGCTTACCGATAATAACGTTTTCTTTCAGACCCAGCAGCGGATCAACCTTGCCTTTAATAGCAGCATCTGTAAGTACACGAGTAGTTTCCTGGAAAGATGCAGCGGACAGGAAAGAATCTGTAGCCAAAGAAGCTTTGGTAATACCAAGCAGAATCGGACGTCCTTCAGCAGGCTCTTTGCCGGCTTCCAGCATCTCGGTGTTCTGCTCTTCATACTCAGCTACATCAACATATTCGCCAGGCAGCATTGTTGTATCGCCGGATTCTTCAATACGCACTTTACGCATCATCTGACGTACCATAACCTCAATATGCTTACTGTTGATATCAACGCCCTGGGATTTGTATACGCCTACTACCTGAGATACCAGATAGTTTTGAGTAGCTTTAATGCCGCTGATACGCAGTACATCATGCGGATTCAAAGAACCTTCTGTCAGGCGGTCGCCCTTAGCAATTTCATCACCCTCAGCAACAGAAAGTTTTGCACCATAAGGAATTGCATATTCTTCCACAGCACCGTCAAAAGCAGTAACAAATACCTTGCGGCTGTTGCCCTCCTGAACAATGTGTACGTGACCTGCAACCTCAGACAAAATGCCAGGATGTTTAGGCTTACGTGCTTCGAACAATTCTTCAACACGCGGCAGACCTTGAGTAATATCATCTGCACCTGCAACACCGCCGGTATGGAAGGTACGCATGGTCAGCTGAGTACCAGGTTCACCAATGGACTGTGCTGCAATAGTACCAACAGCCTCGCCAACGTCAACGTTTTTGCCTGTTGCCAGATTGCGGCCATAGCATTTACGGCAGACACCATATTTTGCTTTACAGGTAAGTACGCTGCGAATCTTAACTTTAGTACGCAGCTTGCAGATATGTTCTGCAATGGGTTCAGTAATATATTCATTGATGTGGTAAACAACCTCACCATTTTCATCAAGAATATCTTCTGCAAGATTACGTCCTATAATGCGGTCATGCAGAGATTCTACAACAGTCTGTTTCTTTTTGCCCTCGGTAATAGCTTCAACCTCGATACCTGCAATTTCATTATTGCGGATACGCATTTCTTTAACAGTTCCGTCAGCCAGAATTGCTTCAATTAATGCTTCGGTCATAGTTTCACCGGCAGGAGCAAGAACTTCACCAGCACCGTTGACAATATCAGCTGCTGCTTCTTTGCCGTTGAAGTTGTGCATCATTGTTTCTTTGAGCACATTGTAAGCAAAGGTATCGCTGATATTTATGCGGACAGTTTCAACATCTTCACCGTCCATATCTTCACTTGAATACAGCTTAATTTCTTCAACCTTAGCTGCATTGAGTTTATTAAAGAGATCATCAGTAATATTGGTATCTGCTTCAGCAACGATATTGCCCTCAGCATCAAAGACACCGGAAGCCAAAGTACGTCCCATTACCTTTTCGCGAATCTTGTTCTGGCTTGCACCAAGAACAGCCTTGCTCAAACGGTTACGCTCTTTGACAATGTTCATGCCGACAATATCACAGTCATCCTCACGAACAATTACATCCTGTGCAACGTCAACTAAACGACGGGTTAAGTAACCGGAGTCAGCAGTACGCAAAGCAGTATCTGCCAAACCTTTACGCGCACCATGGGAAGAAATGAAGTATTCCAAAATGGTTAAGCCTTCACGGAAGTTTGCTTTGATAGGACGGTCAATGATACGGCCAGATGGGTCAGCCATCAAACCACGCATACCAGCAAGCTGACGAATCTGTTGTTTATTACCGCGAGCACCGGAATCAGCCATCATAGATACAGGATTGAACTTATCCATGGTAGATTTCATCAGTTTATCAGTTACTTTATCTGTAGCTTCGTTCCACAATTCAATAACCTTGCGATAACGTTCATCATCACTCATCAAACCACGGCGGAACAGGCGTTCAACCTTATCAACCTCTTTTTCAGTTGCTTCTAGGATTATAGCTTTTTCGCCAGGAATTTTAATATCAGATGTTGCAATGGAAATACCAGACTTGCAGGCATTGTCATAACCCATTTTCTTAACGATATCCAAAACCTCAGCAGTACGCAGGTTACCATAAAGCTTATGTGCCTTAGCTACCAGTTTGCCTAATTCTTTTTTATCGATAAGCTGAATCAAACGCCATTTTTCATTACCGTTTTCATCAGTATGCTTGCTGAAATAACGCATTTCCAAAGGCAGCTCACCATTGAAAATAGTGTTGCCGACAGTGGTTTCAACCAAAGTTACACCACTTTCGCCTAATACTGCACCTTTTGTTTCGTCATAAATTTCATTATTGGGAATATATACATTGATAAGTGCCTGCAAAGCTACAGCATGGTGGAAATAAGCCAGCTGTGCTTCATTAACGCTGGAGAAACGCTTGCCTTCACCCAACGCACCCTCTCTGACAATAGTCAGGTAGTAAGAACCCAAAACCATATCCTGTGTAGGCACGGCAACAGGCTTACCATCTTTAGGTGCTAAAATATTATTTACAGACATCATCAGCATACGTGCTTCTGCCTGTGCTTCAACAGAAAGCGGCAGATGGACAGCCATCTGGTCACCGTCAAAGTCCGCATTATAAGCAGTACATACCAGAGGATGCAGCTTAATTGCACGACCTTCAGACAAAATAGGTTCAAAAGCCTGAATACCAAGTCTGTGCAGAGTCGGAGCACGGTTAAGCAGAACAGGATGCTCTTTGATTACTTCTTCCAAAACATCCCATACAACATTGGTTGCACGTTCCACCATGCGTTTTGCACTCTTAATATTGCTTGCTTCGCCGCTGTTTACCAAACGTTTCATAACAAAAGGTTTAAACAGCTCCAAAGCCATTTCTTTAGGCAGACCGCATTGATGCATTTTCAATTCAGGGCCAACAACAATTACGGAACGACCGGAATAGTCAACACGCTTACCTAACAGGTTCTGACGGAAACGGCCTTGTTTACCTTTGAGCATATCAGAAAGAGATTTCAAAGGACGGTTACCAGGGCCAGTTACAGGACGACCGCGGCGGCCGTTGTCAATCAAAGCATCTACTGCTTCCTGCAGCATACGTTTTTCATTGCGGACAATGATATCAGGTGCGTGCAGCTCCAGCAGACGTTTTAAACGGTTGTTGCGGTTGATTACACGGCGGTACAAATCATTCAAATCGGAAGTTGCAAAACGACCGCCGTCAAGCTGTACCATCGGACGCAGTTCCGGCGGAATTACCGGAACTACATCCAAAATCATCCATTCAGGACGATTGCCGGATTTCAAGAAAGCTTCAGCAACCTCAAGACGGCGTACAGCACGAATCTTACGCTGACCGCTTACATCTTTCATTTCAGCACGCAGTTCTGCAACCAGTGATTTTAAATCAATATTTTCCAACAGCTCTTTTACAGCCTGTGCACCCATGCCTACACGGAAAGTATCACCATATTTATCACGTGCTTCCACATAATCAGGCTCAGACAGAATCTGTTTTCTTGCTAAACCGCTTTCACCTGGATCAAGTACAATATAATTAGCAAAATACAGTACCTTTTCCAAAGCTTTGGGAGAAATATCCAAAATCAAACCCATACGGCTGGGAATACCCTTAAAATACCAAATGTGAGAAACAGGTGCAGCCAGTTCGATGTGACCCATACGATCACGGCGAACTTTACTGCGAGTTACCTCTACTCCGCACTTGTCGCAGATAATGCCCTTATAACGAATACGTTTATATTTGCCGCAATGACATTCCCAATCCTTCGTAGGGCCAAAGATTCTTTCGCAGAACAGACCATCCCGTTCCGGCTTTAAAGTTCTATAATTGATGGTTTCAGGTTTTTTTACTTCACCGTAAGACCAAGCTCTGATTTGATCCGGAGAAGCCAAACCGATACGCATAGACACAAAATTATTTACGTCGATCAAGAATCATTCGCTCCCTTCTCTTACATATTATCAGGATCATCAAGGCTGCCGTTTGGATTATCAGTAATTGTAAAATTACCTAAATCAGCAATGACATCGCCAGGATCCTCGGTAGCGTCATTATCAGCATAATCATCAACATGCTGTTCAGGTGCAGTTTCTACAACCTGTCCATCGATGTTTAAATCTACTTCGCGTGCAGTAGTTGCGATATCATCATCTTCATCATCACGCAAAGATACTTCTTCTTCATCCTCGTTAAGAACTTTAATATCCAAGCCAATGGACTGCAGCTCTTTAACCAGTACTTTAAAGGATTCAGGAATACCAGGATCCGGAACATTTTCACCCTTGACAATTGCTTCATATGTCTTAACACGACCAACAACGTCATCAGACTTAACTGTCAGAATTTCCTGCAAAGTATAGGCAGCACCATATGCTTCCAATGCCCAAACTTCCATCTCACCAAATCTTTGACCGCCGAATTGTGCTTTACCGCCCAACGGCTGCTGAGTAACAAGAGAGTACGGGCCGGTGCTGCGGGCATGGATTTTATCATCAACAAGGTGATGCAGCTTGAGGTAATATGTCAGACCTACAGTAACAGGATTATCAAAAGGCTCGCCTGTACGGCCGTCATAAAGAACTGTCTTAGCTGTTTTATCAATACCTGCAAGTTCCAAAGCATCAGCAATATCCTGCTCATGCGCACCGTCAAATACAGGTACGGAAATCTGTACAGCCTTAACGCTCTTACCGCCGAATTTATCAATTTCTACAGTCTTCGGCATACCATATTTTTCATAATTGTAGCCGTAATTTTCAAGTTTTTTAGCTGTATCAGAATTTGCCAATTCCTGCTGATAAGCAGCTTCAAACTCCGGAGTTCCCTCCACAGCACCGCTCTTTTCAGCAGCCGCAAGCTTACTCATAAGATTGGTGGTATCAATTTCCATACCCAAAGCACGTGCAGCCCAACCTAAATGGTTTTCCAAAACCTGTCCGATATTCATACGGGAAGGTACGCCCAAAGGATTCAGTACAATATGCACTGGTTCACCAGTAGGCAGGAATGGCATATCCTCACGAGCCATAATACGGGAAACGACACCCTTGTTGCCGTGACGACCAGCCATCTTATCGCCTTCGGAAATCTTACGTTTTTGTGCAATATGTACACGTACCTGTTCATTTACTCCCGGCGGTAAATCATCACCGTTTTCACGGCTGAATACTTTAACACTTACAATCTTACCAGCTTCGCCATGCGGTACACGCAGAGAGCTGTCGCGAACCTCACGCGCTTTTTCACCAAATATAGCACGCAGCAGGCGTTCTTCTGCTGTCAGCTCAGTTTCACCTTTAGGAGTAACCTTACCAACCAGAATATCACCGGGGCGTACTTCCGCACCAATGCGGATAATACCGCGTTCATCCAAATCTTTCAATGCTTCTTCAGAGACGTTTGGAATCTCACGGGTAATTTCTTCCTTACCAAGCTTGGTATCACGAGCATCGCAATCGTATTCTTCTATATGGATAGAAGTAAAGATATCAGCTTTTACCAAATCTTCATTCAGCAAAACAGCATCTTCATAGTTATAGCCTTCCCAAGGCATATAAGCAACAATTACGTTATGACCCAAAGCCAGTTCGCCATGATCGGTTGCAGGCCCGTCAGCCAAAACATCATGTTCCTTAACTTTATCACCCTTAAATACAATCGGACGTTGATTTACGCAGGTGCCTTGGTTAGAACGCTTGAATTTCAGCAGCGGATAAATATCAACTTCACCATTCTCTGCACGAACACGAATTTCATTGCCTACTACGCGGATAACTTCACCAGCACGTTTAGCCAATACGCAGACACCAGAGTCAACAGCAACCTTATATTCCATACCAGTACCGATAATCGGAGCTTGGGTACACAGCAGAGGCACTGCTTGACGCTGCATGTTTGCACCCATAAGTGCACGGTTAGCGTCATCGTTTTCCAAGAACGGAATCAGTGCTGTAGCAATAGATACTACCTGTTTAGGAGAAACGTCCATCAGGTCAACACGGTCAGGAGTAATGGACAGGACATCATCTTTAGCACGTGCAGTAACACGTTCGCCCAAGAAATATCCATTATCATCCAACGGTTCGTTGGCTTGTGCAACAATATACTTATCTTCTTCATCAGCAGTCATATAAACTACTTTTTCAGTTACACGCTTTGCTTCTTTATCTACAATACGGTACGGAGTTTCCATAAAACCATATTTATTGATAACTGCATATGTAGACAACGAACCAATCAAGCCGATGTTAGGGCCTTCAGGCGTTTCAATAGGACACATACGGCCATAGTGAGAGTTATGTACGTCACGGACTTCATAACCTGCACGCTCACGGGATAAACCGCCAGGGCCAAGGGCAGACAAACGGCGTTTATGAGTCAGCTCTGCCAACGGGTTGTTCTGATCCATAAACTGAGACAGCTGGCTGCTGCCGAAAAATTCTTTAATTGCAGCAACAACAGGGCGAATATTAATCAGTGCCTGCGGAGTAATTCCCTCAGTTTCCTGAATAGTCATACGCTCACGTACAACACGCTCCATACGTGCAAGACCAATACGGAATTGATTTTGCAGCAGCTCGCCTACACAGCGAACACGACGATTTCCTAAATGGTCAATATCATCACCGCTGCCATAGCCATCCATCAAATTCAGCAAATAGCTGAAAGAAGCAAAAACATCTTCAACAGATATGGTATAAGTTTTTTCATTAATGCCTGTTGTAAACAGCATCAGCATAGGCTCATCATGGTGCATAACTTTGATAGGACGCAGACCTTCAGCCTCATAAACACCGCTGGCTTCAACCTTATCCAGATTTTCATCAGTCATTTTTGTACCAGACGGTATAATAATTTCGCCTGTTTCAGTATCCACAATAGGCTCTGCCAGAACAGTACCGCTCAAACGGCTGCGCCAGCCCAATTTTTTATTCAGTTTATAACGGCCAACACTAGCAAGATCATAACGTTTAGGATCAAAGAAAGTTGACTCAATCAGCTGCTGAGCATTTTCCAAGTTAGGAGGTTCGCCTGGACGCAGCTTTTTATAAACCTCAATCATTGCATCATCTCTGTTTGTAGTGCTGTCCTTTTCCAAGGTAGCCATAAGTGCAGGATGCTTGCCGAAAAAGGCAATGATTTCATCATTACTGGACAATCCCAAAGCTCTCAGCAAAGTAGTTGCCGGAATTTTACGGGTACGGTCAACACGTGCAAAGATAACATCATTGAGATCTGTTTCATATTCAATCCAAGCACCGCGGTTAGGAATTACAGTAGTACCGTAAATTTTCTTACCGCTGGGATCCATAGTTACACTGTAATAAACACCTGGGGAACGTACAAGCTGACTGACAATAACACGTTCAGCACCATTGATAACAAAGGTACCTGTTTCAGTCATCAGAGGAAAATCACCCATGAACACAGAAGATTCCTTAATTTCAAGGCTGTCTTTGTACAGCAAGCGTACTTTTACATTCATCGGTGCAGAATAAGATTCATCTCTTTCCTTGCACTCTTCAACACTGTATTTAGGTTTTCCTAAATCAAAGCTTTCAAAGGAAAGCTCCAGATTACCTGTAAAATCTTTAATAGGAGAAATATCATGCAGAATCTCCAGAAGACCTTCCTTAATGAACCACTCATAGGATTTTCTCTGAATATCAATCAAATGAGGCATAGGCAAAATTTCATTGATTCTCGCATAACTATACCGAGTCCTATCACCCACTGGAACCGGTTTAAACATGTAATTCCTCACCCCTTCTTATTTAATAGACACACTAAAATCAGCACAACCATTCTTGACAAAAAAAACAAGGTTCTTACCACAAGGACCTTGTCTGTTGTCTTCGATGATGAGCTTCATCTTTCATTATAAGCAAAATACGCCGTTCAACCACTGACCCGGCAATATTTGTTGTCAAAATCTCCACCTGCACTAATAATAACGATGTAGTTTATAATGTTATCATATTCATAAATTATTGTCAAGTACAGAAAAATAATAATCCGCTATTTTTTTAGTCAATAAAAAACTGACGTCACAGATTTCTGCAACGCCAGTTTTTTATTAATTATTTTATTTTTTATCAGTGCAGTTTAGCACCAGCAGGTATTCTATTATTTACCATAAGAAGGTTCAGTTTTTCTTCTCCTTCTTCTTCGTGAATAGCACTGAGCAGCATACCGCAGGATTCAATACCCATCATTTTACGCGGCGGCAGATTTACAATAGCAATCAAAGTTTTTCCTACTAAGTCTTCCGGCTCATAAAAAGCATGAATACCGCTCAGAATAACTCTGTCTGTTCCAGTACCGTCATCTAAAACAAACTTTAATAATTTTTTGCTCTTAGGTACAGCAGCACATTCTTTTACTTTAACTGCACGGAAATCAGATTTACAGAAAGTATCAAAATCTACAGCTTCTTCAAACAACGGCTCTATTTGTACTTTAGAAAAATCTATAACCTCAGTTTCTGTTTCAGCCAAAACCTCTGCTGCGGCAGTTTCACCAGTCAGAAAAGCAGGTTTTTCCGTATTGGCAGCTTTTCCTAAAGGTTTCATTGTCGGGAAGAAAAGTACATCACGAATTGAAGCACTGTCAGTCAGGAACATAACCAAACGGTCAATACCAATACCTAAACCGCCTGTAGGAGGCAAGCCATATTCCAATGCATGAACAAAATCTTCATCCATCATATTAGCTTCTTCATCACCGTTTGCACGTTCTTCAACCTGCTTTAAGAAACGCTCCTTTTGGTCGATAGGATCATTTAATTCAGTAAAGCCGTTGCAGATTTCACGTCCGTAAATATAAGCCTCAAAACGATCGGTAATTTCAGGATTATCAGGGTTGCTCTTAGCTAAAGGAGAAATCTCTTTCGGATGTCCAGTAATAAATGTAGGCTGAATAAGCTTATCCTCTACATATTCTTCAAAGCAGGCATTAATAATCTTACCAATACCGAAAGAAGGCTCTATGGCAACCTTTAACTCTTTAGCAATGGCACGTGCTTCTTCCAAATCTGTAACATTGCTGAAATCTTTGCCGGAATATTCCTTAACAGCCTCTACCATAGTCATGCGTTTCCAGGGAGAAGCAAGTTCAATTTGGGTTCCTTCATAAACAATAGCAGTAGTACCAAGTACTTTTTCTGCCGTCTTAACAACAATTTCCTCTGTCAAATCCATCATGTCGCGGTAATCCGCAAAAGCCTGATAAATTTCCACACTGGTAAATTCGGGATTATGACGGTTATCTATGCCTTCATTACGGAATACGCGTCCTAATTCGTAAACACGATCCATACCGCCTACAATAAGACGTTTAAGATACAATTCCGGTGCAATACGCATATATACCTGCATATCCAAGCTGTTATGATAGCTGATAAACGGACGTGCCGCAGCACCTCCGGCAATAGTATTGAGAATAGGAGTTTCTACTTCCAAAAAGTCATGGCTGTCGAGTACTTCGCGTACACTCTTAATAACCTGGCTACGTTTTACAAATGTATCACGTACTTCAGGATTAACGATAAGATCAACATAACGCTGACGATAACGAATCTCTACATCTTTCAGTCCATGCCATTTTTCCGGCAGCGGACGCAAAGATTTAGAAAGAATTTCTACAGCCTGTGCTTTAATAGAAAGTTCTCCCATATGGGTACGGAAAGCACTGCCGGTAATGCCAACAGTATCACCAATATCCAACAGTTTAATTAAAGCGTAATTTTCTTCGCCTATAACATCTTTGCGTACATAAACTTGAATACGACCTGTTTTATCCTGCATATCCATAAAACAGGTTTTGCCGTGACCGCGAATAGCCATAATACGACCGGACATTTTCACTTCTGTTTCTTTTTCAGAAAGCTCCTCAAACTGAGCAGCTATATCTGCTGCACGATGAGTCCACAGGAAACGATAACCAAAAGGTTTCCAGCCACGTTCTTCAATTTTATGCATTTTATCAATACGCACCTGTACTTGTTCGTTGAGTTCTGTTTCTGTAAGAGATGCGTTTTCTTCTAAATATTGCTTATTTTCTGCCATATCTTAGTCATGTTCCTCCTTATTTTATTTCCAGGATTTCATAGGATAGTTCACCAGCAGGAGTATTAGCAACAACTACGCTGTGAACCTTTTGTCCCAAAATAGCAACACCCACAGGGGATTCATTAGAGATACGGTTGCGGAAAGGATCTGCTTCTGTTGTACCAACAATAGTATAAGTTTCCTCTTCGCCAGTTTCTTTATCAAGCAGCAGTACAGTAGAGCCAAGGGAAACCACACCAGCTTCCTTATTGCCGCTGTCATCAATAATGGTAGCAGTTTTAATCATCTGCTCCAACTCTAAAATACGGCCTTCAATAAAAGCCTGCTCACTCTTAGCATCATCATACTCAGAGTTTTCGCTGATATCACCATAAGAAATAGCGACTTTTAAACGCTCAGCAACTTCCTGACGGCGTACAGTGACAAGATTTTCTAATTCGTCTTCTAATTTTTGTAAACCTTCAGTTGTTAAGATAGTTTCTTTATTAGCCATTTTTCTGCTCCTTAATAATTAATTATGTATACTAACAATGATTATAAGCGTTGCAAGATTATCTTGTCAACAAACATCAGCATCCATGCACTGCAAGTGCATGCTGTGCATTATGTTTTACCTCTGCTATATGTTCACTGGATACTGCTCTTTCAAAATTACGGAAACCTGCCATCTGGAAATTATGTTTTTCAGCCAGCTGAGAAATAAGATTTATCTTATTAATGTCCAAAGCACGACCTAAAGAAAAATTCTCATATCTTCCATCAAGTGCCAAAATCATCGTTTCTGCCATGCAGGCATAGGATGTATGCGGCGGAAAGCCAAAATTAAAATGAAAATCAACATTACCTGGAATATTAATTATACCGCCTTCAATAACAAGTACATCATTACGTTTTAATGATACTTCTCGCGATACATTACGCGGACGTGCTACATCGCAGACAACAGCTCCGGGCTTTAAATCTTCCGGTTCAATCAAAAAATCCAAGGCACTGGTAACGGTAATAACAATATCAGCTTCCTGCAATGCTGCATGAATATCTCTGCTTACAGCAACCTCACAATGATTCTGGCTTATAAGCTCCTGTGCCAATTCCTCAAGCGGCACTATATGCCTTGCCATAAGAGTGATATGCTTAACCTCTTTGGCTAAAAGCCTAACTGCTGCTGCACCTATAGAACCAGTTGCACCTACAACAACTGCCCTACATTCTTTGAGTTTCTTTCCCATAAGCGTTGCAGCCTGCTTTGTTCCCTGTACAGCAGTTGCAACAGTATAACTGTTGCCTGAGGTAACAGCGATATCCAAATTTTCAGCTACGGTAATTCCTGCATCACCGACAATAGACGTAAAAGCTCCCAGACCAACTATTTTTGCTCCCAGCTCTTGCGCAACCTTACCGGACTGAATGATTCTGTCCATGACAAATTCTTCCGGCAGCTCCATCATTTGTTTAGCAGTAAGCGGACACCCGATGAACCACCCCTCAGCCTCTGCATACGGACTTTTAATTCCTGTAATATGCGAAACCTTGAAAGGTTTTTTCATCTTAAGGCAGGCTTCTATGACGGAAGCGGGAATATATTTCATAAACGGTGACAAATGTTCCATATCCTGCAGAGATAATGGATGAATAATAAAGGCAAATTTTTCCATGAAAACAAACTACTCCTTAGTACCAAAGTACTCCACAGAAGATTCTATATGATAATGCTCCAAAAGCTTCAAATATTCATCAGCAGACAGCGACCCATTACCGCCATGTAAAGCTACCAGCATAGCCTCCATTACATTAGTGCCAAAGCTGCGTCCGTCAATACAAGGGGTTGTAGTAATAAGCATCTTTACACCTGCCTGTTTGAGCAGCTCTCTATCGACAGCAGTAACAGTATTGGTAATAATTATTTTTCCTGGAAGTTTATTAGGCATAAACTTCTTTATATAATGAAAATCTCCGGCAATAATATCATTATCCAAAAAATATTCCGGATGACGCATAACACGCACTTCCTGCTCCTTACCCATAGGGTAGAACCAGCTTACCGGCAGATTAGTTACAACAGGTGCCAGCAATGCTGCCCACCATGCCAATTTTTTTAAAGAATGTAAGGGTTTGTTAATATTTAGTCCGAAAATTAAATCGCCGAAAGTAACACTTGCACCTGCCTGCTGCAATGCTTCTGCCATGCCGAAACGGTCTACTGCACAAACAAGCAGTACCTTACTGCCTTTTATCGGCAGCTTTCCTGAAGCAGCTAATTTTTGAATAAGCTTACGCTCCAAAGAATTTTTCAGACCGCTGCCATCCAACACTGGTGTCTTATGTACGTTGGCAATAAGCTTAGCAGATTCGCGGAATGTATAACGTTTCTTACCTGCACAGACATATAAGTCTGTTCCGCCAAGACCTATGGCATCTGCCTTGCCATCCCATTGCTCCAACAAAAAACGTGCCCTGTCAATATCCCCATCAGTTCCCCGACGTTCAATAATAATTTTCTGCCCATCAAGTTCCAAAGCAGCATACGCATCACGCTTAGCAGATCCCAGACTTATACTCACAATACGTTTTGCTTTTTTACTTGAATCCATACTTTATAACTCCCTAAATGTTTCTTTTCCAAAATATTATTTTAACATATTTACTCTGTTTCCACAATGGATGAAAAATGTTTTTCATGTTTATAGTAATGCTCTGCACACTCTTTATATTCTGCTAAAAGAATGCTGAATTGCTCCTGTGTATCAACCTTATGAAAGCGTCCTCTGAATTCTGCTGCATGGGGCATTCCCTTTAAGTAAGCAGAAATATGACGGCGCATTTCCTTAACTGAAATATACTCTCCCTTATGCTCTATAAGCATTTGTAAATGCTCCTCTGCCTGTGCCAAACGTTCTTCTAATGTCGGAGGTAAAGGCAAAGTTTCTCCGCGCAGTACTGCTGCCAGCTCTCTAAAAAGCCAGGGATTGCCGTCAGCCCCACGCCCAATCATTAAACCGTCACAGCCTGTTTCTTCCAGCATCCTTTTGCCGTCTGCTACTGTAAAAATATCTCCATTGCCAAAAACAGGTATCTTTACCGTCTGCTTTACCGCAGCAATAACACTCCGGTCAGCTTTGCCTTCATAAAACTGCTGACGCGTACGACCATGTACAGCAACTGCCGCTGCACCAGCAGCCTCTGCAGCTTTAGCAATTTCTGCTGCATTAAGATTATTCTCATCCCAGCCTGCACGAAATTTAACAGTTACAGGTATTTTTACAGCTTTTACCATAGCCTTTAAAATATCATGTGCCAACTGCGGCTTTTTCATTAAAGCTGAACCCTCTCCATTATTAACAATTTTAGCCACAGGACAACCCATATTAAAATCAATAATATCAGCACCGCTCGCTTCAACTATACGTGCTGCTTCTGCCAGTTCTTCAGGCACACTGCCGAAAAGCTGAATGGCAGTCGGTCGTTCACCAGCATCTATACGCAGCATTTCTGTAGTTTTAACATTTTTATACAGCAATCCTTTGGTACTCACCATTTCTGAAACAGTTAAGCCACAGCCCTGACGCCTGCAGATAAGACGAAACGGTAAATCCGTAATTCCAGCCATAGGAGCCAAAGCCAATGGAGTTTCTAATTTTATATTACCTATTTGCATAAATCTTTCTCCTATCGAAAAAAGCTGCCGCAAAGCGACAGCTTTTTGTTTAATTTCTTACTTTGCGTTCTTTTCGTATAAAATACGCAGACCGTCCAATGTCAGGAAAGGTTCAACTACATCAATGCAGTCTGATTCAGCTGCCATAGTATTGGCGAAACCGCCCGTAGCAATTACATAAGCATCGCCGCCCAGTTCCTTTTTCATATGGTTGACAATACCTTCCATCTGCCCTACAAAACCATATATTGCACCTGCCTGCATAGAACTTACAGTATTACGACAGATTACATTTTTAGGTTTCACCAGCTCAATGCGCGGCAGTTTAGCTGCTCGCTGAAACAAAGCCTCAGTTGCTATACCAATACCAGGAGCAATTGCACCGCCCAGGTATTCACCAGTAGGCAGCAATGCACAAAAAGTATTAGCTGTACCAAAATCCAAAATAATCATTGGTTTTCCCAAACTGCTGTATTTGTGGAAAGCCGCCACTGCATTAACAATGCGGTCTGCTCCAACCTCTTTTGGATTATCATATTTAATAAAAATACCATTTTTTATACCAGGCCCAACAACCATAGGCTTGATGCTGAAATAGCGCTCGCACATATGACATAAAGGAATCAGTACCGGAGGTACTACGCTGGAAATTATGATTGAAGAAATCTTATCCATATCAACATCACTGTAAGCAAACATGCTGCGCAGCATAATTCCAAACTCATCAGCTGTTTTAGAACGGTCTGTAGAAAATCTCCAGTGTACCTTTAATTTTTTGTCATCAAAAACACCGGCCACTATATTGGTGTTTCCCACATCCATAACAAGTAACATTATAGCTTCCTCCTCGGAAATTCTGATTTTCGCCTCTAAAGTGCGGCATAAAAGCCTTTCTTATTTTACCACAACAAGGAAATATTGCAATAGTTCCTGCAACAAATTTATTCTCAAATAGAAACATCAGGCGTAAGCACCATTTTTTGCTGCCGCCGGACGAATTGATACGTCGCCTGCAACAACTTTTTCATAACTGCCATCTTCACGCTTTACTATCAGCAGTCCCTGTTCATCAATATCTTCTGCTGTTCCAAAATACGTAACATCTGGCGCAATAACCTTTACCTGCTGCCCCAAGGTACAGGAATATTTCCTCCACTGCTCAAAAACAGCTTCAAAACCCTCAGTTACTGCCAATTCATACAGTTCCTCCATATTCTTAAGAACATCACATAGCAGTTCTACACGAGTAAAAGGTTCAACTGCCGCCTCAGCAACAGAAACAGCCAATGGTCGAACCTCCTCTGGATAATCCTCCGGCAGTGTATTTGTATTAATACCTATACCAATAACAACATAATTTATATGTCCAAACTCTGCATTCATCTCAGTAAGAATACCTACCAGTTTACGCCCCATAAGCAAAATATCATTCGGCCACTTTATAGCTGCCTGAACACCAGCAATTTTGTTGACAGCCTTTACAACAGCAACAGCTGCCAGCAATGTACATTTAGAAGCTTCCTGCGGTAAAAATGGCGGCTTCAGTATTACCGAAAACCAGATTCCTTTAGCGTAAGGAGAAATCCAACCACGAGATAAACGCCCCTTGCCGGCGTCCTGTTCTTCTGCTACCACCAGCAGACCGTTATCGCAGCCCTCATTCGCCAACATCTTAGCCAAATTATTACTGGAATCTACACTGTCACGATAACAAATATTATGACCTAACCACTTTGTCTGCAAACGCGATAAAATTTCCTGCGAAAACAAACGATCCGGTGCCTCACGCAAAATGTATCCCCTCTTAGGTACTGATTCAATATCATACCCCTCATTCTTCAATGTCTGGATATGCTTCCATACAGCAGTACGGGAAACCTCCAGCTGTCTGGAAATCTCCTCACCACTGAGTGGATTGCTGCCGCTGTTACGCAAAAGCTCCAGAATACGTTTACGCATATATTTTACCTCTCTCTCTAAATCTCTATATTAAATAAAATATTTATTGACAATTAAAGCATTAAGCAAAGAGTAACACCAGGTTAACCAAAAGTCAAGCATAAAGTAAGCTACATATCTTTATAAAAACAGAAGCACGCTTAAAGCGTGCTTCAATAAACCTTTACTACGATTTATGTGCCATAGCAATATGTGCTTTTGTCTGTGCCAACATACGTTGATGCCTGCGCCAACGATACCAAAGCATAGGTACTACAAGCATTGGTATTCCTGCATATAAAGTCTGCCGTAAATCTGGTGTAAACGCAATAACAGCCAGACAAAATACCTGTGACCAAATGCCAAAGCAGGTTACATAAGGAAAAAACGGAGTTTTATATTTCAATTCACTTTCTTTTCCATTAGCAATAAGATGACGCCGATAATTATACTGACTCCAGCAGATAGAAATCCATGCCATCGCTCCTGTAAATCCCGATACAGCCAAAAGATATGTGTATAAGGCTGAATCTGGGTTAAAGGTATAAAAAACAATAACCAGCCAGCATGCACAAATAGAAGCAATTATGGAATTCTGGGGCATACCGTTTTTATTAAGAGTACCTAGAAAAGCTGGTGCCATGTCCATACGTGCCAAAGCATGCAATGCCCGTGCACCGCCATATAATCCTGAGTTAGCACAGGAAACACCAGCAACCAAAACAACGAAAGCAATCATAGAAGCCATGCCCTCAAAGCCATATTCTGCAAGAGCAGCAGCAAATACACTTTCTTTCAGGCTCGCCTTATCCCAAGGAAGAATGGACAAAAGCAAAGTAATAGGAATAATATACAAAGCAATAACACGCCAGGAAACATTACGCACAGCTATAGGAATACTTTTAACCGGATCTTTGCACTCTCCAGCGGCTAAGCCAATAATCTCAGTTCCTTGAAAATTAACCAAAATAATAACCATCGTCAGTATAATCGGCCAATTTCCCTGCGGAGCAAAACCGCCATGACTTAAAAGCACTTTAGTTCCTAAATATCCCTGTTCACCTATAATGCCAAGAACTATCAAACCGGCAACAGCACAAAAGACTACAAGAGCAATGATTTTTATAATAGAAAGCCAAAATTCGCTTTCGCCAAATTTATCAACATGGAAGAGATTTATCACAGTAACCAGAAGACCGAACAATATTGCCCACCACAGCTGACTGACTTCAGGTATGAAATTATTCATAATAATTCCCGCAGCAATCATTTCCGAAGGAACATAAGCCATCCAGTTAAGCCAATAAGCCCAACCTATACCACATGCCCAAGTTGAAGAAATATTTTCCCGTGCATAAGTCACAAAGGAGCCGGAAATCGGTTTTGCTACTGCCAGCTCAGCTAGACAAAGCATTACACATAATACAATAGCACCGCCAAAAAGATAAGATAAAATGATTGCAGGTCCAGCCTGCTCTATCGCGTAACCGGCACCCAGAAAATAACAGCTGCCGATGATACCTCCTAAAGAAATCATCTGCAGGTGTCTGTTCTTCAAGCTTCTATTCATCGTCGATTTTTCGTTCATAGCCTTAATAACACAACCTTTCTCTAGCAGATGTACGGAAAACGCAGGAATTCTGCCAAAATAACTCGTGAAGTCATTTTACTACAAAATTTCGCGTATGTATAGCAAAATTTGCAGAAAAAAGCCTTTCTTTACAAAAACTTTTACACATAATCGATATGTAAACATATTGCATCATTATACAGTCTACTAGAATACAATATTATCAAAAATATGTACAAACAGTATTTGTATAAGTTTCATTTCATCTTCTTATCTTCTAACAGGAAAAAAGTACACCGCCAAAGAGATAATTACTGCTTCAGCAATGTACTTTTTCATGTTTTCTCTCTTAATATTTAAGAATTTTTCTTATCAGAATTCAAAGCGTAAGCCAGCAGATGCTTTCCACTTACGTTGGAAATCACCGCCGAAATCTCTTGCAAACTCTGCATAGATATGACTATTCTTACTTAAATTATAATTGCCACCCAGGGTAAGTTCAAACCAATCATCGCCACCATCAAAGTTTGTGTGTTTCATGCCGCCGTCATTCGCCAGATAAGAGGCACTTATATCTCCATTGAATTCATGTGCTGCAAAGAATCCCATATAAGCATTTCCTTTGCCGTTCTTAGTCCCTGCTTCCAAACCAACACGTCCCACTAAACTCTGGTAACTATCTTGATTTACAAACATACTTGCTTTATCTGTATGTGCTGTGTAACTCTTGCTTCCTACCTGTGACCAAGTCAATTTGGCAATTGGGGTTATATAAGCCTTATCTTCACCAAAAGTTCTGCCATATTCAACGTTTAAGCCATAAGCATTAGCTTTATAATTTCCATGAAGTTTCAGAGTGCGTATTTCATTATATACGTCATATTCATTCTCTACACGACCCACTTTGCCTGCTATACGCAGATATGAGTTATCTGTAAAGTTTTTCACTCCGTATATACCTAAACTGTACATCTGGTTGTCACCTTCACCGCCTAACAAGTATGTGGAATCGCCATCTCTATAATCAAAAGCAATACCTGTATGCCAGCCATTGCCGGAAACCTTATCATAGCCTACTTGTACGCCATAATAAGTATTGCTGTCACTCGCACCTTTCACATCTGAACTGGTTTTACCGCCTAATACTTTTGCAAAGATACCGTCTTCATCAGCCAAATCCGCAGCTTTATAGCTGTCCGCCATATTATCACGCCAAGTATGAAGTGAAGTGGTTGCTGCACTTCGTATACCTTTCATAATAAATGTTTCATAATCGCCGCCTATAATATTATTTGACCAGTCAATACTATCTTCAACATACTGACCTTTATTATCTGCATCCCACTTCATATCGCCTAAATACATATATTTGCTGGCTGATGTAAGTCCATCGGCAATTTGTACTTTACCTGTTAAGTTAGCAGCATTAGCTGCGGCATCATTATAAATTACTTTTTGAGCCAGTGCTTTCAGCGTATTTTCTACAGCTGTTTTGCTGTTCATATCAATGCCGCTGTTATCCGTTGACAACACAACGCCAGAACCGGAAGCCGCTTTATCAATGACAGTATTGCCGGAAGTATAATCTGTTACTTTACTTCCATCGTTATTATGATTATAGATAACTGTCTCCCAACCGCTGTAATTATTAATTTTTAAATCTTTCGTGCGTTTGGTCATGTCCAAATAACCAGTTGCTGCTTTATCAGCACCTCCATTGACTGTTAGCGTGCCTAAAGCAAAAGCTGCTTTATCACCGACTGCTGCTTCACCGTCTGTTAAATGCCAAACTGCACCATTTTTAATATTCAGTGCAATATTACCGCTATCAGCAGTATAACCGCCAGTCAGACTGCTTGCCGCACCATTCAGGAAAATTTCTACATCAGCACCGTTTGCAGCAGCTATATTGCCTTTAAGCTGAGTTTTTTCTGCCTTATCTCCGTCATTAACAATAATACCTGCTTCATTGCCATCAGCAATAATATCTCCATTTATAACACCATTGCCTACTTCAACTCTACCGCCTTCAGCAACCTTAATTGCAGCTGCAGTTCCGTTAATATTAGTGCTGCCGTTCAAAATTACACTGCCGCCTGCTGCCTGAATACCTACGGAACCACTTACAGAGGTATTTCCTGTAATCGTTACATTCTTACCGTCTGCCAAAATACCCTGTTCTTTAGCATTCAAACGCAGTTCTGCCTTACTGCTGTCAATAACGATATCATGCTTACCTGCGTTTACAGCAGCACCCTCGCTGACAGTTACCTCTGACGGATTCTTGCTGAATACATAGCTGCCATCTTCTTTTTGTACTCCCTGCTGCTGATAATAGGTATCATTACCAGTAATCGTTTCATTAAATTTATCTGTCTGCTGTTCACTAGGATTGCTGATGCCAGGTGTTACGCTGTCTGCTTTTAGACCTCCTTTTCCTGTTTCACTGTCAAATTCGATAACTCCTGTCTGTTTAGCTGCAGAACTTGCTGTCAAACCATCAGCTATCTTAACTAAACCAGTTAAATTATTCTCACCCATAGTAAAGTTCATATACGTTAATTTTCCAGCTAAAGTATCAAGTGCTTTATTAACGTCAAGAACATTATCCATTCTGATACCACTGTTGTCAGTAATCAGACTGATACCGCTGCCTGCTGCTGCACTCTTGACGATAGTATCTCCAGCAGTATAATTATCTGCCAAAGTGCCATCACCAGTATGTTCATAATAAATGTTAGTATAACCGCTGTAATTATCTATAACCAGTTTATTGCTGTCTTTCTGGAAGATATTGCCTGCACTTGCCGCATCACTGCCACCAGTAAATTTATTAACAGTACTGCCTGCAAAATCTTTCAGCGTACCACTTCCATAAGCTTCATTAGTCCAGTTTGCACCATTGCTCATAAACAGATTTACTGCTGTACTATAACCTTTATCAAGCTGTTCCTGAGTGAAATTATTTACAATAACACCATTCAAAGAAGATGCAGCCGTATCTAAGCCCAGATTAATTTCACTCAACTTTTCTTTTTCGTTATTATTAACACTTCCATTCAGTACACCTATATTGCCTAACAGATTTACATCATGACCGGCAGAAGCATCTTTAGCTTCGTTAACATTCATATTAACATAACCAGATTGTGCCAATAACGCATACAACTCACGCTCTCCGTTTACTTTAATAATACCGCCCTCAATATTAACTGTTGAGCCACCGCCATTAGCAAAAGCACCATTGCCATTAACTGCAAGATCCACATTTTTTGCATTAATAACAGCTCCCTTTTGGATATTATAATCACTGCCTGCATAAAGCGCACTGCTGCCATAATAACTGTAACCATTACCCTGATCATCAACTGCCCAGCTGCCGTCAGCAGCTTTCATAACAGTATTACCATTCAGATTAAGTACAGCATTGCCGTTTGCATAAGCACCAAGAGCATAACCGTCACCTATCGCTTTAATATCAGTATCAGCATCTATATCCAACACTGCCTGCACATCTTTGCTGCCGCTTTGTACGTGCAGTCCTTCTGCACGATAACTGCCCTGGGAAGTTATATTAAGTTTGTCTGCCTTGATAGCAGCCTTATGTCCGCTTGTCTGATTTACACCAACAACAGTACTTCCACCGGAAGTTTTAAGATTCAGAGTACTTCCTTCTGCATTTATATCTACATCTCCTTGTACATCAACAGTCTTGCTGCCATCACTAAGTGTAATATTAGAATTCTTTTCAAAAATATATCTGCCGTCTTCTTTCAGGACACCGCTCAACAAATACACTTCATCCTGTTCAGCAATACCAGTAATTGTCTGACTGAATTCTGACTCAGTCTGATGTTCGGGCAACTGCTGCTGAACATAACTGCCTTTACCGTCAGAATCAGAGAAAGTAATATTTCCGGTTTTCATGGCAACACTGGAAGCAGTTAAACCATCAGCTATCTGTACTATACCATTAAGATTACGCTCACCGCCGTTAGCAGCTGCATAATTAGTGTAAGTAAGCTTACCAGCCAACGCATTCAAGACATTGCCTACTTCTGTATTGTCCTGCATATTAATACCACTGTTATCAGTCGAAAGCGTCACAGAAGAATTTTCAGCAGCTTTATTGATAATAGTATCGCCTGCCTTATAGTTTTCAGCAGTCCCGCCATTACCTGTATGCTCATAAATAATCATTGCATTGCCGCTGTAATTTTTAATTGTCAGCGGATTACTGTCTTTTTGGAAAATTACACCTGCATGAGCTGCATCGCTGCCACCAACAAAATTAGTCAAACTGCTGCCTTTAAATGCTGTTACTTTACTGCCATCAAAATCCATTTCCAGACCTGCATTGTCATCAACAAGCTTGCCATATTTTTCATTTATCCAGGTTGCTCCATTTTGCAGCCACAAATTACTCTTACCAGAGCTTAAATCTTTATAGCTATTGTAAATTACACCATTTAAAGTAGATTTTTCAGTTGTTAAGCCTAAATTTACTGTTGCACCACTCATTCCGAAAGCACCGTAAACACCAGCAAGAACACCAATATTACCGTTAATATTTACTTTACTACTGCCAGCATTACCATCGGAAACATTCATGTTTACAATACCATCTTTGCTGGCTGCTAAGGCATAAAGACCATTACTGCTTGAAACGTTAGTAACAATTGAGCCGCCCTTAGTGTTTATCACAGCACCATTACCAACGGCAACAATCCCATGTCCGTTTACTGCAAAATCAACATTACCATTGACATTAATTACACCACTGCCGTAACTTGAAGACTGTCCAGCATAAAGAGCAGCAGAACTATTTTCAATAGCATTGTCATCAACACTGCCGCTTAATGCCCACTTTCCATCTTCGCCACTATTGGCAACCACATCATTATTAATAGTTACACTGGCAGGACCTTCCGCAAAAATACCATAAGCTGTCTTTGCTGCCTGTGCAGTAATATTCACCAAAGCATTAATTTCTGCCGTTGGTTTTCTGCTGGTATTTTTATTCGATATCTCAATAGCCTTAGCACCAGTTAAAGTATCAGTGTTTACAGCACTTACATTTACTTTAGCAGCATTAATCAGTAAATTACCTGCTGTAGTATTACTTACAGCTGTTATACTTTTACCGCTGTTGCCTTCAGCTTTCAAATTCAAAGTACCATTAGCAGAATTTATGGTAACAGCTTTTTCCATATTGATAGCTGGAGCAGTACCTGCTGCAATCTCCACTTCTGCACCATCAGCAAAGTTATATTGCCCTTCTTCAACCAATATGCCTGCTGCTGTATATTGGCTGTCCGCAGATTTATCACCAGTTATAGTCTGTGTAAAGGAAAATTTACTTTCCGGCAGATAACTGCCCTTACCATTATCTTCACTAAACTTAATATTACCTGTTGCCATGGAAACGCTGGAAGCTGTTAAGCCGTCTGCAATCTGTACCTTACCATTAAGATTACGTTCACTGCCATTAGCATCTGTATAAGCATTATATGTCAGTTTTCCCGCCAAACTATTAAGTACCGCTCCAACTTGTGCAGTATCCGTCATATCAATACCACTATTATCCGTAGAAAGCACTACATTAGAGCCTGCTGCTGCACTATTGATAACTGTATCACCAGCTGTATAGTTCTCAGCCTTACTGCCGTTGCCTATATGTTCATACATAATTACAGCATTGCCGCTGTAATTATCAATTGTAAGATTTTTGCTGTCTTTTTGCAAAATATAACCAGCATTAGCAGTACTGCTGCCTCCGCTAAAACTGCTTATATGACTGCCGTTCCAGTTATCAATATCATGATTACTGCTGTTCGTCCATAGAGCATTATTGGCAACCAGCAATGCAGTCTTGCTGCCTGCTTCTGTGTTCACAACACCAGCGAACGAAGATTTTTTATTATTCAACGCAATACCAATTTTTCCTCCCAACATATTGGTAATATTGCCGTTGATATTAACATTCCTGTTATTTGAAGTTGCTGCCGCATTTCCATTTTCATCAAATTCAGCATTAACAAGCAAACTTCCGCCTCTTGTTTCCAACGCATCACTGTTGTTGCTGCTGATATTACCGCCACCAATATATGTATTGCCGCCGTAATTCATAACAGCAGTAAAGCCGTCAGCTTCTAAATCAAGTAAACCTTTAATATCCAGAGCTGCTGTTCCTGAGTTTTTATTAACATAGATACCATATTTAGTTCCTGAACAATTTTCAAAACGCAGGTTAACAGCGTCCTCGGTATCATCGCCATTATTTATTACAAGATGTGCATTACCGTCACCGTTGTTCCAAGCTCCCTCAGACGGAGTTCCTTCTACAAAAATTGCCCCATCTACATAATTACCATTTTTAACAACAATATCCAGACCTTTGCTGTTATTAATTTCTAATTTTCCGCTGTCTACTTTAATCCCACTTGGACGTTCACGTGCTGCAACACTGTTATGCCCATCTGCAACAATAGTCAGTTTATGGTCAGTCATATCAACAACGCCATCATTACTGCCTGCCCAGCTGATTGTTCCCAAGCCTTTCTGTTGCTGTTGTCCTGCCAAATTCTTATCTGTAGTAAAGGACAGATTGGTATCATTATCAAAGCGATAAGTAACAAGCTTACCGTTTACAGTACGCACATACTTGTTATTCCAATATTCTCTCTGACTGCCGCCTATATAGTTATCTTCTAAAATCGGCATCATATGTTCAACAATACCTGTTGGCGGTACATAAGAACCTTTACCGCTGCTTTCATCAAAGGTAATATCTTTTTTCATAAGCACAGATGAAGCTGTAAGACCATCAGCAATCTGTACCATACCGCTTAGATTATTTTCATTTTTCGTGTAATTCGTATAAGTAAGCTTGCCTGCCAATGCATTCAGCGCTTTATTGACTACCTCAGTATCTTTCATATTGATACCGCTATTATCGGTGGACAGCGTAACCTGAGAACCAGTTTCAGCTGTACGAATAACTGTATCACCAGCTGCATAGTCTGCTGCTGTTGTGCCGTCTCCCGTATGTTCATAAACAATAACTGCATTACCGCTGTACTTATCTATACTAAGTTTATTACTGTCCTTTTGCAGGATAACACCAGCATGAGCCTCATCACTGCCTCCAATAAAACTACTTAAACGACTACCGTTAAAAGCAAGGCCATCTTCATCATTAACGATTTTGCCGTAAGTTTCATTTGTCCAAACAGCACCATTTTTCAGAGTAAGCTCTGATTTTCCAGAACTTAAATCATTAAAACTGTTATAAATAACACCATGTAAACTGGAATCTGCTGTAGCGAGTCCAAGTTTTACATCAGCGGTACTCATGCCAAAGCTTCCCATTAATCCACTGATAACGCCAATATTGCCATTGATATTTACCGCAGTATCAGCAGCAGTATCATTCACTTTTACTGTACCGCCCTCTGTAGCAACAACTGCATATAAACCAGTCTTATCTTTATTAGTAGTAATACTGCCGCCTTTTACGTTAATGCTGCCCTTTTCACCTGTTGCAAGCATACCATTACCGTTTACTGCCATATCTACATTGCCATTGACATTAATTACACCGCTGCCAAAGCTGTTATTTGACTTAGTATATAAGCCAGCAGAATTCAGATTAAAGAAAGTATCATCATTTTTGCCATCCAAAGCCCATTCGCCGTCTTTGCCGTTGTTAATAACTACATCACCATTAACAGTTACAGCAGCAGGACCTTCCGCATAAATACCAAAAGCGGCTTTATTATTTTCATTTTTGGCACTAAGATTAATATTTCCATTAACTACCAGATTCGGCTTAATACTTTTATTTTTATTTGAAATCTCTATAGCACGAGTAGAACCGCTGCTGCCAGCCTTGTTAACAGCAGTAATATTCAGTTCGTCTGCATTAATTGTCAGTGTTCCATCTACAGTATGACGAACTGCACTTACAGCACTATCAGCACTGGCAGATGCTGCAAGATTTAAGCTGCCTTTTTCAGCATTAATTTCTACTGCTTTTACTGTATTAATCGCTGGAGATTCACCTGCATTAATATTAATCGTTTCACCTTTAGCAAAATTATAAATACCCTCTGTTTTCAAAACTTCAGCATCAACATATTGCTTATCAGCAACCATATCTCCGGTAATACTTGTGATAAAATCTGTTTGAAGATTTACAGGATAACTGCCTCTGCCATCATCCTTATTGAAAGTAACAGCACCGGTTGCCAATGCTGCACTGGAAGCAGTCAATCCATCAGCTATCTGTACCTTACCGTCAAGACTGGTTTCGCCGTTTACATAATCACTGTAAATAAGTTTGCCTGCAAGTGCATTCAAAGCTTTGGCAACTTCAGTCTTACTGCTCATAGCAATGCCAGTATTATCTGTAGAAATAATAATATTAGAGCCAGCATCTGCTTTTTCTATAACAGTATCACCGGCTGCATAATTTTCAGAGCTTGTCCCATCACCTGTATGTTCATAAAATACTATCGCATTACCGCTGTAATTTTTTATTGTGAGCGGATTGCTGTCCTTTTGATAAATATAGCTATCCTTTCCTTTAAATTTATCTACTGTACTGCCTGCAAAACTACTGTCTGCTGTGCCAAAAACTACGTTATTCCATACCGCACCATTTTGCAATTGCAGTTCCAAACTGCCATCAGCATTTTTATGGAAAATTACGCCTTCTAAACTGGATTTTGCATCATTAAGAGCTAAACTGATACCGCCTCCATTTTCCAATAAACCTATATTTCCTTTAATAACGCTGCTGTCACTGCTGTCATCAGCATTAATTTTTATTGTTCCCCCATCTGCGGCAATTGCATAATTAACATTACTGTCTTCTTGGTTACTGCTTATAGAAGCACCTTTTTGAAATGTAATTTTAGCATTCCCACCTTTAGCCAGCAAGCCTGTACCATTAACTGCTAAATCGCCATGACCGTAAACAGTAACCTTATTGCCCATAATACTGCTGCCGCCATTAACATAAATACCTACTGTAGATAAATCAGCAGAAGTTCCTCCGTCTACGCCCCATTTCTGAGCTGCATTACCAGCCATGTTTAATGAACCATTTACTGTTACTGCACCTCCGTCAGCAACATAAATACCTACTGCACCTTTTTTGCCCTGTGCAGAAATATTTACCTTAGTTTTATCACTAAGTTCTTTAATATCTTTGTCGTAAAAAATAACCTTACTTTCACTGAAAAAACCATCATTTAAGGCAGATACGCCATAAACTTTTCCATTACCGGCAACATTTATATTTACATTGTCAGCAGCAATTTTAAGGTTCATATCTTCACTGACATTATGCTTAATACCATAATTATCATCAACACCATCAATTATGCTGTTTAGTATCAGGGTTCCTGACTTTACACCTACAGCATAATTTCTAAAAAACTCTGATTTAGAATCAATTGCTGCATTTGCACTGCCGTTAATAATATCACCATCATTAAACTGATAATCCTTAGGACGCCATTCGCCCGAATCAGGCATATCTTTAATAATGATATCTGCATATGCAGTATCAGCTTCATTATCTCCAGTAATTGTCTGGTTGTACTCAGCAGCTAATGCACCAACTGCATAAGACCCAGCCAGCAGACTGGCAGTTACAGCCACAGCTAACCTTTTGCTGATGCCGTATTTTTTGATGTTACGAATCCAGTTTCGAGTCATACTTTTTTCTCCTTTACTTAATGCCATGGCCAGTAAATTATTTGCAATAAAAAATACGCAACTACTGCTGTTCATCGCAGTAAACTTGCGTACTATAAAATATAGAATCCCTCTAAACTGCGATGTACTGGCCAATTAATATGATAACGTTGCTACACTGAAAACAATCAGCATAACACAAGCTGCTATGCACAAAAATGCACAGCATACTACGTAATCAACACATCTAAGCCTGTACTTCGCAAACTTATTTTAGAAGGTCTGGAATCAGCTGGTACCCTGGCTTGAGGTCATTGCTCCTTTATCCCTTGGTAAGAGGATTTCGATAAAGTTGCTCTCTTTCACAGTTGCGATACAGCGTTGGCACTACACCAAACTTCCCCACAAAGCTCTGCTCCAATTAAGGACAGAACACCTGATCCGTTCTTGCTATTTGAAATTGTAATATTAAGAGACAACATTCAAACAAAGAAATTTCTGCTGATATATTATAAAGCAAATTGTTTATCAAAATATTTTCTTTGCAGTATAAAACTTTTTTGATATCTCTTTCTGCTTTAAAAGTATATCCTAATTAATTTCTCAAGTCAAGTAAATTATAAATTATTTAAGAAAAATAAGCATTTCTTTTTTTACTTAATTCACTATAATTTTATCAATTTACAAGTGACTGAATAAAGTCCAATAATTCATACAGATGTAACCTAAAAGACTAATCAAAAACATACACATCAAAGAAAGTTTAATGCCATTTTTTAGTAAAGCATTTGGATTCAACCCATAAGTCACCCCAACTGCACGTGTGCTTACTGGTAAAATGAAAGCACAATTTACAGCAACAATAGATGTAAGAATATAGGGTATAGGATTCAGCCCTAACTGTAAAGCTATACTTTGCACAACAGGTATAGAAATAGAAGCGGCAGCTGTATTACTGCTTATCTCCGTTAACAAAACAGCAAACAGCGTTAGACTGAACATTGTTTCAAAGCCTCCATTTAGAGGCAGCAGTGTAATAATTTCTGCAATCTGTACAGCTGCGCCTGTTTTAGTAATCAGCTGCCCCAATGCCAGTCCTCCTGCAAATAAAAATATCATCCCCCACATAATTCCTTTTTCAGCCTCTCTCCAAGTCAAAAGTACTTCTTTTGTTTCTGTTTGCAGAATAAAGACTAGCATACCAAAAGAAAAAAATACATAAGCAGGCTTCATCAACGGCAAATAGCCAGCATATAAAGGACGCATAAATGCCAATATTGTAGCTGACAAAAAAAGCCATAAACCAAGCTTTTCCCCCGTGCTCATAGGGCCAAGTTGAGCATAAGCATTGCGAAAATATTCTTTGCCACCAGAAAGATTTTTAACAGGTAAAGGCAAATGCAGCAAAAACAACAATATAAGCAGTAAAATAACAACCAGCAGTGGCAAAAACCTTATAACCCAGTCTATATACATAAACTCATGACCTGTAAATTTTTCCAAATAACTTATAGCAACAAGATTGGAACTGCTTCCCAAGGGAGAACCAAAACCGCCAAAACCAGCTCCCCAAACAATTGCTAATAAAATTGGCGTAGCTGTGGGATTATCAGTAATCTGCTTTTGTTGTAAAAAACGCAGCATACTTACAGCTACAGGCAGTAAAATCATTACGACAACAACATTCGGCAGAAAAATTGATAATATCGTCGAAGCAATCAACCATACAGTTATCTGTTCCCGCATAGAAGTTCCCAATCTACACAAACTTTTTATCGCTAACCTTTTATCCAAATGAGTCTTTTCCCAAACAAGACTTATCAAATCACTGCCAATAAGCAGAATAACTATTTCAGAAAAGTAACAATTTATAACGCTGTTCATGGGCACCATACCAAAGACAGCATTCAGAGGAATAGGAAGCAGTGAAGTAACAGCTATATTCACAGGTCTTATTATCCACCACAATCCCATCCAAAAAATTGTGGCTATTGCTGCTGCCTGTTTAAAGTCAATCAGCTGAATTAAAACTGCCCAAACTAAAAAAAATAATAACGGACCTGACAAAACATTAATCAATCTATATTTTTTCATACTCAATAAATCCTCCTCTGACTTAACTCCATAACTTTATTTACTTTATTATATTCGCCCATTATAATTAAATAAAAGACTTTAATTTGATTAATATAATAACTTTTTTTGATATATTAAGGAGTCAAGAACTATGGACTTTGAGTTTTATCGTAATTTTATTATTACAGCAGAAACAGGAAATCTAAGTGCCGCTGCTAAACGGCTAAATATAGTACAGCCTGCCCTCAGTGCACAAATTAAAGCTTTAGAAAAAAATTACGGTGTACAACTGTTTAAAATGCAGCGTGGCAAACGACACATTGAACTTACAGAAGCTGGGAAAGAATTTTTGCAACAAGTAAAAATTCTATGCAGTACAGAAAATACTATTAATCTTAATATGCAGACCTTCAGTCAGCAAAGCAGGGGAATACTGCGGTTCGGTGTTTCTCATGTACGCAGTAATTATTTTCTGCAAAAATATCTCATCCCATTTGCAAAACAACATCCAAACATCGACTACCAATTTTATGATGCTACAGTTGCACAGCAACAAAAGCAGTTAGAAACGGGCTTAATAGACTTTGCTTTTGCTAATGCCCCTTTGCCTGTAAATCATGAATTTTCCACTATTAAAGTACAGCCAGAAAATTTTTATGTCTGCTGTCTAAAGGACTTTGTGCTCCCTTGTCCACAAAATAGCTGCTCTATACCTCTGTCTGCTTTAAACAAGTTACCTCTTTGCTGCAATTATGGCAGTTATAATCTACTGCGCAACGCCTTTGAAGAAAGTGCAATAAAAGCACACATAGCCTTTATCGCGACCACTGCTGAAAGTGCCATCACTTTTGCAGGCAGCGGACTTGGTGTCGCTGTTGTACCTTTACTGGCTGACGATGCTTTGCCCAACAACATGAAACGCCTGCATCTGACTGAACCTGCCTTATGTTTCGAGCAAATGTTTTACTGGTATAGAAAAAGCAGAATGTCACCTCCAGCAGAAATATTCCTTGAGTTTTTCAAATCTATAATTTTATAATACCCTTATACAAAAAAATGTCTGCATTCATTTAGAATGCAGACATTTCAATATTAATTTAAGTTCAGAGCACTTTAGTTCTGTTCAACAGTAGCAGAAACTTCTGCTGATTCAGCCGCAGTTTCTTCTGCAACTACAGACTGCTGTACAAGATAAAGCTTTTCTTCAGCAGTAAGAATATGACCATATTTTATAAGCTGTTTTATTTCTTCTTCATCCAAGGTTTCTTTCTCTATCAAAGCCTTAGCAATTACGTGCAGCTTATCAATATTATCATTCAAAAGTTTTTCAGTAGCAGCATAAGCATCTTCCATAAAGGAACGTACTTCCTTATCAATTTCTGCTGCCACTTCTTCACTGTAATCCTTATCACGTGCAATATCACGTCCAAGGAATACCTGATCTTGACGATGACCAAAGGTTACAGGTCCAATATTCTCACTCATGCCATATTCACAAATCATTTGACGTGCTAATTGCGTAGCACGCTGTAAATCATTGCTGGCACCACTGGAAATTTCTTTAAGCACCAAAGCTTCAGCTACACGTCCACCCAAAAGCACTTTCAATTCATCCAGCATTTCACTGCGAGTTGCATAATATTTATCCTCTTTAGGCAGGCTGAGAGTATAACCGCCAGCACGACCACGGGGAATAATTGTAACTTTATGTACTGGGTCAGTATGCTCCAAAAGCATACCAACAATAGTATGTCCGCCTTCATGATATGCTGTAAGACGTTTTTCTTTATCACTGATAACACGGCTCTTACGTTCCGGTCCCATAATAACACGCTCAGCAGCTTCTTCCATTTCAGGCATATTAATAGTCTTTTTATCCTTACGTGCAGTCAGCAGGGCAGCCTCATTAACCAGATTTGATAAATCAGCACCAGTAAAGCCAGGTGTACGCTGTGCAATAACATTAAGGTCTACATCAGCAGCAACTGGTTTACCTTTAATATGTACTTTCAAAATTTCAGTACGACCTTTAATATCAGGACGATCTACAACAATCTGTCTGTCAAAACGACCTGGACGCAATAATGCCGGGTCTAATATATCAGGACGATTGGTAGCAGCAATCATAATAATGCCCTCGTTTGCACTGAAACCATCCATTTCCACAAGCAACTGGTTAAGAGTCTGTTCTCTCTCATCGTGACCACCGCCAAGACCAGCTCCGCGCTGACGACCTACGGCATCAATTTCATCGATAAAGACAATACATGGTGCACTCTTTTTCGCTTGATCAAATAAGTCACGTACACGAGAAGCACCGACACCTACAAACATCTCCACAAAGTCAGAACCGGAAATACTGAAGAATGGAACTCCAGCCTCACCAGCAACAGCTTTTGCCAACAATGTTTTACCAGTACCAGGGGGGCCGTAAAGCAATACACCTTTAGGAATTTTTGCTCCTAAATCATTATATTTCTGCGGATGCTTGAGAAACTCTACAACTTCCTCCAGCTCCTGCTTAGCCTCCTCTGCACCAGCTACATCCTTAAATGTAATTTTCAATTTTTCTTCGTCATAACGACGTGCACGGCTCTTGCCAAAGTTCATCACCTTGCCTCCGCCAGCACCGCCCTGGTTCATCAACATAAACCACAGACCAACAATAATCAGCATCGGCAGAATAGAACTCAGAATACTCATCCACCATGGTGGCTGCGGTGGCAACTCAGCCTTAATATCAACATTCTTAGCTTCCAGTTTTTCCACCATCTTGCTGTCATTAGGTGCAATAGTAGAAAAATCTTTGCCATCTTTTAATTTACCGCTGATAACATTATCAACAATAGTTACCTGTTTGATTTCATCCTGCTGGACATGCTGCATAAAACTGGTATAACTAATATCAGCAGATTTAGCACTCTTTTCAGTAAAATTATCAAACGTCCAGATAATTACCATGATAATCAGCAAATAAAAAAGAACATTCTTAAAAAATTTATTCAAGCACATAGCCTCCTTCCACTAAGCTCATAATGTTTTATTATATTATAGATAGCTAAAACAGGCAATAGTTTTATCAAAGCAGCTGATTAAATTATACCATTATAGGCTCAAGCTTTATTTTCTGGCATAAACAGCTGGTTTAAGAATTCCTATATAAGGCAGATTACGATAGTCACCTGCATAATCTAAACCATAACCAACAACAAATTCATCAGGAATTTTGAAACCAACATAATCAGCTTGCATTCCATTTTGACGGCGCTCAGCCTTATCGCACAAAGCAACAGTCTTCAAGGTTGCAGGTTTATAGTGACGCAACATCTCCGTAATAGCAGCAAAAGTTACACCACTGTCAATAATATCATCTATAACCAGAACATCTTTTCCTTTAATATCTTCGCTTATATCCAGTTTTACTTTTACGCTACCGCTGGTAGTAGTACCATTTCCATAAGAAGAAGCAACCATAAAATCTACACGCAAAGGCAAGTTAATAGCTCTTGTCAAATCTGTAGCAAACCAAGCAGCTCCCTTCAGCAGAACGATCACAACTAAATTTTTATCCTGATAATCAGCTGCTATTTGTCTTCCCATTTCCTGTACACGAGCTTCAATCTGTTCTTTTGTCAATAAAACAGTTTTTATATCTTCATTCATTATTTTTATCTCCCTTTCGCCTTATCTTGACTTAATAAAAATAATCTGCCTTTTTTTATATACAGCCACTATTTTTCCAGGAAGCTGAACAAGCTTGCCGCCTCTGCGGCTGCTGCACAAGCTTTCTAAAGCCAGGGTTCGCTCATAACTAAGCTCCTTACCGCCAAGATCAAAATATGCTCTCCGCAAAAGCCGCTGTCGTAAGGCTGCTGGCTGCTGCATAAGTACAGCTGCCGAAAAACTGATGCTGTCAGCTTTTATTTGTGCTGACTGTATATATAATTCATCTGCCAACTGTGTTAGACAATTGGCATCCTGAGCCAGCAAGTTTGCTGTACGTGCCAACGTTGGTATAATATCCGGATTAAACTGTTTCTGCAATAACGGCAAAAGCAGCAGGCGCACACGATTGCGTGTATATACTGTATCAGCATTTGTACTGTCTGTACAATATTCCGTTCCTGTCAGTCGGCAATAATCAACAAGTTCGCTACGGTCAACCGCAAGCAGCGGTCTTATAATGTCATTTTGACAGCTACGCATACCAGCTAAACCATCTAATCCTGCCCCTCGCAGCAACTTTATAAGTACTGTTTCTGCCTGATCTCCTCGATGATGTGCCGTTACAATCATCTTTGCCCCAACGGCTGATGCTATACGACGCAAAACAGCATAACGCAGGTTTCTTGCAGCTTCCTCCAAAGATAAGTGTTCTGCTTCTGCAAGGGAAAGTACGTCTACCTGTTCCACATAGCAAGGTAATTTATACTGTCGGCAAAACTGCTTTACAAGCTCCATATCTCGTAGCGATTCAGCAGCACGCAGTCCATGCTCAACATGGCAAACACTGTAATGACCCCATCCCTGCTGTGCTAATACAGCACAGGCATGTGCCAAAGCCAGTGAATCTGCTCCACCGCTTACAGCTAGTAAATAATGCTGATCTGCAAGCAGACTGGCTTTAATTGTACTCTGCACTTTAACCAGCAATGATGGTATCTGCATATATCCCACCTACACTTAACACTCAATCAATGAAAGAAAGGGCACTCTTTGGAGTGCCCTTAATGCCTAAACGTTATCTTTCACGTCTAGCGCCACGACCACCGCGTTTGGACTCGGTATTACGTTTCAAGTCCAGCATACGATCGTCACTGTCTTTTAAAAATTTGGATAATTTATCCTCAAAAGAAATTGCAGGCATAGGTCTTGCATTCTGCGGACGCATGCTGCCGCGACGTTCACGATTTTCAGTCTGCGGACGCTGTGGCTTAGGCTGCTGAACCGGCGGCGGAGTAAGCTGCTTTATAGACAGTCCAATCTTACCGCGTGCATCTACTGACAGCACTTTAACCTTCACCTTGTCATGCTCTTTTAAAAAGTCATGAACATCTTTAACATAAACATTAGAAACTTCAGAAATGTGAATCAGACCTACTTTGCCTTCCGGCAGCTGTACAAACGCACCAAAATTAGTAATGCCTGTAACTTCACCCTCTACAATTGCACCTACTTCAAGTGACATCGAGAAAAAAATCCCCCTTAAATATTCTTGATACTATTGTATTATACTCTTTAAAATTTATCGGTGTCAACAACAAAAAGCAGAACAAAATTGAGGTAACTCCCCAGTCCTTAGATTTCTGGTCTAACTTTTAGGGATAATTGCAAATCTCAAGCTTTGTTCTGCTTTATTTTTTATCATCTACAATAAACAGCGGAACCTCATTTTTCCCAACCATATTATAATCTTCGCGAGCAAGCTTCTCTATATAACGCAAATCATCAAGACGTTTGCGTTCTGTTTCCAGCTCCGCTTTTTGTTTTTTCAATGTATCTATACGCTGCTGTGTTGCTTCCTGCTCCTGTTTTATATGATAAATAGCGTATTCTTGTCTGCCAACAACTAAAATACATGCAAGGATAAGCAACAATATAGTCAGCCGAAATCCATTAGACTTACGTTTTTTCTGCTGCCTTCGCATTAGTCTCCCTCCATATACGTGTCCAGTAAAACAATTTAGCTGTTATAAATCAGCTGTTAGCAAAAATGCCCGACTGCAAGAGCCGGGCACAATACAAACGCAGCTTATTTTGCGTTTACAACATCTTTAAAAGCTTTGCCAGCTTTAAAAGCCGGAACGGTTGCAGCAGGAATGATTACCTTCTCACCATTTTGAGGATTCTTACCTTCGCGTTCTTTGCGAGTACGTGCTTCGAAAGTACCAAAGCCTACTACCTGTACTTTGTCACCCTTAGCAACTACTTCTTTTACTGTTTCCAAAGTAGCGGTAATAGTTTTTTCAACATCTTTTTTTGTTAAGCCAGCTTTTTCTGCAACAGCGGCTATTAACTCAGTCTTGTTCATTAATAATTCCTCCTTCGATATGACTTTTAAATTTAATACAATGCTTGCAGAGCACGTAAACTTCGTAACGTAACTCAGATTGATTAATAATAGTATTCTACACTCTAAATCCTTTTCCTGCAAGTCCTTTACGAAAATATTTGCAGAATAAAGCTAAATTAGTATTTTTTTCCTAAAAAAAGTATTTTTTAATCTAATTTAGCTGCTTTTTCTAACACTTTAGCTTCATCCCAAAATTTATCCAATTCTTCCAAAGTAAAATCCTGCCATATTTTACCGCTTGCATTAACCTGCTGCTCAACATAAGCAAACCGAGAAGCAAAACGGTTATTTGTTCCGTTCAAAGCAGTTTCAGCTTCTATTTTACAATGACGGGCATAGTTCACAACTGCAAAAAGTACATCGCCAACTTCACTTTCAATTGCTGTTGCCTCACCAGCCTTAACAGCCTCCTGCAATTCATTAAGTTCTTCATTAACTTTAGCCCATACCCCGTCAGTATCAGACCAGTCAAAACCTACTTTTGCTGCTTTTCCTTGCAATTTATAAGCTCGCAACAACGCAGGAAGTCCCTGTGCTATGCCATCCAAAATATGCTTGCGCTCCTGTTTCTCCTGTTTTTTTATAGCTTCCCAATTAACAAGAACTTCATCACTGTTTTCTACATGTATATCACTGAAAACATGCGGATGACGGCGGATAAGTTTATCAACAACATCGTCAATAACATCCTGCAAATCAAATTTACCTGCTTCTTCAGCCATGCGTGCATGGAAAACAATCTGCATTAAAACATCGCCTAATTCTTCACGCATACCCTTTGTATCATCATTATCAACTGCTTCCAAATATTCGTAAACTTCTTCTATCATATTACTGCGTATAGAAGAATGCGTCTGTTCCCTATCCCACGGACAGCCATTAGGTTCACGTAAAGTACGCATTACATCAACAAGCGGCTGAATATCTACATCATCAAAAGCAATATCCGGTAAAAAATTCTCGGCAGATACCGAAGTACTTTCTTCAAGTACTTCATCATCTCCCAAAGTAATAATACCAGTAACTTCTTCTGCTGAAATATTCTCCAACGCTTCCACAGCCACAGGCGGTATGTAAGCACTGGTAAGATGATCTATATTTGTCTGTCTATCCAGTTCATATAGTTTAATCAAGCGACATTCCTCATCCGGTAACCCCAAATTTCGCAGAAAATAAATTTCATAATCATCAGGCAGCACATCCATCAATGCCAGCTTCAAATCTCCTGCAACCATCTTACTGTATACCTGAGTAATCATCAATGGATGTTCGCCAGCTGCCCCAATAGCCCCAAAATCCTGAGCATCAATAATCTGCAAGCCTGCAATAGGATCTATTCCTAATTCTACATAAGCAAGATCCAAAAAACTCATAGCCGGTTTAATGCAAAGCTCTATATTTGTTTCTTTTGCCGCATTCCGCAGCAAAACAACGGTTTTTTCAGCAACCAGCGGACTGCCTGGTACAGCGTAAACTACATTTCCTAACTGTGCTTTTTTCAATACACGTTCTACAACATTATTATATACTTCTTCAAAAGAATCTGCCTTTTCATACAAATCATCACAAGAACTGAATTCAACACCCTGTTTTTTCAATTCTTCTACCGTAGGATGCACGGCAGTACGCAGAATAACCTTTGCTCCACTTTTTAAAAGTCCCATAGTCTCCAAAGAAAGATGCCCTACTGCACCAGGTCCAAGACCAACGACTGTAATTGTTCCCATTTTATACCTTCTTTCTCCGTTTAGTTATTTTATAAATTTTTTTAGCATTGGAAGCTGTTTCAACTCATGTCTATTAATAATTCCCAACAAAGGCAACAGCATTATATAAACAACAGCCGCTCCCAACATAGCTATCAGTGTTGTCCAAGATGCTCCCAAAAACTGCATCATTTCATCCAGTTTCCATGCCGCTGCCCCCATAAATAAAGCAGCTGCAAATATCTTAAAAACAATAACCCAATCGAAGCTTATCTTAAAATACCGCAATACAAACAAATTCAGCAAAGCCGTTACTGCAAAATTAATATTTGTAGCCCAAGCAGCACCAGCAATACCATATTTTATATTGGTCAAACTGCAAACTGCTATTAATTTAGCAGCTATGCCAAACAACATATTCATCATAGGCAGACTTGTTTGTCCTATTCCCTGCAACAATCCAGTTGTTATCTGCTGTATTCCCAAAAACCAAATTGCAGGAGCAGTATGCATAATAGCTACAGTTGCAGCTGATGTCCCATAAAGCAGTAAGCTTATAGGTTTTGCCAAAACATACATTCCAATGGCTGCAGGAACAGTAATCAGACAGCACACTTTCATTGATACAGCTGATTTCTGCTCAATAAGCTGCCACTTTTTAAGTGTAATTGCTTCTGATACAGCAGGCACAAGACTGGTTGCCAATGACATAGTTGGTATTGTTGCCATTAACAGCAAAGGCTGTGCCATTCCAGCCAAATAGCCAAACTGCGTTGTAGCCTGGACTACACTGAAACCGCTGTCAATTAAACAAGCTGGTACCAACAATGCATCAATACTGCCAGTTACAGGTACTAATATATTAGCACAGGAAACAGGCAGAGCTAGAAGCAACAAACGTTTTATAAGCTTACTGCTTTTGAGTAATGGATTTGTCTTTACCTGTTCTTTCTCTTCCCTGCTGCTCCATAAATGGCGATAATAACGATAAAAGCCTCCAAGTACTATAAGTCCGATAATACTGCCTGGAACAGCACCAAATGCAGCTCCTGCCGCCGCATATTCCAAGCCATAGGGAAGCAGTGTATAAGCCATGACCAGCATTGTCACAACACGTATAAACTGTTCGATAATCTGAGATAATGCAGGCGGTGTCATCAGCTGATGTCCCTGAAAATATCCCCTGAAACTTGCCAGAACAGTAGAAAAAAAGACAGACGGTGACAAAGCTATCAAGGCATAATAAGCTCTGCCATCTTGTATAATACCCATATCTACCAACATTCCAGCTGCTAATACCAAAAAAGCAGCCAACATCGCACCTATAAAGACCATTAACCGCAGTGATACTGTAAAAACCTGACGCACGCCTGCGTAATCTTTTTGAGCCAAATACTCAGAAACTATAATAGAAATTGCCACAGGTATGCCAGCAGCAGAAACCGAAAGCAACAAAAGATATACTGGATAAGCCATCTGGTACAAGCCAATACCTTCTCCGCCCAAAAGACGTGAAAGCAGGATACGATTAACAGAACCAATTACCTTCACCATCAAGCCTGCTAATGTCAGAATCATTGCTCCGCGTAAAAATTTATCACTGCTCATACTCCCGCTCTCACCTCCTTGATAAATCAGACTCTATTTGTGCTTCATTTTGTTATTCCTATCAGATACAAACAATTTTCAGCTTGCCGGAATTTCCAAAATTAAAGACGGCAATATACGCTCCAGCCATTTCAAAGGAGTTTCTTTCATTCCGGCAGTTTTATATATCAACTGACCTTCTGCTCCATTTTTAAGGCTCATAGTATTCTTATACATATCTAAAAGCTGCAGAACTGCCTGTGGATTTACCATTACATGAGCAGCAAAAGTAATACGTATCAGACCCTGACGTACATTAATGCCGCGAATCTTTAATATACGGCATAATCCTTTCAAGGCGGCAATACGCCAAAGTGTCTCCACCTCCGGCGGCGGACTGCCAAAACGATCAATAAGTTCATCCATCAGATCATCTCGCTTTGCATATTCCATTTCACTAAAGCGACGATACAGTTCCATTTTATAACGTGGATCAGGGATATAGTCATCAGGAATATAAGCATCTGCTGGAATCTCCAAAACAGGCTCCGGTTCTGCAACAACTTCTTCACCATTTTTTAAACGATTAATTGTCTGTTCCAACATTTCACAATAAGCAGCAAAACCAATACCTGTAATATGTCCATGCTGCTGCGGTCCCAGTAAATTCCCAGCACCACGTATCTCCAAATCCCTCATAGCTATTTTAAAACCAGCACCAAGTTCTGTAAAATCACGAATTGCCTGTAACCGCTTTTCAGCAATCTCACTCAAAGCCTTATTTGGTTTATAGACAAAATAAGCATATGCTAAACGTGAACTTCGCCCTACTCGACCGCGCATCTGATAAAGCTGTGAAAGTCCAAAGTTTTCAGCTCCATCAATAATGATAGTGTTAGCTAAAGGAACATCAAGACCATTTTCCACAATTGTTGTACATAAAAGAACATCACAATCGCCTTCATAAAAGCCTATCATCGCATCTTCCAACATTGTTTCATTCATCTGCCCATGCGCTATTCGAATATTTATCCCTGGCACAAGCTTTCGCAGTTTTACGGCAATCTGTTCCAGCCCGCTCACTCTATTATGAATATAATAAATACGACCTCCACGGCGCAGTTCACGTTCCAACGCTTCTTTTATCATACCGTCATTATATTCACTTACATAAGTTTCTACAGGCAGACGATCTTCCGGAGGCGATTCAATAACACTCATATCGCGCCCATTCACGAGTGCCATATGCAAAGTACGAGGAATAGGCGTTGCAGAAAGTGATAATACATCTATACCAAGATGCCATTTTTTTATTTTTTCTTTCTGTGCCACGCCAAAACGCTGCTCCTCATCAATAATTAGCAGTCCTAAATCACGAAAGTTTATATCTGCCTGCAACAAACGATGTGTCCCAATCAAAATATCTACTCTGCCGTCACTTAAATCCTGCAATGTCTGCTGCTGTTCCTTAGAACTGCAAAAACGGTTCAGCATACTTATGCCAACACCAAAATTACGCATACGTTCCTTAAAAGTCAGATAATGCTGCTGTGCCAATACAGTAGTAGGCGCAAGTACAGCTACCTGTTTTCCATCAACTACCGCCTTAAAAGCAGCACGTATTGCTACCTCCGTCTTACCATAACCAACATCACCGCAAAGTAGACGTTCCATAGGCTGAGGTTTTTCCATATCATCCTTAATTTCTCTGATAGCCCTTAATTGGTCAGTAGTTTCTTCATATGGAAATTCATCTTCAAACTCTTTCTGCAACTCGGTATCCGCTGAAAATGCATGACCTGGAATAATTTGTCTTTGTGCATACAAACGCAGCAGTTCTTCTGCAAGTTCAGTAATAGCTTTAGCTGCTTTTGCCGTGGTTTTCTGCCAATCCTTACCGCCCATTTTCGATAAGCGCGGCACGCTGCCTTCACTACCAACATATTTATGCAGCATACTTACCTGATCTACAGGCACATATAGTTTATCATCACCTGCATAGTTCAAAAGTAGATAATCTCTATGCATACCATCTACTTCAACATTTTCTACTCCTATATAACGCCCAATACCATGTACTTTGTGAACAACATAATCACCTGTTTTGATATCCGAAAAATACTGCAGTTGCTGTCCCTGATTTTTAGTATGCAGACGTTTACGTTTCTGTATGCCAAAAATATCATTTTCAGTCAACAAAAGCCATTTTTCATCCCAATAACGAAAGCCATGGTCTAAATCACCATACGTAACATTAACAAAACCAGGCTTTAAATCATCCTGTACAAACGCACCTTTCAACTGATAATTGCGTAGATTTTCTGCAAAGCCGCGAGCTTTAACACTTCCTGACAGCATAATAAGAGGAGTAACTCCATCTGCCAGCCAATTGCTTAAATCTTCAACCAGCAGATTAGTATTTTTATTATAAGGCGAAACCGAACGCACAGGAATACTTAAAGAAGGCAGCTGTTTTAAATAACTGTGTGCTAAGGCAGAAACAAACAAACATCCTGCAGCTGTACACTGTGCCATAACTTCATCTCTGGTAAATAAGTCAGCTGCATATTCCTTATTTTCTTTTTCCAGTTTCTCTAACATGGAAAAAATATGCACCGGCTCATCAAAAACTACTATAGCATCATTATTACAATAGTCAAAAATCGAAGCATCATAAGCTGTACTTTCATCGACTTTCACAGGGGCAATTCTAATATCTGTCAGAGTTTCCAGACTGCGTTGGCTGTTAACATCAAAACTGCGTACAGCATCCAACTCATTATCAAACCATTCTATGCGTACAGGATTATTTCTATTAATGGGAAAAATATCCAGAATATCCCCTCGCAGACAAAATTGTCCAATTGCATCAACCTGCTGTGTACGCTCATAGCCAAGTTCCAACAATTCAGCAATAACCTGCTGCTGTTCTTTTATTTCCCCCACCGACAGACACATACTCTTAAAAGCAATACTACTGGGACGCAGCTGTTTCTGATATAAAGCTTCAGCTGTAATAAAAACAATACCGCGTTCTTCGCCAGAAAGCAGCCTCAGCGCCGCAGCACGACCAGCCTGAAGCTCAAGGCTCTGAGTATCAGCCTGCACACGAGGAAGACTTACAGGATATAATTCCTGCATCGGCAGTTCTGGATATAAATAGTTTAGTTCTCTACGATAAGCACGAATTTCTTCACGTGAAGCAGCAACAAAAACCAGAGTACCCTTTTCTTTACAAAGCGTGTCCAATGCAGCAAAAAAGACCGACTTACTGCTTCCTGTTAACCCGGTTAAAATACACGCCTTTTTTCTTTTGCAATATTCAGCAGCCTGCTGTACTTCAGCAACTGCCGCAACTTGTTTTATTAATAAATTTCTCATCTTCCATGATTCTATTCTATTACAAAGAGGAGCTGTTACAATGTAACAGCTCCTAAAATTCTGTAATCAATTACAGTTTTACTGCCAATACTTTACGATCCATGCTGTGAATAGCATCTACAAAACGTACAGTACCTGTTTTATAACGGGCAGAAATAGTATGGGTACGTACACCATCACCAAAATAACGCAGACCATTAAGCATATTGCAATTAGTAATAGCTGTAGCTGTAAACATACAATCATCGCCCTTTACTAAATCATCAAGCATAAGCACTTTATTTACATCAGTAATACCCATTTTTAAACAACGCTGAACTTGTGCATCATCTTCAGGAACAAGACGTGCCTGCATATCACCGCCAAGACACTTTACAGCAGCAGCACCAAGTACACCTTCAGGAGCACCGCCTCTGCCTATATACATATGTACACCGCTGCCTTCGATACAACATTCAACAATCGGATTCACATCACCATCAGTAATCAAAGAGATACGAGCACCAGCTTGGCGGATTTCCTGCATAAGCGGATAGTGACGTTCACGATCCAGCAATACTACATTTAAATCACTAACTTTACGCTCCATAGCCTGTGCAACACGTGCCAGGTTCTCTCCAATAGAAGCATTAATGTCAATGCATCCTTTAGCACGAGGACCTACAGCAATTTTATCCATATACATATCAGGAGCGTGCAGCAGGCAGCCACGCGGTGCAATAGCAATTACTGCAATAGCACCAGGCTGTCCCTTGGCTACCAAATTAGTTCCTTCAATAGGATCAACAGCAATATCAACCTCAGGCCCACCGGCACCTACTTCTTCACCAATATAAAGCATCGGGGCTTCATCCATTTCGCCCTCACCGATAACAACCGTACCTTTAATATTGACAGTATCAAAAGCTGTACGCATAGCATCTACAGCCAAACCATCCGCACCATTTTTATCAGCTCTGCCCACCAAATGACCGCAGGCAATTGCTGCTGCTTCAGTAACACGTACAAACTCCATTGAAAGTTCTCTGTTCATTATTCACAACACTCCTTACTCTTAATTCCAAATATAATACAAAGTCAAACTGCTCATTATAAAAAACAAACAATCTGCTTTAAGGAATTATTCAGATACCAGCTTAATTAATTATGACACTTTCCCGTAATTTTAGCAACCTAAAAATAAGCTCTTCTGCTACCTTCAACAATTTATCTTAAACTATTTGTTACAAGTTCAAAAATAAGCTGCCATGGCAAGCAAAAAACAATATACATTAAAATTATACTGAAAATAACTGTCACTGACGCACGAAAACAATCTACCAAATAAACTGCCTCTAATGTCCGCACTAAAAGATACAGCATCCATAAACAGCCTATAAAAAATAAAATGCCTAAAAGCGGTAATCCGCCAAAACCAAGCTTACCTGCCAGCAGTGCACCTGGAGTAAGCAGTAAAAACGGCAGCGTTGTATATCCAAGCAAGCATATAAGTCCTACAGGATCACCAGCTAAAGCTCCGAACGTTTCCATTATACCATGCAGCAAAAAACCGTATAAAGAAAGAGCCGTAGCACTTATCAAAACAGTAGCTATAATAATAGCAAAGCGAACCGATAAAGGCTGTTCTGACAGCCAGCAATTACTAAGAACACCAGTAAAAAAGCCAACACTTAAAGTAAAATAAAACGCACTGCGCCAAAGACAAGGCTGCTTAACTAAGGCATTCAAACCTGCACCAGGTTCAAAAAGCACATCAAAAGTTTTGCGACGCATTGCCCATCACCTCGTCAAAACTGGAGTAGTTTCCTGCTGCAAGCCGCTTGTTAATTGATGCAGCAGTTCTCCTTTCACCATATCAGCAATCTTTGCACTTAACAAAAATTCCCATGGCTGCTGCTTAACTTTTTCTTTAACCGGCGGCAATCCATCAGCTCCAGGTTTAATATTTCCTAATTCTCCAGCTGCCGCCAAAGCGTCATAATAATTCCCTATTTCATCTACCAAGCCCAGATTTTTTGCCTGAAGACCAGTATATACTCGTCCGTCAGCTAAAACCCTCACCTTACTTTCCTCCATCTTACGTCCTGCTGCTACTGTTGCTACAAATTCATTATATATTTCATTAACAATATTTTGCAAAATAGCCTGCTCCTCAGATGTCATAGCACGGTCACTAGTCATTATATCCTTATAAGGGCCACTTTTAATTTTACTGCTGCTGATACCTATCTTCTTAAACAATTCTTCTGTATTCATATAAGGCATATATACGCCTATACTGCCTGTAAGTGTTGTAGCATTAGCATATACCTTATCACTGGAGCAGACAGCAATCCAATAGGCTGCACTGGCACCAGTATTTCCCATAGCGGCAACTATAGGTTTCTTAGTTTTTTCCTTAAAACGTTTCAGCTCACGCCCTACTTCTTCCGCAGCCGTAGCACTGCCGCCGCCGCTGTCTATTCTCAAAAGCAAAGCTTTCACGCTATCATCATTGGCTGCCTCTCGAATCTGACGCATTATACTGCCGCTTGTTACACCATTCGTTTGACTGAAAAAATTATCATTACTGTCAGCACCGCTGACAATAGTACCTTCAATATTGATAACTGCCACACGCTCAGAAACAGTTACTGTTTTTTGATCATTATTATTGCCTTTCAGCAACGAAACAACAAAGCTCAGTACAGCTAAAAGCAAAACAGCACTGATGAAAATTTTCTTTAACATAACTCCCTCCTAATACAAAAACTCCCCTCAGGCAAGAAGCCTTTCGGCAAACTATCGCCTAAGGTAATACTGAGGGGAGCAGAACAAACTTACTGCAAACTATTTTTACAAAAACAGCTGCATCTTTACTTATTTAGTTTTATTAATGATGTTTTACTGCTGCGGCGATGAAATCACAGAACAACGGATGCGGATTGGTTGGACGGGATTTAAATTCCGGATGGAACTGTGCACCGAGGAACCAAGGATGCTCGCTTTGCGGCAGTTCAACAATCTCTACAAGGCGACCGTTAGGCAATGTACCGCCAAGTTTAAGACCTTTGCCGACAATTTCTTCACGGAAAGCATTATTAAACTCATAACGATGGCGATGACGCTCATAAACTAATTCTTCGTTATAAGCTTTACTTGTCAGTGTATCGGGATATACTTTGCATGGATAAAGTCCAAGACGCATTGTACCGCCCATATCTTCAACATCTAACTGTTCCGGCATTAGGTCAATAACAGGATGCTTGCTCTCTGGTGCAAATTCAGAACTGTTGGCATCAGTCATACCGCATACATGACGTGCAAATTCAATAACAGCACACTGCATACCTAAGCAAATACCGAAGAACGGTATTTTATGCTCACGTGCATATTTTATTGCTTTAATTTTGCCTTCAACACCACGGCTGCCAAAACCACCGGGTACAAGGATACCGTCAACACCAGCCATTACTTCATCCATATCAACATCAGAGTTTTCAATCTCCTCAGAATTTACCCAATGAATTTCCAACTCAGCCTCATTAGCCACAGCTGCATGACGCAAGGACTCTGTAATACTGATATAAGCATCCTGCAAAGCAACATACTTGCCAACTACAGCAATCTTTACCTTTTTCTCATATTTTTTCAGGATACGTGAAACCATATCATGCCAGCCGCTCATATCTTTAGGCTTATCTTCCATATCCAGTTTACGCAGAACAATGCTGTCCAAACCTTGTTCTTCCATCAGCATAGGTACTTGATAAATGCTCTTAGCTGTAAGATTCTGAATTACTGCATCTGGATCTACATCGCAGAACATAGCCATCTTTTCACGCATTTCTTTAGAAATTGGTTTCTCACTACGGCATACAATAATATCAGGAGAAATACCAATACTACGAAGCTCTTTAACACTGTGCTGTGTAGGTTTAGTTTTCAGTTCACCAGCAGCAGAAATATAAGGCACTAAAGTTACATGAATATATAATACATCATTACGTCCAACTTCTTTTTTTACCTGACGGATAGCTTCCAAAAACGGCAGACTTTCAATATCTCCCACAGTACCGCCGATTTCAGTAATAACAAAATCAGCACTATCCTGCTTGCCGACGCGGAAAACACGTTCCTTAATTTCATTAGTGATATGAGGAATAACCTGTACTGTTCCACCCAAATAATCTCCGCGGCGTTCCTTGTTAATAACATACTGATAAATTTTACCAGTAGTTACATTGGAATTTTTAGACAGGTTAATATCTATAAAACGCTCATAATGTCCTAAATCCAAATCTGTTTCTGCACCATCATCAGTAACAAAAACTTCACCATGCTGATACGGACTCATGGTACCGGGATCAATATTAATATACGGATCAAATTTCTGGATAGTTACGCGATAACCGCGACTTTTAAGCAAACGACCTAAAGAAGCAGCTGTAATTCCCTTACCCAAAGAAGATACAACGCCGCCGGTTACGAAAATATACTTTGTCATTTTATTTCCCGTCCCTTTCTTTCATCAGATTTATTTTACATTCTCTCCGGTGCAGATACACCAAGAATACCTAAAGCATGACGAATAACATGTCCTACTGTTTTTACCAAAGCAATACGTGCCTGCTGCTGATCTTTTTCAATCCCCAAAATACGGCATTGATTATAGAAAGAATGGAATAAACCAGCTAATTCATGTACATAATGTGCTACATTATGTACAGCACGATCACGGGCAGAACGCTGCAGCATTTCAGGATATTCACCCAACTTTTTAATTAATGCCAATTCTTCTGGTGCCTGCAAAGCACTTAGTTTTAATTCTGAAACAGGTACCTCTTTAATTTCAGCTTCAGCAAGCTGGCGCATAATACTGCAAATACGTGCATGAGCATATTGAATATAATATACCGGATTTTCATTTGTCTTTTCTGTTGCCAAAGTCATATCAAAATCCAGCTGACTGTCAATAGAACGCATTGTAAAGAAGAAACGTGCAGCATCAGTACCAACCTCTTCAATAAGCTCATTCAAAGTAACACTCTGACCAGTACGTTTGGACATTTTTACCAGTTCACCATTGCGGAACAGGTTAACCATTTGCAGAATCAACACTTCCAACTGTTCAGGTTTATAACCCAAAGCTCCTATCGCAGCTTTCATACGGGCTATATAGCCATGATGATCAGCACCCCATAAATTTATTACTCTGTCAAAGCCTCTTTCAAATTTATTACGGTGGTAAGCAATATCAGCAGCAAAATAAGTAGGCACACCATTATCACGAATAACAACTCTATCTTTATCATCGCCATGTTCTGTTGCTTTCAGCCACAAAGCACCATCTTTTTCATATAAGTAACCACGAGCACGCAGCAAATCACAAGCTTTAGCAATTGCATCAGCATCATGCAAAGTCTGCTCACTAAACCATTCATCGAACTCACAGTTAAAAGCTGCTAAATCCTCTTTCAAAGCTGCTAGCTTTTCTTTCAGTGCAATTGTACGGAATTGCTCCAATCGTTTCTGTTCAGTTAATTGCAGAAATTTATCACCATAAATGCGGATAATTCTTTCTGCTGTTTCAATAATATCATGCCCATGATAACCGTTCTCCGGAAAGTCAACTTTCTGTCCCAACAGCTCCAAATAACGGGCATTAACAGAAGCCGCCAGATTATTAATTTGATTACCTGCATCATTTATATAATATTCGCGAGTTACATCGTAACCGGCAGCTTTCATCAAATTAGCTAAAGCACTGCCAACCGCCGCACCGCGTCCATGTCCTACATGCAGAGGGCCTGTCGGATTGGCACTAACATATTCCAACTGAATTTTTTCACTGCAATCATTCTTTAAGTTGCCATAATTTTCTCCAGCAACTATAATCTGTGCCAACATATCATAAATCCAGTCTTGTTTTAAATAAAAATTAATAAATCCAGGGCCTGCAATTTCAGTTCTGGCAATATAGGCACAATCCAGATTATCAATCACTGCCTGAGCAATCATTCTCGGATTACATTTCAAACTGCGAGCAGACTGCATCGCAAAATTAGTGGCAAAGTCACCAAACTCTTTTTGCGGCGGCACCTCCAGCAGCACCTCAGGTAAAGCTCCTTCCTTCAACGTTCCCTGTTCAATAGCCTTTTTGGCTGCTGCAACAATCGCAGCAGCAAGAATATTCTTAATGTCCAACCTGAGTATCCTCCTCAATCTCAATTAAAATCTTCATTTTACCATAAGGTTCTGCCTCATGATACAGTGTATATCTCATTTCCAAATGCCAGACACCATTACAAAAATATGTATACAAATATGTTGTTTCTGTTACCAAAGGAATCTTTAAATAAGGTGTATGATAAATACTCTTATCAACATATCCGCATCTAAACTCCTGTCGATGATCTACACTGCCGCTACGCATAACTACAACCTGTTCGGCATCCCACTTCAGTGTAGTTTTTGTATTATCCAGCCCAGACTGCTCATCTTCTTTATACATAACATAGTATTTGCCATTTTTTTCTGTCATAGTACCGGTATATTTCTGTTCTGTTGCCTGAGACTGCGTATCATCACTGCTCAGAATTCTAATTTTAACTGGCTGCACAGCTGCCTCCATAAATAACATAGAGCCTGCACCTTTTCGCCCAGACGTTATGATCGAAAGGTTACACGCCCTACAAGATTTTTGTCAGTCTAATGCATTCAACAACATCATGCACTAAAATAACCTCTATATTCTTCAATATTATATAACAGCCATAAAGTACAGTCAAGAAACAGCAGTACTTACGGCAACAACTTTTTTACTATTTTCTCTTTTTTCTTATATCCAAACTATTAAAATATGTGTATAATAGATGTGTATATTATTTTTTGGAGGGTTGTTTTGTGAACTTAACAGAAATGGTAGTATTTCTTATCTACCTATTATTTATGCTTTCCATCGGTATTTGGTTCTTCTATAAAAACCGTCATGGAGGCGAAAAATCTTACTTTTTAGGCGAAAGACAGATGGGGCCGTGGGTTACAGCACTTTCTGCCGGAGCTTCTGATATGAGTGCCTGGGTACTTATGGGTTTACCTACGTCCATTTATGCACTCGGTCTTGGACAAGCATGGATAAGCATAGGTCTTTTAACAGGTTATGCACTTAGCTGGATTTTTCAAGCACCGCGCCTGCGCCGTTTTTCTATTGTTGCTAACGATTCCATAACTATTCCGCAGTATCTCAGTAATCGTTTTCTTTCCAAATCCCACGTACTGCAAGTAATCTGCGCAATCGTTTTTCTTATTGCCTATACTATTTATTCTGCTTCCAGTATCAAAGCCTGCGGTACGTTGTTCAACATCGTTATTGGCGTTGAGCAAACTTATACTATGTATCTAGCAGCGTTCATCATCATTGGTTATACTTTTCTTGGAGGTTTCTCCGCTGTTTGCTGGACAGACTTTTATCAGGGATTAATGATTTTGGGCTCTTTACTCATTGCACCAATTTTTGCTGTATCCCTTATCAATCCTTCAGCAGTTTCTGCTATTCCGCCCGATTACTGGAATCCTATGTCTAAAGCTACAGATATAATTTCCGGTTTTGGTTGGGGCTTAGGCTATTTCGGTATGCCGCATATTATTATTCGTTTCATGTCACTCGGTTCACAAAAAGAGATGAAAAAATCTGCTATTATCGCCATCAGCTGGACAGCACTCATCTGTTTCTTTGCTACTATGGTAGGCGTTGTTGGTCGTATGTATCTCGGTATGGATGAAAACATCAACAAAAATTCTTTGGTTTTCATTGCTATGGTTCGCAATATTTTCCCAGCTATTATGAGCGGTATTCTTCTTTCTGGTGTGCTTGCAGCTTCCATGAGTACAGCATCCAGTCAGCTTTTGTCCTCTGCCTCTGCTTTTGCCAGTGATGTTTATAAGCCTGTACTGCGCAAATACAAAGCTCAAGATAAGGAAATGCTGTGGGCTGGACGCATTATCGTTCTTGTTATCTCTGCTGTGGCACTGCTAATTGCTGATTCACCGCGTGCTGGCTCTATTATGGAACTTGTTTCCAATGCATGGGGTGTTTTCGGTGCAGCTTTCGGTTCTGCAATCATGCTGAGTCTTTTCTGGCGTCGTTTTACATTCCAAGGTGCCATCGCCTGCATCGTTGTAGGTGCGGCTGTTGATATAGCTTGGTATCTGACTATGGCAGCAGAAACCGGTATTTACGAAATTATTCCCGGATTTTTTGCCAGCCTTGCAGCAGGCGTAATTGTTTCCTTCCTCAGCGGCGAACCTCCTGCAGAAGTAACAGCCTTATATGATAGGGCTAATAATTATACCGAAGATTAATCAATTAATTTTATAATCCAAAAAAATCCTAAAAGCCAGCGTTATAAATGAACCGCTGGCTTTTATATTTATAAAAAAACAGGGCTGTCTAAAAAGACAACCCTGTTTAACTTATTATTTAGATTAGAAAGTAATTTGCAGACGGCTCCAAATTACACGGTCGGTAAGATTGCTGTCCTCTTTGCCTTCAAAATCATAGTAATCCAGATTATAAACAATATTCTTCGCTAAGGTATAGTTAGCGCCTACGGCATAGCCTTTGAAACCTTCTTTAGAGTAGTAACTCCAGTCACCATTCTTCATGGTATGAGCAATGAAAGTACCTGCTCCTTGGTCATAGTAATTACCCCACAGACCCCAGCTGCCAACTTTAGAAGCTTTAGCACCCTTATAGGAAAGACCTACTACATAACCGTCATTATCTGCATCTTTTTGTTTAGGAGTTTTAATATCAGCATCAGAATTCAGATAAGTACCGCTCAAAGTTAAATCTTTACCAAGAGCAACTTTTGCTGTTACGTTCCAAACTTTATTATCTTCGCCTACAGCCAAAGCTTTATTACTGGAACGTGCATCCTTAAATGCATCATAGCCAGCAGAAAGTGTTACACCACCAAACTTACCGCTCAAAGATGCACCGTATAAATCTTCATAAGCATAATCAGAAATCGGTTGACCAGCATAAACGTTTAACTTAACATCTTTGCCGTAAGTCAAGCCTACAAATTCAGCGGTATCATCGTATAAGTTACCGTTAGCCAGGAAAATCGGAGCTTTACCTGCGATAACAGCAAAACCACCCAGACGTCCGTTTACATAAGCTTGATTTAATTTAGTATCTTCATCGCCTTTTTCATTATCAAAATTTTGGTCATTTTGAATACGAGCAGTATAGGTCCAGTCATCATTTACTGCACCATTTACAAACAAACGGGTACGCAGACGGTTCTTAGCAATAGTTTTATTTTTATCTACTTTTTTAATAATACTGCCGTCACGGTCTGCATATTCATAACGAATTTGACCAGTAATTTTTACATTGTCAGCTTTTTTCTCCAAATTAGCAATACGAACGCCCAAAGTATCCAATTCATCTGCAAATTCAGCAGCCAGTTTGTCAACGTTTGCACCTCTTGCCATTGCTTTTGCAACGATTTGTGCCATTTCATAACGGGTCATCAGTTTGTCGCCGCCGAAAGTAGCGTCACCATAACCTTCGATTACGCCAGCAGCAGCCAGTTTGTTGATGCTGTCATATGCCCAGTGGCCAGCAGGTACATCAGAGAACGGATTTGCAGCATATGCACTTGCAGTTACACCAAGTGCCATTGCCATTGCGAGAACTAAGGATTTTTTCACAATACTCACACTCCTGTAAAATAAATATCAGCATATTTCCTTTAAGAACCTTTTCGTAATAACAAAGTCATTCCAAAAGCATCTATGCTCTTGTTTATTATATCTCACACCAAAAATTTTGGCAACCTTAATATTTAATATTTATTTTGTTTTAACTAAAAATTAACATAGCGTATTTAATTTTTAGTTAATTTGTCATAGTAACTTTTCGTTTATTTCACCTTTTCATAAGAGGATTTTTTATACATAAGGCGTATTTATATATAAATAAAGTAAAACAAAAGGAGCTGATAATATGTCTATTATTTATCCAAATTCAGCAGAGTTTAAACAAATGCTGGCAGAAAAAAAGACTTTTTTAGCAGATTTTTTTGCAACTTGGTGCGGACCCTGCAAAATGCTGAATTATGTTTTTGAAGATTTAGAAATGCAAATGGGAGAACGTATAACTATTGCTAAAATTGATATTGACAAAGAGCCGCAGCTCACAGAAGAAATGAATATCGGTATTATTCCCGCTTTATTTTTTATCAAAGATGGTGAAATTGTTTCTAACTACAGTGGGTTTTTGCCAAAACAGCGTCTTGCCGCACGTCTGGAAAAGCTTTTGGGAAATACGCCTCCAGTAGAACCTGCACCTCCAACTGATTATGACCTCATAATTATAGGTGGCGGTGCTGCTGGTTTAACTTCTGCTATCTACGCCCGTCGTGCAGGCTTGAAAGTCTTGGTTTTGGAAGCCTTTGCTCCCGGTGGCAAATTAATCAAAACCTTTGAACTGGAAAACTGGCCCGGCATAAAGAACGTAAACGGTTCACAACTGGCATATGATATATACGAACAGGCAATGGCACTGGGAACAACATACCTTTATGAAAAAGTTTCAGCAATCACAAGTGAAAATAACCTGCATTATATCAGCTGTACTTCCGGGAAAAAATTCCGTGCTCCTGCCGTAATTATTGCTACCGGTACGGTAGAACGCACACTTGACATTCCAGGCGAACAGGAAATGATTGGTCATGGTGTAAGCTTCTGTGCAGTCTGTGATGCTGCTTTCTACCGCAATAAAGAAGTAATTATCATTGGTGCCGGCAATTCAGCTTTTGAGGAATCATTATACTTAGCAGAATTTGCTTCTCATATCACAATTTTGGCACGCAACGAGCAATACAGCGCTGAACAAATTACGCAGAACAAGGTCTTTGCTAATAAAAAGATTACCGTCCTACCCTGGCGTGAAGCACAGGAAATTATTATTAACGATAATAAAGTTGCAGGTCTAAGGGTATTAAATAAAAGAACCAACGCAGATGAAATCATTCCTGCCAAAGGCATCTTCCCCTATATAGGTGCTGATCCCGTAACAGATTTCTGCCTTAATCTGCCTATTATCAATAAGCAAGGTTATCTTGAAGTAAATGCTGATATGACTACGGCAATCCCTGGTATCTTTGGGGCAGGTGATGTATGTGCCAAAGTTCTGCGTCAAGTTGTTACGGCAACAAACGATGGTGCTATCGCTGCCCAAAGTGCTGTCAACTATCTTCGCAGCAAATAAGCTAAAGTAAACTTTTACTACAAGTTAGCTATATATGTTATATAAAGAATATTTTTACTAAAATGTATATATTTATTTTCATAAAATACTTGACAAACTCTCTGCTAACCGCTTATAATTCAGATAATCTCTTTGCACTGCAATTTTTCAGCTACAGTACAAACTGATCAGGCGGTAAACCTAAATGGTTTTTGCAGCCGGGCCTTTCGGGGCAGCAGACAGCATTTTAACGTCTGCGGGACAGTTACACTACTATCTCGCAGGCGTTTTTTTGTATGTATAAAACACCTGCATAAATGCAAAGACAGCAGCAATATATTTCTATAAAATCTGCTATCACAAATTTTGGAGGTACTTTATCATGCAATTTGAAAACGAAGAAGAACGCATAGCTATGGTCGTTTCTATCAACAGTATCATAGGCAATCTTATTTTATCACTTGGCAAACTTCTTGCCGGTTTCTTTGCTCAGTCCGCCGCTATGATTTCAGACGGTATCCACTCAGCTTCAGATGTCTTTGGTACGCTTATTGTTATGGCTGGTGTCAAGTTTTCACATCAGGCTTCAGATGCTGAACATCCCTACGGTCACGAACGCTTGGAATGTGTTGCTGCAATTATCCTCGCTGTTATTCTGACTATTATAGCTCTGCTCATAGGTTACAGCGGTTATGAAAAAATTTTTGCTGAACCGGATTCACTTGTTATCCCTGGTCAGCTGGCAATGTGGGCAGCAATAATCTCCATAATTTCTAAAGAAGCTATGTTTTGGTATACAAGAAATGCAGCAAAAAAAATAAACTCCGGGGCACTTATGGCAGAGGCATGGCATCACCGCAGTGACGCACTTTCTTCTATTGGTGCATTCGTCGGTATTTTAGGTGCACGTATGGGTTATCCAATACTGGATCCCATTGCCAGTATGGTAATCTGTTTAATGATTCTCTATGCTGCTTATGAAGTATTTATGGATGCTACCGAAAAAATGGTTGATCGCAGCTGTGATAGTCAGACCAGCATTGCTTTAGAAAAACTCGTTCTGCGTGTTCCAGGTGTTGAACATCTGGACAGCCTGCATACGCGTATGTTTGGCAATCGAATTTATGTAGATATAGAAATAAGTGTTAAAGATAACCTTTCGCTGCTGCAAGCACATCATATCGCAGAAATGGTGCATACAGCAATCGAAGCAAACTTCCCTTTGGTAAAACATTGTATGGTTCATGTAAATCCGCTTAGTGAAGATAACCATGACTCCTGTACAATGCTCCCGCCGGAACTAAAACCCAAACATATTGATTTATAAGGTTTAATATAGATAACGCAAAAATCTTTTCTTGACAAGCAGTTAACTTTATTATATAATTCAATTAACAAATGAACAATCATTCATAAGTTAATTTTGACGGCTAAAGAAATTTATATAGACAGCCACTTCCATTTACACCCCTTACATTAATGGAGAAGAAAAAATTATAAAGCAAAAAGCACACTTCGTCCAAAGTGTGCTTTTTGCTTTATATACATTAGTTTTATCTTAACATTCTTCCGGATGCAGTCTGATGCAGGCAGCACGTACAGCTCTATGCCAGCCACGTAAAAGATGCTCCCTCTTTTCACAGTCCATATCAGGTTCAAAACTTTTAGCTATAACATGATTGCTTTTTATCATATCCTTATCCTGCCAATAACCAACCGCAAGACCTGCTAGATAAGCAGCACCCATAGCAGTTGTTTCAATACACGCAGGTCGTTCTACCTTCACGTTAATAATATCTGCCTGCATCTGCATAAGAAAGTTATTGGCACAGGCACCGCCATCAACCTGCAAAGATGTCAGCTGTATTCCGCTGTCCTCTTCCATAGCTTTTAAAACATCATATACTTGATAAGCAACAGCTTCAAGTGTAGCACGTACAATATGATTGCGATTTACACCACGTGTAAGACCTACGATAGCTCCTCTGGCATACTGATTCCAATGGGGCGCCCCCAAACCAACAAATGCAGGCACTACATAACAGCCATTGGAATCAGTTACAGATTTTGCCATTGCTTCAGATTCAGCAGCATCACGAATCAAACCCAATTCGTCACGCAGCCACTGAACAGCAGCACCAGCAACAAATATCGAACCTTCCAAAGCATATTCCACCTTGCCGCCAACACCCCAAGCAATTGTTGTAACCAATCCATTTTTACTGTCTACAGGCTTTTCTCCAGTGTTCATAAGCATAAATCCACCTGTACCATAAGTATTCTTAGCTTCACCAGCTGCAAAGCAAGTCTGCCCAAACAGTGCACACTGCTGATCTCCGGCTGCACCAGCAATAGGTATCTTTACTTCAAAAAGTTTAGCATCGGTAGTACCATAAATGCAGCTGGAAGGCTTTACTTCCGGCAGCATTGTTTTAGGTATACCTAAAATTTTAAGAATTTCCTCATCCCATTCCAATGTATGAATATTAAACATCAAAGTACGGGAAGCATTAGAATAATCTGTAACGTGAACTTTTCCACCTGTCAGTTTCCAGATAATCCAACTGTCAATCGTGCCAAAAAGCAGCTTACCGGCATCTGCCTTCTCTCTTGCCTGCGGTATATTTTCTAAAATCCAGTGCAGTTTAGTACCTGAAAAATAAGCATCAAGTACCAAGCCTGTTTTTTCACGAAACATATTGGCATAACCACGAATTTTTAATAAATCACAGTATTCCGCAGTACGGCGGCACTGCCAAACAACTGCTTTACAGATAGGACGCCCTGTAACCTTATCCCAAACAACAGTAGTTTCCCTCTGATTGGTAATACCTATACCGGCTATATCAGCAGGAGTAACATCAAGCTTACTCATAGCCTCATACATAAGTCCTACCTGTGTAGCCCAAATTTCCTCAGCATCATGCTCAACCCAGCCTGCCTGCGGATAGTATTGAGTAAATTCCTTTTGAGCTGTACTGCATATTTCACCCTTTTGATTAAATAAAATACAGCGACAGCTGGTTGTTCCTAAATCAAGTGCCATAATATACTTATTTTTCATAAATACACGACCTTTCGCCTTATCAGCTCTTATAGGTTAGGCAAAAACATAACCAGTCCAGGTATATAAGTAACAATAAGCAAGGTTATAACTAAAGCCAAAATAAACGGCCAAACTTCTCTGAAAAATTCTCCCAAAGGTGTTTCTGTAATTGCACAGACGGTAAACATCATCGAGCCAAATGGCGGCGTTAAACCGCCAATCATTATATTAACTATACAAACAATACCAAAGTGTACAGGATCAATTCCCAACTTCGTTACAACAGGCACTAACAGTGGAGCTAAAATAATCAGTGCCGCACCGCCTTCCAGAAACATGCCCAAAACTAACAGCAGTAGATTAATCAGCAACAGCATAATATAGGGATCTCTGGTGAAATCCAACATTGCTGTAGTAATCTGCTGCGGAATTCGTTCCCAATTCAAATAATAACCAAAGAATGAAGCAGCAACAATAATCAAGACAACAGAGCTAGTCCCATAAATTGTTTCTTTCATAATCGGCCAGACATATTCCCATTTAAGCTCTTTATAAATAAACGTGCCTACGAGCAGACAGTAAACAACTGCAACAGCACCCGCCTCAGAAGGAGTGAACATACCCATACGGAGACCAGCAATAATGCCGAAAGGAAACAGCAATGCCCAAATAGATTCTTTCAGCTGTGCCATAATCTCGCCAAAGGTTGCAGCTGTTTCACGCGATGGTGTATAGCCACGTTGTTTTGAAATAATTGCTACAACAATCATCATAGAAACAGCCATCAAAACGCCAGGAAGATAACCTGCCATAAACATCTTCGTAACAGAAACGCTGGCAATCAAAGCATAAATTATCAAATTAATTCCCGGAGGAATAACTGGCGTACTGGCAGAAGATGCAGCTGTAACCGCTGCACTGAACGCCCTGCCGTAACCACGTTTTTCCATCTCAGGCACAAGCATTTTGCTCTGCATAGCAGCATCAGCATTTGCACTGCCTGATACACCGCCCATCAAAAGACTTAAAAGTACGTTAACCTGTGCCAAACCGCCTGTCATATGACCCATAAGCACATCAGTAAATTTCATCAGCTTATCACTGATACCTGCATAATTCATTATAGAGCCTGCCATTATAAAAAATGGTATAGCAAGCAGCGGAAAAGACTGTGTACTGGTAATAATACGCTGGAACACCAAATGTGCAGGACTTGTTGCATCAAGAAACGTAAAATAAGAAATTGTTGCACTAAACAAAGCATAAGCTATAGGAATACTGGAAAAATACAGAATAAAAACAATGACTACTGGTAGATATGCCACTTATTTTACCTCCTTGCCCCAGCTGGTTATATCCTGCCAGATAAATTTTATAGAATAAAACGTCATTAAGACAAACGCAATAAGTACAGAAGAACTGATATATACAGAAGAAATTCCCAGCACTGGTGTCATCTTCGCAGCAGATTTGGAAATATATAAAACTGCCAGATAAGACATATAACCGTTAAGAACTGCCAGAATAACATCAGTCACTAAGCGGACAAAGCACTGTAACGTTTCCGGCAGTTTTTTCACGATGATATCTACACCAACGTGTCCTCGATGTTTAAAAACGGCAACAGCACCAATGAATACTGACCAAACGAAGCAGCCTGTTGCTACTTCTTCAGACCATACTAAGCCGGAATTAAAAATATAACGCAGAATAATATTAATAATAACAAGAATCGTAGTAATACTTATAAATAAAGCTGCTACTAAATCCTCTAAGTTATTAAGAATAAAACTTAGATTTTTATTCAAAATTTTACCTCCATTTTACAAATGTTTTTTACGCAAAGCAAGGAGCTGTCACACCTTACGGTATGCTAGCTCCTTTTTGCTAAACTATAAAATTGACAAATAAGTTATTTTGCTGCTCTGATTTTTGCAAGTTCAGCTTTCAGCTTCTCATAAATGCCAGGTGTTGCACCTTCTTTTTCTTCCATTTGCTTAAAGACAGACTCTGTTGCTTTCTCAAAAGCTTCATGATTGACATCATTAAATTTTACGCCCTTATCCTGCAATTCTTTATAAACCCTATCATAAGATTCTGTAGAAATCTGAGTCATTTCTTTGCCGCCATTAGCAAATTCTTCAGCAACAATTTTTTGGTCCTCCAGAGAGAGCTGTTCAAATACTTTAGTTGAAATATAAACACCACAAGTACCAAGGAAATGCTTTGTAGTAGCCACATTTTTTACGTGTTCATAACATTTAGTACCTATATTGGTAAACTCAGAACCCTCAAGACCATCAACAACACCTTGAGAAACACCGGACAAAGTTTCAGAGAACGGCAGACTTGTAGCAGTAGCACCCATAGCATTAATGGTATCAATAAACAGTTTGCTGCCAGGAGTACGCAGTTTCATACCTTTTAAATCAGCAGGCTCATTGATAACTTTATTGGTCATTACATTGCGGAATCCAAAAACATAATCCAATGCCAGAACTTTAATTCCTTTATCCTCAGCACGTTTAACCATATCTTTGACAAGCGGAGTTTCAATCATTTTTTCATATTCATCATATGTTTGATAAAGCATCGGCCCAACTAAAGGTTTAAAATCTGCTACATAATCACCTAAATATGATGGATCTTCAACAGAAATAAAGTTTGCACCGTTAGCAACCTGTTCTAAACCATCCTTATAACAAGCTAACTGGTTTTGACCATAGCACTGAATTTCTACACGACCGTTAGTTCTCTTATTAATACGCTCAGCAACAAGTTCCATAGATTTAGAAAGCTGTTCATCCGGTGAAAATACATGACTAAGTTTGAGAACTACTTTTTTCTCAGTCCCCACAGCCTTATCATCAGTCTTTTTATCACCGCCGCAGCCAGCCAAAGCCAGCATCATAACAGCCATGAGCATAATAGCTACTATTTTTTTCATTTACATCCTCCTGAATTTTGTTGAAATTTGTTGAATTTTTGTCAATATGTAAGCTGTTTTGAATAACCTGTTATCATCTTATCAGAGTGACATAAAATTGTCAATATTTTTAACCCACTCTTAAAGCCGCTTGTTCTCTAGCTATTTGGACTTCTTTTATCCATAGTGGCTGTTTTATGTCCCACTTGTTTTTCCACTGTTCTTATGATAATATATTGTTGAATATAGTTGAAACTTTTGATGATTTTTTAAAAATTAACTCACTATATAAAAGGAATAAACTCACACTATTGAGGAGGATTTTATATGACTATGATTTTTGCACACCGTGGTTTTTCAGGATACTATCCGGAAAATACAATGCTTGCTTTCCAAAAAACTGCTGAAGAAACAACTGCTGATGGTATCGAACTGGATATTCAGCTTACCAAAGATGGTGAAATTGTTATTATGCACGATGAAAAACTTGACCGTACCACTAACGGAAGCGGCTGGTTGAAAGATTATACATTAACAGAACTGAAAACACTTTCTGTTGGCATTAATGTAAAAGGATTTTTTCCACGCCAGACTATTCCTACCTTGCGAGAATATTTTGACTGGCTTCGTACTACCAAACTCATTACCAATATCGAACTGAAGACCAGTGTTTTTGAATATGAAGGTATAGAAGAAAAACTTATTGCTATGGTCAAAGAATATGGTTTGGAGGAACAAATCTGGTATTCTTCCTTTAATCACTACACCATTGCCAATATAAAAAAGCTGATGCCAGAAGCTAAATGCGGCTTATTAATGGATACTTGGCTTATGAATGTTGGTTCCTATGCTGCTGAGATGGAAGCTGCAACAGTTAACGCCAGCAGTTATTTCTGCTGCAAGGAAGGTATTGCCGCTGATTTGCACGCACATGGCATAGGATTGCAGGCATGGACTCCAAATGACGCTGAACTTATGCAAAAACTTATTAATGCAGGAGTTGATACATTAATAACCAACTTCCCTAATATTGCTGCTGAAATCGTAAAAAAATAGTCTTTTCCTATCTAAAATAACTATTTTACGAAAGGAATTGCCTATGCACAAAAAAGTAACACTAAAGGATATTGCAGCCAAAGCAGGTCTATCACCAGCCAGTGTTTCAATGATTTTGAACAGACGCAGCATCAACCGTTTCAACGCCGAAACTGTAGAACGTATCTTTACCTTAGCAGAAGAAATGGGCTACAAAAACAGTAAAGAAAAAGCCTATGCCCTAATAAAGCCGTCAGATACTACTATTATTATAATCTGTCCGTCTTTATTTAATCCTTTTTACACAACAATTATCCAAGGAATAGAAATTGCCGCACGTGCACAAGGCTATGTTACCTCCGTGCGAACTACCTACTGGGATATAAATACAGAACGTTTCATCATGGAACAGGCACGCAAATTCAACGTTGCCGGTGTCATTTTTGCAATGATTCCGCAGCAGCCGCAGCTAGCCTATGAATTAAGTCAGCATCTTCCAGTAGTTGCTGTCGGTGACCGCCGCGGCGATTTAGAACTGGCTACTGTTGATATGAATAATTATACTGCTGGTAAACTCATCGGCAAACACCTTACAGAGCTGGGGCATAAAAACATTTCCTACATTTCTACTACACTCAACGAACAGCATACCTCTCGTGTACGTCGCTGCCAAGGATTAGAAGCAGTCTGCAAGGCAAGCAATGCAGTTTTGGAGATTCTTACCAAGGAAATTACTCCTGACTACGAGCTATCACACGTTGATGTAGAATATACTACAGGTTACGAACTTGCCAAAGCCTGTTTAGATAAGTTTCCCCAAACAACTGCTATTGTTGCTATCAACGACATGGTAGCCTATGGTGCTTATAACGCTGTAATTGATTGCGGTCTGAGTATACCAGAAGATATAAGCCTCTGTGGTTTTGATAATATATTCCCCTCCAGCCTTGCAGGTATTGCCCTGACAACTGTCGATAACTCCCTTACTGAATGTGGAAAAAGTGCGTTTAAGTTATTGCAGGAAGAAATTACAAGCTATGAACACCAGGGAAAATTTATACCTATTACACACATGGAATATAAATGTCGTTTGATTATCCGCAAAAGCAGCGGCACAGCTCCGCACAGTTGACATATTCTGCCGAATACTGTAAAATAAAACCTACATATTTACTATGAATCTTAGATATTGTGCAGGTTTAACAGATGAACAACAAATATATTACAGCTTTTAAAGCTGCATTTCCTCTAACGCTGCCAATTTGTGCAGCGTTTCTTTTTTTAGGAATTTCTTATGGCTTTTATATATGCAGCAAAGGTTTTTCACCATGGTATCCATTTTTTACCAGTGCACTTGTTTTCGCTGGCAGTATGGAATTTGTTCTTGTTACAATGCTGCTTTCAGACTTTAATCCACTCCACTGCTTTTTCATGGCAGTTATGATTAACTCCCGTCATCTTTTCTACGGTTTGACAATGCTGGAAAATTACAAAAATACTGGTTTAAAGAAATTCTATCTTATATTTGGTATGTGTGATGAATCTTTTGCTATTAATTGTAACGTTAATCTTCCACCAGAAATAGACAAAGGCTGGTTTATGACCTTTGTTAATCTGTTAAACCAAATTTACTGGGTAACAGGAGCTGCTTTAGGAGGTTTACTAGGCAACAATCTTCAACTTAACACCAAAGGACTTGATTTCTCTCTTGCTGCACTCTTTACCGCTATTTTTGTCAGTCAATGGCAAAGCAGCAACAATCATTCTCCTGCTGTTTTAGGTATTATTATTTCTTTAGCTTGTCTTGTAGTTTTCGGTTCACAAAGCTTTATTCCTATAGCTATGCTGCTGCTTTTAATTATTTTTATTACTTCCTATTATAAAGGAGGTTTAAAACTATGAGTTTTACGGAACAGCTTATCACTATTGCCGCCGTTATTGCTGGCACTATGCTTACACGTTTTCTTCCATTTATAATCTTTCCTGCAAATAAAAAAACTCCACCACTAATCACTTATCTTGGCAGAGTTCTTCCAACCGCCGTCATGGGAATGCTGGTAATTTATTCTTTGAAGGATACACAAATCATGAATGGAAACCACGGAATTCCTGAAACTGTTGCTATAACAATAACGGTGATTTTGCAGGCGACGATACGCAGTCTGCTTTTATCAATTTCTGTTGGTACAATCACTTATATGCTGCTTGTACAATATGTGTTTGCATGATAACTTTCTCCGCTTTACTTTCATTACTTATTTCATAAATAAAACAACCTATCCACTACGTTCTGTCCCAACGCAGTGAATAGGTTGTTTTATTTATAGCCTTTGATATATTTACCAATGTCCCCTAAGTAAATATATCAAAGAAAAGAAATTTATCAATAAATTGTTCTCTATCCATTTATGATGATTATGCCTGTTTGCTGAATCATGCAGACAGAACCAAAAAGTTAATAAGATTTAAGCTGCTGCTGGGAAGAATGGCCACACAACAGGAATTACAACTATCGCAACTATCATGCACACAGCTACCAGACCGCCGCCGGATTTTACATAGTCCATAAATTTATATTTTCCCGGCCCAAGTACCAATGTATTTGGCGGCGTACCTACCGGAGAAGCAAACGCACAACTGGAGGCAATAAGAATTGCCATAAGTACCGCTTTCGGTGAAGCACCCATTTGTGTAGAAAGTGCAATACCTACAGGACAAAGTAAAGCTTTAGAAGCAGTATTACTCATAAATTGAGTCAGGATAACCGCCAAACCAAAAAGTACCGCTGTTACCATATAAGGAGAAGGATTGCCGCCCATCATATTTACAGTAACCTCTGCAATCAGCTTGCCTGCACCGCTGGTATTCATAGCTGTTGCTACAGGAATCATTCCGGCAAACAAGAAAATCGTAATCCAATCAATTGAGTTATAAGCTTGTTTCTCAGTAATACAGCCTGTCAGCACACACAGTACCGCACCAACAACAGCAGCCAATTCCAAAGGTACAATGCTTGTAGCCATAGAGCCAATAACACCTATCATAATAGCACCGCAGATTACCTGTTTTTTTACGGTAGTATTTGTAGCATCAATTTCCTGTTCAACTTCTGCAATCTCATCTGTTTGGGCATCTGGAAGAATATATTTGCCTACAAACATCATATAAATAATACCTGCGATAGTAATAGGAATACCAATGTAAGCATATTCAAAAAAACCAAATTGCAGTTCCGGCATACCAGCTGCTTTCAAAGCTACATTAGCCAAAATATTAGGCGGAGTGCCGATAAGTGTAATAGTTCCGCCAAGACCAGCTGCAAAAGCTAAAGGCATTAATTGGCGTGAGGCAGAAAGTTTTGCCTGAGCACAGATACCCATAACAACAGGAATTAAACAAGCAGTAGTTCCTGTATTGGACAAAAAAGCAGACATAGCTGCTGCAATTACCATAATACCAAACATCAAGCTGTTTTCATTAGTTCCAAACAGTTTTACAACAGCACCGCCAATTCTTTGTGCTAATCCTGTATAAAACATTGCTGCTCCAACAACAAACATACCACCAAATAAAACTACGGTAGAATCTGCCAAGCCTAAAAAAATCTGTTCTTCTGGAACTAATCCCAATGCACTGCAGGCTACTGCTGCTAATACAGCTGTCATCGCCAAAGGTATCATTTCTGTTACAAACAGCAGTGCAACCACAGCTAATAAAATCAAGCATTTAATTGCTGGTGTCATAAAATTTTCCTCCACTTTATTTCTTTTTAAATAAGTTTACATACTGAAAGGTGTTGACAAATAATTTACCATCCTCACCACGATGCGGAAAAACCTTACCTTCGTTTTTCCTATTTTCAATAGCTCGGTAATAGAATTTTTTATCTACCTGTTTCAGGTACTCCCGAATCTTTGAATCTTCTTTTTCATCATTCACGATAAGTGCCATATCCAAAACTTATCAGCTCCTTCCCTATTCTTTTTGGAGAGTGCCTTTCACTGTTAGTGATTATACAACATATTCTGAAATAAGAAAAATACCTAGTTGGAATTAAAGTTATGTATATTTTGTATTAGTTCAGATATTTAATATGGTAAATAGAATATCTTTTTCTCCTTAAATTCAAGTGTAAAAACATAAGTATGAGCCTTTTAAGATTATGGCAGTTTATTTGTATTTCTTTATAAAGTACTTTTTTATTTATTTTTCAAATAAACTCACTAGCACTTCACTGACTAAAGTCACTAAACGAAAAAGAGGACAGCTTAAGCTGTCCTCTTCTTTTAAACTTTTATAAAACTTAATTAGAATGTGAATACCAATTGGCTCCACAGGGTCTTCATTTCGGAGTCGTCCAGTTTGTCTTCCAAATCATAGTATTCTACAGAACCAATGATGTTCTTAGCGAAGGTATAGTTTGCACCTACCATGTAGCCGTCAAAGCCATGATCACCATAAGCACCATTCATGGTGTGTGCTACAACAGTGGAACGAGCTTGATCATAGTAGTTTGCATATAAGCCCCAGCTGCCTTCTTTTGCAGCTTTTGCTCCGCCGTATGCCAAGCCAACAATGATACCCTCATCATCGCTAGTTACATATTCTTCGCTGGATTTCATGTAGTTAGCAGACAGGTTCAGGTTTTTAGCCAAATCAAATGCTACACCAACATTCCAGATCTTGTTGTCATCAGCATCATATTTATCAGTACCAGTAACTTTATCATTAACGCTATCAATCTCAATAAAGCTAGCATCATTAAATACAGTGTAACCAGCGGTTGCCTTTACAGCACCCAGTTTTGCATCAACCTTAGCACCATATACTGTATCATAGTCTACATCTACAGCAAAACCAATCTTTGTTCCTTGAGCATCAGAAGTTTTGCTAAATAAACCTTTATCCATGTCGGTCGGTTTAGCATAGAAACCAGTCAGTTTAACTTCTTTGCCATAGGAAACAA
>CAZVSX010000009.1:0-64691 GCA_964630355.1 uncultured Phascolarctobacterium sp.
GCTTCATGGTGAAACAAATAACAATGAAAAGTAAGTCATGAAATGAAACAAAAAAAGAACCACTGAATGGAATCGCGCCGTCGGGCTCTAATTGCCCATGGAGGAAACCAACAGTAATTCTTTCACTGATATTATAGCACAAAAAGCAAATATTTAAATAGAAAAATCTTCTCTTATATATAAAAAAGTAATTAGGGGAAACGACTACTCATTTCACAAAAAAGTTAGTCTAAAGTTTTACAGCAAACCGTTTTTGGTTTACATAAGGCACACCGTTTCTGTCCTTGACACCATTAAGATCTGCTACACTAATTGCAGAGAAAACATTGGTGCGGACCTGCCGAGGAGCATTGTTAAACAGTGCTCCTCGGCAGGTAATGTATTTTTTACATTAGCATTTAATGTTTTCTCTTTTATTATGTCATAAAACTTTGCATCTTTTACTTCGAATAAGCTAGCACTAGCATTTCCTTAGATATTAACGATAGACTTTCTTTGCCTTTTTATTTCCAACAATTTTATTAAAATCACCCCGCTTACGCGGGGAAAAGATTTTGGAACGCCTCTCTAAATTGGTTGATGGTAAATCACCCCCGCTTACGCGGGGAAAAGTTTTATAGCTTGCTTCGATTTTTGAAACATCAAGGATCACCCCCGCTTGCGCGGGGAAAAGTCTCGTGCTTCCTCCGCGGTTGGCGGTCGCAGAGGATCACCCCCGCTTGCGCGGGGAAAAGGTGTAAGTTTGTCTGCGTTCTTCCGTAACTACAGGATCACCCCCGCTTGCGCGGGGAAAAGTATTAACCGCATATACAGGTTTTTCCGCAGCGGGGATCACCCCCGCTTGCGCGGGGAAAAGTACGTGCGATTGGATTTTAGCAGCCGTTGAACGGGATCACCCCCGCTTGCGCGGGGAAAAGTATATTCGCAGTACGAGTCAGGCAGTGCAGCTAGGATCACCCCCGCTTGCGCGGGGAAAAGTATAGCCATTCCTAGTGCCATTGCGGTACGCAGGGATCACCCCCGCTTGCGCGGGGAAAAGGTACAATTCTGCTTGACGGCAAATACATTCATGGGATCACCCCCGCTTGCGCGGGGAAAAGTTATAAAAAGGCTCAACTATTTTAAAATGTTGCGGGATCACCCCCGCTTGCGCGGGGAAAAGACTAAAAAGATCCCTTATTCAAGCCACTTTAAGATCCTCTTACTTTAAATTTCATTTAGTTTCTCATAAACATAAAAAGTAGTTTTACAATCTGCCATAGCACGATGCTTTTCATCTACAGAAATCTTAAAATACTTAGCAACAGTCTCTAGCCGATAATTACTGATTTCATCATCAATCTTTCTTCTTGCTAACTGCATCGTATCCTTCCCACTATTATTGATTCTGCTTCTGCCAAGTTTTTTGCACGCAGCATCCAAAAATGCTCTGTCAAAACTAATATTATGGCTTACGATAGCACTTGTTCCTATAAAATCTATAAACTTTGCTATAGCATTTTCCAGCTGTATTCCTGATTCCACAACCATCGTTTTATTAATCCCTGTAAGTTTCGTTATTGCCTGGGGTATTGATTTTTCCGGAATGACTAAACATTGTAATTCATCAACTATCCTGTTTTTTATTATTCTTATAGCAGCTATCTCAATAATTTCATCTTTTTCACTATGTAAGCCCGTAGTTTCAAGATCAAAAACAACATAGCCTTCTTTTTGCTGCTTTTTCTGTTTGGCAATTGTTTTTCCATGAAGCATATTCATAACAGCTGCCTTACTTTTATATTCTTCTTTTTCATCGCAAGAAACAACAGCAGGTCTTAACATCAAAGTAATTCCTTCAAAATCAATCGGTTTCCAAGTAGTATTATGTACACGAAAAGCCATACCTTGTTCATTGTTAGTATTATAGACCATAGTTGCACGACCATGTAAAATATTTTCGCATATACGTTCCCATAATTCTTCACGCACACGAGCACTTACTTTCCCTACATATACCCCTGTATTAATTTCCAACAACCACTTAGATAAATCTCCTCTTAATCTTGGAGGACAATCCGTAAGAGTTACTACTACCATGATGCACCATCTTCTTTTGCTCCATAAGATATAGCATTAGGAACTATCCCCTGCTTATTATCCCATAGATACACTGCATCTTCCTGTTGTACTTCATCATCTTTGGCTAAGAGAATTTTTATATCACGAACCATTCTCTCCAATATATGCAGCTGTACCATTGCATCTCTGGTTTTCCGTCGCATTATGGAAGCTATATCATCACCCTCTGTGGCTGTAGCTGCAACTTCAAAAGCTAAAGGTATCGTTATTTCAGCTTTATATAAATCGGCTATGTCATAAACAAAAGAATTTTCATGACCAACATGTACAAAACCTAAGCCTGCTGAACAGCCTAATGCACAAATGACAGCATGTGCAAGTCCGTATAAACAAGCATGTCCAGCAGATAAGGCTTGGTTTACAGCATTGCTGCTTTGAAAATCTTCAGGATTATATTCTCTGCCATCCCATATAACGTTCCATTTTTTTGATTCTTTGCGATAAACAGCTCTTATCCTCGCTCCTTCACGTCCACGTAACTGCTGCAACGTTAAGGAGGATACGTCTTCATCTGGAAAACGCATGCTATACATCATTCTAACAACCTTAAGATGCAGCCGCATATTACTTACATACTCTGCTTGTCTTAATAGAAGTCCAGTTTTATGGGACAGTGCTCTGCCGCCGGCATAATAACGTACTCCATGTTCTCCAACCCATAAAACGCTTACGCCTGCATCACCAATTAATTCCATAGCTCTATGAGTAACCTTGGTACCAGGCCCCAACATCAGCACACTGACAGCAGCGGCTGGTATATATACACAACCTCGTTCATCAGTTACCGTAATTGCACTATCTTGTCGGTTTAATACACAGCGTTCCAAATAAATAAAGGTCAGCCTGTCAGAAATCTGCGGCAACGCCTGTAACTCTGGTTTTTTCATACCAGGTATTTCAGCCATTTTCAGATCCTCTGCTCTGCATAAGAGTCATCAAACCTGCTCCATAAGCTTTCTCTCTGCCAATACCATGCAGCAATGCTTCTTTAAATAATTTTACATCAGTAACCTTCAAGCGACCTTCAAATGTTACCAGCAACATATTAATTTTTTTATGACTCGCACCCTTGCTGAAATGATACCAACGCTGTGCCAGTACATCAAAACCTCCTTCCTCTACTTGAAAACCATATTTTTCGCTCTGCCCTATGAACCAGTTCTTTTGATTCTCAATTGTTGTATGTGCACAAACTCTGCCGCGTTTTTTTCCTGCAAGCACAACTGTATAGGTAGGATTAGCAGCTAAACGAAACTGCCAATAGCTACCATTTTCAATACGTTTCAGCAAATAATTATAATCTTTGCTAAGCCATTGCTCATTATCTGCACCAAATTGCTCCCTTGCATCACTTAAATCTGGTAAATCCTCACTCAAAAGCAATAGATAATAATTTTCGCTCATTTTATCTATACGCCATAAATTCCTTTTTCTTTCACCAGAAAAAGCTGTTTCAACTGCTCCATGAAATAAACTCGGCACAGATAAAGCCAGCAGCGTTCGCCTTTTTAATGTATCTAATTTCATTCTCGTCAAATACATTTTATCACTCCAATTCTGCCATAGGGTCATGCTCTATTGGCTCATCCTTTACAATATTAATTATTTCCCGAACTTGGCGAAACGCATATTTTCTGTGCTGCGGATTAAAGGAAATAGGCTGATCACGCAATAAAACTCCCTGTTCTTCAGGCTTTGTTTCCAAAACATAACGAACAGCCTCCTCACCGCCTTCTTTCAGAGCTTCTTCTAAAGGCAGCTGTTTAATGCCTAAGCATAATCTACCTACTGGAGGACAGGAGCGTCTGCCTAAAAATAGCGGAAACACTGGTTGTTTCAGAGCATTCTCTATATTTTGAAGTAATGCTTCATCATTACTTTCTAAACCAACGACAAAAGCTGCATCCGAAAGATAATAGCGATGTGTTACATAGGCAGATTTTTCTGATTTAGCCGTTTGATAATCTCTCAGCAAAACGCCTTCTCTATCTACCCTAACTCCAAAACGCATATCGGCTAACACAGCAAGCTTTTCATCTTCGTTTCTGCGTATTCCCATTGCCGCTGCAATTAGACCTATTACACCGCTTTTACTCGGTTCTCTGCCGGTTCTGCGCGTATCGAACTTTGATTCAATACCCCAAGACTGCAACGGTGCAGCTAAACGCAGCAGCAAAGTACAGGTTCTCATTTCTCCACCTCAGAAACATAATCATTCATCCAAACTTCCAAATTAGTTAAAAGTTCAGAAAGTGACATTTTTTCAATATTAGAAAACTGTTCTACACCCTTGCCCACAGCAACTTCTTTTACAGGCTGCAAAACAAAATTATCGTAGCTGTCGGAAGCATAGGTAAATAATTCTTTAACAGATGCTTCAACATATCCATTGTTTCCTGCTTTTACAGCTTTTTCGAACGCGCCAGCCATGTTCACCGGCTGATCACAGCGGATTGTCAAATAAACAACATCTGGAACTGTTCTGTTGGCAAAAGTATTCTGCTTGCCTGTAGGCATGCTGTTTACAAAAGCAGCAACGAACTTGCTTACCGCTTTAGGCATATCAACTGCCAAATGATAGTTAAGCTCACTAATATTAATAGTAGCATAACGATACAGTGTAGCAGAATTATATTCTACCGTACCAAGATGTCCTGCACCTGCATTATCAGCAGGAGAACAATCATCTACAGCAGTAAAATAATCATACTCATTATGTACAGCATGTGTAGAAATTGCATGTGCCACCTGGCAGGCTGCATCAAAATTCAAAGAAGGATCATCTGCAACCATTCTGCCAAAAAAAGCTATATCTATAGCAGGACGGGATTTTAATGCTTCCTGCAAAATTTTCTTGTCATCTTTTTCATATTTACCATCAGGATGTTCCACTGCAATTTTGCACAATTCTTCTAGTTGTCCGTCTCCGATAAAAAATAAAGCACCTGTTTCATTCTTTTTATCATCAATTTTAATACCAGCAGCTTTGAAAGTATCTTTTGCTAGTTTCTTAGCCTCTTCCTCTGTTTTACCAATATCTCTGGAAATTTTCGCAGCAAGTAAATCAATAACTTTCTTTGTACGAAAACTTTCTATAGCCTCCTCTTTAAAATACTCTCGCATAGCATGTTTCCATGACTGGCTGGAAACCCTTGCCCTAGTCACACCACCGTAAACGGCAGTTTTCGGACTTCCAGTATCATCACGGTTTACACAGCTTGGCGGAACGGTTTGCAGCACATGGATATCTACATAAATATTATTTTGTTTCATTTTTATCTTCCTCCTTATTTTTACCATTAATCACACTGTAAAAATCTCTGCCCCAACGCAGTCTTATCTTAGCTTGTCCATCAGAAAATTGATAAGCGTATAAATCTCTAACTAAAGACGGATAATTCAGCGGTATATCTTCTGAACGCAGCAATTGTACCAAACCTCTAAGATAGTGTGCACATTCCTGAATATCTGCTGCTGTGGCAAAGATGTTAAAACGTCTGATAACTCTCTCTTTATCATCACCGTTATGCACAAGCTTTCCAATCGCTTTTCCTAACGATGTTTTATCATTTTGCACATTGGGACTGCCAATATCACTACCTTGTTGATGTAAAGCATACATAGATAAAGTAATATAAACAGCCCACTCAATTTTTGAAGCTTCCGCAGTCTTACTCATAAGATTTTCCGGCAGGTCTTCAAATAATAAACCCCATAATTCCGGCAACTCTCCAGGTTTTTTGCCAATTCCCCGGCGCAGCTGTGCCAGCTCGCCTTTGGTTGCTGCTTCATTTTTTCTGTTTTGCCAACGTGCAAGCCGCATAGCTACATAACTGCTTGCCTCTTTTGCAATATCACCCATTGTCTGCCTCCTTTTTTATTTTAAAACAACCATTTATACTCCATAAAAATTTATTATAGGCAGAGGCTGAAGAGTAATATTCTCCCTCTTCCTTACGCCCCACAAAAGCTTTTTCTCCAGCCTGCTGCAGCATTTCTTTTCCTAAATCCATAGCTATTTTTAGTGCCTGTTTACGCCACTTTACTATCTCCTGCTCTCTGTCAGATATATTCGGCTCAATTGCAAGCAGCCACTTTCTGAACGGCTGATCTATAAGATAATAATACTGTTCCCCAGCATTTCCAGAATATTTACCAGATGTATCACCAGCGGCCTTCTGCAAGTCGTTTGCAAAGCATTTTATAAAATGTGCTGCTTTATCACACAAACCAATTTCATCATTTATAAGACGAACCCAATTCAAGCCATACTCTGTAAATATATTCAAGCTAAAAGAAATATTATCACCAAAAACATCTGTTACAAAGAAATCTTTATCACCATACTGAACTGATGCAGTACGGAAACAGATAAGCTTTTTATTATCAATGCAGTTTTTTCTTTTTAAAAACTCAACCCATTTTACAACCCCAGGTCTATAGCCATCTTTTTCGCCTATAACTAAGTTGGCAAAATCTCTCCACATCTGTTTATTGGGATTATTTCGTCTTGGACTTACCACAAGAGCTTTATTTTTTTCCTCTGTTACTCTCCAAAACGTCATTTGTTCATTTATTGAGCCATCCTTTTGAAAAAAATCTCCGCCTAAAAGATTGTAACCATCAACATTATTGTCAGTTCTCTTTAACAATATTCTTCTTGACTGTAAAGTCAACAATTCTGCCTGATTATCTGGAATATTAATATTCTCTCTTTCTCCACTGCGGCATTTTTCCAGTTCCCAAGTTGGCAATGGCTCTTCCCAACATTCCTGACAGTTTTCGGTTTCCAATAGTACAGTATTCATCATTAATGTTTCAAATAAATTCTCACCTTCAGCGAATACTATCCCCATTTTCCCCAACCAGCCAGCACCTGGAGATAACAAACCTTTCTTTTTAGGCTTTGCTGAAGTATCATCATAGCCATTAAGATATAAAAGCCATCTTGCTGCTTCACTAAATGTTAATTTACTTTTCCCCGCTCCATTACGATTAGCAAATAACCTTATTTTATTTTCGCTTTCAGATATTTCACCATTAAGCTTAGCAGCAGAAGCTTTAGTTCCATTGGTTGCTTCCGGCACTTGATAAAACGGTCTTTCAGGATGAAATAACCAAAAACGTTCGTGCCATTCAGTAAGATATTCATTGATTAAATCGCTTGGCAAATGACCACTTTTCCAAATCATACGCCAACGTTTCACTGCCTCCTGCGGTTCGTCCAATAAACTTTCTTCATCGTCTTCATCATAACGATAAATAACTGTCTGAACAACAGCAAGCAATAAACGCATAACTGCAAAGTCCTGTGCTGGCAGTTCACCTGCCAATCTTTTATATTCCTGTGCATGGCAAAGCACATATAATAAAGATTGTTCCTCTGTTTCTCCATTCAAGGTCATAACTCTTATCCAAGGTTCATCTAATAAATTAAATTCTTTTTCAGACATCTTCATCCTCCTCACAGAGTAATCCTCTATCTGCATCATAACGCAGAATAGTTTCATTAATGGTTGTTCTGAAATCTTTATCAAGGATAACAATCAGTTCGCCGTTCAACTGTGGATGGCTCAACCATTCTTTTAGACGTGTACTGCAAATCTCCTCAATAGATTTAATAGTATTTTCAATATTCCATGTTTGCGAAAATCTTACCGGCAATCTAAGCCTTTGCCGGGAAATCTCTTTTGCTTCATCTTTTGAAGGCTGCCTATTCATAAAAACTTGTATAGGATTAGTGCCAGATATAGTGGCAGCTATATTATCACCAATATCCCGTACAATTATAACTTCCAACGAAGAAACTCCATCACGCACAGCAGCCTGTGCCTGCACATCATCGAAAGCAAAGCTGTCATCTAAAAGACCAACAATGCTTGAATCCTCAAACGGTTCAGGAGCATTCAGCCTAAACTGTCTAGCTTTTTTCTTTCGTTCCTTTAATTTCTTTTCATAGTCTTTAAAAGCTTCTGGAAAATCTTTTTTCCCTTCTGTATCATCATATGTTTTCTGTACAAGAGGTGATATATCCTGCGGCAAAACTACATTCTCCGGCAATACCGAACAAGTTCTTAATAGTATATATTCGCCGTAAATCGCCTCAGCTCCTGCTTCCAAGCAAGTTTCATCTGCATTTAAAACAATACATTTTGCCTGTGCCAGTTCATCCGGACGAACGCGCTTATGCCTATGCAGTCTTCCTATACGCTGCAACAACAAATCCATAGGACATAAATCTGTTATCAACAAATCAAAATCCAAATCAAGCGACTGCTCCAAAACCTGACTGCCAATGACAACTACATTTTTACGCTGCTCTGCCAAAGAAGTTTTACCAACACGCTGCATTATCTTATCTTCATGTTCTAATCTATCAGGCATAAGGAACTGAGAATGATCTATAAATACTTCTGCCTGCGGAAATTCTTTCTTAATCAAATCTGCTGTCATCTGCACCCGTTTCACAGTATTCAGAATAATACCAACGCAGCCGCCAGCATTTAAAGCCTTCTTAATTTTTGGAATAATATCATCATCTGTACTTTTTTCAATGACAACTGTACGACTTGTATCATCATAAGAAATTACATTCATTTCTACTTTTTCTCTGTCTGCCCAAGTTAATAAAGGATAAGCTGTACTTGCACTTATACCAAGATTTTTACATCTTTTCTTACCTGCATAAGCGCTTATCAAATCCTGTCTGCGCACTCCAGGCAAGGTTGCTGAAAGTAAGATTACAGGAATTCCATACGCTCCAAGCCATTGCAGAACAGTATCCAAATAAACATTCATATAAGCATCATAAGCATGGCACTCGTCTATAATTACAACTTTGCCTGCTAAGCCTAAATGTCGCAGCATAATGTGTTTTTGTTTAAGTGCTGCCATTAAAAGCTGGTCAACAGTACCTGTAACGACAGTGGACAAAAGCTTTGTTTTTCTGCCCATAAAAAAAGAATGGACACTTAATTTTTCATCAACATCTACATCATCTGCCAGCTGCGAAGATTTTTCAAACAGTTCAGCAAACTGTTCATTTGAATCTGCATTTCCATGTGCAAGCTGTACTGATATTGATTCACAATCCGGAATGTGTTTCAGCCACGGCAATAATCTGCTGAACATAGCGTTTGTAGTAGCCTGCGAAGGCAAAAAGAAAGCAATGCCGCCCAGCTGAAAACGATTAATTAATATTTCAGCTGCACTCAAAGCTGCTTCTGTCTTTCCTACACCCATAGGTGCTTCTAAAATCATTATCCCAGGACTTTTCATGGCAGCAGCAACCTGCTGAATCTGTTTTTGAACACTATTTTCTGCAAAGCCAAATCTATCTATGAAAAAGCCTTCCTGTTTCCAATACTCAGAAAGTATCATCGGCTCCGGCAGTTTCAACCTAGCCACAGCTTTTACTATACGCTGCTCATCATACAGCAAAGAAACTCTATCTATAGAAATAAGCGGGAAATACTCTGGATTACTGCTTATCCAATCTGCCATTATAACCAAGCCGGAAAACAGTATCTGTATTTTATCAGGTAATTCAGGCAGTTCATTAAAGTCATTATAATCTGCTCGCTCAAGTGCCCATGTTATTATCTGTTTTTGTACCTGTTCCCAAGCTGTACCTCTCTTACCATAATCTTTACTGTAAAAATTTCCCCGTTCCTTAAGATCTTCCAGCTCTCCAGACATAAAATCATCATTGCTCTCAGGTTTTCCATGATGTGCTCCAACAACAGCGGCAACAGCGTTAGAACAGTCTATGCTTCTCAATAAAACAGCACCTGCATGAGCATGTTTAAAATTTTCTGCAATAGCCGTATTTTCTATCTCAAATCCTGTTGCTTCAAGTTTAGCTCTTATATCCGGCAAAGTTGGTAAAATTTTTCTCTGAAACGCTGGAGTCGCTTTACCTAAATCATGTACTAAAGCCAAAAAATGTGCATATTTTCTGCATTCAGTTCTTTTCATTCCTAATTCATGGTATACAGCTGCTGGAAGCCAATTATTTACCAGATAATCCATAACACCAGCAGTATCTAATAAATGCCATGATAACGGAAGCCATAAATTTTCATCTTCCTTAGATGTTTTAGCAGCAATCCACGATTCAGAAAAATTCATTTTATCCACATCCTTTTAAAATTATCAGCTTTACAATTCCTCATAATTCTTTACTATTATTTGAATTCTACACAAAACAAATAAATCCTGCCATCTCATAAAAAAAAAATTAAATTAATAAAATTTTAGATTCTTATTCTCTTATATTGTATATTAATCTTAATCTATTAGTTTAAGTTCGTCTTTTCTCATTCTCTTTTACATTCCCTGCCACTTTATATAAGAATAAAATTGCTCAAAATCTATTCCCATATTATAATTAGAACTATAATTAATTCAGCTTAGAGGAGGCAGCTAAATGCGTAACTTTCTTTCCTTAACTTTTTGGTACTGGCTCTATAATCAACTGTTTTTCTTCATAGGTGCATTAGGCTTTTTCCTTATTCACTTCTTCATTACTATAATAGGTCTTGGCGGCATGGATACCATCGCCAGTACATCAGCAACTATAATTTATGTATATATTCTTTATAAACTTTTCGGACGTTATCTTTGGCGTAACAGATTCAAACATTATAAGCATTCCGGCAAAACAATTATTTTTGCATCATTATTTCCTGTAATCACAGGCAGCATCGTTCTTACAATATGTTTTGCTATGGCAAACGGTAATATACATAATACTATGGCAGGAATGCCTGTACTGGCAGTAATTAATCTCAGTTTATCATATCTTCCCCTTGCTCAAAGCGTTTGGAGTATGTTGGTCATGGGGTTTATATTTAATCTTCTAACCTTGATTTGTTTCCAACGTTATTGTAAAAAATATACAAATACTAGAATTCCTATTTTGCGTTTAGCACTTCCCCTGCTTTTTTGCTTTGTAATTTGTACTGCTGTCATTTACTATATAACTGTTACTAATCTCCCAGCTCCGTTTTTACAAAAATAAAATATAACTATTATAAAACAAAAGAAACCTGCTTACTGAAATTTCAATAAGCAGGTTTCTTTTGTTTTATATACCTATTTTATTATTTAATATTAGATATTCTGCCATAGCATTCCGGACGTCGATCACGGAACAGACCCCAGCTCAGACGATCTTCAGCTAATTGACTTAAATCATATTCAGCCAAAAGAATTTCTTCTTTATCTCGTGAAGCAGTACGCAGCAACGCACCAGTTCCATCAGTCATAAAAGAAGATCCATAAAACAGCAATGATGACTGCTGCCCTGCATTTGCTACACACGGTTCAACAGTTTCCAATCCAATACGGTTTGCAGCTACAACTGGCATAAGATTCGCTGCACTATGTCCCTGCATAACTCTGCGCCAATGTTCCATGCTGTCACAGTCCAAAATTGGTTCTGAACCTATGGCGGTAGGATACAACAGAATTTCAGCTCCATTCAAAGCCAAACAGCGTGCAGTTTCAGGAAACCATTGATCCCAGCAAATTCCTATCCCCACACGTCCATATCTTGTATCAAATACTTTAAAGCCGCTGTCCCCCGGTTTAAAATAAAATTTTTCTTGATAGAAATGATCATCCGGAATATGTGTCTTTCTATATACCCCTAAAACTTCGCCATCTGCATCAATACAGGCAATAGAATTATAAAGCTGGTTTTCATCTCGTTCAAAAAAACTAATAGGCAGAACTATTTCAAGCTCTTTCGCCAAACGTTTCCCCATTTGCACAGCTGGATTATCTTCTGTAGGCATTGCATAAGCATAAAAATCATAACGCCTTTGCTGACAAAAATAAGGTCTTTCCCACAATTCCGGCAAAAGTATCAGCTGAGCACCGTCTGCGGCTGCTTTACGCACAAATTTCTCCGCACGGCTCAAATTTTCTTCTACAGTAGCAGCACAACGCATCTGTACTGCTGCTGCTTTTAATTTGCTCATAAGCACACTCCTTTCGGAATTTGTTGAGTAATACAGTGAATATTACCTCCGCCAGTTAAAATAGCACGTGCTGGTATCTGAACTATTCTACGCTCAGGGCAAAGCTTACTCATAACAGCTGCTGCCAGCTCATCACTTGCTACATTTTCACCGCCAAAAGCTGGCATTATTACGCTGTCATTACTAAAATAAAAGTTTACATAAGAAGCAGCAAGACGTTCGCCAGCCTCTCTCATATCCTCACCATCGGCAAAGTCAAACCCTGTAACTTCTTCTTCTGTAATACAAACTGGTACTTTCGGAATAGGAAGCTTATGCACAAGCAATTTTCTTCCCTTAGCATCTCTAGACTGCTCCAAAGTTTGCAAACTTGCCAGACTCAATTCATATTGAGGGTCTTCCTTATCATCAGTCCACGCCAGCACAACCTCTCCCGGACGGACAAAGGCACAGATATTATCTACATGTTCATTAGTCTCATCATTATATATACCGCGCGGAAGCCAAATTATCTGCTGTACCCCCAAATATGCTTTCAGTATGTCTTCTATTTGCTGCTTTGTCAGCTGTGGATTACGTCCAGCACTCAAAAGACACGCCTCCGTTACCATAGCCGTTCCTTCACCGTCACAATGAATAGAACCACCCTCAAGCACAAAAGGAGCAGCATCAAAAATCTGACAGCCATATTTCTCTGCAAAAGCTACCGCAAAAGCATCATCTTTCTGCCAATCAGGATACAGTCCATCTACGCTGCCGCCCCATGCATTGAAACTCCAATTTACAGCACGCAGTTCTCGACCATCACAACTATCACGCACAACAAAAGTCGGTCCTATATCGCGTGCCCAGCTGTCATCAGTTTCTATTTGCAGCAGCTCTATGTTTTCTATACCAGTCAAATAAGTCCTAGCTTTAGAAAAATCAGCTGCACCGCAAGCTACATAAACCTTTTCACTGACAGCAACTGCTTTGATAACTTCAGTAAATGCTCTGCAAGCTTCCTGTGCACCAAAGCTCCACGAGCCTGGTCGCTGCGGCCAAACGATAATGCAGCCTGCATGAGGCTCATATTCACCTGGCATATGAAACCCAGCAGCAGCTGGCGAGATTTTTTTCTGCAACATCATGACAACCTGCCTTTAAAATCATCATAATCAAAACGGCGAACCAACTCTATCTCTCCATTAGTATGCAGCAAAACAATATCAGGCAGCGGCATACCATTAAAAGTATTATTCTTCACCATAGTATAAATAGCCATATCCTCAAAAATCAACTTATCACCAATATTGATTTGCTTATCAAAGCTATAATCTCCAATAACATCACCTGCAAGACAGGTCATAGATGACAGCCGATAGGTATAAGCTTTTTCTCCTGCGGCAAAACCTTTATACAGAGGAGGTCTATAAGGCATTTCCAATACATCCGGCATATGACAAGCCGCCGAAGCATCCAAAATCAAAATATCTATATCGTTATGCACGATATCCATTACCTCTGTCACCAAATAACCAGCATTAAGTGCAACCGCCTCACCAGGCTCTAAGTATACCTTTAAACCATAAGTATCACGAATATATTTCAGCAAATCAACTAATACATCCAACTGATAATCCTTACGTGTAATATGATGTCCACCGCCAAGATTTAGCCATTTCAGCTGTTTGAAATATTTGCCGAACTTTTCCTCAAACGCTTTCCATGTAGTTACCAAAGCATCAGCATTTTGTTCGCAAAGTGTATGGAAATGCAGTCCCTCAATTTCAGGCGGCAAGACGTCAGGAAAATTAGCTAATGTAACTCCTAGTCTTGAACCTGGAGCACAAGGATCATAAATAGCGTGTTCCACCTCTTGTGTAGAACATTCAGGATTAACCCTTATGCCTATACTAACTCCCGCTGCACAGCAAACATCCTTATGCTTTGCAAACTGGCTAAAAGAATTAAAACTAATATGATCACATATTTTTACCAATTCCTGCATATCAGCATCTTTGAAGGCAGGAGCAAAAACATGATTCTCTTTACCCATCTCCTCATAGCCAAGGCGAGCTTCATAAATACCGCTGGCAGTAGTTCCTGCCAAATACTCTCCCATAAGCGGATAAAGCTTAAACATAGAAAAACATTTCTGTGCCAACAAAATATGACAATCCGTTGCTTGCTGTACTTGTTTTAAAATCTGCAAATTATGTTTAAGTTTAGCCTCATCAATCACATAACAAGGTGTTTGCAAAGTATTCATTTTATTTTGCTTCTTTTCCATACTTATCTGCCGCTGAAGTTCCTGTAATTTCTCCATTCCCTGCTGTCTGTCTACAACATAAGCCGGCATAACCGTATTTGTTTCTGCCATCTTATTCTACCACTACTGGATTTTCATCAACTACCCATGGCAGACCGAACTGATTAAGCATTTCCATATACGGATCCGGATCAAATTCTTCTACATTGAAAACGCCCTTACCCTGCCATTTTTTTGTAACTACCAAAGCTGTACCAATCATAGCCGGTACACCTGTCGTGTAACTGATTGCCTGTGAACCAACTTCCTTATAACATTCCTGATGATCACAGACATTATAAATATAAATTGTTTTCTTTTTGCCTGCTTTTGTACCTGTAAAAATACAGCCAATATTTGTTTTTCCTACAGTACGTGGCCCCAAAGAAGCAGGATCAGGCAGCAAAGCTTTGAGGAACTGTATTGGTACAATCTCATGTCCCTCATAATTAATAGGTTTAGTGGAAAGCATACCTACATTTTCCAAACAATTCATATGTGTCAGATAACTTTGACCAAAAGTCATGAAGAAACGAATTCGTTTTACCCCAGGAATATTTTTCGCCAAAGACTCAATTTCTTCATGATGCAAAAGATACATATCTTTCATACCAACTTGTGGAAAATCATACTCACGTTTTATAGACATAGCAGGAATTTCTACCCATTTACCATTTTCCCAATAAGAACCCGGAGCAGAAACTTCTCTTAAATTAATTTCCGGATTAAAGTTGGTAGCAAACGGATAACCATGATCACCGCCATTACAGTCTAAGATATCAATAGTTTCAATTTCATCGAAATAATGTTTCAGTGCATAAGCAGAAAATACACTGGTAACGCCAGGATCAAAACCTGTACCTAATAAAGCCATGATACCTGCATTAGCAAATTTTTCTTTATACGCCCACTGCCATGAATAATCAAAATAAGCGGAGAAACCCTCCTCTTTACAACGTTTATCATAAACAGTACGCCAGGCTGGATCATCAATATCTTCAGGTTCATAGTTAGCTGTATCAATATAGTCAACCTTACACTCCAGGCAGGCATCCATAATTGTCAAATCCTGATAAGGAAGAGCTACATTCAACACTGCATCAGGTTTATATGATTTTATCAGTTCTATTAATTGTTCTTTGCTGTCTGCATCTACCTGCGCCGTAGTAATTACTGTAGAAGTTGATGGCTGCAGCTTATCTTTTACTGCATCACATTTGGATTTTGTTCGACTGGCAATGCATAACTCTGTAAAAACGCTGCTGTTTTGACAGCATTTAGCAATAGCCACACCTGCTACGCCACCACAACCAATAACTAATAGTCTACTCATAACAAATCATCTCCTCTTATATTCTCAATATATTTTACTTTTCTTCTTCTTCCAACATATCTTCAACATACTTAGGCAGCATAAAAGCCCCCTTATGCAGATTAGCAGAGTAATACCAGGTTTTTATCTCTCGTTTTTTCCACTTATCAGTATCAAGATCTTTCAACGGATGATATTTTTTTGAAGCAAAACCAAACAGCCAATAACCTGAAGGACAAGTAGGAATATGTGCCTGATATACACGGCTTATAGGAAAACTGTGACTCGCCTTACGATGCATAGCTCTGCACGTTTCTTCATCTTCATCATAAAAAGGACTACCATGCTGGTAAACCATAATACCATCTTCTTTTAAGGCACGAAAACAGTTACCGTAAAATTCTTTAGTAAACAATCCCGCTGCATGACCTAAAGGATCAATAGCATCATTAATTATTAAATCATATTCATTAACCTTAGAACGTAAAAAACGTAAACCATCAGCATTAAAAACGGTTACTCTGGAATCATCAAGTCCGCAGGCATTATCAGGGAAATAATCACGGCAGACATCAATAAAAACATGATCTGTCTCCACGACATCAATTTCCTCTATTTCTGCATAATGTGACAGTTCACGGGCAACGCCGCCATCGCCACCGCCGATAACGAGAACTTTACGCACATGAGGATGCACAGCCATCGGCACATGTACAATCATTTCGTCATAAACAAATTCATCCTTTTCTGAAAAAACAATAGTTCCGTCACAGCTGATAAAACGACCGAATTCCTTTGATTCAAATACATCAATACGCTGAAAATCTGTATCTTCACCAAACAATTGCTTTTCAATCTTTATATCAAGTTTCACATCATCAGTATGATAATCAGAAAACCAAAGCTCCATGATATCACATCCTTAAATTTTATCTTAAACTAATACGTTAATATTATTAACATCAGGGTCTTCAGGGCCCTGCATAGAACAGCCTTTTTCTTTCGCATAAATAATATAGTCAATAATATCTTTAGTAATAACTTCACCAGGTGCCAATATTGGAATTCCAGGAGGATAGCACATAACAAATTCACTGCATATACGCCCTGCTGTTTCGCGAATAGGCAGAGATTCATCTTCTGCATAAAAAGCCTTTTGAGGTGAAACTGCTACTTTAGGTGCAATATATTCTGTATTCAACATCTGAGATGGATCTTTAGAATAAAGACGTTTAATATCTGCCAATGCACCAACAAGCCGTTCTATATCCTGAATACGGTCACCAATAGAAATATACGCTAAAATATTAGCAATATCGCCGAACTCTATCTGAATATCATATTCATCACGCAGTAAATCATAAACTTCTATGCCTGCCAAACCAATATCACGAGTATAAACGGACAGCTTAGTAACATCAAAATCATAAATGCTGCTGCCGTTTTTTAATTCACGACCATAAGCATAAAAGCCACCAATAGAATTTATTTCCGCACGTGCATACTCTGCCATTTCCTGTACTTTTCCAAAAGAAGCTTCCCCACGCATAAACAAATTACGGCGGGAAATATCCAGGCTGGAAAGCAAAAGATAAGAAGCACTAGTCGTCTGCATCAGATTGATAATCTTACTCACATATTCCCAGTTTACACCAGCACCAGTAAGCAACAGGCTGCTCTGCGTCAGACTTCCGCCAGATTTATGCATAGAAACAGATGCCATATCAGCACCTGCAGCCATAGCATTTACAGGCATATTCTTACCAAAATAAAAATGTGTTCCATGTGCTTCATCTACTAAACAAAGCATATTATTATCATGCGCAAGTTTGACAATAGCACGCAAATCAGAACAAATACCATAATAAGTAGGATTATTTACTAATACTGCTGTAGCATCAGGATTAGCCTTAATGGCTTTGGCAACCTCATCAATTTCCATTCCCAAAGAAATACCCAATCTGCTATCCACCTGCGGATTGATATAAACAGGCACAGCACCATTAAGTACCAAAGCATTGATAACACTTTTATGTACATTACGCGGCAGGATAATTTTATCACCTGCCTTGCAGGAAGCAAGTACCATACTTTGCACAGAAGATGTTGTACCTCCTACCATAAAAAAAGCATGTGCTGCTCCAAATGCTTCAGCTGCCAGTTCTTCTGCATCACGAATAACAGAAACAGGATGACAAAGATTATCCAGCGGCTTCATAGAATTAACATCCAGATTAACACACTTTTCCCCCAAAAGCTCGCGTAACTCAGGATTACCTCGACCGCGCTTATGACCTGGTACATCAAAAGGAACCACTCGTTGTTTACGAAAACGCTCCAATGCTTCATATACAGGAGCTGAAGTTTGCAATAGCTTTCCCATTTTTTTCTCCCAAACATAAAAAATAAAAGGACAGATGAAATATTATCACCTGTCCAGAAATCTACAATACATAAAATACGCTGCTTTGCTTCAGCGACGCAACTTACTTTCAGAGTCTATATAGCAAATATTACTTTTACTACTCTTATTGATCGTTTCACAAGTGATACTTTAATTCTGATTGTTGGCAATCAAGTTATAATGAGCATCCAGCTCAATCAATAATGTGGCAGAGCCACGCCGGCAGCAGTCCCGCCTGTCCGAAGGGCTTACCTATCAAAAGATAGTGGACTAATATTTGCATGAAAGCACGCTGCATTCATGTATTTTCATTGTAACATTTTTAACTTGTTTGAGCAAGTACTTAAGACTAATTATATTCTTTTAACTAACAATCAAATTATCATTGTATATCTTTATCCTTGTGAAATTTAACGAAGTTATTAATCTCCAAACCAGGTGCAACCATAGGCTGTACCATGTTCTCAGGATTTATTGTTACTTCAATAAGATAGGGACGCTGTACTTCCCATGCACGTGCTACAGCAGCAGCCAGTTCTTCTGGAGTATCTGCATGTTCACCATCAATACCAAAAGCTGCCGCATATTTAACAAAATCTACATATCCAGGCATTTCACAGGCTGTAAAGCGTTTTTCAAAAAATACAGTCTGTAACTGACGAATCATTCCTAAGCCGCTATTATTAAATACAATCGCAATCACAGGTATATTATTGCTTGCAATTGTAAATAATTCACTACCAGTCATTTTAAATCCGCCATCACCACTCATACTGATAACTCTGCTTTGTGGACGTGCTAATTGTGCACCCATAGCAGCAGGCAGGCCAAAACCCATAGTACCTAAGCCACCACTTGTCAGCCACTGACGAGCAAATTGAATCTTTAAATGCTGTGCTGCCCACATTTGATGCTGCCCAACATCAGTTGTAATTACAAAATCTTTATCTTTCAGTACAGGGTTCAGAGCGCGGAAGAATTTAGGTGCTGCCTCATTACCAAAATCATCATCCATTCCCGGCCAGGAATTTATTTTCTCCCACCAACTGCTAAGATCATGAGCCTTGCTGCCTGATTCTAATGCATTCAATGTTTTTACTAAATCACCAGTAATGCCTATACCCGAATCAATATTTTTATCTACCTCTGCCGGATCAATATCCAAATGAATTATAAGTTTATTAGTACCATATCTGCTGCGTTCACCAGTTACACGATCATTAAAACGACTTCCCACTGCCAAAATAACATCTGCTTCTTTTACAGCATTATTCGCTCGTTCATGTCCGTGTAAACCAGTCATCCCTAAAAATAACTGTCTATAAGCACTAATCGCACCCAAACCCATCAACGTACTAACTACAGGAATATGCAGTTTCTCACACAGATGCATAGCATCATACTCAGCGTTGGCATTAATAACACCGCCGCCAACAAGCATTACTGGTCTCTTGGCTTTGCTCAAAGCTTCAGCAGCCGCTGATAATCTTTCATTATCAGGTTCCAGCGGAAGTAAATCTGTCAGTCTTTCTTCCGAAAAATCTATCAATGCTGTCTGTACATCACGCGGTACATCTATCAACACCGGTCCAGGACGTCCTTCGCGAGCCAACTGAAAAGCAAGTCTAATAGTCTGTGCCAAAGCTTCCGGCTTTTTTACCAGGAAATTATGTTTAGTAATTGGCATTGTAATACCAGTAATATCAACTTCCTGAAACGCATCATGACCAATCTGACCTCTATTAACCTGACCTGTAATCGCAACTACTGGAACAGAATCCAAAAAGGCAGTTGCTAATCCTGTAACTAAGTTGGTTGCACCAGGGCCCGAAGTAGCAATACATACACCTACCTTACCAGAAGCCCGTGCAAATCCATCTGCTGCATGTGCAGCTCCCTGCTCATGTGCCGTAAGTATATGCTTAATAGAAGATTCTCTAAGTGCATCATAAAAAGGAAGGATTGCACCTCCAGGATAGCCAAATACAGTTGTTACACCTTCTTCAGCCAAAATTTTTACCATTATTTCTGCACCTGTTATCTGCATATGAACACGCCCTTTCCCATAATGAATTAAAATTTATAATGCCGCATACTTATCATCCAGCAACGGCCAGGAAAAGCGCGACTTTTCTACTGCTAACGAAGTATCGCCTCTCTCCAAAGCTACCAGACCTGTCTGAACCATCTCTGTAACTCCATAAGGACGCATAACATCAACAAAAGCTTTTAATTTTCCATCATCACCAGTAGCAACAAATATTAACGATTCACCCGTAACATCAACGGCGTGTGCACGAAAAACTTCTGCTAACTGTAAAAGTTCCATTCTTTTGGCACCTGCATGTACTTTTACCATTATCATACTTCGAGTAGCACTAGATTTAGGAGGAAGTACTTTTACCTTCTCCACTTCAACCAATTTTGCTAATTGCTTTGTAACTTGTATAATTGTAGGCTCATCTGCCTCCATTGTAACAGTCATACGCGAAAATTCTGGATTTTGCGTTGTTCCTACTGCTAAACTGTCAATATTAAAACCTCTGCGCGAAAACATTCCTGCCACACGCATCAATACACCAGGCTGATTGCGTACAACAATAGATAAAATCTGTTCCATATTATTTCCTCCTTCGATAATATCAACACTTCCTAAAAAACTAAAAATCCCCTATCTGCACCAAGCAGACAGGGGCGACTAATAATCGCGGTACCACCCTTATTTATTAACTTACTTAACAGTATAAACCGTTTTGTTTCTAACGCTGCTTCTGCGTCACATCCTACTAAAATTCAGAAGTGCAGCTCCCAGGCTACAATTACAGCTATGCTCTGCAGCTTACACCACCCGCTGCCTCTCTTTACAGCACCAGCAATAATCCTCCCGTTCTTCGCCTTTGACAAAATATACAATTATAAGAGCTATTGCTAAGTATTATGGCAACAAGTACATCTTTTGTCAAGATTTTTTGTAACATCATTGCAAAATTTCAAACAGCATCCTTTATAAGTGTTAATTTTATAAAAAACTTAACACTTTAAATAAACACTATTAGCAGACAAAATAAAAAACCTGTGATTTTTAATCACAGGCAACAATTGGTAACTAATCTGGTGCGAGCGACAGGAATCGAACCTGCACGCCGAAAGGCGCTAGATCCTAAGTCTAGTGCGTCTGCCAGTTCCGCCACGCTCGCATTTATTTGATTATAGCATAAACATCTAATCTCTGTCTAGAGTTCAATAAAGATAAACGCAAAATATAATACAGTATAAAAAAATCAAACCGTTCTTCAATAATGAAGAACGGTTAATTTCGTGGTGATCCACCCGAGACTCGAACTCGGGACACCCTGATTAAAAGTCAGGTGCTCTACCAACTGAGCTAGTGAATCATTGGCTGGGGCGGCTGGACTCGAACCAACGCATGCGGGAGTCAAAGTCCCGTGCCTTACCGACTTGGCTACGCCCCAAGAAAAATGTGGTTACTCTGAATAATACTTATCCAGAAAAGGTGGGGTGACTGGTGGGAGTCGAACCCACGCGTAACGGAGCCACAATCCGCCGTGTTAACCACTTCACCACAGCCACCAAATTGTTTCCAAACTTAATAGCTTGGCGACGAATAGTATTATACTATACTGTATACCAAGAGTCAAGTAATTTTTTACTTTTTTGTAAAAATCTTACATTATTCAAACTAATACATTACAAATCAATACTAGCGACGAGCAATAACCTCAATCTCTACATGTGCACCTTTAGGTAAAGCTGCAACTTGAACAAAGGAACGAGCCGGAGGCTCAACCTTAAAAGTTTTTGCATAAACAGCATTAATAGCATCAAAATTTTTAATATCATCCACAAAAATGGTAGTTTTAACAACGCTGCGGAAATTAAAACGTGCTTCAAGAAGAATAGCTTCAATATTATCAAGAATCTGCTGTGTTTCAGCTTCAATAGAATTCTGAACCATCTCACCTGTTTCAGGGTTAATAGCAATCTGACCAGAAACAAATAATATTGAACCTGCCAGTACTGCTTGAGAATAAGGACCTAACGCTTGTGGTGCATTGTTAGTTGCAATAATTTCCATGATTAAAGACTCCTTTTCTATTTTATTTACTACTGTGAGCAAAATATCTTTTTGCCCACTCTATAGCCGAAGGCGCAGCAGCCATGCCACCGCCAGCGGTTTCTTTTAAAGCACAGGGCAGCGAATCGCCTACACTTTTCATAGCATCTATAGCTTCATCTGCATTAATAAAACTGCTAATGCCTGCCAATGCCAATTCCGCTGCCAGCAAAGCCTGCAATGCACAGGCACCGTTTCGCTTAATGCAGGGAACTTCAACTAAGCCAGCTACCGGATCGCAAACCAATCCCAGCACGTTTTTAAAAACAATAGCAACAGCAGTTCCAACCTGTATAGGCGTTCCGCCCATCATCGATACAGCTGCACCCGCAGCCATAGCAGCAGCACTTCCACACTCTGCCTGACACCCTCCAGTAGCTCCTGCCAGCGAAGCTCGTTCAGCAATTACCATGCCAATACTTCCCGCTACAACAAGCCCCTGCTGCAAAGTTTTATCATCAAGATTATAATGCTTTTTTAAAGAGAAAAATACGCCAGGCAGCACCCCACTTGCACCAGCAGTAGGAGCTGCCACAATACGACCCATCGCAGCATTACATTCTCCAACGGCTGTAGCATAAATTACAGCATCTATCGCCTTATCACCTAAAAGATTAGTAAATCCTTGTTCTTTAGCCGTTTCTGCAAGCTTTTTTGCATCTCCGCCAGTCAAACCACTATGCGATTTTATTCCTTTAAGACCATATTCTACAGATTTTTCCATAACATGCAGCATTTCCTGCATTTTTTGCAATAACTCATCACGACTGCATTCCTGCTCACGCATATTATATTCTATAAGATAATCTGTCAAAGACTGTTTCCAAGCAGCAGCCTCCTCAATCCAGTTGTTTAACGAAAGCATTTCTTTCTTCATATTGTAAACCTCACAAAACACTGGCAATAAAACGTACTGATTCAATCTGCGGCAACGCAGCAATCAGATTAATAATTTCCTGCGGAACAAATTCATCGCACTCAATAATCATTGATGCCATTCCACCCTTATCACTACGGAATAAACGCATGGTAGCTATATTTACTCCAGCATTCGCCAATGTACTTGTTACAAGGGCAATGACACCGCGAGCATCAATATGCACTGTAAGAATCGCCGGCAGTCTTCCTGTAAGCTCCATTGGGAATCCATCAACCTCTGTTATTTTTACCTGTCCACCGCCGATAGATGACCCAATAATACTGCAATGAGAACCATCAGCAGCAGTAAGCTTAAACAGCACCGTATTGGGATGCGCCATATTACCTAAATCAATTTTATTATAGCTATAAGATAAATTATTGGCAACAGCATAACTGTCAGCATCTGGTATTCTTTCATCATCAGGCGTCCATCCCATAAGCCCCGCTAAAAGTGCCATATCAGTACCGTGCCCTTTATATGTTTCCGCAAAAGAACCATGCAGATAAATATCTGCCTTTACAGGTCTGCTGCCCAATATACTGGCAGCTACAAGACCTAAACGCACTGCTCCTGCAGTATGCGAACTTGATGGTCCAATCATAACCGGCCCAATAATGTCGAAAATGCTCATAGTACACCTCTACTCATCACTGGCAAGCGAACGATGTGCCAGTCCCACGCACATTTCATTAAGATTTAGAACCCCCACACCCATATAAATAGCCACGCAAAGATGCTCACCTGCACGTGCTAAGCCAATCTTACCACCAACATTAAAGCCAGCAGCTTTAGTAGTAACCTGCTCAAGAGCTTCATGCGCTGCACCAGCAACAGCACCAGCACCTACATGAGTTTCAGATACTAAACCCTGCCTTTGGGCAGCAACAACTGCCCGTTCAATAATTTTTACAATAGAAGGAATAAACTCTCCACCAAAATCTACTGCTGCTGCAAAAATTCCTTGTTGGGCTAGTCTCTCCTTGAGTTTCATTTCTTCATTACGGTTAGCAGTCAGCGCAATACGCAATGCCGCGCGCCCAATTTCTATACTATTAACGACTGTATTACTATATTCATGCATAAACTGCACTCCTCTGCGTAAATCAAATAGAAAAGCTATAATAATTGCTGCTGCAAAAAATATGCAGCAGCAACTTTATCTTATATATAATTTTAGTCTTCTTCTGGAACTTCGACAACTTTTTTTATATGATTTTTATCAAATACAGAAACCAACAAGAAAGTCAGAATACAAATCGGCCATTCAAAATAAATAACCTCATTGGCAAATATTAGCTTGATAGCCGCCAAAGGACTGCCAGGCATAAACCAAAGAGCAATTCCCACAAGACTTACCAGCGTTGTCCAAAAAGCAGAACTGCGACGACACAATCCCGGTGCAAACATAGTAAAGAAAAAAACACAGGTCAAACCACAGGTCATAGACAGACCAGCAATCATTGTTTTAACAATACCAGCTGCATTAAAGGCAAACCATAATGTAACTAAACCCACAACCAATACAGAAAGACGATTGATAACTACAAATTTATCTTCCGCTACATTAGGATTAATAAAACGTTTATAAATATCTTTACTGAACAAAGTTGCAGCACCAAGAAGAATAGTGCAGGCTGTAGATACATCAGCAGCCCACAAAGCAGCCAATGTTATGCCACCAGCTAAGGGCTCCAAGGTCATAACAACTTTCGGCATAGCTAAAGCAGCTTGTGCTACCGGCATTTCCGGATACATAGCCTTGCAAACTATACCCAATACTGCACAAATAAAACCTACTGGCAAAATCATTAAGGCTGCTAATAAATAGCCGTTTCTGGCAGCTTTCGCATTCTTCGCACCACAAGCAATCTGTACGGGACCCTGTGCAGTAATAGTTTGTGTAATCATAACAATAATCCAGCCAAAAATAGTAGCTGCAGCCAATCCCCCTACAGGACTGCCCATAACCTCAGGATTAGGTACCTTGCTTAAAACAGCATCCCAACCGCCTACATTAGCGACAGCCTGCACTGCTGAATAAATAATGCCTATATAGATAAGTGTAACACTGACAATGTTGGCAAGACCACTTGACCATAATCCACCAATAAGCGTAATACCGATAAATACAACAGCGCTCATAATCATACCGCCATGAAATGAAAAAATCTCAGGCAGTAATGAAGATAAAATTGCACCGCCAGCCATATACTGTAATGCTGTAATAACACACATAATAATTACTAAGCCTACCGCAGCAATTGCACGACCTTTTGTATCATAATAGTACTCAAAAAATTCCGGAATAGTAGAAACTTTCATAGAACGAAGCTTGCCAGCTGCCAACAGACCCATAACAACAGCACCAATAGCCCATGCGCCATTGTACCAACCAGCTGCCATACCAACAGTAAACGCACGCTGTGCTACACCCACTGTAGAAGCAGCCCCTACTGCCAAGCCTGTAACATTTACTGCTACAAGAATCGTTCCCAGCTTACGTCCTGCTAACAAAAAAGCTGTTGATCCGGAATCAGCTTTGTGTTTTGCCCATAAACTAATGCCAAACAGCAGGGCAATGTACACTACAACAATAATTAATTGGATTGACATAAACACTACACTACCTTTCTTCCATGCTACCATAGCATGCTTATAAATACTAAAGCCGCAATCATTTCTGCCAAAATTCAAAAAGCTGTATCACAAAAAATATAATTGCAGCTGCCCATTATCATCAACAGGCCTACTAATACTACTAACCTACAACGTCAATAATATGTTCTTTATTATACCAACTTTTATAATTAATTAAAAGTATGTATCAAAAACTTTTCTATACTGAACTGATAAAATAAAGTAAAATTTTTTAAGACAGTAACAAGAAAAAAGGATTTTATTTATTTTTGTCGAATTGCATTGTGTATATTGTAATCAGGAGGATTTTTTCAAATGTTTTCTTATATCCCCAAAGGAGTCTGCTCCAACAGAATCGACTTTGATATAATCAACGGTAAACTTCATAATGTTCATTTTACCGGAGGCTGTCCAGGCAATTTGCTTGCCATCAGTAAGTTAGTTGAAGGAAAAGACGCCCAAGAAATTGCAGAACTTTTACAAGGAAATGACTGCCGCGGTCGTGGCACGAGCTGTGCCGATCAACTTGCCCAAGCTATAAAAGAACATATTTAAACTAAAAATCCACAAATTTATTTAAGTTCGTTATTTAAGGAAGGAGGAACGCTATGTATAAAATTTCAAAAAGTACCGATCAAGGTCTGGCTGAACTGGAACTTGATAGTTTGGAAAAAGGATATTGGCTGGACATAGTGGCTCCTTCGGCAGAAGAACTACAGGAAATTTCTGCAGCAACAAAAATTCAAATGGATTTTCTGAGTGCCGCATTGGACGAAGAAGAAAAATCACGTATAGAAGTAGAAGATGATCAAATTTTAATCTTAGTCGATATACCTTTTTTACGCAGTAATAAAGATTATGATACATTACCGCTCGGTATTATCGTTACAGAAATGGGAATTACTACAATTTGCCTGGAGTCTAATGCAGTTACTGCTGACTTTGGCTCACATAACAGTAAAATGTTCAGTACATTTAAGAAAACCCGTTTTCTTTTTCAAATCCTTTATAAGTCAGCCACTTTATACCTAAAATATATTCGTATCATCATACGCCGTACCGATGAACTGGAACTGCATCTGCGCCAGTCAATGGAAAACAGCGAATTATTCAATCTTCTTGATTTACAGAAATCTCTTACATATTTTTCTACATCACTTCGCAGCAACTCAATTGTTCTCGAACGTCTGCTTCGTCTGCGCAATGCAACTCAATCACAGCATTTAATTAAAGTGTATGAAGAAGACGAGGATTTGCTGGATGATGTAATCATTGAATATAAACAGGCTGTAGAAATGGTTGAAATGTACAGTCACATTCTCAACAGCATGATGGAAGTTTTTGCCAGTATCATAAGCAACAACTTAAATCTTGTCATGAAATTTTTGGCTTCTATAACTATTATTTTAGCAATCCCCACTCTTATAAGCGGCTTATGGGGCATGAATGTACCTGTACCGTTTTCCGATAATCCTTACGGGTTCTTTGTAGTTGTTATTTTAGCAGTATGTATTGCTTTTGGAACTGCTATTATGCTATGGAAAAAGCGTATGTTTTAATTAAATACTATTTAAACGCTTATCTAAATATATTATTTATTTTCGAGGTTTTACTATGTATAAGGTTACCAAAGAACAGTTGCTCGCCGGTTATATATTCGGTGACAGTGACAATTCTGAATATATTTATCTTCCAGGTGGTGAAATAGGAAACAACAATCCACTGTGCGTATTAGAACGTAACAACAGCTGTGAAGATTTGCCTATTGATGAAGCAGCACATATGATTCATCGTCTGTCGCTGCACTTATGTAAACATCCTGTTTTGGGAAAAAGATCATATTAAAAAGAACGTCAGCAGCAGATTTCCTTTTTATGGATAAGGAAACCACTGCATATGACGTTCTTTTTCTTTGCCTGTTTATTTAAACAAATTACCTAAAATGCCTCGAACTATTTTATTGCCAATCTGCCGTGTTGCTGTATTGATTAAAGAATCCAAAAATTTATCAGTTACACTTTTTGTTTTACGAGTACCAGCAGAAGAAGACTTCTGAGCTTTTGCCAACTCACGCTCTGCCGCCCTACGGCGAAGCTCCTCTGCCTTAGAAGCTTTTATTTCTTCTTTAGCTTTAGCAGCAGCTTCTGCTTGCTTTGCTGCTTCCTCTATTCTTTTATTAAGAATTTCATAAGCAGACTCGCGATCTACTGTTTCCGCATATTTGCTGTAAAGAAAGCAACCTTTTATCATAGACTGACGTTTTTCATCAGAACACGTTCCCAAATAACTGTGCGGCGGCATAACATAAGCTCGCTGTACCACAGAAGGAACACCTTCATCATCAAGTAAAGATACCAGTACTTCACCCGTACCAAGTTCACCTAAAATTTTTTCTGCATCAAGTTCAGGATTTACACGAAAAGATTGTGCTGCAGCCTTCAAACTTTTTTGTTCTTTAGGTGTATAAGCACGCAATGCATGCTGCAGCTTATTACCCAACTGTGCCAAAACACTATCAGGTATATCAGCAGGCTGCTGAGTAATAAAATATATACCTATCCCCTTAGACCGAATAAGTCGTACAATCTGTTCTACCTTTTCCACCAAAGATTGCGGAGCATCTTTAAAAATTAAATGTGCTTCATCGAAGAAAAATACCATTTTAGGTTTTTCTAAATCTCCTGCTTCCGGCAGCATTTCATATAGTTCTGAAAGCATCCAAAGCAAAAAAGTAGAATAAAGCAGAGGGCGTTGAAAGAGTTCTGTGCAATGCAGCAAATTAATAACACCACGTCCATCTTCAACCGCAAACCAATCTCTAATGTCTAAAGCAGGTTCACCGAAAAATATATTTGCTCCCTGATCTTCAAGCCGCAATAAAGCCCTCTGTATCGCACCAATACTTTGAACAGCAATATTTCCATACTGTGTTTTAAAATCAGCTGCGTTGTCTCCCACAAATTTTACCATACTTCGTAAATCCTTAAAGTCTAGTAAGAGCAAACCTGCATCATCAGCAATACGGAAAACAATATTTAAAACACCGCTTTGAGTATCATTAAGCTCCAAAAGACGTGCTAATAACTCCGGACCCATTTCACTTACAGTTGTACGAACAGGAATGCCTCCTTTACCATAAACATCCCAAAAGCGCAAAGGATAACCCTGAAAATCCCATTCTGTTTCTAATCTCAGTTTGTCATGCAAACGTTTTTGAAAACCTTCACTATTCTCTCCCGGTACGCACATACCAGAAACATCACCTTTTATATCTGCTAAAAATACTGGTACTCCCATCTCACTGAAACTCTCAGCCACAACTTTCAAAGTTACCGTCTTACCAGTACCAGTAGCACCAGCAATAAGTCCATGCCGATTTGCCATTTTCGGTGACATATAGATTCCACCATCTTTATTCTGACACAGCCAGATTTTATGCAGTTCAGGAATATACATTTAATTCCCAGCCTCCTTATCTTTTATAATTAATGCCTGAAGCAATAAATTTTCAACAGCATTCTGTGAGTTTCCAATAGAATGTCCTTCTCCATTTGGACAATGCACTTTATCACCTGCATGCAAGATAATAATTTTACCGTTATCGTTATACTCTGCCGTTCCTTGTAATACAACGATAGTCTCACTATTGCCGTTATGAACATGATAACCAAGACTGCATCCTGGTTTGAGTATCACTTTAGCATACATAATCACACTGTCATTAAGCATCTTCTCATCAATATAATGTTCAATAACAACTTCTCCGTTACCGCCAAAACGATTGACACTTATATCCATTTTTGTATCTGTAAGCAGCATAATCCCGCCTCCTCTAATATTCTTATCTTTATATTATAAGCCAAAGGCAACATCTACGCCAAAATTTTTTCGAAAAAACATTACATTAGTACTTTACAAATTTAATATACTAAAGTATAATAGGTACATGCTTAAGCTCAAACTGTTATAATGAGGTGGAAATGATGAAAAAAATATTAGCTTTAGTAATGGGCATGATGATAATGATCATGATGGTAGCTGGCTGCGGCAGTGATGGTCCTAAAAAAATGGTTATTGGCTTAGATGATAATTTTGCTCCCATGGGCTACCGTGATGCAAACAATGAAATTATCGGCATGGATATTGATTTAGCACGCGAAGCCTGCAAACGCGCTGGTATGGAGGTAGAGTTTAAACCTATTGACTGGGGTGCTAAAGAAGCAGAGCTTAAATCTAAACGTATTGATGCTATTTGGAACTGCTTTACTGTTAACCCCGACCGCGAAAAAGTATATGGTCTTTCAAAGCCCTACATTAATAATTCCCAACTAATCGTTGTACCTAAAGGATCTGATATTAAAACCAAGGCAGATTTAAAAGGTAAAATCGTAGCTGTACAAGATGACAGTACTGGTTCTTACCTGCTTGAACAGCCTTCAAACAAAGATTTGACTGCTTCCTTAAAAGAAGTCCGCAAATACCCTGACTTTGCCGCTGTTTATATGGAACTGGATAATAAACGTGTTGACGCTGCTATTGTTGATGCTGTTTTAGCTCGCGGTTATTATGATAAAAAGAAACCTGATACCTATGAAATTCTTCCTGAAAGCATGGGTGATGAAGTTGTAGCTATTGCTTTCCGCAAAGATGATCAGGACTTCAAAGAGCGTATTGATAAAGCTATGGACGAAATGAAAAAAGACGGTACCTGTAAAAAGATTTCTGAAAAATGGATGGGTGCAGATATCACTAAATATTAATTTCGATAAATTTATCTTACTGCTACTAATTTAAAATTAAATTCAGGGCTGTTATATTCTCAAGAATATAACAGCCCATATTATGATTAATGGAGAGAATTTATGGACTATATTCTGAACATCATTCCGCAAATGCTGGATGGTTGCTTAGTATCATTCAAAGTTTTTATTATTACTATTGTTTTAAGTATTCCTTTAGGCATACTACTTAGCTTGGGACGTGTTTCCGGCATCAAACCACTACAGTCTCTTATTGGCTGCTATGTCTGGATTCTGCGCGGTTCTCCTCTTATGCTACAGATTTTCTTCGTTTACTTTGTCCTGCCATCTGTAGGTATACGTCTGCCGGATTTTGAATCTGCCATAGTTGCTTTCGTACTGAATTATGCTGCTTATTTTTGCGAAATTTTCCGTGCAGGCATCCAAGCAATACCTGCTGGTCAGTATGAAGCTGCTCACACCTTAGGCATGAACTATGTTCAAACTATGCGTCGTATAATACTGCCACAGGTTATTCGAATTATTCTTCCACCCATAAGCAACGAAACTATTACCTTAGTTAAGGATACTTCTTTGGTTTATGTACTTGCAATGAATGACCTTATGCGCACAGCCCGAAATTTAGTACAGCGCGATTTCAGCATTACCCCATTTATTGTTGCCGCAGTATTCTACCTTTTGGCAACTTTAATCCTGACTGTAGTATTTGAACGTTTGGAAAAACGTTTTTCTAAATATGACCAATAGTTTTTAGGAGTAAAAGCAATGAACAAAATCAAAGCAGTTAATATATGGAAAAAATTTAACAACCTGGAAGTTCTTAAAGGTATAAATCTAGAAGTTAATGAAGGTGAAGTTGTTGCTGTAATCGGACCTTCCGGCGGCGGCAAGAGTACACTGCTGCGCTGTCTAAATAAACTGGAATCAATAGATAAGGGCAGTATAACTATTGACGGAGAAATACTCTGCAAAGAAACAGCAGACGGTACAGAATATGTCAGCAACAAAGATACTCGCCGTATCGCATGCAAAATGGGAATGGTTTTTCAGCAATTTAATCTTTTTCCGCATATGACAGTATTAGAAAATCTCATCGAAGCACCAGTAAATGTGCAAAAACGCAATCGCAGTGAAGTAATCAAAGAAGCAGAAATTCTGTTAGCCAAAGTAGGTCTTTCTGATAAACGCGATGTATATCCGCGCAAACTCAGCGGTGGGCAGCAGCAACGTGTTGCAATAGCTCGTGCACTTGCCATGAAGCCCGCAATCATGCTGTTTGACGAACCAACATCATCCCTTGATCCAGAACTTACTGGTGAAGTACTGCGAACAATGCGTGAATTAGCAGAAGAAAAAATGACTATGGTTGTAGTAACTCATGAAATGGGTTTTGCACGTGAAGTAGCAACAAAAGTAGTATTCATGGCAGATGGTCATGTACAGGAGCAAGGTACCCCAACTGAAATTTTTACTAATCCTCAGAATGAACGCCTCAAATCCTTTCTCAAAATAATTTTAAAGTAACTTCTTATCTATAATAATGCAGTGATTTCACATAAACTTTACTGAATAGTCCAACCTTTGACAAAACAAGCTGTTATAATAATACTCGAGGATGAGAAAGGAACTAATTAAGCAAAGCATCGCAAAGAAAGGTGATTTCAATGCACGTAAAAATTCTTGGCCCTATGACAAAGCAAGCAGAATTGCTCATGCAAAATACTGCTATTGCTTTGAAAAAGCTAAAGGTCAAAGCTAAGTTTGAAAAAGTTTCCGAATTCCAAAAGGTAGTAGCCTATGGAGTTATGGCATTGCCTGCCCTAGTGATTGACGAAAAGCTAGTAGCAGTCGGCAGTACACTTTCGGTAGACGAAGTTACAACTCTAATTAAGCAGCTCCACTAACATATCTTTTCATCATACACCTCTCCTTAATGCACCGCACAGATACGCAAATGTGCGGTGCATTTTCATTTCCTTATTTTAAAATTATTTATGTAAAATTTATGTAAAGTTCTTTACACACTTTTAACGTAACACTTTTTTTAGTATAATATAAAGCAAGTAAAAAATATGGGAACAAAAATATCCCACTATCTTTATTTTAATATTGAGGAGATAAAATCTATATGCTTGCTTATTTTTTAGCTTTCCTTGGTGGTATCGCATTATTTATGTATGGGATGCAGCTTATGGGCGATGGTCTTCAAAAAGCAGCTGGTGCCAAACTGCAAAAAATTTTAGAAGCTATGACTGGCGTGCTTGCTATGGGTATTCTGCTTGGAGCTATAGTTACAGCCGTACTGCAGGCTAGTGGTGCAACTACCGTTATGACAGTAGGTCTGGTAAACGCAGGTCTTTTAACGCTTAAACAGGGCTTTGGTATTATCATGGGTGCCAACATAGGAACTACCATGACAGCACAGCTGATAGCCTTCAAACTTTCTGATTATATAACTATCCTAATTTTTATTGGCTTTTTAATTCAGCTGCTGGCAAAAAAAAGCCGAAACAAATATCTCGGTCAAGTTATGCTTGGTTTCGGTATATTAATGCTAGGTATGGATATGATGGGCAATGCAGTAATGCCTTTACGCAATTATCCCGGTTTTATTGATTTCATAGAACACTTCTCCAGTAATCCTCTGCTAGGCATCTTTATTGGTATGTTTATGACAGTAATTATTCAATCCAGCAGTGCTACTATCGGCATTTTAATTGCTATGGCAGGACAAGGTTTGATTCCGCTCGAAGGTGCTATTCCCGTACTTTTAGGCGATAATATTGGAACCTGTATTACAGCAGTACTGGCTTCACTTAGAGCAAATATTACTGCTAAACGTGTAGCTGCTGCTCATGTTATGTTCAATGTTATCGGCAGTATTATTTTTGTCACTTTTATGCCATGGTTTATTAAGCTTGTTATTCACATATCCCCAGATGGTGACATTGTACGACAAATAGCTAATGCACATTCCTCATTCAATATTCTAAATACACTTCTCTTTATGCCTTTTGTTAACCAATTTATTCATCTAGTTGAAAAAATAGTTCCAGGAAAAGCAGAAATAATTTCCATGCGTCCAGTTTATTTGGACAGCAATATGCTCAGCACTCCTTCTATTGCTATCAGTCTTGCTGTTAAAGAAGTTGTGCGCATGGGTAATCTAGCACGTAAAGATGTTCGCCTTGGTATGGAACTAATCCAAAACTTTGATGAACAAAAACTAAAATATGTACTTGAGCATGAACCTGTAGTTGATGCTCTTGAGCGTGATATTACTGATTATCTGACCAAAATGAGTTCCACAGAAATAAGCGATGCCCTATCTGCACGTCATACAGGGTTACTGCATGCCTGCAATGATATAGAAAGAATTGGCGACCACGGTGAAACTCTGGCAAAGAAAGCTCGTATGATTTATGAAGATGATGTTAAATTTTCTCCACAAGCCAAAGCTGAACTTTTACAGCTCGGCGAAATGGTTCTGCACGCCAGTGAACGTGCACTTGAGGCATTGGAAAAAAATGACAAAGAAATCGCCGCCGATGCTATCCGCCTCTGTCGAGAGGTAAAACATTATCAAAAAGAGATACGCAAAACACATATAGTACGCTTAAACGAAGGTATCTGTAACCCTGTTACAGGATTCGTTATGATGGAACTATTAATTAATATGAAACGTGTGGCTGATCACTCAAAAAATATTGGTCAGTTAGTTCAGGGTACTTTTTAATTCTATAAATTCATTAACTTCAGCTGTTGCTTATTCAAAAAGCAACGGCTTTTTTTCTGAAATCAGCAAATCGCTCATTAAGAAATACCTCTTATCCTATAATTTTACAGAGATAAATATCTTCACACTTTTTTTACTTTATTTAATCTTCAAGTGTTTTACTAATTCCTATTAAAGTATTACAATGTAATGTAAGACATTATTAGTCATAAATCAGCTAAAATATAATCTGATATAACAACAAAGCTCACAAGAGCTCTTTTATTTTTACATTATCAACACACAGATGCTTTATAAAACATCGAATTATATTACTGATATAAAAAAGTTGTTAGATGCAAAAGATACAAGTAAATGTTTCTTAAGCAGATAATAGCTTTTTTGCGTCAGAGGAGGTTTACATGCAGATAGGACTAGATATTGGCAGCACTACAATAAAAATTGCTGTTCTTGATGATACAGGAAACCTACTGTTTCATAAATATGAGCGTCATTATAGCCAAATTTCAGAAAAATTACTAACTTTACATAAAGAAATGCTTTCTAAACTACCAAATTTACGTAAGGTAAAGCTTGCTATAAGCGGCAGTGCCGGTATAGGTATTGCCGAAGCCTGTAAATTACAATTTGTACAGGAAGTATTTGCAGAAAAAGTCTGTACAGAAAAGTTCAATCCCAATGCAGATGCTGTTATTGAACTTGGTGGTGAAGATGCAAAAATCCTTTTTTTAGGCAGGAACTTTGATGCAAGAATGAATGACAGCTGTGCTGGCGGTACAGGAGCATTCATTGATCAGATGGCTTCACTGTTGAATGTAGAAACCGCAGAAATGAATAATCTCGCTAAGCAAGCTTCTAATATATATACTATCGCCAGTCGTTGCGGTGTTTTTGCTAAAAGTGATATTCAGCCACTTCTCAATCAGGGAGCTGAAAAAAGTGATTTAGCTGCCAGTATTTTCCACGCAGTTGCTAACCAAACCATCACAGGCTTAGCTAAAGGCCGTCCTATAGAAGGAAAAGTTCTTTACCTGGGCGGTCCATTAACTTTCATGAGCTGCCTGCGGGACAGTTTCAATACAACACTTAACATTAAGGGTATCTGTCCAGAAAACAGTTTATTTTATGTTGCAATTGGTGCTGCTTTATGTGCAGAAAACGAGATAGACATAACTGAACTTCCTGATAAACTATGCAAAACTACAGATAACCAAACCTTTGAGCATATGCTGCCATTGTTTAAAAACGAAGCAGAATATACTGAGTTTAAAAAACGTCATGATAAAGAAAATGTAGTAATCAGCAGTCCTCTCAACAATAAAACTGCATTTATCGGAATTGATTCTGGAAGTACTACAATAAAAATAGCAGTTATCAGCAAAGATGGAGAACTTTTGGATTCCCTGTATCAAAGTAACAAAGGAAATCCTGTTATTGCTGTACGTGATTATCTGTCAAATTTTTATAAAACTTATCCTGACTGCCATATTTTATCCAGTGCAGTCACCGGTTATGGAGAGGATCTTATCCGTCATGCTTTCGGAGTAGACTATGGCATTGTCGAAACGATGGCTCATTTTTATGCAGCTCACCATCTTGAACCCAAAGTAGATTTTATACTCGATATCGGCGGTCAGGATATAAAATGCCTAAAAATCCACAATGACGTAATTGATAATATTTTTCTTAATGAAGCATGCTCCAGTGGATGCGGAAGCTTTTTACAAACTTTCGCCGAAATTTTAGGTTATACAGCAGAAGAATTTGCAAAAATCGGACTTCATGCAGATATGCCGGTAGATCTAGGCAGCCGCTGTACTGTATTTATGAACAGTAGTGTTAAACAAGCACAAAAAGACGGTGCTTCTGTAGCAAACATAAGTGCAGGACTATCTATAAGCATTGTTAAAAACGCTTTATACAAAGTAATTCGCCCAAGCAGCAAAGAAGCTATCGGCAAACGTATAGTAGTACAAGGTGGTACTTTTCTCAATGACTGCGTACTGCGAGCTTTTGAGCAGGAAATAGGTCTAAAAGTAATCCGCCCCAACATTGCAGGGTTAATGGGAGCTTACGGTGCTGCAATTTATGCAGTACAACGTTATAACGATACACAAAAAAACAGCACAATACTGAATCTTCAACAGCTGGAAAATTTTGAGCATACCGTAAAAAGTGTCACTTGCGGTCTTTGTAACAACCACTGTCATTTAACTGTCAACAGTTTTGCCAACGGCAAACGTTTTATAAGCGGCAATCGTTGTGAACGTCCAGTTACACACACAGCACCTAAAGATGAACTGAATTTATACCGTCAAAAATTACAGATTTTAAAAAGTCTGCCAACTAACGAAAATCCCGTCCGCGGTATAATAGGCATTCCCATGGGACTAAATATGTATGAACTGCTGCCATTCTGGACAGAACTTCTTTCAGTCCTAGGATTTAAAGTAATACACAGTCCAATAGAAGATAAGACTCTTTATAGCTTAGGTCAAGGAACTATCCCCAGTGACACCGTTTGCTATCCAGCAAAATTAATGCACGGTCACATAAAATGGCTGCTTCAACAAGGTATCACCAATATTTTTTACCCATGTATGACTTATAATATTAATGAAAAAGGTGCAGAAAACTGCTATAATTGTCCTGTAGTTGCTTACTACCCCGAAGTTCTGCACGCCAATATACATGAACTCACCAAAGAAAATATTAATTTTTTCTTTGACTACCTTGGTCTGCAGCATAAGAAAAAATTAGTAAGAAAACTGTTGGAAATGTTTAATAAAGTATTTCCAGACATTACAAAAGCTCAGATGAGCAAAGCAATCGATGCTGCTTTTTCTGCATTCAACAAATATGAAACACAAATAAAATTTAAAGGACAGGAAATCATCAGACAGGCACGTATACAAAATAAACCTATTGTCATACTTGCCGGTCGTCCTTATCATATAGACCCTAAAGTTAACCATAGTATAGATCGTTTAATATCTTCTATGGGCGCAGCTCTGGTCAGTGAAGATGCTGTCAGCAGCCATATAACTTCGCAAGAACTCAACAGTGATTTATACGTACTTAACCAGTGGACATATCACAGCCGTCTTTATGCAGCCGCAAAATATGCGGCAAATAATAAAGATATGCATATGATTCAGCTAGTAAGTTTCGGCTGCGGCTGCGATGCTATCACTGCCGATGAATGCCGTCGCCTGTTGGAAGAACATGACCGTATCTATACCCAGATAAAAATAGATGATATTGATAACCTAGGAGCAGCTAAAATCCGTATCCGCAGTCTCTTTGCGGCAGCTAAGCTGTTTGACCTTGATAAAAATTAAAGGAGCCCTTATATGAACGAAGCTTCTAAAATAAATTTTACTCCCTTCACCGAGGATATGAAGAATACCCATACTATCTTAATTCCAGGTATGCTTCCTATACATTTTTCTCTGCTGCAAGCAGCACTTAAAAGCTGTGGTTATAAAGCAGAAATCCTGCAAAATACTGGACGTGAAGTAATTGAAACTGGCTTGAAATATGTAAATAACGACATTTGTTACCCTGCACTGTTAGTCATCGGGCAACTGATAAATGCTTTAGAAAGCGGAAAATATGACCTTAATCATACAGCACTAATCATCAGTCAGACAGGCGGTGGGTGTCGTGCTTCAAACTATATATATTTACTGCGCAAGGCTTTAGCAACAGCGGGACTGTCAAACATTCCTGTCATCAGTCTTAATGTCAACGGTCTAGAAAAACAAGCTGGTTTTAAGTTAGACACTGTCATGATACGCAAATTTTTAGCAGCTGTTATTTATGGTGATGCACTAATGTATCTAACAAATAAAATCCGTCCCTACGAAATAGTTCATGGCGCAGCTGATAAGCTGGCACAAAAATGGCTTGGCAAGCTCAATGAAGCTTTTCAAAGCGGTAAAGCTCAAGCATTGAACAATATAAAATTCTTCACACAAGCCATAGTAAAAGAATTTGCTGATGTCCCTATAACTTACCAACAAAAAACTAAGGTTGGTATAGTAGGAGAAATTTACATAAAATATGCTGCTTTAGGCAATAATAATTTAGAAAATTTCCTGCAAAAACAAAACTGTGAATATATGCTGCCAGGTCTTTTAAATTTTATTATGTACTGCGTGGATACTTATCTCACTGACTATAAACTTTACGGCGGCAGCTTCTTTAAATACGGTGCCAATAAAGGTGCTATGTGGTATCTTAAACATCTAGAAAACATTCTGCATCAATCACTGAATATCGCTCCATTCACTGCTCCGACAACTTATGAAAAAACTAAATCTATGGTCAACGGTATTATAGGTTATGGAAACAACATGGGAGAAGGCTGGCTGCTAACTGCAGAAATGCTGGAACTTATCCATAGTGGTTATACTAATATCATCTGTGCACAGCCTTTTGGCTGCCTGCCTAACCATATAGCAGGCCGCGGCATGATTAATCAGATTAAAGAAATATCAGCAGAAGCTAATATTTTAGCACTCGACTATGATGCCAGTGCCTCACGCGTAAACCAAGAAAACCGTATAAAACTAATGTTAGCAACTGCTAAATAATTTAATTCATATTCGAGTATTCACATATTACTATGCCAAAGGAGGTGCGTGTTTTTGCATTATGACAACAAAGATTTATATAGTCAGGAAGCTATTAACACAACTCCACCTAAGCAGCACAATCAGCAGGCAAATTTCTCTCAGATAATACGTTTTAGTGCTGCTATCACCTGTCTGCTTTTAGTTATGGGCCTTGCTGGTTTATATTCCTGGCAGCAACAGCCACCCACAGTACTTCCTATCCCTGTCCTGCCATCTGTTAACGAACAACAGTCAAATACTAATGTTTTTACTCCAAAATCTAATCACCCGAATTCTGTTAACTCTGATATATCAAAAACTACGCTAACCTCGTCAATGCAAAATATCCAAGCTAACCATACAACTGCACTGCCTACTTCAGTTGCTGCTATTTTACCTGTAGATTGCACTTCTGCTAACGAACTAGCTACAGCAGTTGGGTTTGATGTTCGCGATATTAAAAATCTCCCTTTTTTAATCAGGCAAGTACATTATCAGGCTTATGGAAAAAAGCTGGCACAAATTACTTATCTTAATCAAAACCGCAGCCTTATATACAGAAAAAGTCCTGGCTTAGAGGATAATTCTGGTGATAATTCACAGTATCCTTTCATTTGGGAAACTACACAAAATAAACGCAGTATCGTTCTTAAAGGTAATGGTATGTTGTTTCATCTTGCCAGTTGGCAGAAATATGGTTATTCTTACTCTCTGTACAGCACTAAAGCTATGAGCAGTAAAGATTTCATGCGTATTATTTTAGTAAATGAAGAATAAGTGATAAAAAGTTTCTGATTTACAAAACTCAGAGGATTCTTTCTCCTACGTCAGCTTTATCCAAGCTGCCCATCCCCCACTTGCCATATTTCCTAATTTTATTTATAATTAATAAATATATCAAGTTTAAGAAGGAGAGTCCCTATTCATGACCATAGCATCAAGTAAAGATAACACTGTACAGGAAAATATTCATAATCAGTTACTTTTAGACTATCTAAAAACATTTTCTCTAAACGATTTAACCATTGCCGCAAATCAGCTGTGTATCTCACATAACAAACTAAACAAAAACGAACTTATAAATAAGCTCTATACCGAAATGCTTAAACCAGAAACAATGGAACGTCGTTTTTCCATTATGCCTAACGATAATATTAAAATTTGGGACACTGCAGTAACAAAGGAACGTTTTAACCCATTGCCTAAAGAACTTCCTCTCGTAATGCCTTTCATCCTTATGGGATATATGGCAGAATACAGCGATCACAGTTTAGAAATTCCTGCGGAAATAAAATCTGTTTATAAGCAAATTAATACAGAAACTTTCCAAAAAAAACGCCAACAACTTTCCTGGCTTATGGATTGTGAAGAAGCATTCGCTGCATTACATGTAGTAGCACCACTGGAAGTATTTCACAAAATGTATATACAAAAACGCGGTTGCAAAATTTCTTTGGAAGATTTCAAATTGCTTTTCGCAGAGCTTCCTGATAATTTTAATCAATGCATATTACGTAATGATAAAATCATCCTAAAGGATGTATTAAAAGACAATTTTTACTTAAAACTGGAAAAAAGCCAGGAGACTTTTAACTTCTATATCCCTACTGTAAAAGAAATTTCTTCATTAAGTGAGCATAATTATCTGAAAGATGAAGTCATTTATAAAGAACTCTATCAATTTTTACGTAAAGAACTAAAACAAAATGTATCTAAATCACATTATTACTGTGGTCTAATTTACAATAATTTTAATATGGGCGAAAACATAGATACCCTTTTTGAAACAATAAAAAATCTCAAAGGTATAGAGCCTTTAACACTTAATAATGATGAACAGAAAAATCACTTTTATCATCTAGTACAAAAAGCAGCAAATGAAGCTACCAGAATGTATTGCTTACGTGGGCATACTCTGCGTGAACTAAATTTACAGCTCCCATCCAGTAATCATTTTAATCCAGAACCCTCTCTGGGCTGGGATATAAATACTGCAGAAGCGATAGAAATTCCTATGCCAAATTTAACTGGCAAAACCACTAATAATCGTGTTGGTTCTAAAGCAAAAAAAGTTTATCCAAATGACCCCTGTCCCTGCGGCAGCGGCAAAAAATATAAAAAATGCTGTCGTAACAAAAAATAAGTTTTCAGTAAATCTAAGATAAAATTTATACAGACTGTTCTTCTTTCAGTCTGGGAAAGGAAATTTATGAAAAATTTTCTTGTTGTAGATTTTGAATTTACTAATTACGACCGTCCTTTTGGTCGCCCTAATGGATTCTTTTCTGAAATTATTGAAATTGGTGCTGTAAAACTTTCCGGCAATCCTTTAAGCGAAACAAGCCGTCTCCAAGATTTTGTCAAACCGCATTTTTTCCCACGCCAAGCTAAAGCAGCTATGGACTTTTGCATGATAACAGAAAAGGATATGCAAAAAGCAATTGACTTTCCAACTATGATAAATGAACTTGCCGCAATCTATCAAGCAGGAGAAACATACTTTGTTGCTTGGGGAGGCGAAGATTACAGAGTACTTAACAGAGGCTGCGAACATCATAAAATTCCTAATCCAATACAATATGATGACTATCTTGATTTAGCATTGGCTTATAAACTTTGGAAAGGTGATGACAATACAACCGGTCTCAGAAAAGCTACTGAAGAACAAAATGTAAATACTGAAGGTTTATGGCATACTGCCTTTGACGATGCCAACAATACAGGTAAATTACTAATCGAAATGCTTAATAAAGGTTGGACTTTAGAATCTTTTGCAATTGCTAAAGAAACTTACGAGGCAGAAAAACTGCTTCGTAAGCAAAATCATCATAAAATCAATAAAATCTAATGATTAAGGCTCTCTGAATTTTCCTTACTAAAAATTCAGAGAGCCTTTTTATGCTTTACAGTTTAATATTTAGCAAACATTTGTTGAATTTTATTAAAATCTTGCGTTCTAGTTAAAGCTAACTGTAATAACAAACGAGCCTTTTGAGGATTAAGGTTATCAGCATTAATAAATCCAGCCTTAGTCCAATCTTCCAATCCAACCGTTACAATACCGCTACTAGTACGACTGCTGCGTACCACTGCTACACCACAACGGCAAGCATCTAAAAGTACAGATTCTATCGATTCATGAATACCGCCCATACCACAGCCTGCAATTACAATACCTCTTGCTCCAGCTGCAAGTGAAGCTTCCAATAAAACACTGTCTTCACCTATATGTCCATAAATAATATCTACACGCGGCAAATCTGTAAGCTCATTAATATAAAACTCACTATTAATTGTATGTGCTTTCAAGCTTCTATAATAATAATGCACTTCATCCCCAACTATATATCCCAATGCACCACCATTGGGAGAACTAAAAGTTGATACATTCATAGTATGTAATTTAGTAACATCACGACCGCTGTAAATCTCATCATTCATACTAACCAAAACGCCCTGACCAATACTTGCATCAGCGACTGCTGTTCTTACAGCATTCAAAATATTCAATGGTCCATCTGCACTCAAAGCATTAGCAGGACGCATGGAACCTACAAGCACAACAGGTTTAGAGCTTCGTATCGTCAAGTTAAGAAAAAAAGCGGTTTCCTCCATTGTATCCGTACCATGTGTAATAACTATACCATCAATATCATCCTGTGATAAAAGCTCATTGCACCGCTTTGCCAAAGTTAATAGTAAAGCATCTGTCATACTGCTGCTGTCTATATTACATATCTGCTCTCCCACAATCAGTGCAGTCTTATCAAGCTCTGTTATCTCTTGCAATAAGTCTTGTATATTGAAAACTCCTGCTCTATAACCAACAATATTTTCCGCACAAGGAGCTTTACCAGCAATTGTTCCGCCTGTTGCCAAAATTGCAATCTTTTTTAATTTTCGTCCTTCCATTATCCTACTCCTTTTCAAGTACGATTCATTTTATCATTTATCTATAAAAAGCAGAAAACACTCCAGAAAAATCTGAAGCGTTTCTTACAACAATATTATTTTATCAGACCTTTTTCCAATAAATAGTCTGAAACCATATCAGCAGCTTCAGCTGTAATTTTAATACATTTTGTTCTGTATTCCGGCGTACCAAAACTCAAACGATTCAGAACGCGGCAGCAGGAAGCACCAAAATGTTCGGTAAACCTTTCATGAAATTCATGTGTATATTTATATATTTCTGTTTGATGTTTTTCTGATACATCAACACGTCCTACAATAGAACTGATTACCAAGCAAGAACCAGATAAAGCACCACATACACAGCCGCTGCGGCCAATGCCGCCGCCCATTCCAGATACCATTCTAATAGCCTCAGCAGGCAAACCTAAATGCAGACCGTCATTGCAGGCTTTTACAACAGATTCAACACAGTTATTTCCTTCATTATGATAAGCTTCTGCCAAATCATATATTTCCTTCATAATACCCTACCTCCAAAATAAATCAACCTTGACTATTTCATTGTAGCAACGCAAAGATAAAATAGCAAGTGAAAAATCTAATATACCAACAGCTAAACTGCAACGAAAGTCAATATTTTTAACTATAGTCTATGATGAATTCAGATTATAGCAGCAGGATTTTTTTCTTTTATCAAGAATTTAAAACATATAATGTAATCTAGTTAATTACAAGGAGGAAATCTCAATGGAACTAACTGCTGTAGCTCAACTGCGTCGCATGGTATTAGAACATTTATCACGATATACCTGGAACAATGAGCTGCCTGAGCACATATATGATATTTTACAGGAAGTACAAGATGACACTCCTCGTTATCGTTGCTGCGTTTACAAAGAAAGAGCTGTTTTAAAAAATCGTATTGACATGGCATTAGGACAAGATTGCAGCAGCAATATTATTGAAGCTGCCAAACTGACACTAAACGAACCTGAACGTACTGATCTGCCGTTAATAGATGTACTGCCTGCTGCCTGCGATCAATGCCCAATTGAAGCATATTATGTAACAGATATCTGCCGCCATTGCATAGCACATAAATGTATGAATAATTGTCCCCGAAAAGCAATCAGCCTTGTGCAGAATCGAGCCTTTATTGATAAAACAAAATGTATTGAATGCGGTCGCTGCAAACAGGTATGTCCATATGGCGCAATTATTGAAATTCATCGACCCTGTGTACGGGCCTGTGCCCTTGGTGCAGTAAGTATAGGCGAAAACCGAAAAGCAGTAATTGATCATGAGAAATGCGTTACCTGCGGTGCCTGCCGTAACGCCTGTCCTTTTGGTGCAATTGATGAACGCAGCAGTATTGTACGTGTAATCCGTGAAATACAGCAGGGCAAGCAGGTTATAGCTATGCTTGCTCCATCAATTGTCGGTCAGTATGGTTTGAAAATCACTATGTCTCAAATTTATACAGCACTAAAAAAAGCGGGGTTCGCTGAAATATTCGAAGTAGGTATCGGAGCTGATATCACAAGCATGAAGGAAGCACAGGAATATTTGGAAAAAGTTCCTGAAAGGCAAAAATTTATGACCAGTTCCTGCTGTCCCGCCTTTGTTAAATTAATAAAAACGCAAGTCCCAACTGCTGCTGATAAAATTTCTGCAACTCCCTCACCGATGATTTCTTGTGCTGAATTTATCAGGCAAAACTATCCTGATGCTGTAACAGTCTTTATTGGTCCCTGCATAGCAAAAAAGAATGAGGGTCGGGAACACAAAGACCTTGTCAGTTATGTAATGACCTTTGAAGAACTCATGTGTATGCTGGATGGGAAAGATATAAAATTCGCTGAAATGGACAGTTCTGCTTATATCCGTGAGGCCTCTAAAACTGGCTTGAGTTTTCCTTTAACTGCTGGTGTTACTGCTGCTGTAAAAAATACAACAGCCCATCTTGGCGGTGAAGTTCGTTCTGCACACTATGCAGCTGGTTTGGATAATTGTCTGCGTGATATGCAAGCTGCCGAAAAGGGAAATCTTGACTGTAGTTATTTCGAAGGTATGGCCTGCCCTAATGGTTGCATAGATGGTCCTGGAACCGTAGGTGACTTCCGTATTACTAAGGTTGCACTTACAAAATATGCAGCTGCTTCTCCTAATCAACAAGCTGCACAAGATAAACATGTAAAATAAACTTTAATATTAAGAAAACGCTTTATCTGTTCTCAAGCAAAGAATAGATAAAGCGTTTTTTATTTTAACTATTATGTTCTATTTTCTTCTGCTGCTCATGTGGTTCAAACTTAGGTCGCGGAAAATCGGGTCCTGATGCTTTTAATGTAAAACCACGACCAAAAACATCTGTAACATCACTAATAATCATAAAGGCACTGGGATCAATTTCGCGCACTATTGAACGAACCTTAGCCAACTGTGTAAGCTTGATTACAACAAAAACCAATTCCCTATGCTGATGTGTAAAGCATCCTTCTCCGCTTATATATGTAACGCCACGTCCCACTATTTTAATAATAGCTTCAGCAATTTCATCATGATGAGCACTGATAATTATTACTTTCTTTTTATAATCAAACCCTGTAGTAAAAGCATTACAAGTCTTACTCATAATAAAGAAAGTCAACAACGTATACAAAACAGGTTCAATACCAAATAAAGAAATACTTGCCAACAACAGCCCTATATTAAAAATGAACCCAGTAGTACTGATAGCAATAGAGTAATGTTTTTGGATAATCGCACCAATTATATCTGTTCCGCCGCTGGAACCACCCACACGATACATACAGGCAGCGCCTATGCCATAAAGTACACCACCAGCAATACAAGCCAGCAACTTATCATGTACCACTGTATAAGAAGCAAGAAAATGGAAAAAATCCAAAGAAGCTGAAAACACAATAATTCCATATAAGGCACTTATAGTATACTCTCTGTCCATATATTTATAAGCCAGAAAAAATAAAGGTACATTACAAAGCAAACTTGTCGCACCCATAGGCAATCCTGCTACATAATAAGCCAACACAGCTACACCGCCTATTCCTCCGCTTAACATCTTATTAGGCATATAAAATGTATTCATTGCAATCCCCATGATTGCACAAGCAAGAGTAACCATAAAATAATGATATAAATTCTTTTTCAAAACAGGACTTATATTCATCCAACTATCTCCTTTATTCTACCAAGTTACTTCAACTATATTGTAACATTGAATACAAAAAAGACAAGTCTTCACACACAACAACTAAAAAACTATATTTTTATTTTTTCCATTATATTTTGTCTATTTTCAAAATTGTTTATAAAAAAATCATTTACAAATCCCGAACGTTCGAAAAAAACTTGCTATGAAGTCTAAAACAGTATAAAATAATACTGTATACAAAATCAGGCAGGTGAACTAACATTGAAAACAATAACAGAAACAGCTTACGGTAAAATAAATCTGGGACTGGAAGTTTTAGGTCTGCGTAGCGATGGTTACCACGAAGTAAGCATGATAATGCAGAGTATAGGTCTAAGCGATGAAATTACTATAAGCAAAGGTTCAGCCAACAACAGTATTGAAATTACATCTAACTGGCACAACCTCAGCTGTGGTTCTGACAATCTCGCCTATAGAGCAGCAGCTTTACTGGCGGGTCATTGTAACATTACTCCGAACGTTCACATTGCCTTAAAGAAAAATATTTTCCTAGCAGCAGGTCTTGCAGGCGGCAGCAGCGATGCAGCAGCAGTTCTGCGTGGCTTAAATCGTTATTGGAATCTCAATTTAGAAACGCATGAGCTTGAACGCTTAGGAGCACAACTTGGTAGTGATATACCTTTTTGTATAGAAGGAGGTACTATGTTGGCAACCGGGCGCGGTGAAAAGCTTACAAAGCTTGAAGATTTACCGCAATGTTTCATAGTTCTTGCTAAACCAAAAAACATTGAAGTTTCCACAGCTTGGGTTTATAAACATTACAATCATGAACGCGTGGTACATGCACCCTGCATTTGGCAGTTACAGGCACATCTGCATAACGGAGTCAACGCACTGCTTCCTTACATGGGAAACGTATTGGAAACTGTTACTATACCCCTACACCCCATAATTGCTTCCATAAAAGCTTCTATGCTTAGTGCAGGTGCAGATTATGCACTTATGAGCGGCAGCGGGCCTACAGTTTTCGCCATTACAGACAATATAGAAACTGCTAAAAATATAGAAATAGCTTTAACAGATTTCAATGCAGAAACTGCAATCACAACAACTATCAGGAGGAGAAAATAAAAATGTCCGGACATCTTCAACCAATAAAATTAGACAGTTATAAACCTTTGCGTGAACTTGTCTGCGAAAATATCCGTCAAGCAATCATTGACGGTACTTTCAGCCCCGGCGAACGTCTTATGGAAATTCAGCTTGCTGATGAAATGGGAGTCAGCCGTACACCAGTACGTGAAGCAATACGCAAACTGGAACTGGAAGGTTTTGTTGTAATGATTCCTCGTCGTGGTACCTATGTAGCAGATATATCAATCAAAGATATAACTGAAATATATGAAATACGTATCAGCCTGGATATTTTGTCAGCTGGATTGGCTGCTGAGCGTATTACTGATGAAGAACTGGAAATATTAAACGGCTACCTTATAGAAATAGGTCAACACGTTGCTAACGGTGATATAGATAAAATAGTTGAAGTTGATACAGCCTTTCACGATGTTCTTTATACTGCCAGCCGCAATGAACGTCTGCGCAGCATTATAAATAATCTCCGCGAGCAGATGACTACTATCCGTGGTCGTTCCATGAGTTATCCAGGTCGTCTTATTGAAACAATGGATGAACATCGTAACCTCGTAGATGCCATCGCTTCTCACGATGTAGAGCGAGCACAATACTGTGCACGTATTCATCTGGAAAACGCAGAACACACTCTTATGCGTTCTCTTGCAGAACATCTGCCTAAAAAGAAGGCGAAATAATGACAGCTGCAAAAAACAGTCTGATAAAATCTACGGCAGATACTGATGCTTTTATCGTTGCCGGAGGTTTGTCTCCATGGCTCAAAGACCTTAGCGGCACTGAACATCGTTGTCTTGTTCCGCTTGGAGACAAACGTATTATAGACTATATAATTGAGGCACTACAAAAAAGTGGCTGCATTCGCAGAATTGTTATTGCTGCACACCCAAAAGCATTACCTATACTTGCAGCTACATTACCGAAAGATATTCTCCTCTGCAAGGCAGAAGCTGATTTGTCAACCACGACTTATGCCGCTGCAAACGCTCTCGGAATAGACAGCAGCGAAAAACTTCTTGGAGTATGTGATGATATTCCCTTGCTGACGCCACAAGCTGTACGTGATTTTCTTGCAGCTTGCAATGAATATCCTTCCGCTCAGCTTTATTATCCCATCATTCCTAAAAAAATCTGTCTTAAAGAATTTCCTCAAGCCAAACGTACATATGCTAATTTAAAGGATGATACTTTTACTGGTGGAAATATGATGTTAATGTCCAAAAACATTATTCCTCATGGACAGAAAAAAGCCAGGGAAATTTTTATTCTTCGTAAATCTCCTTTAAAGCTCTGTCTTTGGCTGGGATGGAGTTTTATATTTAAATTCATTTTCCGCTGTCTGACTGTAGCAAACGCAGAAACTCGTACATCAGAACTGCTGGAAATAAATTGTAAAGCCATAATTACACATCATGCTGGTATTGGTATGGACATAGACAAAGCCAGTGATCTTCTCCTGGCAGAAAAATATATAAACAACAGAAAAGAGGCTAGCACTTATGGTCAAAGCCAAAAGAATTGAGCGTGTTGTTGCATTGACAAAGCTTTTAGCCGATCATCCCTATCGGCTATTTTCTTTTTCGTATTTTTGTAAAAAATTCGATATTGCTAAATCCACTCTCAGCGAAGATGTACTGGCAGTAAAAACAGGACTTGAGCTTCACGGCTTAGGCAAAGTAGAAACTGTTTCCGGTGCTGCCGGTGGAGTGCGGTTCATTCCCTGCCATCTTATAGAAGATGATAATGCCTTTTTACAAGAGTTAGCAATACGCCTTTCTTCGCCAGAGCGTATTCTTCCAGGTGGAATGCTGTACACTACTGATATTCTTTGTCATCCGGAAACTGTAGTCCGCCTAGGTGAAATATTTATGAACCGATTGCAGTCCCTATCCCCCGACTGCATTATGACAGTAGAAACCAGTGGTATTCCTTTGGCAATGCAGGTAGCTCGTGCATTCAATGTCCCACTAGTTATTGCAAGACACACAAGTGATATTACAGAGGGCAGTACTGTCAATATCAACTATGTCAGCGGTTCTACAAAAACAATTCAAAATATGGCAATGCCTAAACGGGCCCTAAAGCCAAACAGCCGCGTATTAATCATCGATGATGTCATGAAAGGCGGCGGTACAGCCAAAGGTATGGAAGCTTTAGCACATGAAGTAGGCGTACAAGTAGTAGGTAAAGCTTTTCTTATTGCTACAGCTGAACCTGAGCGAAAACTGGTAGATGATTATATCGCTTTCTTCACATTACACCCTTTAGATGAAGATAAGCAACAAATACAGATAGATATAAATAATAAGAAAGGATTTTTCAAAAATGAATAATCTAGTTGCAATTATCCTTGCCGCCGGAAAAGGTACAAGAATGCATAGCAAATATCCAAAAGTTTTGCATAAAGTTGGCGGTAAACCTATGCTGCAGCACGTAATCGATGCAGCTGATGTCTGCGGAGCTGATAAAAAAATTATTATTGTTGGACACGAAGCTGAAATGGTAGAAACTATGGTTGGCAGCCAAGGAACTATTGCTTTACAGGCAGAGCAGCTTGGTACAGGTCACGCAGTTATGCAGACAGCTGATGCTCTAAATAATTTCAATGGTACAGCACTCATTCTTTGCGGTGACACCCCTCTTTTAGATGGAGAAGAATTAAAAAAATTTTGTGAAGCACATAAAAAAAGCGGCGCTGCTGCTACCGTCCTTACAGCAATAATGGATGACCCATTTGGCTATGGTCGTATTATCCGTGATATCAACGGTGATGTAGAAGGAATTGTTGAACAAAAGGACGCTACAGAAGCGCAAAAATCCATTAAAGAAATTAATACAGGGATTTATTGTATAGAATGTCCCCAATTATTTGAGGCTCTTTCAACCTTGACCAACAATAACGCCCAAGGTGAATACTATCTTACCGATGTATTACAGAAATTGCGTGCAGCAGGACAGAAGATAGGCGGTATTTCTACTACTGACAGTGACATGGTAATGGGAATCAATTCTCGCAGACAGCTCGCTGTAGCAGAAAGTGTAATGCGTCAGCGAATTTTAGATAAGCTTATGGATGCAGGCGTAACTATTATGGACCCTGCCAGTACATTTATCGAAGCAGATGTGAAAGTAGGTCGTGATACCATAATCTATCCTTATACCTGGCTGGAAGGAAATACAGAAATAGGCGAAGATTGTGAAATTGGTCCTAATGCCCGTTTCACCAACGTTAAAATAGGCAACGATAATCATCTGCAATTTATTTACGGACATGACTGCGAAATTAAAAACCATGTTACCGCAGGACCTTATGTACATCTTCGTCCCAATACTGTAATCAGTGACAGTGTAAAAATTGGTAACTATGTAGAAGTTAAAAATTCCAACGTTGGTATAGGCACAAAACTGCCGCATCTTACATATATAGGTGACAGCGATATAGGCAGTGGTGTTAATATGGGCTGCGGCTGTATTACAGTAAACTATGACGGCAAGAAAAAATATCGCACTGTTATCGGGGATAATGCGTTTGTCGGCTGCAACACAAACCTTGTAGCTCCAGTTTCTGTAGAAAGCAACAGCTATATTGGTGCAGGAAGTACAATTACCAAGACAGTACCAGAAAATGCCTTGGCTATTGCCCGTGCACACCAGAAAAATATAGAAGGCTGGGCAGAAAAGTACAGAAAAGACGAGTAATTTCTGTATAAAAGTTTACATAACACCTGCTTTTAGTGTATAATTAAAAATAGGTTAAGTTTTTTTAATCAATATAACATTAAATTAATAAATAAGGTGATTTTGGAGGGATTGGACATGTTGTCTGACGAAAATAAGTTAAGAATTTTTACTGGTAATGCGAATCCTGATTTAGCACGTGAAATTGCTGCTTACTTAGGAACTACTGTCGGTGATTCTGTAGTAAACCGTTTCAATAATGGTGAAATCCAGGTTATGATTAATGAAAGTGTACGTGGCAAAGATATTTTTATTGTACAGCCCACCTGCGGCCCTATAGTAAATGATAATGTTATGGAACTATTAATCATGGCAGATGCATTCAAACGTGCCAGTGCAAATCATATTACCGCAGTTATCCCTTATTATGGTTATGCGCGCCAGGATCGCAAAGCTCGTGGACGTGAACCTATCACAGCTAAACTGATGGCTGATTTGCTGGAAACTGCTGGTATTACACGTGTTGTAACTATCGACTTGCACGCCGCACAAATTCAAGGCTTCTTCAATATCCCCTTTGATCATATGCCCGGTGGTCCCTTGTTGGCAGAATATATTAAATCAAAAAATCTGGAAGATTTAGTTGTTATCTCTCCTGACCTGGGCGGTGTAAGCCGTGCCCGCGGTTTTGCAGAAATTCTCAATGCCCCCATGGCAATAATTGATAAACGCCGTCCTGAACCCGGTGTTGCTGAAGTCATGAATTTAATTGGTGATGTAAAAGGCAAAACCTGTATTCTAGTTGATGACATGGTTGATACTGCCGGCTCCTTGACAGAAGGTGCACGTGCACTGAAAAAATTTGGTGCGAAAGAAATTTATGCATGCTGCACTCACCCAATTCTTACAGATCCTGCACTTTCTCGTATTGCACAATCAGATATCACCGAGTTAGTCGTTACCAATACAATTCCACTGCCCCCTTCTAAGAAACATCCAAAAATTAAAGTATTGTCTATTGCTCCCATTCTGGCAGAAACCATTCTGCGTATCTACAATGATTGGTCTGTAAGTCAATTGTTCGATATTAAGAAATAAAAAGTCAGTAAAAGGCTTGCCTTAGGCAAGCCTTTTTTGGTAAATTGTTTATGCGAATATTTTATATTCTTATCTTTTCTGCTGTAATCAGCATAATTTTTCTCTGGCTTGGCTGTTTTAATAAAATTTCTAAACGAACAGCAGCCCTCACAACCACTGTCTGTATTACAATCAGTGGTATACTTTTATTACTGGCTGTACTTCCAGAAAACAGTTTCTACGGCAGCGTTCTCACCCATACTGAAAACACCCAAAACCGTAAGATTATAGCACTCACCTTCGATGATGGCCCATATCCGCCATATACACAAGAATTATTAGAACTGTTAGAGAAAAAACAAGTGCCTGCTACATTCTTTTTTGTAGGTGAAAATGCCGCTGAACATCCCGATATTGTTAAAGCAGCTCAAAATAAAGGACACCTTATTGCACTCCATGCAGGTTATCATAAAGATCTGCTCAAACTAACAGCAGAACAAACACAAGAAAATATCAATTTCGGAAAAAAAACACTGGAAAACATCACTGGGACACCATTGCAATATATGCGTCCCCCGCATGGTTTTAAAGATTGGTCAACAGTGCATTGTATTAATAACGCAGGTCTGCAAATAGTAAACTGGAATATTATTCCCCGCGACTGGACAAATCCAGGAGCTGAAGTTATTGCTGACAGAGTCTGCAAAACAGCTTCCCCAGGAAGCATAATTCTATTGCACGATGGTGACAGTCCTAAAAAAACAGCTTCCAGAGAACAAACCATAGAAGCTGTTTCTATAATAATTGACCGCTTACGCCAACAGGGATATGAATTTGTTACAGTTGAAAAAATAGCAGCTATGAACAGTCAACTATAATACTTTTTTACGAAAGGAACTTAATTTAATGAAACTTATTGTTGGACTAGGCAATATTGGCCGCGAATATGAAAACACTCGTCACAATATAGGATTTATGGTGGCAGATGAACTTGCACGCCGTCTAAATATAAATTTTGGCAAAGAAGATCGCAGTGCCTATATGGCTGAATATCGTGCTCCGGAAAAAATCATCCTTATTAAACCGACAACCTATATGAATCTCAGCGGAATAGCCGTAGGTGCTTACGCTAATTTCTATCATATCTCTCCACAAGACATTGCTATCATTCAGGATGATATGGATATGCCTGTAGGCCAGCTGCGTATTCGTCGTAAAGGCAGTGCAGGAGGACATAACGGTATTAAATCTATTACTGAACATTTAGGTACAAATGAATTCCTTCGTTTCAAAATAGGCATAGGTCATCCTGCACGCAACAATAAAGCAGTTATAAATCACGTACTGCATCCTTTTCAAGGTGAAGATAAAACAGCTGTTGAGGAAGCAGTAAAAACCATGGCTCAAGCTTTGGAAGAATGGATTAAATCCGATAATATTGAACAAATCATGCAGGATTACAATAAAAAGAAAGTAAAAACTCAAGAAAACATAAAAGCTTAATACATAAAACGGGATGAGTATCGCTCATCCCGTTTTTGTTATGCAATGTAAACATTTTAATAAATTAAGGTGTAGAATATGCAGGTGTGCTAATTGGCTGCAATGCATCAATATTTCTGCTAAATTCCGATACTCCTGTAAGGACAATTCTTTTTGCTGTAATAAAACCATTAATCTGGCAGCCCGAATTTATCCGAACAGTATCTTTTGCCATAATAACAACATTTTCCAGTTTAACATTTTCTCCAATAATGATACTTTTACTGCCTATCAACACCAACCTGTTTGGAAAAACAGAATTCGCTGAAATATTAACATCCCTCTGACTTGCAATCAGTGTATCTCCTTTAGCAGGTTTACTGCTTCCAAGTTGCAGAATTGTATTATTATCTTCTAAAAAATAAAATCTGGCGTTAAAGCCTTCTTCCTCTACACTTTTAACTGTAAGTGTACTGGGACATTTCTTTTTTAGAAAATCTATCTGCGGCAGTTTTACTTCTTCTAAGCTTGTATATATTGTTTTTTCCGCAAGATATTCCTGTCCTTCTAAAATACAACTTGCTAAAGCATATTCTGACGCTATCCGCTGTTGTTTTTGGGGAAAGCGTACATTAATTCTGCGCAGCCGCTGTACTGCGCCCACATGATTAGCTGCTGCTGCAGAAACTTCCAGAAAATTAATCAACTCATCACTACTATAACTGCTTTTGCAGGTCACTGTTACAATATCATCATTCGGTTGTAATAATCCTTTGTAACACTGCTTTTCACCATAAGGCAACAGTTCATCTCTTTTGCCATTGAAAGCAGAGCCGCATAAAATACGCAGCTGTACATTACGCAAATAATCGCACGCTTTTCTATTTTCCTGCATGCTCCAATGCAGCATAACCTGTACAATACCCAATAATATCAAAACTATTATTAAGCAAACCAGCGAAATGCTTCCACGCATTTTAGCCATCACTTGTTATCCTCGCATTATAACAGTATTGTATATGGCTGAATTCCCTAGTGACACCATTTTTACTAAGTTTAAATTTAATAAGCAGTTCTCTTTCTGACACCTGCTTTATATTCCAGTCTTCAACATTTATCCCCTCTATTGATAGGGGATTTATACCAGAACCTCTGCCTGTACGTGTGTTTTGATATAAACCGTGCTTTTCAGGATAAATAGTAAGTTGCTTATTAGCATTAAGTGTTGTACAAATAATCTTACTTTCATTTTGTAATCTGATATTCATTGCAATGTATCCTATATTCTTTTCTAATTGCAAAAGAATATGCCGCGAAGCATCCTGTAACTGTATTTCTGTCGCTAGTTTACTGCTGCTGCTGCAAAAATTATTTATTGCTGTAAGCAGTATGCAGGTAACTATTGTTCCTAAAACTATCTGCATTGCTGCTTCCATCAGCAAAAAACCTCTCTGCCGACGACAAAGCCCAGTGTAAACTGCATACAGTTTTACCATAACTAACCTGCACCTCCAATACATCCATATCATCACAGTGCTTTATTGTTTTATTTACTGTAAACTCCGCAGAAATATCATTGCCTGCAACAATCTGCTGTGCTGCTTGAAAACAAACTTGCAGTTCCCTATTCTGTTGCTGCAACATACAACTTTTATGCAAGCCACTGTATATTTCAAGAAGTATTAACAAAGTCAGACAAAATATGACAACCTCCTGCACTAAAAAGAACCCCTTACTTCCTTTCATAAAATGTCACCCTGCCTGTCACTGGTTGTACCGAAAGTTGGCAGCGTACTGCTGCTAAGTTTTTATGCTTTAACGAATAAGTACCACTTGCTGAAGGATTTCCATTTTCAGTATAACTGAGCTTTTTAATATCTCCTTCAACAGTAAGACTAATATCCTTAAGCTTTACATTTTTTATAACTTTACCGCTTTTATAAAGTTTATAACCCAAACTATTAGTTCTCAGCTCATACATATAATTTTCTGGCTGAAACATGGTCTGCTGCTGCATTTTACGAATATCCGCCGCCATTGTATGTGCTGCCGTTCGCAGCTGCTGCCTGTAAAGTTCTCGCTGCAAAGAAACCTGCCCTAATGAAAAAGCACCTATAGCTGTAAGCAAACAAGCTAAAGCAAGCAATACCTCAAGCAGTAAATAACCAGCTGCTGCCCGTTTATTCAGAAACCTTGCTGCCAGGAGAAGTAACCTCTGCACCCTTACTATTTTTACCACTTAAAGTATATGTTCCGGCAGTAGTATCTGGTGTATAAGTGAGAGCCTCCCCAGCAGCATCCTTAAACTCTAATTTACCGCCAAGATATTCACTGTCTAAAGCAGTAAGATCCGTTGGAATTTTTCCTTCATCCATTTTATAGAGCATAATTGCCTGGTCAATAGTTGCCAAATCACTTTGCAGCCGTGCATTTTTCACTCTGTCATTAGCTCCTGAAAGTGATGGTATTAACATGGTTGCCATAATACCTATAATAGCAGCCGCAGCCACTACTTCAATTAAAGTAAAACCACCTTGTTTACGAATAGTTTTTAACAATTTTGCCACCTCCTATAAATTTTCCGACATTGCCGTAATCAAATCAAACAGCGGAGCTATAACAATGCAAATAACCCCTGCTATAAACAAAGCAGCTGCAAGCATCAGCATTGGTACTAAAAGCTGTTTAAGCTGTGCTTGTTGATGTTGAAGCCGCTGTTCACCAACATCAGCAGCCTCCCTAAGCATTTGCGGCAGATAACCAGTAGATGCGCCCAGACAAATCAACTCCAGCATTAACGGAGTAAAAACAGAGGCAGCACCACTGGCAGCCTGTTCTATAGTAATACCCCGCTTCAATCTGTTGTTGATTAACCGAAGCTGATTGCAATAAGCAGCATCATCTAAAGTTTCTGTTACAATCGCTACTGCTCTGGTAATTCCAAGTCCGCTGTGTAAGAGTAAAGCTAATAGCTTGCAGCAGCGAACCTCCAAGATAAGACCATAAAAATTTCCGCTTAAACGACTGCGTAAAAAACACCGCAGTAAACCTCTGCCTAACCTTATACACAGGGCGAAAAGAAGTACCGCTGCTCCTACGCTTACCAAAGGAAATACCTCCAACAGTTGTTTAATCTGTAAACTAAATAACAGCACGCCACTGCTTTTCAGTCCCATTGCCATATATACTTCAGCTAAAACAGGAAGGATATAGAACATAAAAAGCAATAATACACAAACAGACACTCCTAACAATAATACTGGATATATCAGCGACTGCTGTACAAACCTCTTTAAAGTAAGCTGCTGCTCGTAATAAATAGCCAATTGTTCTAAAATTACTGTTAAATCTCCGCTTTCTTCACCAGCTGCAACTAATTTAACTGCTAACTGCGGAAAATCATTAGAATTCGCTTCCATTGCCTCTGCCAAAGAAGATCCTCGCTGCAAACTTTGATATAAACGACAGCAAAGAAGGCTTTGCCCTTTGCTAAGATATTTCTGCAAAAGTTCTAATCCCGAAAGTAAAGGTAGACCGCTGTGCAGAATTACTGCCAATTGGCGATAAAAAAATATCTGCTCCTGCAAATTCTGACCTCGTCTAAGCTTGATTTTTTTCACCTCCTCAAACTCGATTATACTAATCTTAATTTGAGCTCGTTTAATTAAAATTGTCACATGTGTGAATTTAATGCGATTTATATGTGTTATTTTATTGTCATACCAAAAGCAAAAACTCTGAATACGCTTATTATGAAGTATTCAGAGTTAAAACATATATGTAATATTCTAAAAAATCTTTCTTTTGTTTTCTGGCAATAAACCTTAATATAAAGATTTATTTCTTGCCATGCCGCAGCCATACACTGCTGCTGATACCTAAAAGTACTATACCAGCAGTAATAAATAAACTTTTCAATGGAGCATAAGTAGCAATTAATCCACCCAAAAGTGGCCCTACCATAGAGCCAAACTGCTGTGCACTAAACATAAAACCAAAAACACGTCCTCTTTGATTTGCCTCAGTATTGCTGGCAAGAATCGCACTAAGCGAAGGCTGTATTCCAGCACAGCAAAGACCATAACAAAAATTACAGATACAAAATAGCAGCAATGTCTGCGGTAGTGCCACAATACAGCTCATAATACCAGATAACAACGAAGCTGCACATAATGCCCGATAAAAGCCATTCTCTTGTCCAAAACGTCCCCAGATAGGTGCTGTAAATGCACTGGCTATTCCTACTAGCGAAAATGCCACTCCGGATAAAAATATTATATTGCCCTCCCCGTGATTCAATTCTTCAACATAAAGGCTTAATACAGGCTGAATCAACAAAATGACAAGCTGAACTACAGCTGTATATATCAAAGTTTCCCGAATTATCGGCTGCTTCAATAAATTGTCTTTCTGCAATGTAGGCTTTGCTTTTTCTGAAATATCAGCTTTTGGCGGCTCAGGAATATAAAACATAAAAATAAGCGTTATAACTGTCAGCAGTGAACCTGCAACAAAAAAAGATACTCGCATCCCAAAAGCTGTAGCCAACGCACCGCCAACCAAAGGTCCAATAACATTACCGCCAGTTAAGCCAGCCTGCATAATTCCCAAGCTTACACCTAGTTTATCCATTGGGACAAGACTAGTTGCTATAGCTAGGCAAGCACTCCATAGACCTGCTGCAAAACCTTGCAGTATACGTACACCAAACAATTGCTCTGGTGTAACAACAAGCCCGCCAAGAAAATATGATATTGCCAGACCAGCACCAGCACGTATCGCCATCATCTTTTTCCCTCTGCTGTCTGCTATTCTTCCCCAGACAGGAGCCATAATTCCGCCAATCAAAAAAGTTATAGAAAATATAGCACCATTCCACAGTTTAACATCAGCAGCACTTACACCTAATTCATTCATCAGATACATTGGTAAAAACGGTATCAGCATTGTATATCCAGAAGCCATCATTACCACATTTGCCGTAAGAACAGCTAAAATAATTTTCCAATTCTTCAAAATACACATCTCCAACATAATACATCTTTTAGTTTATTCGCAGTTAGATATTATAACTCTTATGTATTAAATCCGCAAGAAAACAAATAAAAGCTTAAAGCAAAACAGAACGCATAAAACCGCTTGCCTAACGAGTTTTAGCGTTCTGTTTCTTTTTGGAGGAGAAAATATGAATTTGCTTATAAAAGCAAATAGCAGCTTATTTTAAAGAAAGGAACTAACCAATGCACCTATGGAAATCATAATTGTTAAGGTCAAGGCTGCAATGCAAAATCAGGAAGGAATGATATGCATTGGTTAGCTATCACTAACTTCATTCTTATTGTAACACATATCTCTATAGTTAGCAATAGCTAATCTTAATATTTTTAGAATTTTTTCAAGCCTCAGGCAAATTTATTTCCTTTGCTTCCTCTTTTTTCAGAAGTTCCATAAATTCATCTCCGGTAATAGTTTCTTTTTCCAGCAGAAACTGTGCTAATACATCCAATTTGGCACGGTTTTCATGCAAAATTTCCTTTGCTTTATTGTGTGCTTCTTTAATCATTTCAAGTACCTTGGCATCAATCTTTCCAGCAGTTATTTCACTGCACTGTAAAGCAGAATCTCCACCTAAATATTGATTTTTGATAACCTCAGTAGCCATCATATCAAATTCTTCTGTCATTCCTAAACGTGTTACCATACTACGTGCCAACTTTGTTGCCTGCTCAATGTCATTCGAAGCACCACTTGTAATTCTGCCAAAAACTATTTCTTCTGCACTGCGGCCACCAGTCATCGTAACAATCTTATTGAACAGTTCTTCTTTAGTCATAAGAACGCTGTCATTTTCACTTATCTGCATAGTATAACCCAAAGCACCGTTTGTGCGTGGAATAATTGTAATTTTATGTACTGGTGCACTATGTTTCTGCATAGCGGCAACCAATGCATGACCAATTTCATGATAAGCAATAACCTGTTTTTCCTGAGGCGAAATAACAGCTCCTTTACGCTGATAGCCAGCAATAACTGTTTCAATAGATTCTTCTAAATCTTCCTGTTCTACAAATTTACGCTTTAATTTAATAGCTCTAAGTGCACCTTCATTAATAATATTTGCCAGCTCTGCACCGCTTGTCCCTGCCGTTGCCCTCGCCAGCGTTCCATAATCAATATTTTCAGCCATACGCACATTTTTAGCGTGTACTCTCAAAATGGCTTCACGCCCTTGTAAATCCGGCAATTCTACCGGCACACGGCGGTCAAAACGACCTGGACGCAGCAAAGCTTTATCCAAAGATTCCGGTCTGTTAGTAGCTGCTAAAATAACAACACCTTTACTGCCGTCAAAGCCATCCATTTCACTCAACAATTGATTCAAAGTCTGTTCACGTTCATCATTGCCGCCAAACTGACCGCTGTCACGACGTTTGCCAATAGCATCAATTTCATCAATAAAAACAATACAGGGAGCTTTTTCCTGTGCCTGCTTAAATAAATCACGTACACGGGCAGCACCCATTCCTACGAACATTTCTACAAACTCGCTGCCGCTGATACTAAAAAACGGCACCTTAGCTTCACCAGCCACAGCCTTAGCAAGCAATGTTTTACCTGTACCCGGAGGGCCAACCAGCAATGCCCCCTTAGGCATATTCGCACCAATTTCTTTATACTTTCCAGGATTATGCAAAAAGTCTACCAATTCCATCAAAGCCTCTTTAGCTTCATCCTGACCTGCAACATCTGCAAAACTTTTACCAGTCTTTGCTTCTGCATAAACCTTAGCATTGCTTTTGCCAAAACTCATAGCATTATTTCCCATACGCTTGCCCATAAAATACATAAATAACTGTCCCAGCGCAAAGAAAATAACTATCGGCAAAATCCAGTTAGTAAAGAAAGCAACTATAGGATTTTGTTCTTTAGGAACAACCTGAGTAAATTCAACCTTACTTTTCATTAAACGATTGGCAAGTTCTGGATCTTCTACCCTTCCGGTAACATATATCTCTTTTTCATTATTTTTATCAACAGCAGCCAACTGTTTATCAGTAATTTCAACTTTGGAAATCTTCCCCTCTTCAACCATTTGTATAAAGTTGTTATAGGATACGTTATTCATCTTCTGTCGGAAAAACATTGGCATAATAATAGAATTAAACACCAGAATAATCAACAGCATCAACACATAATAATATGTAAGTGAACGTTTTTTCTTATCATCATCATTCATATTTTCATCTCCTAACTATTTTTATATAATTTATTTTATACCTATTCACAATAAGATACAATTGAAAAATATGTGAAAGCAGTACAATATCCGCAAAGAAATATTGTTGCCATTGCAATACAGCTATATATAATTATAAGAATACCTGTATACATGAGTTTAATCTCTTGAATTTATATACATTTTTCTATACAATGAAGCTTGTAAAGAGATAAGGAGGTTATTCCTATGCCTAAAATTAAAACAGTTTTGGTTGCCAACCGCGGAGAAATTGCCATCCGTGTTTTCCGTGCCTGCAACGAACTAGGAATTCGCACTGTTGCTATATATTCTAAAGAAGATACTTTGTCATTGCATCGCAACAAAGCAGATGAAGCTTACATAGTAGGAGAAGGTAAAAGTCCGACTGATGCCTATCTTGATATTGAAGGTATCATGCGCATTGCCAGAGAACATGATGTAGATGCTATTCATCCAGGTTATGGCTTTTTATCTGAAAACAGCACCCTTGCCCGTCGCTGTGCAGAAGAAGGCTTAATTTTCATTGGCCCCCGTCTGGAACATCTCGTAATGTTCGGTGATAAAATAAACGCCCGCAAACAGGCAGAGCTTGCAGATATTCCCATGATTCCCGGCAGCAATGGTACTGTAAACAGTTTACAGGAAGTCTTAGATTTTGGTGAACAAAATGGTTATCCAATCATTATCAAAGCTGTCAACGGCGGCGGCGGTCGTGGTATGCGTGTTGTACGCAGTGCCGAAGAAGCAGTAACTGCCTATGATATGGCTAAAAGCGAAGCAAAAAAAGCTTTTGGCAGCGATGAAATTTATTTAGAAAAATATTTACTGAATCCTAAACATATAGAAGTTCAAATCATTGGCGATACTCACGGCAACCTTATGCATTTATTTGAACGTGACTGTTCTGTACAAAGGCGTCACCAAAAGCTGGTAGAAATTGCTCCTGCTTTTTCCCTGCCCGTAGAACAGCGCAAAGCTATTTGTAATGCCGCTGTTAAGCTGATGAAAAATGTTAATTACATCAGTGCCGGCACTGTAGAATTTTTAGCAACACCAGACGGTAAATTTTACTTCATAGAGGTTAACCCCCGTATTCAGGTTGAACATACCGTTACAGAGCAGATCACCGGTATTGATATTGTTCAAACCCAAATAAAAATTGCTGAAGGCTGCAAACTGCACGGTCCGGAAATAGCACTTCCTGAACAGGAGAATCTGCCTATTATAGGTCATGCTATTCAATGCCGTATTACAACGGAAGATCCTGCAAATAATTTTATGCCTGATACAGGAAAACTGATTACCTACCGCAGCGGCGGCGGTTTCGGAATCCGTCTTGACGGCGGCAATGCTTTCACCGGTTCTGTCATTACCCCCTATTATGACTCTTTGCTGGTTAAAGCTACTACCTGGGGTCTTACCCATCAAATTGCTATAACTAAAATGCTCCGCTGCCTTAAAGAATTCCGTATCCGCGGAGTAAAAACCAATATCCAGTTTTTAGAAAACGTATTGCAAAATCCCCATTTCATAAAAGGAGATTACTCCACAGATTTTGTTGACAACACCCCTGAACTCTTTGTTTTCCCAAAAACATTAGACCGCGGCAATAAGCTGCTGCACTATATTGCAGATATTACTGTCAACGGTTACTCTAATGTTGGTGTACAGCCAAAACCTGACTTTGCTCCGCTTAATATGCCAAAACCATATAATGGTATTTTAGCTCTTGGTGCTAAACATATTTTAGATACCCGCGGTGCAGAAGGTCTTGCTGAATGGGTTATGGCACAACAGGAAGTTTTGATTACAGATACAACTTTCCGTGATGCTCATCAATCACTGTTTGCGACACGCCTGCGTACAGCTGATATGCTGCGTGTAATGCGTGATACAGCCGGCAAACTGCCCAATCTGTTCTCATTTGAATGTTGGGGCGGTGCTACTTTTGACGTTGCTTATCGTTTTCTTGATGAAAGTCCGTGGCAGCGTTTGGCACAGTTCCGTGAAGCTGCTCCGAATATTTTATTCCAGATGCTTCTGCGTGGTGCTAATGCCGTAGGTTATACCAGCTATCCAGATAACGTTGTTAAAGAATTTATTAAGCTTGCAGCCAAAAACGGTATTGATGTTTTCCGTATTTTCGACAGCCTTAACGGTTTAGATAATATGCGTCTTTCCATTGATACTGTCCGTGAATGCGGTAAGGTTGCCGAAGCTGCTTTGTGCTATACTGGTGATATATTAGATCCTGCACGCGATAAATATGATTTGCAGTATTATATAAATATGGCAAAAGAACTGCAAAAAGCCGGTGCTAATATTATTGCCATCAAAGATATGGCTGGTCTTTTGAAACCAGAAGCTGCTTACAGACTTGTCAGCAGTCTTAAATCTTACATAGACATTCCAATTCATCTGCATACACATGAAGGCAGCGGCAATGCTATTTATACTTATGCACGTGCAATTGACGCAGGTGTTGATATAGTTGATACTGCAATGAGCGCTATGAGCAGCGGTACTTCCCAGCCAAGCGGCAGCAGCCTTTATTATGCCCTAAGCGGTCATCCGCGTCAGCCCCGTCTTGATGTTGATGCTATGAATGAACTTTCCCGCTATTGGGAAACTGTCCGTCCTTACTATAAAGCAGCAGACAGAACAGAAAACTTCCCTAATCCAGAAGTATATGTACATGAAATGCCAGGCGGTCAATATACTAATCTTAAACAGCAGGCACAAGCATTAGGACTGATTCATCGCTGGGAAGAAATTAAAGATATGTACCATCGTGTATCTATGATGTTCGGTGATTTAATAAAAGTTACTCCATCATCTAAAGTTGTCGGTGATATGGCACTCTTTATGGTACAAAACGACCTTACTGAAGAAGATGTATATGCTAAAGGCGATATACTCGACTTCCCTGCTTCCGTTGTAGAATTCTTTGAAGGTCGTATAGGCACACCTTATCAAGGTTTCCCAGAAAAATTACAACAGATTGTACTAAAAGACCGCAAACCTATTACCGAACGCCCAGGCTCTGTTCTGCCGCCTGTTGATTTTGAAGCTGTCCGCCAAAAACTTTCTGAAATGGATGCTCCTACAACAGACGAAGCAGTAAGTGCTTACTGTCTCTATCCTAAAGTATTTACTGACTGGGTAAGACGCTATAATGAATTCGGCGATGTATCTGTATTAGATACGCCTACTTTCTTCTTTGGTATGACACCGGGAGAAGTAATTAAGGTTGAAATTGAACAGGGCAAAGTTCTTGTAATTAAGCTCGATCATATTTCTGAAGCAAATGCTTCCGGTATGCGTACAGTGTTCTTTGAATTCAACGGTCTTCCTCGCGAAATTGAAATCAAAGACCGTAATGCTAAAGCCACTGCCGTAAGCCGCAAAAAAGCAGAAAAAGGTAACATCGGCGAAATCGGTGCTTCTCTTTCCGGTTCTGTTGTAAAAGTGTTAGTTGAAAAAGGTCAGTCTGTAACCAAAGGTACTCCTTTAATCGTTACGGAAGCAATGAAAATGGAAACTACACTTTCTGCTCCTATCAGCGGTATCATCAGTGCCGTCCATGTAGCTGTCGGGGAACGTATCGAAAGCGGCGACTGCCTAATGGAAATTAAAACTCAAATGTAATTTATAAAATACTGTATCTGTATTGCAGATACAGTATTTTCATATCAGCAAAATTATTTATAACTTAATACTGTCGCAAGAAATACTTGACTATTAGAATATTTTGACGTATAATTATGTTCTAATGGAAAGGTGGCCGAGTGGTTGAAGGCTCTAGTCTTGAAAACTAGCGAAGGTGCAAGCCTTCCGTGGGTTCGAATCCCACCCTTTCCGCCAAATAAGCAGGAGTTTTTCTAAATAAACTCTTGTCAAACTTATAGTAATATGTTATAATAAACAAGTAGTCTAATGGAGTGGTACTCAAGCTGGCTGAAGAGGACGGTTTGCTAAATCGTTAGACGGTTTACCCCGTGCGTGGGTTCGAATCCCACCCACTCCGCCAAC
>CAZVSX010000010.1:0-60486 GCA_964630355.1 uncultured Phascolarctobacterium sp.
TATTATATCACAATTTTACTATACTCGCTACAGCTTCTGCGGCAATCCCTTCACCACGACCGGTAAACCCAAGCTTTTCAGTAGTTGTAGCCTTGATATTTACTGCTCCCTGCTCTACACCAAGCACACGTACAACATTTTCGCACATCTGCGGTATATAGGCAGCCAGCTTAGGCCGCTGTGCAATAATCGTAACATCGACATTATTTATCTGCCAGCCATTTTCTGCAAGCAGTCCTACAACATGCTCCGTAAGTTTCATGCTGTCAGCTCCCTTAAACCGCTCATCCGTATCAGGAAAATGTCTGCCGATATCCCCCATCGCCGCAGCACCAAGCAGTGCATCCATCAAAGCATGCAAAGCAACATCTGCATCACTGTGCCCTAAAAGACCCAACTCATACGGCACTTGAACACCGCACAAAATTAACTTGCATTCTGCTGTCAGTCTGTGTACATCGTACCCACAGCCAACACGCAGCTGCATAAACGGTCTGTTATTTTCCATCTTCCAACTCCTGCTCTGCCAACAATCTTTCGGCAAACACCAAATCTTCCGGTGTAGTAATTTTTATATTTTCATAACGTCCCAGTGCCGTAACCACCTTATGCCCCAGTAATTCTACAACTGATGCATCATCAGTTACAGCAGCAGGATTCTCTTTAAGATAAGTATAAGCAGCTTTCAGTAAAGTACCGCTGAAAATCTGCGGTGTCTGTACTGCCTGTAAAGTTTCTCTCGGAGGTGTCTGTATAACCTCACCTGCACTGTTTACCACCTTAATAGTATCTTTCACCGGAACAGCAGCAATAGCTGCTCCATGCAGCCTAGCAGCGGCAAAAGTACGTGCAAAAACCTCTTTCCCTGCAAAAGGTCGTGCACCGTCATGGACAGCAATAAAACAATTTTCTTCTTTAATCATTGCTAAAGCATTAGCTACGCTGTCTTGACGCTCCCTGCCGCCTGCGGTCACAGTAAAAGGCAGATTCGGAAAATATTTCTGCTGATAACTTGCCAAAAGCTTTTGTCCCTCTGCTGTTTCCTCTTTGGCTAAAACTACAACAGCACGATTAACAAAGCCTGTATCTGCCAGCATATGCAGGCAATGCACTAGCAAAGGAGCTCCTGCAAGCATGGCAAAAGCCTTATTAATCCCCAGCCCCAGACGTTTTCCTGCACCAGCAGCTGGAACAATAACTATTAACTTATCTTCCTGCGGCATTTCCTATCTACTCCTTATTTAGCAGCTTTAGCAAAAATCATTCTGCCTGCTGAAGTCTGTAATACCGAGGTAACAACAACCGCAACACTGCTTCCAATAGAATCACGGCCATTTTCTACAACTATCATAGTGCCGTCTTCCAAATAAGCAACCGCCTGTCCCTGCTCTTTGCCTTCCTTAACAAGAAAAACATTCATTTCCTCACCTGCAATAACAACAGGCTTGATTGCGTTGGAAAGCTCATTAATATTCAGCACCTTAATTCCCTGAATACCAGCAATTTTATTTAAGTTATAATCGTTGGTAATAATATCAGCATTCGCCTGTTTTGCTAAACGTACAAGCTTACTGTCAACTTCACTGATATCATCATAATCATTATCAACAATCAGAATCTGGTTTTTGTAGCTAATCTGCAAATCCTGTACCAGTTCAAGACCACGGCGCCCTTTGGCACGTTTCAGTGTATCCGAAGAATCCGCCAGTTTCTGCAATTCTATCAGAACAAAATTAGGCACAACCACCTTACCATCAAGAAAACCAGCTGCCATAATATCCATAATGCGACCATCGATAATAACACTTGTATCAAGCAGTTTATTACTGCTGTACAGTCTATCTCCCAACGGGCCTTCCAAAACATTATTTTCACCAGCAGACGGAGCCTTTACTGCCTTGCGGTTAGGAATACGGCTGAAAAACTCTACAATATCATTATGCTTGCGCAGTGCAAGCTTTGCACCGACAATAGCCAGCACCATACTTAAGAAAATCGGTATGAACGGTCCAATAATAGGCAGTCTTGCAAAAGGTCCTCCTATAAGATTTGCCAAAATCAAACCAATGCCTATACCAAAAATCATTACCAGAATATCACTGGTAGGTATGCGTGACAGCGATGCAGTAAGACGCTCTGCATAATTAAAAAGACTGCTGGTCAGAAACGGTGCCAGTACCAACGCCAGCCAGGAAAAAATAAAAAGTCCCGGCAAAACCAAAATGATGTTGGCAAAAGTAACGCCCATCAGTCCGTTGCCGTGCAGATCATAGCCAAGGTATTCCGACAAAAACGGTAAAGAGTAGTCTGTAAGTATGAGTCCGGTAATAATTATAATAAGTGAAATACTCAGGCTGATAAATTTCTTAAACATCGTCGCACCTCCTTTCTAAAAAAATCTGCATATTTTATGATATAAAAACCAACGACAAATACAGCTGTCAGTTATCATTTGCTATTATATCAATTATATAATACAGCTTATAAAACTAAAAAACAAGTAACTGCTCCTAGCAAATATGTCATTAATGAAAAAAATGCTTAAAAAACTTGCAAAAAAAGCTGATTGGAAATTACTAACACCTATCAGCAATTTTCAATCAGCTAATTAACTTAAATCATTCACAACATTTTTCCAGCCAAACACCAGCTTTTTCCGCATCTATATTTTTTATCAGCATTACTTCACTTTGCAAAATCTGTTTGGTGCTATGCAGTAAGCGCCGTTCACCCACAGATATTTTTTTCGTTTTTTCTAAAATCATAAGAATTTTAAATACCTTTGCTACTTCCGTAACATCACCGCTTTTTATTCTATCCATATATACTTGAAAGCGTTTGTTCCAGGATATAGACTTCACTGCCTGTACATCAGGAGTTTCATGCAGACTGTGCTCAATCTCTGTCATAGTAACATCATCGCCTACGTAACGCAGTCCCAATCTTTCTGCATTGCTTACCGGAACAGAAACCGTCATGCTCTCAAACAGCATCTGTAAAATATAATATTCAACTCTTCGCCCATCCTGCTCCTGTACCTCTATTTCTTTAACAACAGCACCTCCATGAAGCGGATATACAACCCTGTCACCAGCAGCAAACATATTCAACCCTCCTAATAATATAATCCTGATAAATATATTGTAGCACCCACTCCCTTTATTGTCAAAAATATTTTATTTTATCACTACATTCTTTTTATGTCAACCATTAATTATTTTCATTTTTTATCTTAGAAATAATTATTCCATTTTATCTGAAAACTATTTTTAAGAAACATTATTTTACAAAGTTTTAACTCTTTCTTAGCAAACCTCCTGCTCATGCTCTTGTCAAAAGCAAGCTTTTCTTTCATAATATAATTATAAAAATCAAACAAATACGGAAAAAGGAAGAATAATAATGAACGAATCAGAAAAAACGGCCTCCCTGCTTGCCGCCCTCAGAGAGAAAAAAGGTTATATCTGTGATATGGATGGTGTTATCTACCATGGCAACCGTTTACTGCCCGGTGTCAAAGAATTTGTCAGCTGGCTTTATCAAGAAAAAAAGCGTTTTTTATTCCTTACTAATGCCAGCGAACGCAGCCCCAAAGAATTACAGCAAAAGCTTTCACGTCTGGGGCTGGATGTTGACGAAAGTCATTTTTACACCAGTGCCCTGGCAACAGCAAAATTCATCCATTCGCAAGCTCCCGGATGCAGTGCCTATGTCATCGGTGCACCGGGATTGGTTAATGCCCTCTATAATGCAGGTATTACCATGAACGATGTCAACCCTGATTATGTAGTTGTAGGCGAAACAAATTCTTATAATTATAATATGATTATCAAAGCAGTAAGCCTGATTAACAAAGGCGCACGTCTCATAGCTACTAACAGCGATCTCACCGGCCCATCTGATATCGGTATCATTCCTGCCTGCCGTGCTTTAGTAGCTCCTATTGAACTGGCGACAGGCAAAAAAGCTTATTTTGTAGGCAAGCCAAATCCGCTCATGATGCGTACAGGTCTGCGTCTACTGGACGTTCATTCGGAAGATGCTGCCATGATAGGCGACCGCATGGATACAGACATTGTTGCTGGCATGGAAAGCGGTTTAATGACAGCCCTTGTTCTCAGCGGAGTAAGCAATACGGAAAATATCAAAGAATTTTCCTACCGTCCATCAATAATTCTCAGCGGTGTCGGGGAAATTCCTACAGTATAAATAAATTTATTTTTCTTCTATTAACATATATTTTTACAGAAGCAGGTTGTAAGCAGGCAGATATTGATTATAACCTGCTTTTATTTGTACTAAATTCAACCGCTCAAAAAGCTAATTTATTACAATGCAGATATCCAAAAGATTACTAAACTTTGTGAGCTTTTGTTTACAAAGTTTGCTTTTACCGTTAAGTTTATATTACACATTTCTTGTTTCTGCTGGAAAGAAAGCGTAAAATTTACATCTTTCGTAATTTTTTCTTGACAAAAAACATATATGTTGCGATAATGTAAAGAACACAATAAAGGGTTATTTTACTTTTAATACAACTCAAAGGCAATGACCGGGAAAATTTATCTGTTTAGGCTTTTTAGAGAGACAGCGTTCGGTGCAAGCTGTCAGGCAGCAGATAAAGAAACTCACCCGTAAGCTGCTGCTTTGAAACTCAGTAGAAGCAGACGTCCATGACAGCGTTAAGTCACCGATTCGCTAATCGGAAAAACGAAGTACAACTTAGGGTGGTACCGCGATAATTTCGCCCCTATCTGCAAGCGCAGATGGGGTTTTTATTTGTTTTAAATTAACTTCAACATAAACATTTCAGAGGAAGAAGGTTTTACTTTATGGGTATGACAATGACAGAAAAAATTCTTGCGAAACATGCTCACCGTGACAGCGTAAGTGCTGGCGATTTGCTTGTTTCCCAGGTTGATTTGGTGTTAGCCAATGATATTACCGGCCCTCCGGCTATTAATGAATTTGAAAAAATCGGCAAACCCGTATTTGACAAAAATAAAATTGCACTTGTTCCCGATCATTTTTCACCCTGCAAAGATATTAAATCTGCAACCATGTGCAAACGTATGCGTGACTTCGCCCGCAAGCATGAAATCAAAAACTACTTTGAGGTAGGCAGAATGGGTATTGAACATGCTCTGCTCCCTGACAGCGGTCTGGTTGCTCCTGGTGAAATCATCATCGGTGCTGATTCCCACACCTGTACCTACGGTGCACTCAACGCTCTCAGCACAGGCATGGGGCAAACTGATATAGGCTGTGCCATGGCAAGCGGAACATCTTGGTTTAAAGTACCGCAGGCAATAAAAGTCAACCTCACAGGCAAACTGCCTAAATATGTTAAAGGCAAAGATATTATTCTCACTATTATTGGTATGATAGGCGTTGATGGTGCACGTTACCAGTCTTTGGAATTTGTCGGTGACGGTGTCAGTGAGCTGTCTATGGCTGACCGTCTCACTATCTGCAATATGGCAATCGAAGCAGGCGGCAAAAACGGTATTTTCCCTGTTGATGAAAAAACCATTGCTTTCCTCAAAGAACGTGGTGTTACTCGCCCCTGGGAAGCTGTTGAACCTGATGAAGATGCAGAATATTCCCGTGTTCTGGATATTAAACTGGACGAGCTTGTTCCTGTTGTTGCTTATCCACATCTGCCGGAAAATACTCATCCTGCAAAAGAAAGCCATAACATAAAAATCGACCAAGTTGTTATCGGTTCCTGCACCAACGGCCGTTTGGAAGATTTGCAGCAGGCAGCTGAAATTATGAAAGGATATAAAGTTTGTGATCATGTCCGCATGATTGTTATTCCTGCTACCCAGCAAATTTATCAGGAAGCCATGCACTTAGGTTATATTGATACGTTTATTGATGCCGGAGCTGCTGTTTCCACACCAACCTGCGGTCCCTGCCTCGGCGGTTATATGGGTATCCTTGCAGCCGGTGAACGTGCCGTATCTACTACAAACCGCAACTTCCGCGGACGTATGGGTCATGTTGACAGTGAAGTTTATCTGGCAAGTCCCTATACCGCTGCTGCAAGTGCCATCACCGGTTACATCACCAGTCCTGAGGAGGTAGAGTAAAAATGAGTAAAGTTTGGCGTTATGGCGACCATATTGATACAGATGTTATTATTCCTGCAAGGTACCTGAATATTGCTGATTTCAATGAACTTGCAGAACACGCAATGGAAGATGCCAAGGAGAATCTGGAAATAAACTTTGCTGCCAACGTACAGCCTGGTGATTATATTGTTGCCGGCAAAAACTTCGGCTGCGGTTCATCTCGCGAACACGCTCCCGTTGTTTTAAAAGTGAAAGGGGTAAAATGTATCGTTGCTGACAGCTTTGCCCGTATCTTTTATCGCAATGCCATCAACATCGGTCTGCCTGTTCTGGAAATTGGTGCAGAAGTTGAAAAAATTGCCCCAGGCGATACAATTGATGTAGATGTTACCAAGGGCGAAATCAAAATTCTGAACAAAGATATTATTATCAAAACTAAACCGCTGCCGGAATTTATTCAAAAAATCGCTGACTGCGGCGGCTTGATTAACTATATTAAAGGAGAAAACAAATAATGAAAATCTGCTTGCTTCCCGGTGATGGTATCGGTGTAGAAATTGTTGATGCAGCTGTAGAAGTTCTTGATGCTGCTGCTGAAAAATTCGGCTTTACTATTGAATATGATAAACAACTCATAGGCGGTTGTGCTATTGACGCAGCAGGAGTTCCGCTGCCGCAGGCAACTATTGACAGTGCCAAAGCTGCTGATGCAGTGCTGCTGGGTGCCGTAGGCGGCCCTAAATGGGATAACGTTGCTCCCGACATCCGTCCTGAAAAAGGACTTTTAGGTATCCGCAAAGCTTTAGGACTGTACTGCAATCTGCGACCAATGGCTGTTTCCAAATTTACCTCCCACCTTTCTCCCCTCAAAACTGAACGTGCTGAAGGAGCAGACCTGCTCATCGTCCGTGAGCTAACAGGCGGTATCTATTTCGGCGAACATACAGAAGCACATCTGAACGCTGACGGTGTAGAAGAAGCAAGCGATATAGAACTCTATACCCGTCCGGAAGTAGAACGTATTGCCCGCTTTGCTTTTGAAGCAGCAAGAAAACGCCGCGGTAAAGTTACCAGCGTTGATAAAGCCAACGTTTTAGGATCCAGCCGTATGTGGCGTAAAATTGTTGCTGAAATGCAGGCAAAAGATTATCCCGATGTAGAACTGAATAATTTTTATGTAGATAACTGCGCTATGCAGTTAGTTTTAAACCCCAAACAATTCGATGTTATTCTGACCAACAACATTTTCGGTGATATTCTCAGTGATGAAGCAAGCACAATTGCTGGCAGCATTGGTCTGCTGCCAAGTGCAAGCCTCGGTGACGGTACAGGTATGTATGAGCCAATCCACGGCAGTGCCCCCGATATTGCGGGTCAGGGTATCGCAAATCCTTTGGCAACCATCCTCAGTGTTGCAATGATGCTGCGTTATTCACTCAATAAGAGCCAGGCAGCAGATGCCATTGAAGCAGCTGTTGATGCAGTTATGGAACAAGGCTACCGTACCCCTGATCTGTACGGTGAAGGACTGAAAAAAGTCTCCACCTCCGAAATGGGACATTTAGTAGCTCAAGAACTGCTGAAGCAATAAATTCTGTTTGCTTGTGCTGCAAATCCCCCTTTTTGCAGCACTCATGTTTTACCCGTAGGTCGGCAACAACAGGCTTACGGGTACTTTTTCGGATATTTTTCAGCTTTTTGGCTGTTTTATGATTTCAACGGTATATTATTATGGATTCAATTACTAAAAATACTTCACAAAATGAAAACAAAAAAGCGTTCCGTCAGGGTATGCATGATGGTATACCTATCGGACTCGGTTATTTTGCCGTAGCCTTTTCCTTAGGCATCATCTGCCGCAGTTCCGGTCTCAGCGTCTGGCAGGGTTTTCTCACCAGTCTGCTTAACAACACTTCTGCCGGTGAATTTGCTGCCATCACCTTAATAGGCAATAATGCCAGTTATATGGAAATAGCCTTGGTTACATTAATAGCCAACGCACGTTATATGCTTATGAGCTGTGCTTTAAGTCAAAGACTGAAAGAAGGCGAAAGCATCGTCCATCGCCTGGGAATAGCTTTTGCCGTTACCGATGAACTTTTTGGTATCGCCATCGCCAGACCGGGAAAACTTAACCCGTGGTATTATTACGGCGGTATGGCAGTAGCTATCCCCGGCTGGTCACTTGGCACAGCTGCTGGTATTATCGCCGGCGGTGCTTTACCAGAACGTATCGTCAGTGCCCTGAGCGTAGCATTATTCGGTATGTTCTTAGCTATCATCATTCCCCCTGCACGCCAAAGCCGCATCATTCTCTGGGTAGTCGCAGCCAGCTTCACTGCCAGCTTCATTGCCAACTATATGCAGCCACTGGCACAGCTCTCAGGCGGTACACGCACTATCATTCTTACGGTATTAATCGCAGCGATAGCAGCCTGGTTGTGTCCTGTAACGCAGGAAATACAGGAAAATAAGGAGGCGTAAGCAGTGGAACACAACATATATCTATACATCGCCGTCATGGCACTTGTTACCTATGCTATACGTGTATTGCCGCTTACACTTATACGCAGAGAGATAAAAAATCCTTTCATCCGTTCTTTTCTCTACTATGTCCCCTATACCACCCTCGCTGTTATGACCTTTCCTGCTATTGTTCAGGCAACACAAACACCAGTTGCCGGAACCTTAGCATTAATCTGCGGCATTGCTGCTGCCTGGCGCGGCATGAGCCTTTTTCAGGTTGCCTGCTGTTGCTGCCTGCTGGTCTTTGCAGTAGAATTTATGATGATACCCTGACATTTGCAAAAAGACACTGAGCCCCTCTTTACTGTTTATAGTAAAGAGGGGTTTTTATATAACCTCTTGCAAAAGATTTTTAAGCAACCTCTAAAACCCTTTGTCCCCCCGAGCTTAATTATGTATTGTACTATTGTATATTACATTGTATAATAATAACAAGATACACTTTTAAAGTTGTATTCATAAAGTTTTATGAAATTTTGCGGAGATGTAAAAACAATGTATAAACAATCTTTAAAACCAGAAATTTTTAAATCTCTAAAAAGCGGTGTTTTAAACTCTTTTTTAGAAGCTGTGAAAAACGACTCTGACTTACATACGGAATTACGTGGAGCAGGAAACTATGTTTCTGTTTATTACCGTGGGGGAGCAATATTTCAAGGAAAATGCAAGGGAAGTTTAACAATTGATCACAAATATATTCCTGAATCAATTAATCTTCCAGCAAAAAACTAACGTAAATGACGGTATAACTCAAATCGACCTTTATAAAAAAGCAATAGATAATTATCTAGCTACTTCTGAAAAAGATTATCTCGAAAGACAAATAGAACAGCAGATTGTAATGGCAAACCAAGGCAACGATTCTGATTACCTCATGCTAAATATGGAATATAAAGAAAGCGTTAACAAAGGAAAGTTTGATATAATTGCTCTTAAACGTTCTTCAGGAAATAAACTCCCTACTATTACACTGATTGAATTAAAAAACAACACTGGTGCACTGGATGGCAAAAGTGGTTTAGAAAAACACCTAACAAAAATGAAAGATTTTATTAAAAATCCAAAATCAGCAGAATTCAAGGAAGACTTAGCTAAACTGTATGAGCAAAAATGCGAGCTTGGTCTTTTGGAATACTCTGAAGAAATTGCTGCTGTCCTCAAGCAGCCGTTAAAATTTGAAGTTATGTTCCTTTTCACTGATTTAGAAGAAGACAGCCAAACACTTAACCGTATTCTAAAATCAGAAGAATTTAAAACAAGCTATGATTTTGATGTCAAAATAGCCTTTCTGAAAGATAAAAATCTGAAACTGTCTGAGGAAGCCGTAAAACCTCTTGATGAATTTTTAAAACAAATCGAATTATAAATTTTTCAAAAAATAAACAGCACAATATCAACAAATTTCTAACCCTCCTTTCTGTCAAAGCAGCAAGGAGGGTTTTCTGTACTCTATTTAAGCAAAGCTTTTGCTATCCTATTTATTTTTTAACAGATAAATGATAAAATAAAAAATATAATACAAACAGCTGTCAGCAGAATATGTATTTACAGCTTTTTGGGAGATGATTGCTTTGCAGAATTACGCCGCTGTGAACGGCAGACCTATGAAAAAAGAACAGATTGAACAGTATTTGCATAAACTGCAACTGCCAAAACTATCACCTGAACCTACATGGGAAACACTGCTGCAACTGCATGAAGCACATTTAAAATATATTCCTTACGAAAATTTTGACTGTCTTAACGGCAGAATAACTTCCCTTAAACGTGCGGATATGTTCGAAAAGATTATTCGCCACAACCGCGGCGGTATCTGCTTTGAGCTTAACGGGTTATATAACTGGCTGCTGGAATCCCTTGACTTTGAAGTGACAAGTTACGCAGCACGCTTTATCGGTAAAATGGAAACCTATCAGCTGCGCCGCCATCGTGTGATGTGTGTCAAGCTAAACGGCAAACGTTATCTTACAGATGTAGGTGTGAACAGTGAAAGTCCGCGGATTCCGCTGGAGCTTACAGAAAATCTTATTCAAAGCGACAGTATCAGCCAATATAAATTTACCCGCAGTGAATTTTGGGGTTGGCTGCTGTGGCAGAAAGAAAAAGGAAAAATCTGGAAACGTCTTTTTGGCTTTACGGAAGAACCGCAAATTGACAAGGATTTTATTACTGCCAGCTTTTGGTGTGATGCTCACCCTGATTCCCCTTTTACTAAGACTAAAAAGCTGTCTATTTTCCGAGAAGACTGTAATATTACCATTCGCGGTAATTATCTTAAATTTTATCTTGGAGGACGTGTAAAATACCGTTACAAAATAAACAACGGCAGTGAACTCAAAGAAATTCTCTGGGAATATTTCGGTATAAATGTAGAATATCAATTAAAAGATGACGGCATTGAATATTGAGGTCTTTGCCGCTGAAATTTAAGAAAGGTCGCTAATGGATATACAAAAAATTCCTGACTATATAAAAAATATTTTAACAGTTTTAAACAATGCCGGTTATGAAGCTTATCTCGTCGGCGGTGCTGTACGTGATTTGCTTTTGGGCATTTGTCCTGATGATTATGATATTACAACCAATGCAGTTCCCAAACAGATATTAGCTATCTGTCAAACGCAAGGCTGGAAAACAGTTGATAATCTCGGACATAATTTCGGTTGCGTGATTATTGTTATCAACGGTGTGACTGTCGAAGTTACTACTTTTCGCGGAGAACGTTATGACAATCAAGATGCTCACCGTCCGTCAGCCACCTGGTTCTGCCAAAGTCTGCGTGAAGATTTAAGCCGCCGTGATTTTACAGTCAATGCTATGGCTTTGGATATAAACGGCAATCTTTATGACTTCTTCAACGGTCAACAGGATTTACAGCAAAAAATCCTGCGTACTGTCGGCAGGGCAGAACAGCGTTTTCAGGAAGATGCTCTGCGTATGCTGCGTGCCTGCCGCTTTATAGGACAGTTGGGATTTACTTATGTTCAAGATGATGACAACACCCTGCCGCCTTATGGTCAGCCGCTTACGCCCTACTATCTGCCAGTAAATTACAAATTCCCCTCTGAACGTTGCAGCGGTCTTTCGCTGGAACGTGTTCGCAAAGAGTTAGAAAAGTTACTTTTAAGCAGCTACGCAGGTAAAGGACTTATGCTCATGCAGGCAACTGGTATTTTAGGCAGCAGCTGCCGCGTGCAGGAAAACGGCAGGGAGAAAAGTATTCCTATTTTGCCGGAAGCAGCACATTTAGTAGGCTTAAAGCAAAATCCCCGTTTCCATTTATATAACACCTGGGAGCATACCCTGCTTGCTGTTGACAGCAGTCCGCGTAACCTTGCCGTTCGCTGGACACTTCTGCTGCATGATTTAGGCAAGGGACTGCCTGGTATACGCAGATTTAAAAAGGACGGTCAGCCCACTGACCCTGGTCATGAAGCTAAAAGTGCTGCTATGGCACAGGAAATTTTAACCCGTCTGCGTTACAGCAAGGATTTTATTCACTTAGTTGTTTGGCTTACAGCACAGCATATGCGCTTTGCCCCCATGCTGGTTACAGGTGAACGTACTCTGCTTCGTTGGGTACGTACAGAAGCACAAAACGCTGGTTTTCGCAACCAGCAGGAGCTTACTGAAGCTTTTGAATTACTGGTTGATGTATTTCTTGCGGATATGGGCGCTACAAACGCTCGTGAAAATAAAAAGCTGATGGCAGAAGGACAACTCATCGGCAGACAGGTAATTGAACTGGTAAAAACAAAAATGCCTGTATGCACAAAAGACCTTAATATCAGCGGGCATGAGCTGTTGACACTAATGCCACAGACAAAAATAAAAGATATGCTTGCTTATCTGCTGGAACGTGTGCAGTCAGGCAATCTTCCTAACGAAAAATACAGTCTGCTTGCAGCAGTAAAAAAGAATCTCAGCAGACAACAGGATAAAGGAGCAGTAAATGAAAACAGGTAAAGCTATACTTGCAGCTGTCTGCTGCTGTGTAATCCTTGCAGGCAGCAACTATCTTTTGCAGCAATATGCACTTCCCTCTGCCGCAGCAACGGCAAACAGCACTCCACCAGGCGGAGCGGCACAGTTTGCAGGCAAAAATAATGTTTCCCATTCACCCTATTTTGCACAACCTGATATTTATAATATGCAGCCATCAGAACATTTGCTGCTTCTGCCGCATTTTGCCACCACGCAGCAGATTACCCATTACACCTGCGGCCCTGCTGCTGCCAACATGGTCGTAAAATATTTTCATGGCAGCACCATAGATGATGAAATGAGCGTTGCCAGAATCATGTCCACAAATAAGAGCAATGGTACTAACACCAAAGGCATGGTTAATTATTTTAAACACATTGGCTGGGAAGTTCATTCCTCCATCAATGATAATACACCGAAAAACTATCCTGCTTTTTTAAAATTTGTTCAAACTAATCTGCAAAACAACACTCCCATTATCGTAGAAAATGTTGATTGGGGCGGTCATTGGCGTGTAATCATCGGCTACGATACTATGGGTACAGAGCATACAGGCGATGATGTTCTGATTATGGCAGATCCTTTTGATACCAGTGATCATTTGCAGGACGGTTATAATATCAATTCTGCTGAAAGGTTTTTCTATATGTGGTTTGACCATCAGCTGTTTCCTCAAGCAGAACAAAAACGACAATGGCTTACAGCCAAACCTAAAACCTAAAATCAGTTAAGGAGACAATGCCTATTTTGTCTCCTTTTCTTTACGTCTTTTTCACATTATTTGCTTGACTTATAGTAAGCTCTGAATTGTATAATATATAATAGAAGATTTTTACAGCTAAAACATTTAGAGGGAGTCTGCTATGCGTATTTTTATTTTCATTTGTTCTATTGATTTTTTACTAAGCATTATCGGTTACTTTTACTGGCGTTACACTCTTTTCGGCCGCAGTCTTGGTTTTGCCCTTATTTACCTGCTTTTGACAATTACTGCCGCAGTCAGTGTACTGCTGCCGCCAACAACCCCTTTATGGCTGACTAAGTTATTTGCCTGGCTGGAAGGTTTGTGGATTGCCTTTGGCTATTACACACTTCTGCTTATCGTTATACACGCTATTTTTCTCATTTTCGCTAAGTTATTCTTTCTTAAACCGTCCGCTGCTAAATTTGCTGCCTTTGGACTTATTTTTATCAGCGGTTTTATTGCCTGGGGAAGTTGGCGTGCTTTTTATCCCACTATCCGCACAGAAACCATAACAACAAAAAAACTGCCGCCCCAAAGCAGCTATAAAATCGTCTTTCTTACCGATTTACATTTAGGTCGTATCCTAGGCAACAGTTATGCCGCAGATATAGCAGCTAAAGTTAATTCCTTGCAGCCGGATTTTGTGCTGATTGCCGGAGATACTATTGACGAACGCATCTTTTATGTCGAAGAACAGGATTCTCTCCACGCACTGGCACAAATTCAGGCACCTGTCTATCTAAGCTTTGGAAATCATGAATATATTGATAATCCCCAGCGCTGGCAGGAAATGCTGCAAAAGGAAGGCTTTCATGTTCTGCGCAATGCTGACACAATTATCGACAACCGTGTAAAAATTACCGGTCTGGAAGATTTCAGCCGTGATAAATCAACTGACAATCTCTGTGCCCTAGCCAAAAACAATACACAATATTACAATATCATAATGGATCACCAGCCTCGCAGATTTGATGCTGCTGCACTGGCAGGCTACGACCTTTATCTTGCAGGGCATACACATACGGGACAGCTGTTCCCCAATCGCATAATAACCAGAAGAATGTACAAGCTTGATTATGGTCGCAACCGTTTCGGCGGTATGAATGCCATAACCAGCAACGGCGTAGGCTTCTGGGGCCCACCTGTACGTACAGAAGTTGCTCCGGAAATAGTTGTTCTGAATCTGAAAGGCAAATAAAAAAGCTCTCGGTAAACTTGTATAAACCTGTTTGCCGAGAGTTTTCTTTGTCTTTGTTCAATTAATCTATGCTGTTTTCCAAACAGCCTATCTTTTCAATTTCACAGACAACACTGTCTCCATGTTTTAAAAACTGCGGCGGTGTCATTCCCATTCCCACACCAGCAGGAGTACCTGTGGCAATAATCGTCCCTGCTTGCAAAGTCATACCCTGCGACAGTTCTGCAACAGCACCGCAAACTGTCTGTATCATATATTTAGTATTGCTGCTTTGGCGCAGTTCACCATTTACCATGCAGCGGATAGCTAAATTTTGTTCATCTCCTATTTCATCAGCAGTAACAATACATGGGCCCATAGGAGTAAACCCGTCCAGACTTTTTCCCAAATACCACTGCTTATGCCTTGTCTGCAAATTACGGGCACTTATATCATTAATCACCGTATAACCAAAAATGTAATCCCGTGCATTACTGCTGGTAACCGCCTTAACATCATGTCCAATTATTACACCAAGTTCCACCTCATAATCAAGGCTCTCCACTAAACCGCTGTAAGACGGTACTGCTTCACCTGTGGCAGTTGCCCTGTTGACACGTTTGGAAAAATAAATAGTATAAGGACGTTCACCGCCAAAAGCTTCATCAGAAAATCTCCCTGCCTCCTGTGCATGAGCATCATAGTTAATCCCAAGGCAGATTACATCCTGAAGCGGATGTACAATCGGGGCTAAAAGCTTTATCTCTGCCAAGCTTACCGCTGCCTTTTGCAGAACATCCTCATTTTCTGCCAACTGTTTTAATTTCTCTTTCAGCTCCGCAGTAAATCCTTTAATCAAAGCATTCATATCTTCAAAGGCAAGCTCTGGTACAAGCTTAGCTAAAAGCTTTAATCTATAAGCCGCACTTCCCTGAACAAAAGCCACCAAAAGTTCCTGCTGTTCATTAATTTCTGCTGTATAAAAACGCATTATCTTTCCTCCTCATAACATAAAATTAAAACTCTGTTTTCACGCCTTTCACGTGAGTAAAGTAGGAATAAAGTGCCACAAGCATCAGCACACAGCCAGTAAAAACCAAGACACTGCGTGAGCTCATGAAACTGCCCAAAAATCCTCCTGCAAGCGGGCCTACAACTCCACCGAACTGCTGTGCCGATGTTACCAGACCAAATGCCTTGCCACGCATATTTTTAGCAGTAACATTAGTAAGATTAGCGTTAATATTAGGCACAGCCCCAGCCAAAAACAACCCATAAGCAAATTGAATAGCAGCAAACTGCCAAACATCAGCAACAAATATCTGAAAAAGATTAATAAATCCAGCAATAAATGTCACCAGGCAGAAAATACGTACATAGCCATAATGCTGACCGCGTTTTCCCCAAAAAGGAGCTGCTAAAATACCGGTAATCCCCGAAAGTGAAAAAATAACCCCTGACATTTTTATAACGCTGTCACCCATCTGTCCCATCAGCTCGCCAACATACAAAGTAATCAGCGGCTGAATAAGCATAACGCAGGTTTGAATCACAAAAAACATAGACATAATATAGAGCAAACCCTTATTATGTAACGCTTCCCGCAAATCTGCCAAAAGACCAACAGCAGCACTTGACCCTTTATTTAAGACCGACATATCCTTAACAAGCAGCATAACCGCCGCAGTCGCAACCGCAAGAGCAGCACTGCCTGCATAAAAGGAAGTACGCATACCAAACCAGCTGCTCATATATCCGCCCATCAGCGGCCCCATAATTGTACCACTGGCAACAGCCGTCTGCATAAGTCCCATGCCCCATCCCATACGGCTTTCAGGCAGCGAAGATGAAGCCATTGACATACACGCAGGCACAAAACCAGCCACCACGCCGCACAAAACACGAACAAGCAGCAGCTGGTAAACATCCTGGCAGATACCTGTCAAAAAATAACTCAGCGCCAGTCCATAACCGGCACGAATCGCCATTTTCCGCTGCCCCACATGATCAGCCAGTGCACCCCAGTAAGGTGCCATAACAGCAGAACCCATAAAAGTAACAGCAAAAGTTATGCCAGCCCAAAAATTTACATCTGCCTGCGCTACATACAATTCACGCAAGAGATAGACCGGCAGAAACGGTATACACATAGTATAACTGGCACAGCATAAGAAAACTCCCAGCCATAAAACCAAAAGATTCAGCTTCCAGACACTATGATTATTGTGCTTAATTAAAGCCAAGACAGACATTTTCTTCTCCCGTCCCCATATTTTCTGTCTATTATTATAACACAACGCTGAAATAAATAATAAACTCTTTTCACTGCTGCCTGAGAAAAGGCATCTATGCTAAACAACAAAAATCACAATAATATTTATTTACAAAATAGATAAGACTTCACTTTAGCATATTTTTTATATTATTTTTTCTTCCTTTCACACTAATTTTACAGTATAATAGGATTTAGATTAGTTTTTTTTGTAAACAATAAAGTAAATACTATCATCCTGAAAGGAAGGGTTTAAAAATATGAAACCATATACAGTCCAAGAACTGGAAAGCTGTGGCTTTCTCTCCAAAATATTCGGCAGCAAGCCAACAGAAAACGGCTGGAAAGAACTTAATAATCTGCTTGCAGCTGCCAGCTGTGCTACAGATATCAGTGCAGAAGATGTAAAAGCCTCCCTCAAAAAATGGGGCGTTAAATTCAATGATGACAATTTAAACCAACGCAGCAGCATTTACCGCAAACTAGCTGATGTAGTTTTTACTGAAGCAAAGAGCGAAAATGATGAACTGTTTGTACAGCTTTCACATTTAAGCAGTATCTTAGAGCTGCCGACACATCTCACAAAACTGGCAGACAAAGGTGCAAAAACAGCAGCCTACTTCGTCCGCTGCCGTAATCTGCTGAATAACTGCGAAACACTGGACATCAAACAACTTAACAATCTGTTTGGTTATGACTACGAAGATTCTTTAGGCATCCGCAAGCAGGTTTTCCAGGCACATTTCAACCAGAAATTTGATGTCATCAGCAAGGCAGCACGCTATACCCCTGAGGAAGAAGCTGCTTTTCGTGCAGACTGTGCTAAACTGGATTTAGAATTTGAGCTGAAAAACAATATCCAAAACGCCTTAGAGAAATATCGTGCTCTCTGGAATGCAGAACACCAAACCTTAGCTGATATCAAACAAGACGCATTTCCGCAAAATCCAGGCGAAATCTGCCATGCCTATACCAACTGCGGCTTATGTGAAAATAAAACAGTAGAAATGGAAGACAATCTTTTCCAGCTCACCCGCAAATTCAACATCGACGAAACCGTTTCCTTTAAAGGAGAAAAAATTGAACACCCAAAATTTACGGAAGAAATGACTGTTATTCAAGAGCTTGGTGTATTCTTCCTCACCAACCAGCGAATCGTATATATAGGACAAAAGCACGCTTTCAACGTACCATTGCAGAATATAAGCAGTGCTGATTTTGACGGAGTTAACTTAGTAAAATTCCATACACGCAACAGCAAGAAAGAAAATACCGATGTACTAATTAAATTCAGCGATGAAGCAGCAGGAGTAATTCATATACTCTTCAACAGAGTACATGAACAAAGCAGCACCTCTGCTTAAAATTAAAGATGCAAAAAATCCAGTTACTGCCAAGCAGCTAACTGGATTTTTATTATTCATAAAATACACTTACCAGGCAGCAACAGTACCATCTGCCCGCGGTTCGGTGGCACCTGCCAAAGTACCGTCAGCATCACGCCAAATTATTTCTCCTCTGCCAAAACTTGTATAATCGTCCATGATGTGTACATCATGTCCACGCTTACGCAATTGTTCAGCAACCTCCTCTGGTATGCTGTCTTCAAGCCAAACTTCTTTATCTTTAATCCACTGCCATCGCGGAGCATCCAAAGCAGCCTGCGGATTTAAGTAAAAATCTAAGCTGTTCATAATTACCTGTACGTGTCCCTGTGGCTGCATATATGCTCCCATCACACCAAAAGGCCCTACTGCTCTGCCGTCTTTAGTAAGAAAACCTGGAATAATTGTATGATAAGGTTTTTTGCGCGGCTGCAAGTAATCATCTGAATCTTTATCAAGACTAAAGCCAGCTCCCCGGTCATTAAAGTTTATCCCATAATCCGGAAGTACAACACCACTGCCAAAATCCTTGTAATTACTCTGAATAAAGGAAACCATATTCCCCTCAGCATCGGCAGTACATAAATACACAGTTCCGCCGCAAAACGGTTTACCTGCCTGCGGCAGCTGCGCCTGCCCACCAATAAGCAAACGCCTTTCAGCAGCATATTCACAGCTTAACATTTTTTCTACATCTGCCTGCATATAACGTGGATCTGCAATATATTTCATTCCATCTGCAAAAGCCAGCTTCATAGCTTCAATCTGCTTATGTATTCTCTCCTCCAGCGGCATATCCGAAAAATCAAAACCCTGCAAAATATTCAATGCCATAAGCGCAGTAATACCATGACCGTTCGGCGGCATTTCCCAAACATCATAACCACGGTAATTTATATGCAGAGGCTGAACCCATTCAGCATGATAATCAGCCAAGTCATCAGCAGATATATAGCCGCCCGTTGCCTCACTGAAAGCTACTATTTTTTCTGCCAACTCTCCCCGATAATAACTTTCACAATAGCTGTCTGCCAAAAGCCGCAGGGTACGTGCCTGCTGTGGCAAACGAACCAGTTCACCTGCTTTCGGTACCTTATTATCAGGGGCAAATACACTGAACCAGGGAGCAATAGCAGGATTCTCCTTGTATTCACTAAGAAGTTCTACGCCCTCCTGCCAAAAACGTGCCACTATGGGTGAAACAGGATAACCGTTCTCCGCATAATAAATTGCCGGTGCAAACAGAGCAGAAAACGGCAGCCTGCCAAATCGTCTGTGCAGCTCTGCCCATGCCGACGGCGCTCCAGGAATAGTTACTGCTTTCCAGCCACGTAAAGGCATCTGCTTATATCCGTCTTTAATAAGCATCTCCGGCGTTAAGCCTTGCGGTGCATAACCACTGCCATTTATACCATATAACTTATCCTTTGCCCAAACAATAGCAAAACAATCACTGCCCAGACCATTATTAGTTGGTTCAACAATCGTCTGACAAACAGCTGTCGCTATCGCAGCATCAACAGCATTTCCGCCCTGCTGCAAAATCTGCAATCCAGCCTGTGAAGCCAATGGCTGTGAAGTACAAACCATTCCCCGCCTAGCATAAACAACTCGTCTTTGTGAAGTATATGGATATGCTCCGCCGTCAAAACGAATACACATATTATTCCTCCTATAATTTTTCTGTTTATGCTTATCTTACCATCTGTCCCTAAAATTGTATAGCTATCAATAATTTGTCATATAAGAATAAACGACTGCCTTTATAGATACATACTAAAAAGTTTAACTTTTCAGCAGCATATCATTATAACAGACAGCCGTTAATTATTCTTACTTATGCAAGACAGTCATTCATAAACTGAACTAATCCGTCTTCCACTTCATTACGCAGGCAAATTTCATTATGAATCTCATGTCTGAAACCGGAATAAGCCTTTACTTTGATTTTATGACCACTGTTCGCTAAAAGATTAGCTACATGATACAAGCCTTCACCATAATTACCGCATGGATCTTGATCGCCAGCAATAAGATAAGCAGGTATATTTTTAGGAACCATGGCAGCCCAAGCCTCATTTTCAATAAAATGGTACAGCTGTACAAAATCATAACACAGCTCAAGCGTTGTATCAAAAGTATTAAACATATCTCCTGCATGGTCTGCTACAATACGTGGATCTGTAGCAATCCAATCTGCCGGACTGTTGGGATTTTCTACCCTGTCTGTCATGCCGCTGAAGACACGCTCAAACCATACACCGCATGGCTGATAAGGATCTGCTTCATAAGCAGCAGTAAACTCCGGATTATTAAAAGCTTCTTCACAGCCTTTCCATTGAGAACAAACGCCGCAAAGCAGCAAACCTTTAATATCATCACCGTAAATAGCAGCATAGGCACGCGCTAACATTGAACCCCAGCTATGTCCAAAAACAAAATACGGCAGCTGCGGATAAGCTTCTTTAGCAATATCATGCAAAGATTTTTCGTCCTTCAGATAAGTCATATAACCACCGGAATGTGGATCACCTAAAGTACCTCCATCAAAGCCAGTCTTTCCATGACCCAAATGGTCATCAGCAAAAACAACATAACCAGCTTCATTAAATTTATTTATCATGTGCAAATAACGGCTAGAATGTTCACCATAGCCATGAATAAGCTGAACTACACCTTTAGGTTCTCCCAAAGGACTGTAAGACCACGCTTTGATAACATCTCTGCCGTTAGCAGATTTAAAGGATATTTCCCGGATTGACATAACATAATCCTCCCTTTGCAAAATTATCTTAAAATCATTGTAACACTCACTCAGACTGCTGTAAAGCAAACGTAATAAAGTCTAAAAATGTTTAACAAGAAATTAACAGTAATAAACCTGTTGATTATTAATTTAAGTTCTTCAATTTTATCTTTTTATAAGGCATAAAAATACCGATCTCCTATCATTAACTTTTCAGCCAAATAAGAGATCGGTAATAATTTTATGTTATGTGCTTATCTTGCGGACAATATACTTACATACATTCCTTAACAGCTTCAGCCATACGCTTAATACCTTCTATAATGCGTTCATCAGGCATATTAGAATAGTTTATGCGCATACTGCGGTCAGTTTTCTGATTTGGATAGAAAGCATCGCCAATAACACCGGCAACTTTCTTTTCAATACATTTATTGAATACCTTACGTGCACTGACTCCCTCTGGGAATGTAAGCCAAAGGAACAAACCGCCTTCTGGATGTGTCCATTCTGTACCAGCCGGCAGATATTCTTCCATAGCTTTTAAAATCAAGTCACGACGATGTTTATATAAAGTAATAATTTTACGAACATGCTCATCTAAATCATATGTTTCCATATAAGCATCAGCTACACCCTGGTCAAAATTAGATGTATGCAAATCTGCACTTTGTTTAATTTTTACAAATTCAGTCAGCAGGCTATGTTCAGCAGCAATCCATCCTAAACGCAGACCAGGGCAGAAAATCTTAGAAAAAGTTCCAAGGAACATTACCAAGCCCTTAGTATCCATAGATTTTAAGGACGGCAGGATTTCTCCCTCATAACGCAGTTCACCATACGGATTATCCTCCAATACAGGCAAGTTATGTTTATTAATAACTTCCATAAACTTTTTGCGGCGTTCCATAGACCAGGTACGTCCAGTCGGGTTCTGGAAATCAGGAATTACATAAATAAATTTACAATTAGGGGTTGTTTCCAAAATTTTATCAAGTTCTTCAGGAATAAGACCACCATTATCTGTAGGCACTTCTACAAATTCAGGTTCATAAGCATTAAAAGCGTTCAACGCTCCAAGATAGGAAGGACTTTCGCAGAGAACTACATCTCCGGGATTCAAAAATAACTTTCCGGCAAAATCCAAACATTGCTGAGAACCTGTAGTAATCAAAATATCATCAGGCGCAACAACAGTATGATACTTATCAGCCATACGCTTAGCAATTTTTGCACGCAGAGAAGGTCTGCCCTCAGTAGTTGCATATTGCAGTAACTGACGTCCTTCTTTTAAAACCAAATCATGTGAAACCTTAGCGATTTCTTCAACGGGAAATAATTCTGGTGCCGGCAGACCGCCAGCAAATGAGATAATATCAGGTTGAGCTGTTAATTTTAAAAGCTCACGAATTTCAGAAGCCTGCATACGCTCCATACGTTTTGCGAATTTCATATTCAAAACCTCTCTTCAAAAATCTAAACTATATATTTTCAACGTATCTTAAATTGTAACACCAAGCAAAAAAATGTACAAGCAAAAGGCATTTTTCAGAATATCCTGCTTGCACATTTTTATTTTTTGTTAAATAGTTTACGATTTAATAAAAGCATTTTCTCTTAATGGGCAAACTTTAACACTCAACAAAATTTTCAAGTATTAATGCAAAAAAAGTTTTTCACAGCAAATCCATGACCTTTATTTTATTTCATACACACTTAACGCTTCTAAGGCTAAGGCATAACCTGCAAATCCCAGTCCGCAAATCTGTCCTATGCAGCCAGCTGCTGTTACGGAATGATGTCTAAACTCCTCACGCTGATGAATATTACTGATATGCACCTCTATCGCAGGAATATTAACAGCCTTTAACGCATCTAAAACAGCAACACTATAATGCGTTAACGCCGCAGGATTTATAACAATACCATCAAAATTACCATAAGCCTTCTGTATGGCGGTAACAATATCACCTTCATAATTGCTCTGCAAAAGCTCTACTTCTACTCCTAATCGTTCAGCAGCAGATTTTATATATGCACAAAGGGATTCATAGTCCTTTCTTCCATAGATAGCTCTTTCACGCACACCCAAAAGATTAATATTAGGGCCATTCAATACTAAAATTCTACGCATTTTCTTCATCTCTCTTAAAAAATATTTAATACACTATTTATTTATTTTGCTTACATAATCAAGCAGGCAGGCAAAGGTCACATTAAAACTGCAATTATTATCAATTATATAATCAGCATATTTGCGATAAAGCTCTATCCGCTCATCATAAAGAGTATAGATTTTTTGCTTGTCAGCAGCCAATAAAGGTCTTTCATCACCAGACAAATCACCAATAATGTTTTGTGGTTTGCGGTCTAAAAATATAACTACACTCGTTTTTTTGAGCAAATCCATATTTTCCGCACGCTTTACAGCACCGCCGCCAGTTGCAATAACAGCTCCGTTCAGCTTAGCCAAATAAGCCAACGTTCTGGTTTCAGCTTCCCTAAAAGCATCTTCACTTTCAGCGAAAAAACTTTTTATCGTCCGTGCCTCACGCTGTTCTAATACCGTATCAGCATCATAAAAAGGCAAATTCGAATATTTTGCCAGTTTTTTGCCAAATGTGCTTTTACCGCTGCCAGGCATACCTATCAAAACTATATTTCTCATAGTTTCTGCTCCAGCATCTGCATAATCTTGATAATCAAGTCACTGTCATAAGTCTCATTCTGCCATATTTCCTGTGCAGCAACAGCCTGTGCAACTAACATAAACATTCCATTTACGGTCTTCATGCCGGCATCAGCAGCAAATTTAAGAAATCTTGTCTGCCGAGGATTATAAATAATATCAACCGCTGCATCAAAATTGCTTATTTCTTCTAAAGTTACCGGTGAAATATTATCCTTAGGATACATACCAACAGGAGTACAGTTAATTATCACATCACCAGTTAATGCTGAAAGTCCATTATAATCAATAAATTTTGCTTTAGGTGCTATTTTCAATAAATCCTTATCAATATGTGCTACATCACGGGTAACAATATACAATTTGCCGACACGTTTATCAACAAGATATTTTATGACAGCACGGGCAGCACCGCCAGTTCCCAAAACAGCAGCATACTTTGCCCGAACATCAATATCATTATATTCAAGCATTCTGCCAAAGCCAAAATAATCAGTATTATAACCAAAAGCACCGTCTTTAGTAAATTTTATTGTATTGACAGCCCCAATAGCTTTAGCCTCCGAAGCTATACTATCTAAAAACGGCATTACTTTCACCTTATACGGAATTGTAACATTACAGCCTGTGTATTGCTTGCGCAGACGATGAATTTGTTCGATAAGTTCCTCCTGGGCAGTTTCTATAAGCTTATATTCGCCCTCTAAGCCAACGTTTTTAAAAAAAAGTTCATGAATCAGCGGTGATAAGCTATGTCCAAGCCTGCCGCCTAAAAGTCCATAGTATTTCATTTGCTAATCCTTTCGCTCATAAGCACAATAATTGCCTAAAATTTTGCAGTAAGTACTTTTTTCTTTAATTTCTTCCAATACATCATTTACCAATGGATCTGCAAGATTTCCAGTGACATCTATATAGAAAAAATACTCCCATGTTTTTCCGATTATCGGACGAGATTCCAGATTAAGCATATTCAGTCCCATATGATAAAAGCTTGCCAGCATCTTATATAAAGACCCGGTTTCATGCTTAACTGCCACAATCAAGGTAATTTTATCGGCATTAGGAATAATTTCAGCCTTTTTGGCAATAACCACAAAACGTGTATAGTTATTACTGTTGCTGTTTATTGCTGGAGTTATAATTTTAAGATTGTATAACTCCGCTGCCTGCTTGCCAGCCACGGCACCAAGCGTAATATCCTGTTTTTGGGCAACCTCTTCTGCACTTTTAGATGTACTGAAATACGGTACCTGCTTCATCTCAGGATAATCATGGAAAAAGTCCTTACATTGTTTCAAACCCTGCGGATGAGAGTAAACTGTTTTTATAGTCTGCAAAGTAGCTCCCTCACAGCCTAATAAATTTTGCTCTATCTTTACACATTGCTCACCAACAATACTGCAATCATACTGACGCAGCAAGTCATAAACTTCTGTAATACCTCCCGTTGAAGAATTTTCAATTGGTAATACAGCATAATCCATTGTACCTTTAGAAATACTGCTGATAACTTCTTCAAATGTATTAAAATGATGGCGATTATACTTTCTTCCCTGAAAATACTCCTGTAATGCCTGATGTGTAAATGAACCAGCAGGCCCAAAGCAGGCAATCTCATAAACTCTGCTGTTTGTTTCTGCAAGAGCCGTTTCTTCTAAAACACAGGCTTGGTCAATTATTCCACGCATAATGTTTTTTACTGCAACAGAATAATCTTTATTCTTCAAAAGACCTGCTACTTTGGCAATAACCTTTTCCTCACGATTTTTATCTTTTACCGGCAGACCTTTAGCTTTTTTATAGGCTGCAACCTGCATAACCAGCTGTAAACGATTTTCCAGCACCTCTGCCAGCTGCTTATCCATTTTATCTATTTCTTTACGGATAGTTTCCAAATCAAGATCCTGCATTTTATTTCTCCCATTTTCTTGCTTCCAAGATTAAATCCCAAAGAGTCCAGGCTATTACAGCCTCAATAACCGGCACTGCCCTCTGAACAATGCAGGGATCATGGCGTCCTGTTATCCTGAGCGTGGTATCACTATGTTCTTTTAGGCTAATTGTATTCTGCTCACGTGCTATCGATGGAGTCGGCTTAATTGCAGCTCTTATAATCAACGGCATACCATTGCTGATACCGCCAGTAATACCGCCATTATGATTACTCAAACATTTTACTCTATCATCTTCATAATGCATAGCATCATTTGCTTCTGCACCAGTAAGTGCAGCAATATCAAAGCCATCACCAAATTCCACAGCTTTAACCGCCGGTACTGAAAATAACGCATGGCTCAAACGACTTTCCAAAGAATCAAAATACGGTGCACCTATGCCGGCAGGCACATGAAGAACCATTGCTTCAATTATGCCGCCAACACTATTAAGCTTTTCCTTAGCTGCCAAAATACGCTGCTGCATAACTTCACCGATAGCATCATCCATAACAGCAAAGCTTTTCTTCTGCAAAGATGACAATAGCTCATCTGCTTCGCCAAGCGGATTAAAGCGATTTTCTGTTATATCATTAACTTGCAGAATATGAGCACCTATAACAATCCCCTGCTGTGCCAGTGCCTGTTTAGCTACTGCGCCGGCAAAAACCAAAGGAGCTGTCAGCCGTCCGGAAAAATGTCCGCCGCCGCGATAATCATTAAAGCCCTGATAACGCACATGACCTGCATAATCTGCATGACCCGGACGCATTTTATCAGCAAGTACGCTATAATCTTTAGAATGTTGATCAGAATTAACTATACGTGCACATAAAGGTGTTCCCGTAGTAAAACCATTAAAAAAGCCACTTTGAATTTCTACGCTGTCACTTTCCTTACGTGCCGTACTCAGGGCATTTTGTCCCGGTGCACGTCTTGCCATTTCACTGGCTATCTGTTCTTCATCAAGCGGCAGTCCTGGCGGCAAGCCATCAAGCACCACACCGATAGCTCTGCCATGAGATTCACCATAAATTGCCATTTTTATATTCATGCCAAAAATTCCGCTCATGCCAGTACCTCTATTCTTCCGCCCAATGTTTGATAATCTTTCCAAAACTCCGGATAAGACTTACGTACACTGTCTGCTCCACTGATTATGATAGGCTGCGTACAGCTTTGTGCCGCAATGGCTAAACTCATAGCTATACGGTGATCATTCCAAGCATCTACTTCAACGCCGCCCGTTAATCCTTCAGGTTTGCCAATAATTGTCAATCCTTCGGGTTCTTCAATAATCTGTGCACCAAGCTTATTTAATTCACTTGTAACAGCCGCTAATCTATCACATTCCTTAATTCTCAAACGACCTGCATTAACAACTTTCGTAATACCGTTGCTGACAGCAGCTAATACTGTAAGTACCGGAATAATATCAGGACAATCAGCAGCATCAATAAGTGCAGCCTTGGTAGATGCAGCACTCACCGTAACGCTGTCATTCGTTGTACTAATGCGTGCCCCCATTTGCTTCATAATCTCTACAACAGCCTTATCTCCCTGTAAAGAGCTATTATCTATACCAGAAGCTGTGACAAGTTCACCCAAACTTCCGCCAACAGTCCAAAAAGCAGCCTGCGACCAGTCACCTTCTACCATGCTGTTTTGTGCCTGATAACGCTGCCCTCCTGGTATAAAATAAGTTTCATGCTTTCCATCTTTATTATCTACTTTTATACCATACTTATGCAGACAGCTCAGTGTCATGTTTACATAAGATGCTGATTCCAATGGAGAAGTAATGTTGATTTCCGAATCTCCTGCAAGCAAAGGTAAAATAAACAGCAGACCGCTGACATATTGGCTGCTGACATTTCCAGGCAGTTCATATCTGCCTGCCTGCAATCTGCCATTTACAGTTAGCGGCAGTCTGCCATTATCATTAAAATACTGCACACCCTGCTTATCAAAAATATCATAATAAGCCTGCAATGGACGTGAAACCAGCTTACCATGGCCAAGAAAAGTCAGAGGACAGCCTAAACTTGCTCCTAACGGCACTAAAAAACGCAGCGTTGAACCTGATTCCCCGCAGTCAGCCTGAGCAGAGGCTGCCGATAAATGTCCTGTTCCACTGATTTGCAGTGCATGTCTTCCATTAAGCATACTAGGCACTTCATCAATTGTAATATTCATAGTCTTTAATACGCGTATTGTAGCTTCAATATCTTTAGACATACTAATATTGTCAATAATACTTGTACCAGCTGCAAGTCCAGCACAGATAATTTCTCTATGACCCATACTTTTTGATGACGGTACCTGCACTGTACCACGCAATTTTGTTGGAAAGATTCTTAACTTCTCCATATCTTCCTCATCCCAAATATTCCGGCATATCCTGCCAATCAATTTTTTTCAATATACCATGACCAATATTTTCTAAAACAACCAGCGTAATCCTGCTGCCATTTTTCTTTTTATCATGTGCCATAGTATCCATAAGCTGTGCTTTTTCCACACCAGCTTCTAACGGCAAATCGTACTTTTCCAATACATATTTAATTCGTTCAGCAGTACCTTTAGCTGTAATACCCATAGATTCAGTACGCTGAGTAAGCTGATACATTCCTATCGCAACACCCTCTCCATGTGTAAAACAGCTGTACCCAAAATGCTGTTCAACTGCATGGCCCAAAGTATGCCCAAAATTCAGCAGCATCCGCAGACCTGTATCAAACTCATCCTGCTCAACAATACGTGCTTTAATTGCACAGCAGGCAGCAACTACACTGCCTATGTTTTCTAACAAGGCATTATCATCAGCATAACCAGCAATTTTATCAAAAAGTGACGCATCTTTTATGCAGCCATATTTTATTGCTTCAGCCAAGCCATCATGTAAAAAGCGTGTTGACAAGGTTCTTAAAAGATTTGTATCAATAAAAACAGCTTTAGGCTGATAAAATGCTCCTGCAAGATTCTTCCCAGCCTTTAAATCTACTGCTACCTTGCCGCCTACACTGCTGTCAATTTGTGCTAAAAGCGATGTCGGTATTTGAATAAATGCCACTCCGCGCATAAAGCTGGCAGCAGCAAAACCACCTAAATCCCCGACAACACCGCCTCCTAATGTCAGGACAACATCTGTACGTGTCATTCCTGCACCTGCCAGCTGCTCTAAAACCTCACTCAGTACCTGCATATTTTTACTCTGCTCACCAGCAGTAATAATAATCTGCACAACAGCAAAGCCAGCTGCTTCTAAACTGTTCTGCAACGTTTCTGCATACAATGGTGCAACATTAGAGTCACTGATAATTGCTGCTTTATGTGCATTTGGCAGCAAAGCTGCAACTTTAGCACCGACCTGCGGCAGCAGACCGGCAGCAATCTCAATATCATAGGCATTCTCACCTAAATCAACATGGATTTTCTGCATTAGAAAAGCTCCCTTCTGCGAATACCAGCTGTTCGCATCAATGCTTTTAATTGTTCGCTGTCGCCAGCACGCAGCGCATCGCGCCACAAGAGCAACTGCTGCATATATTTATCAATCTCGTCCGCAACTTTTTCCTTGTTAGCTAAAAACAAACTGCTCCATAGCTCCGGATTAATATCAGCAACCCTAGTGCCATCACGAAAGCTGCCAGCAACAAAGTATTTTGTCTTATCATTAAAAGAAACACTGTCCATAAGAGCGACTGCTGTAATATGGGGCAGATTACTGGTATAAGCAATGGTTGCATCATGTTCCGATGGAGTTACCTGCACAGTATGTCTGCAACCCAAAGCCAAAGCAAACTGTTCTAACCATTTTACAGAACTTTCGCTATTGCCTGCCTCCGGAACAATAATATAATTGGCATTTTGAAAAATGTGTGCATCACTCATGCCCAAACCGCTTCCCTGCCTGCCAGCCATAGGATGACCGGAAATAAATTCCATCTGCGGTGATAATAACGCCTGCACTTTACTAATCATATCATTTTTTATGCCGGAAACATCAGTCAAAAGCACATCAGACTTAAAATACTGAACATTATCACGCACAAACCCTACTATGGTTTCAGGATAAATGGCACAAATTATAACATCAGCTTCCTGCAAAGTAACTCCAGAATTTTTCATTCCTTCATCTATAATTCCTTGTTTCAGTGCTTCATTCAGCGTTGTTTCACTGCATTCTACACCTATTATTTTCTTAACCTGCAGCTTACGTAAAGCCTTAGCATAAGAGCCGCCAATCAACCCCAAGCCAATAATAGCAAAAGTCAATTCATGCCACTTAGTATGTCTGTTCTCCTTATTAAATCCTGATGCCAAAAAACTCACTCCCTAATCTGCCAGACAGTTTTTTCTGCCCTCTACCATCCTACAAAACTGTATATTATTATAACATATTCTCACAATTCTCTGCCAACAATCTTAGCAATACCACGTAAATCCTGCATTAATTGTGCAAAACGTTCAGGGCGTAAAGACTGTGCTCCATCACATAAGGCTGCTTCCGGATTATTATGAACCTCTATCAAGAGTCCGTCTGCTCCTACCGCAACTGCCGCCTTTGCCAACGGCTCTACCATCCACCACATTCCTGCTGCATGGCTCGGGTCTACTATCACTGGCAGATGACTTAATTTCTTTACTGCCGGTATCGCACTCACATCCAGCGTATTTCTTGTATAGGTTTCAAAGGTTCTTATTCCTCTTTCACACAAAATTACTTTCTCGTTTCCCTCTGACATTATATACTCTGCTGCCATCAGCCATTCTTCTATCGTTGCAGATAATCCTCTTTTCAGCAAAATAGGTTTGTTTGTCTTTCCCAACTCTTTCAGCAGCTCAAAGTTCTGCATATTTCGAGCTCCTACCTGTATCAAATCTACATCTTCTACAAACTTCTCTATCATGTATGGCGACATTATTTCTGTTACTATCGGCAGTCCTGTTTCTTTTCTGGCATTTTTTAAATATTCTAAACCTACTTCTTTCAATCCCTGAAATGAATACGGTGAGGTTCTCGGTTTAAATGCTCCTCCCCTCATCAGTGCTGCTCCGCCTAATTTTACGGATTTTGCTATCTCCGTCACCTGCTCCTGTGTTTCCACTGAACACGGCCCTGCTATAACCTGTAGCTTCTTGCCTCCTATTGGTACACCGCCTACATCTACAATACTGTCTTCCGGATGAAACAAGCGATTCGCTCTCTTGAACGGTTCCTGTACACGCATTACCTTTTCAACGCCATCATTTACACGCAAAAGATTGATGTCCAGGCTGCTGGTATCACCAACAACACCAAACAGCGAAGCATTTACACCCTCACTTGCGTGAATTTTATAACCCCGGTTCTCTAACTGCACTTTCAGTTTTACTTTTTCCTCAATAGATGCGGTTGGTTTAAATACAATAATCATAATTAATTCTCTCCTTTTCTACAATGCTTCAATTCTACATAAGAAAGATATGACTAATATTAATAAATTTTTCTAAACTACAATTCTGCTAATTTTTAACTAAGCTGATAAATCCTGCCTAGATATTACATATCTCTGCCAACAATACGTGCTATCCCTTTCAGTTCTCCCATCAGTCTTGCAAAACGTTCAGGGCGCAAAGACTGTGCTCCGTCACATAAGGCTGCTTCCGGATTATTATGAACCTCTATCAAGAGTCCGTCTGCTCCTACCGCAACTGCCGCCTTTGCCAACGGCTCTACCATCCACCACATTCCTGCTGCATGGCTCGGGTCTACTATCACTGGCAGATGACTTAATTTCTTTACTGCCGGTATCGCACTCACATCCAGCGTATTTCTTGTATAGGTTTCAAAGGTTCTTATTCCTCTTTCACACAAAATTACTTTCTCGTTTCCCTCTGACATTATATACTCTGCTGCCATCAGCCATTCTTCTATCGTTGCAGATAATCCTCTTTTCAGCAAAATAGGTTTGTTTGTCTTTCCCAACTCTTTCAGCAGCTCAAAGTTCTGCATATTTCGAGCTCCTACCTGTATCAAATCTACATCTTCTACAAACTTCTCTATCATGTATGGCGACATTATTTCTGTTACTATCGGCAGTCCTGTTTCTTTTCTGGCATTTTTTAAATATTCTAAACCTACTTCTTTCAATCCCTGAAATGAATACGGTGAGGTTCTCGGTTTAAATGCTCCTCCCCTCATCAGTGCTGCTCCGCCTAATTTTACGGATTTTGCTATCTCCGTCACCTGCTCCTGTGTTTCCACTGAACACGGCCCTGCTATAACCTGTAGCTTCTTGCCTCCTATCGGTACACCGCCTACATCTACAACACTGTCTTCCGGATGAAACATACGGTTCGCTCTTTTGAACGGTTCCTGTACACGCATTACCTTTTCAACAGCATCATCTATGCGTAAGGTATTAATATCCAAACTGCTGGTATCACCTATGATACCAAAAATTGTCATATTCAAACCATTGATTTCATTAATCTGAAAGCCTTTACTTTCAAGTACAGCCCTCATTTTTGCCTTGTTCTCTGCCGGTGCACCCGGCTTAAATACTATAACCATACCTTACTTCTCCTTTTTCAGCAATTTTAAGATTTATTTTTCTCAGCTTATTATATAAAAAAGCAGGCTCCGTAACGAGCCTGCTTAAAAGCATTACTTAAATTAAATTACTAGATATTATAATACTATCTATGGCTTCTATTACGAATATTTCTGCTGTTTGATTTTTTCCATGCTAAAGAACCGGTGCTAAAGTAATAGCTAAAGACCGGTGCATAATAAAAACCATATGCAATTGCAGTATTCATAATTTTAGATTCCATTTTTTCACCTGCATAAAATATTTCAGTTTTGACTAACAACTGACGATATTCTACTCCCAGAAAAAGTTATCGTCAAGTCAAAAGCAAAAATTTACTTTAGAATAATTTTTTCATCAGAAAAATGTAAAGTAGATTACAAAGCTAAGAAAATATCCATATACTGAAAAACTGCTTATTTTTCATCAGCATTTTTATTAAGATATGTCCAACCGTCTTCCTGACGAATTTTACCCTCTTTCATCAAATGCCCTAAAGCACGCTTAAACGCCGCTTTACTGATTCCAAATTTTTGTTTAATAATCTCCAACGGAGTAGAATCACAATAAGGCATACTGCCGTTGCGTTTCACTAAGAAACTATAAATATCTTCCGCATCTGCAATCAAAGCATTTTCTTTTTGCAAACGCATAGAAACATTAATACGCCCATCTTCACGTATATAAGTTACACGACAGGTAATTTCCTGTCCAAAATCCAACCGTCCGCCAGGTACCTCACTGCGATGCAAAAATGCAATAAATCTTTGATTCGTAAAGATAAAAAATCCCTCTGGAAGAATATTATATATTGTTCCAGTTATTTTATCACCAATACGCAGTCCCTCTGCCGGTTTTGATGCTTTAAGCATATCTTCTTCTACACGCATTGTAACAGCAGGACGTCCGCTTTTATCTCGATAGAGCTTTACCCAGACCAGCTGCCCCTCATTTACGTGACCGCGCATTTGGCTGTATGGAAGAAAAACACCACGCTCTGCACCTATATCAACAAAGCCGCCGTCACGGGTAACACTTAGCACACGTACATAACCAAGCTGTCCTTCACGCATTTTAGGCAGCTTCATGCTGGCTGTAAGACGTTTATTAGGGTCTAAATATAAATAAACCTTAACAGTATCGCCAACCTTAACTTCATCAATCTGCTGCAATTTATGAAGCAGGATATCATCAGAAGTGTTTCCTGTTCCTGCATCCAAAAACGCACCTGCTTCACTGACGCGAGCTACATTTAGGCTTACTACATCACCAGGACGATATTTTGTATTATTTACTGCGGTATTTTGTTTATTCCGGCTAATTTGTTTATGCTCAATCATCGATGTTCTCCACAAATTCTTCTGACGGAGCATCTGCCCAAAGCTGCTCCAAATTATAAAAATCGCGATCTTCCTCTAAAAAGATATGTGCTACAACATCACCATAATCAAGTAAAATCCATCTTGCCTCAGCATAACCTTCTTTATGATTAGGGAAAACTGCTGCCTCACCAAGTTTATCTTCAATATTGTCTGCAATAGTCTTTACCAAATTAGTGTTGCCGGCACTGCAAATAACATAATAATCTGTTACAGGAGAAATCCCCTCCATATTCAGCAGTAAAATATCCTTAGCTTTTTTATCATTAGCTGCCGCAGCAATTTTCATAGCAATTTCTTTAGTTTCCATTAAACATCCTCCTTAAATTCTTGTTCTTCTTTATAATCAAAAGTCATAGCTGCTTCTCTTTCTAATTCAACTCTGTCTTTTGGCTGTAAATGCTCCATAACTTCATCATTATCATCTGTCTGTGTTGATTCCTCAGCATCTTTTAAATATGGTATCCCCAGTTCATCTAAAGATTTATCAACATCAGCCTTATCCGCATTCCAATAACTTACACCACTGCTGTCATCAAATTTTCCATATAACATACAGCTGCGTACTTTATCATCACCAAACAGCTTAAAACTGTTAGCTGCTTTCAGCATAGTTAAAGTATTGAGATCTGTTTTTACATACTTATCCAGTGTTGCCAAAAAGTTACTTACTTTTGTCACGTTTTGAACTGAAAACATCTGCTCAGCAGCTGCTTTTAAAAACTTTTGCTGGCGTTGTACACGACCTATATCACCCAACTCATCTTTGCGAAAGCGAACATATTTACCAGCAGTTTCTCCATCCATATGCTGATAACCATGTTTAATATCAATGACAAGATCAGCATAGGGGTCTTCATAATACATATCTTTTTCTACGTAAATATCTACGCCGCCTATAAGATCAACTAAATCAATAAACCCCTGCCAGTTAGCCAGTGCATAATAATGAATAGGTACACGCAGCAGGTTAGCAACTGTCTGCTTTGCCATAACAACACCGCCATAAGCAAAAGCTGCATTAATCTTATCAGGGTCTTTATGTCCCGGCAGTACAACCTTAGTATCACGAGGAATAGAAAGCACAGCTACCTGATTATTTTCCGGCTCAATACTTAATAAAATTATTGCATCTGTACGTTTAGGCTCTGTTTCTGCTGCTTCACTGTCCCCATCATCAATTCCCAAAAGCAAAATATTTATACGCTCGTTCAATTTCTGATCATTGCGTATTTTATCATCAGCAGCAGCGATTACATTCAGCTGCGGTGGATTAATAAATTTATCATAAACCCAAACACTGCCCCAAAAAATTCCCGTTCCCATAATACCAATAAGAACAAGGAAACCCAGCAGCCTGCCCCATCTTACTTTACGGCGTGTCCGCTGATGGTGCAGCGGCTGTTCCTTATTGTTTTCTTCCATCTAGCTACTTCCCACCTAATCTTTCTTCTTTTTCTTTGCAAGCATAAGTTCATTATACCCAGCAATACAATTAGGATGAATTAATAAGCTCTCGTCCAAAAGATAACGCATAGTATTACTGTAAGCCATAAGCATAGCCCTGTCGAGATCCTTTTGAGCCAAATTGCGTAATTCTCCAATACCGGGAAAATCCCTGTCGGGTTCAAGCATATCTGCCAAAAAAACAACCTTTGCTGTAAGTGTCATTCCAGCAGCCCCAGTTGTATGCAATAAAATCGCTTCCAAAATTTCTGCATCGTCAACACCGTATTTTTCACGTGCATAATAAACACCCAACTTAGCGTGCAGCAAAATTGGCTGGTTACATTCAACCTCATCCACAGCAATACCTAAAGCAAGTGCCTTAGCCACACTTTCCCTGCTTGGAATCTCACGTCCGCAATCATGGAGCAGAGCAGCCACAGATATTTTTTCAGCAGATAATCCATGCACAGCAGCCAGCTTTAAGGAGGTTTTATAAACATTCACCGAATGTTTATAACGCTTTTCCGGCAGAGAACTTTTTAACAACTGCTTCATTTCTATAATAGACAGCATCTTTAAACATTCTCCTGTTTTCTATATAACCCATGCTTTTTTATATACAATTCTACGGTTTCCGGCAGCAAGCCTGCTAAACTTTCTCCCTGACGGATTCGTGTTCTTATATCGGTAGAGGAAATATCATATTCCGGTGTATGCAGCAATACTATCTTACTGGCTGCCGCTGAACCAAGATTATGTGTTACCTGCTCCATCACGCCATCATATCCAGGACGACCAGCAACTACAAAAGTTGCCAAATCGAGCATCTCTTCAATAGAATTCCAGGTATGAAGCTGCACTACCGAATCAGCACCAATAATAAAATACAGTTGCTTTTGCGGATACAGTTTATTCAGCTCTCTTAAAGTATCTCTAGTATAGGATACGCCACTGCGTTTCAGTTCCATGTCTGATACACAAAAATGCTTATATTGCTGAACTGCCAGCTCAGTCATGGCATAACGCTGCTGCGCCGGAGCATAATCCTGTCCCACCTTATGCGGCGGCACAAAAGCCGGAATAAAAATAACCTTCTCCAATGCCAGTGCTTTATAAACAATTTCCGCAATATGCAAATGACCGATATGAATAGGATCAAATGTACCTCCTAAAATACCAAGACCTTTACCAGTCACAACAATCCTCCTCGGCAAACACTTTTCTATTATTAATTATATCAATCAGTCAGCATTTTCACAACCTTCTGGAGCAGAATAATTATCACCAAGAGTAAGAAAATCATCTTTAATCTGTCTTTAAAATCAAAAACAGTTTTAGGCCTCCTCAGATATTCCAAGAAGGCCTGTACATAATCGTGCAGTGTAGTATTGTAATTATCATTTTTCATATTCAAACCTCAGAAAACTTATTCATACCTCAGTGCATCGATTGGATCCAGCAAAGCTGCTTTACGTGCAGGATAGATGCCAAAGAATAAACCTATGCCTACGGAAAAAACTACTGCAATAACTATTGCCCAAACAGAAATCACCGTATTCCAACCAGCAAGTTTACTTATTACAAAAGATGCACCCACTCCCAGCATAACTCCCAGTGTTCCTCCAAAAACTCCTATAACCATGGCTTCTACAAGGAACTGCTGCAAAATATTATTATAAGTAGCACCCAATGCTTTGCGTATACCTATTTCACGTGTACGCTCAGTAACTGATACCAGCATAATGTTCATAATGCCTATGCCGCCTACTAATAAGCTGATGGCAGCAATGCAGCCAAGCAGAATCGTAATATTATTTGCTGTTTCCATCATTGTTTCCATAATTTGTGCCATATTGCCTATACTAAAATCATCGTTTTCACCGTCTTTAATTTTGTGTCTGGTACGCAATACCTGTTCCGTTTCAGCCTGCACATCGTTGATAACATTTTCATTTTCAGCCTGTACCGTAATCCGCTGCACATTAGTAATACCCATCATACGGTTCTGGGCTGTTGTCAGCGGAATATAAACTATATCATCCTGATCCTGCCCCATACCGCTTTGACCCTTACTTTTCAATACACCTATAATCTGAAAAGGTGCTTTGTTAATACGCATAATTTTACCAATCGAATTTCCATCGGGAAAAAGGCTGTCTGCAACAGTCTTACCAATAACGGCAACTCTTCCGCGACTGATTAAATCACGTTCACTAAGGCGTCTTCCTTCGTCAATTTCCAAACTGCGAATATCAAAATTGCTTGGTGTTGTTCCTTCTACACTGCTTGTCCAGTTCTGGTTTCCTGCAACTAACTGATAACTTCTGCTCACACTGGCAGAAACAGCGGCAATCCCGTCTACCTGTTTTTCGATAGCCTGCATATCATCATACGTCAGCTTAACACCTTCACCGGCTGCAAGACGGGCACCAGTTGCAGTGCGTCCTCCGGAAGTAATAATCAGCAGATTGCTGCCTAGGCGGGAAATATTCTGCTTAACATTTTCTTTCATGCCAAAGCCCAAGCTAACCATAGCAATAACAGCACCAACACCGATAATAATTCCCAGCAATGTCAGAAAAGTACGCAGCTTGTTGCTGAGCATACCTTCAAAGGCCATTTTTATGCTTTCATTTAACACGCTGTTTCCCCTCTTTTCTCAATTAACCTGTCCATCACGCATTTGTCTTAACTCTTTAGCTGCATAATCACTGCTGCCCCTGCGTTCATCGCTCACAAGTTTTCCATCACGCATAACCAAAATCCGTTTCGTCTGTTCAGCAATATCAGGTTCATGCGTTACCATAACAACAGTTTTTCCGCTTTCATTCATAGCCTTAAAAATATCCATTATTTCATAGCTTGATTTAGTATCCAAATTACCAGTTGGTTCATCAGCCATAATAATAGCAGGATTATTAATCAAAGCACGTGCAATCGCTACACGCTGACGCTGACCGCCGCTTAACTCCATAGGCTTATGATCAAGACGCAAGCCCAAGCCTACTGCTTCTAAAGCTTTTTTCGCCCGCTCCATGCGTTCTTCCTCATCAACGCCTGCATATACCAAAGGCAGTGCAACATTATTCTGTGCAGTCAACTTTGACAATAAATTAAAATTCTGAAAAACAAAACCTATTTTAGCATTGCGTGTTCCTGCCAATTCATCATCATCATAACCGGCAATTTCTTTACCATCAAGATAATATTCTCCTGAGGTCGGTCTATCCAAGCAGCCAAGAATATTCATCATAGTAGATTTGCCGCTGCCAGACGGCCCCATAATAGAAGTGAACTCACCATATTCAACTTTCAGATTAACGTGATTCAGTGCATGTACAACGCTGTCACCCATGTGATAAGTTTTCATAATATCCCTTAATTCAATAACAGACATACCAATACCTCCTCATCACATATGCGGCGGCGGCCCCATTCTATTAGAACTCTGCTTGCTTACAGCTTTTTTAACCAAAAGCCTGTCACCGACAGCTAATCCAGAAGCCGTTACCGACACATCACTGTCACCAGATAGACCAACAGCAACATCTATATCACGTGTTTCTTTGCTCTTTTCATTATATACCTTAACATAACGGCGCTTACCTTCCGTATAAATACAATTCAAAGGTACAATCAGAACGTCATCTGCTTCATCAATGATGATTTCCGTTCTTGCTGTCATTGTAGGCAGCAGCTTACCTTTAGCATCATCAACAGTTACATAAACTTTATAGTAAATAACATTGTTTTCGGTAGTAGCACTGCGGGAAATCAACCGTACAGTTCCGGTAAATGTTTCGTTAGGATAAGCATCAACCGTAAATTCTACCTTTTGTCCATTTTTTACCTGTCCGATGTCAGATTCATCAACCATGGCTTCTATTTCCATGTTATCCAAAGTAGCCACCGACATAATAACCTGCGGCGTGCTGATACCAGAGCTTATCGTCTGTCCGACAGGAGTAGGCTTACCAATAATATATCCGGAAATTGGCGTAGAAATAACAGTATCATTAACATCAGAAGCAGCTTTTTCATAATTACTTTTAGCCACTAAATAATCAGCCTCCACTGTATCAAAATCTGATTGGCTGACAGCTCCGCGATTAAGTAAGCTCAAATAACGGTTATAATTAGCCTGCGCATTATTAAGCTTTGCCTGCATCTGAGCCAATGTAGCTTTCAGCGAAGTATCATCCAGACGTACTAAAACATCGCCGGCATTAACGTGTTCATTTTCTTTTACTAAAACTTCTACGATACGACCGGTAATTTTAGAGCTGATATCAACATTATCCTGTGCACTCAAAGCACCTGTTGCTGAAACAGTTTCTTTTAGACTTCCTTTTTTTACCTCACCCATCCTTACCGTATTCGTGCTGACTTGTGTACTTTGATAATATTTATAACCACAATAACTGCCTGTCAGTAATAATGCACACATAACAATGACATATTTATTCTTTTTGATAAAGTTCATCATTTTACATCCCTCATCACTTACATTGATTTATCTTTTATTATAACCCCTACTCTTTTTAGGGTCAAAGCCAGTATACCCAAAAGTTGTGTTTTTTTTATGACATATCACAATAAGTTTGCTATATAAAATAAAAAAGAGTATGCTGTTTATCAGCATACCCCTAATTATACAAGCATTATAAAATCTTTGACAGGAAATTCTTAGTTCTTTCTTCCTTAGGATTGCCAAAAATTTCTGCTGGCGAGCCTTGTTCAAGAATAACACCGCCATCAACAAAGCAAACTCTGTCACCAACTTCACGGGCAAAACCCATCTCATGAGTTACAACAGCCATAGTCATGCCTTCATTAGCCAGTTCTTTCATAACATCCAGAACTTCATTAACCATCTCCGGATCCAAGGCACTGGTAGGTTCATCAAACAAAAGTGCCTTAGGTTTCATGCACAAAGCACGGGCAATTGCTACACGCTGCTGCTGACCGCCGCTTAACTGATCCGGATAAGCTTTTGCCTTATCCTCCAGTCCGACTTTTTTCAGATACAGCAAAGCTGTAGCTTCAGCTTCTTCTTTTTTCGTACCACGCACTTTCATCGGAGCCAGCATAAGATTTTCCAAAACATTCATATGCGGGAACAGATTAAAACGCTGGAAAACCATACCTACTTCCTTACGAATTTCGTTGATATTAGCTTCACCAGTCAAAGGAATACCATCAATAACAATGCTGCCGCTTGTAGGCTCTTCAAGATAATTTATGCAGCGCAGCAGAGTACTTTTGCCGCTGCCGCTGGGCCCGATAATAACAACTACTTCTTTTTCAGCAATTGATAAATTGACTCCTTTTAATACCTGCAACTCACCAAAGCTTTTTTTCAAATCCGTAATTTTAATCATTTCTTTACTCATTTTGTATCAAACCTCCGCTCCAGATATCCGGTAAATCTAGCTACAGCAAATGTCATAATTAAATAAATAATTGCTACAGCCATCCAAATTTCAAAAGAAGCATAAGTTCTGGCAATAATAAGCTGACCACGGCGGGTCAACTCTTCAAAGCCAATAACAGAAACAAGTGAAGAATCTTTCAGCATTGCAATAAACTCATTGCCCAAAGGAGGAATGATTCTCTTGAAAGCCTGCGGCATAATGATATATCGCATAGTCTGAGCCCAAGTCATACCTAAGCTGCGTCCTGCCTCCATCTGTCCTTTATCAATAGACCGAATACCGGCACGGAAAATTTCTGCAATATACGCACCGCTGTTAATAGAGCAGGCAGAAATAGCAGCAACATAAGGATCTACACGACTACCAGTAATACCAGGCAAAGCAAAATATACCAAGAAAATCTGTACCAGAAGCGGCGTACCGCGAATAAAATCAACATAGATATTGGCAAAATAACGCAATGGTTTAATGCTGCACAAACGTGCTATGCCAACCATACAGCCAATAAGCAAGCCTAACGCTACGCTCATCGCCGTAATTTCTACTGTAATGGCTGCGCCTGCCAAAAGCAGCGGAACCGACCTTGCTATTAAATCAAAATTCATTTTCTCCCAATCCCTTCAAGTTTATTATTATAGTAACTTCAGACGGACGAGAATCAATCAGACGCACAAAAGAATTTTGCAGCTAATGCGTTATTCGTCAATCTGTTTATTTCTTTTCACCAAACCACTTAATATAAAGCTTATCATATTCACCGTTCTTTTTCAATTCCATCAAAGCTTTATTTATCTCTGCTGGCAGTTTGCTGTCTTTTTTAGCAGCAATACCATAAGATTCTGCTTCCATTTTTTCGCCAACAGTTTTTGCAAAACTGCTTCCTGTCTGTGCTAAATAATACTCAATAACAGGTGCATCACCAATAACGGCATCTGCTGCACCATTTTTCAGTTCCAAAGCAGCCTCATCCTGAGTATTAAAAGCTTTTACTTTAGCACCCTCTACACTTCTGGATTTATTTTCACCAGTAGTACCAATCTGACAGGCAATAGCTTTTCCTTTTAAATCATCTAAAGATTTTATATTGCTGTCCTTACGAACCATAATCATCAAACCGGAAGTATAATAAGAATCACTGAAATCTACAACTTTTTTACGTTCGTCGGTAATAGTCATACCAGCTATGGCAACATCAATATTTCCAGCATTCAAAGCAGGAATCAAAGCATCAAAACCCATGCTGACCATCTCTACTTTATAACCCATCTGCTTGCCAAGAGCCTGTACCAACTCTACATCAAAGCCAGTCAGTTCTTCGCTGCCCTCTTTAGGAAACTCAAATGGTGCAAAAGCAGGTTCAGTACCGGCACGCAGGATTTTTTCCCCGCCATCAGCTTTTTTTTCATCACTGCCGCCACAGCCTGCAACCAGCATACTGCAAGCCATAATACCCATAACTAAAAACATTAATAATTTCTTCATTATAAATCCCCCTCATTGTTTTTATACAAAAGAAACAGAGCACGACTGGTTCTTTTATACAGCCCATCGTGCTCCGCCATGAACCAATATTATTTCTTTACTTCACCAAACCAAGTTTTGTAAATCTTGTCATATTCGCCATTTTTCTTCAGCTCTGCTAAAGCTTTATTAACTTCACCAGCAAGCTTATCGTTGCCTTTTTTCACAGCTAAACCGTACTGTTCTGCTTCCATAATATCGCCAACAGTCATCATGCTCTTGTTGCCGCCTTGAGCAAGGTAATAACCTACAACAGGACTGTCATTGATAATAGCATCAACGCCTTTGTTTTGCAGTTCTATAACAGCTTCATTGTTAGTGTTAAAAGCAGTAACTTTAGCACCGGCAACATTTCTGGAAGCCTTTTCACCAGTAGTGCCAATTTGGCAGGCAATACGTTTGCCTTCTAAATCTTTTATGCTCTTTACTTCAGTGTTGTCCTTATTAACCATAACAATTAAACCGGAAGTATAGTAAGGTTCAGAGAATGTTACAGCTTGTTTACGTTCTTCGTTAATGCTCATGCCGGCAGCAACCATATCAATATTGCCAGAATTTAAAGCAGGAATCAAAGCATCAAAACCCATGCTGACAATTTCCACCTTATATCCCATCTGTTTGCCAATAGCACGTGCCAAATCCATATCAAAGCCATCATAAGTTTTGCTGCCCTCTTTTTGGAATTCAAAAGGTGCAAAAGTAGGCTCCGTACCAACACGCAGCACTTTTTCTGATTCAGCAGCTTTTTTATCACCGCCGCCGCAGCCTGCAACCAACATAGATGCTGCTGCCAAAACAGCCATGACTAAAAATAAAATTTTCTTCATAGTCTACATACCCCTTTCAACATTGTAACGCTTTACAAAGATACACTAATTATATAACTTTTTTCGCCCAAGGTAAAGAATTTTTATAAAAAAGCCAGTATAAAAATAAGGGAAAACACTTTTTCCCGTGTCTTCCCTCTGTCAGCAAAATGACAACTCAGCTGACCTGGTTTTCGCCCCCACACTCGCCTGCTGGAGGGTTCGCTCCTAAGCACCTTGCTCCCCACTACTACCCCTCTCGCCTAATAATCATATAACGGCAGGTCTTACTTCTAAGCTGCACCGTGCTCACAGCCAATTTAGCTGCTTACGTGGATCGTTTTGCCTGCAACTGGCATCGACTTGCAACCACAGACCTGAGCTGCCCTGTTTATTATACGCTCTAATAAGTTTTTTTTCAAGTAAGAGCTGCCACGACCCTTTTATATTCTCCGGAAAAGTGTTATACTATCCTTACTTAATTGTACGGATAAAAGGATTTTGCAACTATGATTACTATACCGCAGTCTTTAGATTTTACAGATGCACACATGACGAAGGAAATCTGTGAATTCTTTTTAAAAATGCTGGAAATAAAAAACAGGGAAATTTATCTGCATAGTCGGCAGGTAGCTAACTATGCTGTCAGTACAGCTGCCAATCTGGGTCTGCCTGCATCCGAGGTATCGCAAATAAAGACAGCGGCGTTGCTGCATGATATAGGTCAGCTATCAGTACCTAATATAATTTTAGTAAAACAGCCATTTTTATCAACAAGAGAAAAATCTATCTACAAGCGTCATTGTATATCCGGTGCCAGTATGCTGGAAAACATTCCAGGCTTTATTAACATATGTGATATTATCCGCTGCCACCATGAAAAATGGGATGGAACAGGTTATCCCAAACGGCTCAAGGGACAGAATATCCCCATAGGTGCACGTATTATCGCTGTCGCTAATCATTATGACCGCAATATAAATCCATGTACGCAGCACTGGCATAAAACACACGCAGATGCTATTGTCGAACTGCAAAACAAATCTGGTCTTGATTTCGACCCAGCTATTGTAAAGGCTTTCATCGAGTCTATTCTTCCGTTATCGCAAAAAAGCTAGGAACTTATTACATTATATTTTGAAGAAGGTAAATTCTTATGATTTTTTGTGCAATGTTTATCTTAGGTATCTTATTAGGCTTTGCAGGTGCAGGCGGTGCAGGGCTGACAATCACACTGCTCTCAGTAGGTTTCGGCGTATCCATCCACACCGCTTTAGGAGTTGCCTTGGCTGCCATGTCATTTACCATGCTTTCCGGGACAATCAGCCATTTTAGGGAAGGCGATGTACTGCTAAACTTGGGAATAACTACCGGTATTGCAGGTATGCTTGGTGCTTTTGCGGGAGCTTGTATTTCCAGCACAATTCCCAGTAATATTTTAAGCAAAATAACAGCACTTCTCCTGCTTTCATCCAGTATTCTTTTATATTTTATTCTTTTCCGCAAAGATATGCTAGATGCTTTCGTAGCAAAACACGCTTCCAAAGCAGAGGGCTTAAACTTTTATGCTCACGCAGTCTGCATAGGTTTGCTCACTGGTTTTTTAAGCGGTGCTTTCGGTATTGGTGCTACCGCATTTATACAAATAAGCTTAATGCTCTTTTTTGGCATATCGCTTTACCACGCTATCGGCACAACAATGCTGGTCATCTTTCCCATATCAGTTTCCGGCGGTTTAGGATATCTCATTAACGGTCATCTTGATACAGCAATTTTTCTGCAAACACTCGGCGGTCTTACCTTAGGTGCCTACTTTGGTGCTAAACTTACACGTTTAGCATCACGCAACGTTCTGCGCTATATTATTTTATCCATGCCGTCAATAGGAGGTTTGCTTCTGTTTTTACAATAGCATAAATCTGCAAGCATTATTTTAATTCAGACTCTTAATATAACCCTATATTTTTATATAAAACAATCCCCACAGCAAAATGACTTTTAAAGTTCATTCTGCCATGGGGATTTTTGTATTTTATTTTTTTTCAGTCAGCATTTGTTCCAAGGTACGCCAGCCAAGTACCGCACATTTTACACGTGCAGGCATATGGGATACATCCTCAAGTACACCAGCTTCTTCCAACTCATCAATTTCAGCCTCGCTGGCAGCACCCTTTATCATTCTCAAAAAAATATCCGCCAAGCGCAATGCTTCAGTTTCACTTTTGCCAATGACAAGATCCAGCATCATATCAGCCGAAGCCTGACTTATAGCGCAGCCGCTTCCCTGAAAAGCTCCATCAACAACCACGCCGTCAGAAAGTTTAAGTTTCATCGTAATATCATCACCGCAGCTGGGATTATAACCACGCATTTGTAAATCCGCATCAGGCAGATCATGTTTATGCCCTGGGTGCATATTATGGTCAATCAAAATTTCATTGTAAAAACTTCTGTTATCTGCCATAACCCATTCTCTCCCTAATCGTACTTAAAGTAGCTATAAAACGCTGCACATCTTCTTCTGTATTATAAAATGCCAGACTTGCCCTGGCAGTTGCTCCTGTACAAAGGTAATCCAGAAGCGGTTGTGCACAGTGATTTCCGGCACGAATACAAACGCCGTCTGCATCCAGAACAGCAGCTATATCATGCGGATGTACATCAGCAAGAGTAAAGGTAATAATTCCTTTATGCTCCTCAGCTGTTTTACCGCCTAAAATCCGCACGCCATTAATTTTCTGCATTTCCTCAAAAGCAAGCTTTGTCAATGCTGCCTCCCGTGCTTCAATAACATCAAAACCAACAGCATTAATATAATCAATAGCCGCATGCAGACCTGCCGCTCCAGCAGCATTAACCGTACCTGCCTCAAATTTATGCGGCAAGGGTGCATACTCCTGACCATCACGACTAACAAAATTAATCATTTCTCCACCGCTCAAAAACGGCGGCATCGCTTCAAGCAAGGCTTTTTTGCCGTATAAAACACCGATTCCCATCGGGGCAAGCATCTTGTGTCCGCTGAAAACCAAAAAATCTGCATCCATTTTCTGCACATCAATCGCCATATGCGGTGCACTTTGTGCAGCATCAATAAGTGCAACAGCCCCCACCCTATGTGCAGCTTCAATAAGCTTATCCACAGGATTAACTCGTCCAAGCACATTGGAAATTTGTGCCATTGCAACAATTTTAGTTTTTGCAGTTACAGCAGTTTCAATAGCTTCATCAGATATACTGCCATCAGAAGCACATTCAATATATTTTACTACCGCACCAGTCTTTTCTGCAACCATACGCCATGGCAGCATATTACTGTGATGCTCCATAATCGTGGTTACAATTTCATCGCCAGGTTTTAATTCACTCAAACCATAACTATAAGCTACAAGATTTATGCTCTCCGTAGTATTGCGTGTAAAAATAATCTCCTCGTCACTTTTGGCATTAATAAACTTCTTTACCGCTGCACGTGCATTTTCATAAACATCAGTTGCCTGCATTGCTAAATTATACAAGCCACGCAAAGGATTGGCATTCTGTTTAAGGTAAAAGTTACGTTCTGCCTCAATAACACACAATGGTTTCTGCGTAGTAGCAGAATTATCCAGATATGCTACATTTTCTGCCAAAAGCAAAGGGAAATCTTTTTTATAGTCATAAGACAGAAAATCATTATTCGCCATCTGCCATTACTCCTTCCAGATAACGCTGTACTAACTGCACCGTTTCTTCATCCTCAATTCTGCGGCAAAGAGCATCTATCTTTGCCTTAGCCATCATATCCACAGCCTCCTGCTCACTAAAGCCGCGGCTGCACAAATAAAACAACAAATCATCATCTAACTTGCCAATGCTGGCACCATGATTTCCCTGTACATCTTCTTCACTGCACAATATCAGCGGAATTGTACGGTTTACAACATCATCACTTAAAAGCAGTACTGTTTCTTTTTCATCACCAACCGCACCAGCACAGCCGTTTTTGAAATCAATCGTACCACGGTAAAGTTTTTGTGCCCCACCTTGCAGCACTCCGTCTGCCGTCATTTCGCAGACAGTATTTTTCCCATAATGATTAGCAATAAAATTCATATCCAACTGCTGTCCATCGCGTCCATAGTAGCCAACAGCAGCCTTAAAACTGCTGCCTGCTCCAAGAAGCTCTGTCCGTACACCATTATAAATTCGATCTGCTCCAAGCTGTAACTGCATAAGTTCAAAAACAGCACTGTCTGCCAACTCACAGCCCACATCATTAATATGAAGAAACTTCTTGCCTAAAAGCTGCACCTGCACCAGCTTCACTACGGCACCATTATCAGCGATAATCTTAGTCTGCACACTCGCCTGCCCCTGTGCCTGCGAGGTAGAAATATATGTCATAACAACAGTCAGTTCACTGCCTGCCTTAGCTTCAATTTCCAAACAGTTAAAATAATTTTTTTCATCAGCATAACGCAAAGTAACAGTTGCCGTACTTTTGCCGGCATCAGCTATCAGACGCAGTTTTTGTCCTGCCCCAAGCTTTGCCATATCATCGCCAATACCAGTAGGAAGCTGCACAAAACCTGCTTCATGCACTGCACAAAAAGCATTAGCACTGCATTCGCAGCAGCCTGTTTTTTTATTTTTATTTAAACATACACTGCCCTGCAAAGATACGTGCGGCTCGCACACATCCTGTGGTAAATTTATACCAGACAGCATTGTTTCATTCATCTTTAATCTGTTCCAGGTAGGAACAGGCAGCTTATTTATAAGTAATTCATCTATATGCTGCATATTTTTCTCCTTATTTATTATTACTGCAAAGTTCACAAGCAAAGAATATCTTATGATTCTTTAGCCTATACTTCCCTGCATTTCCAAGCGTATAAGATTATTCATCTCCACGGCATATTCCAGAGGCAGTTCTTTGGAAACATTATCAGCAAAACCGCTGACTATCATAGCTCTTGCTTCTTCCTCACTGATACCTCTGCTCATAAGATAAAAAACTGCATCATCACTAATACGTCCAATTTTGGCTTCGTGTCCAATATCAGCATCAGCAGTACGAACATCAATTGCCGGAATCGTGTCAGAACGGGAAATATTATCAAGCATCAGGCTCTGGCAAGACACAGATGATTTTGCCTGCTTTGCCTTGTTTGTAACAACCACACTGCTGCGAAACGTACTGATACCGCCGCTTTTGGAAATCGAACGTGTATTAACAACGCTGGAAGTTTTTGGTGCATTATGCACTACCTTACAGCCAGTATCCAGATTCTGGCTGTGACCGGCAAAAGTAACACCGGTAAACTCACTGCGTGCTCCTGTACCATTAAGAATACTCATGGGATACAAATAAGAAACATGAGAGCCAAATGAACCGGATACCCATTCAATAGTACCGCCCTCAGCCACCAGCGCACGCTTAGTATTCAGATTATACATATTCTTAGACCAGTTTTCGATAGTAGAATAACGCAGTTTAGCATTTTTGCCAACAAACAGTTCTACGCAGCCTGCATGCAAATTAGCTACATTATACTTAGGCGCACTGCAGCCTTCAATAAAATGTAAATCTGCACCCTCCTCAACAATAATCAAGGTATGCTCAAACTGCCCTGCACCTTTGGCATTCAGACGAAAATAAGACTGTAAGGGAATAGCCACACTGACACCCTTGGGAACATAAACAAAAGAGCCGCCAGACCATACAGCACCATGCAAAGCAGCAAACTTGTGGTCAACAGGCGGAACAAGTTTCATAAAATGTTCCCTGACCATTTCAGCATACGGTCCATTTAAAGCACTCTCCATATCAGTATAAACAACGCCCTGATCTTCTACTTCCTTACGTACATTATGGTACACAACCTCAGAATCATATTGTGCACCAACACCTGCAAGGCTGCTCTGTTCTGCCTGCGGAATACCTAAACGTTCAAATGTATCCTTAATATTTTCAGGAACATTTTCCCACTTGCCCTGCATAGTTGTATTAGGACGAATATAAGTAATTATGTTATCCATATTCAGACCCTCAATAGAAGGCCCCCAGTTAGGAACTTGAATATTATTATAAATTTCCAGCGACTTTAAGCGAAACTCACGCATCCATTCAGGATCATGCTTTTCACGGGAAATCTGCTCTACAATCTCGCGTGTCAGACCCTCCTGAATACGATAGGCATCCCTATCCTCATTGCGGAAATCATAAAGACTCCGGTCAATATCTTCTACATAGGTTTTTTCTTCCATAATTTATGCCACCATTTATTCGTTAATTTTGTAAGAATTTTTCAAAGCCGTTCTTGCTGACTTCATCAACAAGTTCTGCACCATCATTTCTGATAATCTGACCCTGTGCAAGAATGTGGGTTTTATCAACATGAAGTGCATCAAGAATTTTTGTATTATGGGTAATAATCAGCAAAGCACCCTGGCGATACTCCTGAAAAGCTTTTATTCCCTGGGAAACAATTTTAACAGCATCAACATCAAGACCGCTGTCCGTTTCGTCAAGAATTGCCAACTTAGGATTCAACATAAGCAATTGCAGAATTTCAGCCTTTTTCTTTTCACCGCCGCTGAATCCGGAATTTAAATCACGTTCAGCGTATTTGCTGTCCATTTGCAGCAAAGCCATTGCCTGACGCAGCTCTTTGCGAAAATCCCAGGCTTTTATACGTACACCCCGCTGCTGTTCCAAAGCTGTTTTCAAAAAACTTCCGAGAGTAATACCGGGAACTTCAAGCGGATTCTGAAAGGAAAGAAACATTCCTGCTTTAGCACGCTTATCCACGGACATATTTGTAATATCTTCACCAGCAAAAGTAATGCTGCCATTAGTAACAGTATATTTAGGATTGCCCATTAACGCATAACCCAGAGTAGACTTTCCCGCACCATTAGGCCCCATAAGCACATGAGTTTCGCCTGGTTTAATTTCAAGATTAATATTTTTTAAAATCTGCTTATCTTCAACATTAACCGCAAGATTTTTTACCTCTAATAAATTTTCCAGCATATTTATCCTCCAATCGCAGCAATGATTAAATCATCTCCTGCTTAAAATCTAATTCCCATATTTTTAGTATGAATTCTCTTATTATTATAAAATTATTTTCCCCACTATGCAAGCTTACAGAAAAACATCATCCTATAATTCGCAAAAATTTTGCAAAACCTATAAGCAAAATTCTTTCTATCCATATTCTTTTTATTATATATTATTTTCAGGAAAAATTATAGAGAAACAGAGAAATTTATAGGCAAATTTCCCATCTATAAAAAAGCTCCACTCAAAAGTAATTTTACGCAGAATTAATGCTGTTCATCCAAACAGTCAAAAACAGGATGTACACTTATAACAACGATTAGTGCACACCCTGCTTTTTTCATAATTTCTTAAAGCACATTTACTTCTTTAACTTCATCAATATCATGCTTTTCTGCATAACCTGTAAGCAGCAACGTTAATGCTCCATCACCTGTAACATTGCAGGCTGTGCCAAAACTGTCCTGTAAAGCAAAAATCGTCAGCATAAGTGCAGTTCCTGTGGCATCAAAGCCAAGTACGCTGGTAATAAGACCCAAAGAAGCCATAACCGTACCGCCGGGAACACCAGGAGCACCAATAGCAAAAATGCCTAACAAAAGACAGAAAACAATCATCGTTCCCAATGTAGGTAAAGTACCATAGAGTATCTGTGATACAACCATAACAAAAAATACTTCCGTAAGCACACTGCCGCACAAATGAATATTAGCAAACAGCGGCACGCCAAAGTTAACCAAATCCTTACGCAGCACACTGGATTTGAGGGCACATTTAAGTGCAATCGCCAAGGTTGCAGCAGAAGACATTGTACCAACGGCGGTGAGATATGCAGGGCCGTAGTTTTCAATAACACGCAGAGGATTTTTTCCGGAGTAAGCCCCTGCCAGCAAATACAGCAGTGTCAGCCAAATATAATGACCTACCATAACAATAAGAACAACAATCAAAAATACAGGAAGCTGTTTGGTAATCGTTCCCTCGTATGCCAATCCACAGAAAGTGCAGGAAATAAATATCGGTAAAATTGTAATAATTACGCGAGTAACTATTTCCAAAACAATTTTTTGGAATTCTTCCAGAGCAGTTGTAATAACATCAGCCTTAGTCCAGGCAGCTGCCAATCCCAAAAGCACAGAAAGCACTAAAGCACTCATAACACTCATAACAGGTGTAATCTGCAAATCAAACAGCAGCTTAGGCATTTCCTTTAATCCATCAACAGTTGGCGTAATATTCAAAAACGGAATCAGTGAATAACCAGCAGCCACAGAGAAAAAAGCTGCACCAACAGAAGAAATATAAGCTAAAATAACAGCCACACGCAGCATAACACTGGCATGTTTACCCAGCCTTGTTATAGAGGGAGCAATAAAACCAATGATAATCAGCGGTACACAAAACATAATTAAATTGCCCAGCAGATTTTTTAAAGTCAGTACTACCTGCATTATACCTTCGCCCACATTAAGACCAATACCTATACCCAGAACAACGCCTAAAAGCAGACGTACAGGCAAACTTCCCAAAAAGTTCATAATCAAAACACTCCACTTCTTATAATAAATGCTACTCTTTATATATAATAGCGTATGCTATATTATTTTTCAAGTCTTTGAAGAAAAATTTAGTAAGCACACTGCTATATATCAACCAGAAAAATAATTTATACACAACCGAAAGCCTACAAAGCAAAAAAGCACTCCAGATTAACTGAAGTGCTGAATTTACGTGGTGGGCGCTAACGGGATCGAACCGCTGACATTCTGCTTGTAAGGCAGACGCTCTCCCAGCTGAGCTAAGCGCCCGTATTGGTGACCGGTGGGGGAATCGAACCCCTGATACCGCCGTGAAAGGGCGGTGTCTTAACCGCTTGACCAACCGGCCAGGTGGCTCCCCGAGTAGGACTCGAACCTACGACGCCCTGATTAACAGTCAGGTGTTCTACCGGCTGAACTATCGGGGAATATTTCGTGATATTTTGTATTGCTCAACATCACGAATGTTATTATACTAAGTCTGCGTGTTTTTGTCAACACTTTTTATAAAACTTTTTTTTAAAATTTTTCAGTTATCTCTTTCACAAAGAAACAACACAAAATCCAGTAATTTTGCAATACCTGTTAAGCCTTAACTTTTACCACAATCTTCTGGACAAAGCTGCCTTTGTCTTCGGTTTGACAGTTGGGTCTGTGCAGCTCCCACGGAAAGAATACAGCAAAATCTCCTGCTTTCAAATGCACGCAGTTAAGCTCCTTGGCATCAGCATAAAAAATTACATCCTCTTTTTCTGCCCTGTTTTCAATTTCCACGCACGATGTTCTAAGCGGTGTATACCATATAGTTTCCTCACCCTCCGCTACAAACTGTACATCAATGTATTCATTATGTTTTTCGGGACGGCGGACAGCTTTTTCCTCAGTAGTATAAGTATTTACGCGAGCAAAAATACTTCTTCCTTCGATTTCATATTCGCCATTAGCCAGCTGAGAAAAATCATTTTCAGCAATATAAGCAAGTGCTTTTTGCAGACGCTCATTTACATACGGCAACAGGCTGGCAATATCTTTTTTATTTCCTTGCAGCATATCTCCCTGCCTCCTTCGAGATTGACTAAAACTATTTAAATTGTTATTATTATAACAAAAAACTACTTATAAATAAAGCGAGGTTTTTATGAGCTACTTAAACGTCACCAACGTCTCTCACTCCTTTGGTGGTCGACAAATTTTAGAAAATGTTTCCTTTAAACTGCTCCGCGGAGAGCATGTTGGTCTTGTCGGTGCCAATGGTGAAGGCAAATCTACTTTTTTAAACATTGTTACAGGTCATGTTCTGCCTGATGACGGCAAAGTTGAATGGCCAGGCAAGGTTTCCGTAGGCTATCTTGACCAACAGAGTACCTTGGAAAAAGGCATGACCATAAGAGAAGTACTGCGAACAGCATTTACCGAAATGTACGCTATGGAACAGCAAATGCTGGAACTTTATGACAAAATGGGTGATGCATCTCCGGAAGAACTGGACAAAATGATGAACACCGTAGGAGAAATTCAATCAGAACTTGAGCACAGCGGTTTTTACTCTTTAGACAGCAAAATTGAAGAATTTGCCAACGGTCTCGGTCTCGGGAGCATTGGCTTAGACAAAGATGTCAGCGAACTTTCTGGCGGACAGCGCAGCAAAGTACTGCTGACAAAACTTCTGCTGCAAAACTCTAAAATTCTTCTGTTAGACGAACCAACGAACTACTTAGACGTTGAACACATAGAATGGCTGACAAAATTCCTGCAAAATTATGAACACGCCTTCATTCTTATCTCCCATGACATTCCTTTCCTTAACAAAGTTGTCAACGTAATCTACCATCTGGAAAACTGCGAACTCACACGTTACAGCGGCAACTATGATAAATTCCAGGAAATGTATGCTATCTATCAGGCACAAAAAGCAAGTGCTTATGAACGCCAGCAGCAGGAAGTAGCCAAACTGGAAGACTTTATCGCACGCAACAAAGCCCGCGTTGCTACAACCAACATGGCAAAAAGCCGCCAGCGCAAGCTTGACAAAATGGAATTGATAGAAAAACCCCGTGAAAAACTCAAACCAACCTTTAAATTCCGTGAAGCACGTACTCCAAGCCGTTTTATCGTAGAAGCGAAAGATTTAGTTCTTGGTTATGATACTCCGCTGACCAGACCTGTAACATTTAATCTGGAACGTGGACAAAAAATTGCCATCCGCGGTGTCAACGGCCTTGGCAAAACCACATTGCTTAAAACCATCTTGGGCATCATTCCACCTGTAAGCGGCAAAGTAGAACTGGGAGAATTTTTAGAACCTGGTTACTTTGAGCAGGAAGAACGTGAAAAGAACGAAAATACAGCTCTAGACGATGTTTGGAACGAATATCCTGGTTTAACAAACTATGAAGTAAGAGCAGCTTTAGCCGGCTGTGGTCTGACAAACGAACATATAACCAGCAAAGTATTTGTTCTCAGCGGCGGCGAAGCAGCCAAAGTACGCCTGTGCAAACTCATGCTCAAAGACGTCAACTGGCTGGTACTCGACGAACCTACAAACCATCTTGATGTAGACGCAAAAGAAGAATTACAGCGTGCCCTAAAAGAATTTAAAGGCAGTGTTCTCCTGGTATCCCACGAACCCGAATTTTACGAAAGCTGGGTAGATAAAGTCTGGAACATTGAAGACTGGACAACCAAAATAATTTAAGCATATTATCCAGATTCTTTGGGCATACAAAGAATCTGCCTAAAGCTTTGCTCACACCCAAGCTTCCTTGACAACAATAATTCTTTCTTCTATAATATAAACAAAGAGAGAAATCTGACAGTCGCGAGTCAGTCCTCTCCAATTAGTTCTTTTATTGAGAAAGGCTGCTTACGACTGTTAGGCAGTCTTTTTTATTGCTCTTTTACTTGCGTAACCTAACAATACTTATGACAACAGTCACGATTCCTACTGCTAATATCCCAAACTGTATCATCAAGGATATTGCTTCGTACACGCTCATGTTATCCCCCCTTGCGGAGGAAGACCAACCTGCCAGATTTCTCTCACTGTTTATTCTAACACTTTGTTCGTTTTGCGACAAGGTGTTTTTATTTTTACACTTTACAACAACCATCAAATATGGCAAAGCATTTTTTTGCAAGCTTTTTTGGGCGAACAAAAAAGCTTTATTTTGCTTACTTTTGTAAAAGTAAGTGCCTTTCTTCCAGATTCTTTGGGCAATCAAAGAATCTGCCTAAAGCTTACGCTCACGCCAAAGCTTCCTTGACAACAATAATTCTTTCTTCTATAATATAAACAAAGAGAGAAATCTGACAGTCGTCCGTCAGTCCTCTCCAATGATTTTGAATATGACGAAAGGCTGACGTTGACCGCAATGTCGGTCTTTTGTTATTTATGCCATAATTTACTTACGTTCAAACATAAGGGTAGCAATCAGAAGTCCAAAAGTTACCATTAACTGTAACGCCTCGGCAACCGTCATGCTCCCACCCCCTTGCGGAGGAAGACCAACCTTCTGGGACAGGTAGTGTTGGCTATAGGTGGAACCCACCCCCTTGCGGAGGAAGACCAACCTGCCAGATTTCTCTCACTGTTTATTCTAACACTTTGTTCGTTTTACGACAAGGTGTTTTTGTTTTGTTATAATAATCTATTATATCCCATTAATAATCCTTTAGTAAAAATACCGTTTATATCTAATGCCAATAGCAATTATATATTTGTATACCTCTTGGCATACCAATAAACTGTATATCAAACTTCAAACTAGTATCAACTGTACTAGAAGCGTTATGAAGTCTAAAACTTAATTGCCATCCATTATTCAAATACATCTCTACGGTCGTTGTACTATTAGATTTAAATCTTATATCAACAAGTTCTGTTGGTAATTTTACTTTTATCAACTTCAATATAGATTGTTTATTTTTACTTGGTTTTCCCAGAGAATTGTTAATATTAAAGCTCTCAATCATTGTCATCTTTTTAGAATCATAGCAGATAATTTTATGATAATCTTTTACTCCAATAAGATACCTAAGCATTTTACTAACAATCTCTGGATTTAAAACATATGCACGCTTAATTTCATCTGAAAAAGCCTTTAACAATGGAATATAAACTAATTCATGCTTATCTTCAAGGTCTTTCCATTTTGTTTTATTCTCTTTTTCTATCTCCAATTGCTTAAATATAGGCAAAACATCTTTCCAATATTCTTCGCTACATGGAAGTTCATACCACATTTTACCAAAATCTAAGTATTTGCTTATCCTGCTGTGCTTTACAGCTGCATGGTTATGCTTAATACTCAGACCAACTTCCCAGTCAAGGCTATTTCTTTTTATTACAATATCTCTAACATCTCCATTGCACCCATTTCCATCTTGCTGAAACTCTAAAAATAATAAATCATTATCATTTTCTTCCATTCTTGGTTCAAGTTCCATTAACGTTTTAATAGCAGAATTCGCAGAAGTGATAAAAATTTCTTTTTTATCACTTTTTAATGTATTCCACGCTCTTATATTTGCATGTAAGCTTGAATTATCTACTATCTCTGTACTTCTTATTTCATTTAAATTATCAAACAAAACATTCATCCATGCATATTCATAGGCTCTGCCCTGATCATTACTTTTTGCCGTCATTTTCTAGCACCTGCCTTATATTTTTTATCTTTTGCAGGTTTTATGCCAACCACTTGGTCACCCTTACCACACAAGAATTTCTTTATCGCTACGGCAATTTCATAAGCCAAATTCACTGGAACTGCATTACCAATCATTTTATAAGCATTATTTGTTTCTTTATAAATAAATTTAAAATCATCTGGAAATCCTTGAACTCTTGCTACTTCCCTAATACTCATTCTTCTGTAAAGTTGTTCTTGACCTTCAACAAACCTATAATCATTTTTATCAAACTTTACCATTTTAGGAGCTTGAGGATGTAACTGGCACTGTCTTCCAGATGCCTGCACTGTAAAGGCTTGTTCATCCCAATCTTTTACTCTATTTCTGCTCATGAATATAGGAGAAAAAGCTCCAATATAATATTCATTATTATTTATGGCATTAGGATTATGATGGTTTTTTTCACCAGCTGAAACAACAGTATCTTTTAAATCCCAAATTATATCCCTTAATGTAAGCTTCTTATCATCATCTTTTGTAGAACCCTCTGGGAATATAAATTTAATATTTAAATCTTTTCTGAAACCTATATAGAAAACTCTTTTTCTTTCTTCAGCAACCCCATAATCCTTAGCATTTACAAGAGTTAAAGTAACATCATAACCAGCTTTCTCAAAAAGATTAAGTATGTTCTTCACAGCTTCAGCATGTCGATTGGACAACATACCACTAACATTTTCTGCAAGAAAAAATTTTGGTCTGAAATCTTTTAAGATTCGTATATAATCAAAAAATAACTGACCTCTTGCATCTTCTATTCCTCGCAAGGAGCCAGCTTCTGACCACGACTGACAAGGTGGTCCTCCAATTATCCCATCAATATCACCAGTAATATACGCAGAAATATCATCCTTAGTAATTTTTCTGATATCGCCTTCTATTAAATACGTGCTAGGGTGATTAGCTTTAAATGTTTCAAAAATCTTAGAATCAAATTCATTTGCAACAGGAACTTTGAATCCTGCTTTTTTAAACCCTAAATCCAGTCCTCCACACCCTGAAAACAGAGATATTACCTGTATTGAGCTGTCTTGCTTTTCCCTTTGTGCCATTCACTACACCCTCACTTCACTAGGAAAACCCCAGCATAAATTCATGATGTAGTAATCTTATAACACAATTGCCCCCCCGTCAAGGGACATTTTCAGGCATAGCTGTACCCTATAAAACTTTTTTCAGGCACCCTGCCCTTTTACGCTCTTTTTCGCAGGCAGTCCTAACCCCTCACTCCCTCGTTCTTGCGTTCCAGTGCCAAATTTTTACGCACATTCTCCCACAAATCCTCAAAGCGTTCTCCCAGTGCTTCAGATAACAGCACCAGTGTGTAAAGCGAAGCACTCACCTCGCCTTTTTCAATCATCCGCAGAGAACGCAGCGAAACCCCTGCCCTGGCAGCCAAATCCTCTTGACGTATGTGCTTATCTTTACGCAGCGAAACAATATATTCACCCACGCATCTTGCCATTAAAGTTCTATATTCTTTCATGTAACGCCCTCCTTTTGCTATTAAGGGTATTACAGAAAAAGCTTTATATCGCTAAATCGGCAACAACTTGCCTGTATAAAACATTTAAACAGCAACGCAATCAAAATTCTTTAAAGTTTTGGCTGTCCCTGGCACAAACTTGTAAAATTTTTAAATTTGTGTTATGCTTAACCTCCTCAACGGCAACTTACTGCCTTTTTCAGAATATTATCGACACTTACTGCTATAATATATTTATCAGACCTGATGAAATACAGTACAGAATTCTGTCATAAAAAGCAGAAAGGACTTGAACGATATTAAGAAAACTAACTGCCGCAGGCAGAAGAACTCGTTCACTCTCACACAGCTCAAAGAGCTTGTCACTGCTGCCCAAGAGGGAAACCAGCAGGCTGTTGATAAGCTTTGCCAGGCTTTTAAACCCTTAATCTACAAGGAGGCTTTGCGTCAAAGTATCAGCAGTGCTTTGGGCGAAGATGCCGTAAACACCGCCTGGGTTATCTTTTTGGAATTTATCAGCAAATACAACGGTCGTGATTATGCACATCTTCCGGGGCTTATTCAGTGCCATCTGCGTTATGAACTGCTGCATAAGTTAAGCAGACATTCTTCAGCAACGGACTGTTTATCTTTGGACAGTGCTGCCGAAAATATGCAGCTGCCGCAGCTTGCAGATAATGCGGATATTACCGTTAGTGTTGAAAATAAGGAGCTTTTGAAAAACGCTATGCAGTCGCTGACTGCCAGACAACGTGAAATTATTGAGGCTGTGCATTTTAAGGATATATCTCTGCAAGCTTACAGCAAGCTGCATAGGGTGAGTTATAAAACACTTTATCTGCACCATCAAAGAGGTATTAACAAGTTAAAACAGCTTTTAGGTTAAATTTTTTACAGCGTTCTGCTTAGTGCAGGACGCTTTTTTTACTTTTTGCTTACGTAACTATTTACTGTAACCTATATTTAGAACAAGGAAGCAAAAGCTTTGCTTTTGCATGAAGAGTGCCAGAAAAAATGAAAGAGAAAAAATTAACAAAAAAGAGAAAGAAAAAAGAATCTCATTATATTAATGGCAAAGAAATTCAAATTTTATACCCATGCAAAAATTTTTATGGTATATGGGTATAAAAACAGCTGAAAAATGTCATTAGTATAGTGAAAGGCAAAATCACCTGTTTTGCAGGTGCAAGCCTTGTGCATGAACACCTATTCCGGATACGGCAAGTAATGCGTTAAAAACAGCGGCAGGGCTGCTGTTGATTTAAAGCAAAGGAGCTGAAAAAATGCTGGTAGCAAATCCCTTACAGATTACGCACGAGCAGCTGCGTGTTTTGGCACGACAGGCAAAGGGCAGTATCAAACATATTTATCTGCATTGGACAGCAGGCCGTTATGGACAGGCTTTTGATGATTATCATCTGAATATTGATGAGCATGGCGAAATTTACCAAACGTGCAGCCGTCTGACGGACTGCAAGGCACATACCTGGCAGCGTAACAGCGGCAGTATCGGTATTGCCCTCTGCTGTGCTTACGGAGCAATTTTGAACTGTAAGTGGCAGCCTGTATATACTGTCTATCCGCCTACTATGCAGCAAATCAATCAAATGGCACTGGTTACTGCCATTCTCTGCCAAGAGCTGGAACTGGAAATTTCCTTTGCCAGCGTAAAGACACACGCAGAAGTCGCTCTTATTGATGGCTATGGCCCAGGGCAAAATGACCCTGATATGCGTTGGGATTTAATCGCACTCAGCGGTCTGCCCAAAACACGCAGTCTTCGCCCCGGCGGTTATCTGCTGCGGGAGAAGGCGTTGGAATACAGCCGCTATTTTGAGCAGAGCAGCATTTTGCCGCTGCCGCCGCCACAGGAGCAGTTACTGCTCGCAGCCTGATATTTACTAAGAAAAGGAGAAAAAACATGGCAACTATTGACAAAGAACTTCTTAAACGCAGTATGATTATCAACATTGAAAACGGTGTAGATGAAAACGGACAAACTAAATACAAAGCAAAAACCTTCAACGGTATCAAAGAGGAAGCCTCTCTGGAGAATATCCATGCCGTTGGTACTGCCGTAGGCGGTTTGCTGGATGCTGCGGTAAAAGACATTGAACTCAGCGAAAAGAGTGCCTTAAACGAGCAGGAATAAGCCTGCACTTGGGGGAGAAAAACCTCTCCCCCACAATCATTACAAAAAAGGAGCATAAAAATTATGGAAAAAACTTTGCAAATGGTCTTTAAAACTGAACAGGGTACTAAAAAAGTTATCAGTATTTCTGATGTTAAAAGCGATTTAAGCCTGGAACAGGTACAGCCTGTTATGCAGCTTTTGGTGGATAAGGACGTTTTCGCCACTGCCACCGGCAAACTTACTGAACCTGTGGAAGCACGCTACGTCAACCGTGAAGTTACTGCTTTAGTCTAAGCAGAACGCAAAAAGGGCAGTGCAACCGCACTGCCCTAATCTTAAAAATATTTGCACCAAGGAGGAAGCTATGGATTTAGATAAGCTTTTAGCCGCAGCAGCGGATTATGGTTTTCCGATGCTCGTCAGCTCATATCTGCTTGTCCGCATGGAAAGCAGGATAGAAAAGCTCAGTGCGAACATCGACAGCCTCACCCATGTGCTGCAGGAAAAACTGGTTTACCAATTCCCTTATACAAATAATTAAACTTTTAAACTTTATTTTTAATTTTATAGATTAGAATTTTGCTGTATATTTCATCAGTTTCTGAATAACCTCCAAATGATATGTACTTCCTCTAATGGCGGTACATATCATTTTCATCTGTATTTAAAGCAAAAAAATCGACTCCTGCATATAACAGAAGTCGATTTAATCAGCTTTTCAAACCGGTAATTATTTACCAGGGAAGAACGGCCATACCATCGGGATAACAACCAGGGATACTACGAAGCAAACCAGAACCAAGCCGCAGCCTGCTTTTACATAGTCCATGAATTTGTATCCGCCAGGGCCAAGTACGAGGGTGTTCGGAGGAGTACCTA
>CAZVSX010000011.1:0-59544 GCA_964630355.1 uncultured Phascolarctobacterium sp.
GGTTGAACACCTATTAATTCTACCTTTTTTACATCAGGTACAGAGAAAAAATCCAGTTTGATTTTTTCGGCATATTTACGCATTTCCTCATATGAAAATCCGTCACCGGTGAGGGCATAAATATTACCGTAAACATCATCAAAACGATCATTATAATAAGGACCGATGGTACCGGTTGGAAGATTTTTACGTCCGTCTTCAACTATATTGCGCAATTCCAGCCAACGTTGGCGTACAGTATTTCCTGTAACTTCATCTTTTAATACTACTGTTATAACACATTTTCCAGGACGAGAATAACTGGTTATTCGCTCAATTTGCGGTAGACTCTGGATTTGCTTTTCTAATGTGTTTGTGAGATGCATTTCTACATCTTTAGCACTTGCTCCAGGCCAACCAGCCGAAACTACCATTTGTTTGACGGCAAAACTTGGGTCTTCGCTGCGACCGAGTGATTTAAATGAAAAAATTCCCATAATCAGAACTAAAAATGCAAAAAAGTATACTAACTGTCGATGCTCAATAGCCCATTCTGCCCAGTTAATATTATGTTTTTTATCGTTCTGCATTAGTTTTCACCACCTTCAGCAAGGCGTACCGTTTGATTTTCTACAAGTTTATTTAAACCTGCAGTAATCAGTTTATCACCTTTGCTAAGACCCTTGTTTATACGAACATTGTTGCCAATGTATCCAGCTGTTTTTACATCCTGTAATACAGCTTTTCCGTCACGTACCAGCCAAACTTGAGTCTTTTCATTTAGCTGATATAAAGCTGTTGCAGGAATAATAAATTCGTCTGCTTTGGATTCAGAATAGTGTTTAGGAAAAAATACTTTTGCTGTCATACCAAGTTTTATTGATGATGGCAGCTGTGGTACACTGACTTGAACTTTATAAGTTTTGGTTAAGGAATCTGCGATAGGAGATATTTCACGGATGCTGCCGTTGAGTTTTATGTCTGGCAAAGCCCAAAAAGTTATTTTAGCATCATCACCTTGTTTTAGAGATACATTTTCAGGAACATTGATTTGTATTTCTCGTTCACCGTTTTGTATAAGTGTTATCATTGGCGTGCCAGCAGCTGCAACTTGACCAACTTCTCCATTAATGGCAGCAATTACTCCATCAGCATCGCTGATAAGATGAGTATATTCCAACATATTATTATTGGCATTAACATTTGCATACGCCTGGCGTAAAGATGCATCAGCAGCTTCAAGCTGAGTGTTATATTGATCGCGTACAGCTTCACTTACAGCACCATTAGTATAAAGTTTATTATAACGGCTTGCATTATCAGAAGCCAGTTTTTGATTAGCGATTGCAGCGGTAAGCTGGGCATCGGCAGCTTCAACATTTTGTTTAATATCTTTTGGATCTAATGTCATAAGTACTTGACCAGTATGTACTCTATCACCTACGTTTACTAAACGACTGTTGATTTTACCTGAAGTTTGAAAAGATAGTTGACTTTCATAACGACCTCTAACTTCACCAGGATATATATTATCTTCATCACTATTTATTTTTCCAATAGTCAAAGTACGAACTGTAGCAATATAATTAACAGTTTGTGGTTTGGCAGTAAGATTGTAGTATAATTTGCAGCTACCTGCTGCTAAAACTAGTAAAATTGCAGCAAAAATTAAATTTTGCTTGCGGTTTGCTTTATTTAGCAATTCTTTCATTAGCTAACAGCTCCCTTGCAGATTAGTTTAGTGAATATTGAAAATTTAATTGTTCAATTAAATTATAGATTTAGGAATACTTTACGTCAAGCAACAAAGATGTGAAGTAAGATGTATACTTCTAAAAAATAAAAGGCAAGACTTTTATATGTCTTACCTTTTATATAATAATACTAAAGCAGAAAATTGATGTATAAGTAGACTATTTGATTTTTTATTAAATATTTTTACCCATTTTATAGGCTTTTTCCATAGCAGGGGATTTTGTTATTTCTCCTGTTGTATAGACTCCTTTGCCAATAATGCAGCCTTTCTCTACTGCACCTTCTACACATTCAGCATAGCCATGAAAGCAGGCAAGCGTAGTATTTGCAGAAGCGGTTTCTTCGTCTGCCATAGTGATGATATAATAAAATTCTTTATTTTTTACTTCTAACCAACGTGCGACAGTACGATCAATAACTGCTTTTAGCTGCGCATTTATAGAGTAGAAATATACAGGACTGGCTAATACTAATACATCTGTATCGATTATTTTCTGCAATATTTCTGGCATATCATCTTCATAAATACATTTGCCATCGTGATTTTTACAATAATAGCAGGCAGAGCAGGGATGTATTTTTTTTGCGGCAATTCGAATTTTTTCTACTTGATTTCCGCATTCTTCTGCACCACGTTTAAATTCATCGCAGAGAATATCGGAGTTGCCTCCTTTACGAGGACTTCCAGATAAAATTAAAACTTTTTTACTCATGTTATTTCCCTCCAAATATTTTATTACATTACTTAACTTTATGTACTGAGACATATTATTAAGTAAAACAGCAGATATTAAAAATTTAATTGAACTGCTGGAATAGAAACTGATGACTCTTATTTTATAATAATACTTGAAGCTAACTATAGGTCAAGTATAAATTAATGTGCATTAGAAAATAAACGAAATAATGTGTATGCGTAGGCTTTGTGATAAAAATAAGACTGTTGTTTAGTTGATAAATAAAAAATCAAGCCATATTATGATGATAAAACTAAATTTTCTTTTCTATAATAATGGCTTATAAATACTTGTTTTACTTGCCAAAGCTTATGATAAATGATATACTAAAAACATCATATAAGGAAGTATTGCCAAAATAGTATTATTGTTAAATTTAAAGACCGTATAAAAACTGTATATGTTTCTTATAGAGGGAAAACCGGTGAAAGTCCGGTACTGTATCGCAACTGTAAAGGAAGTTTAACAGCTGTATATCTTCACAGGATGCTGTAAAATGATGAACTAAGTCAGGGTGCCGCTATAAGAAGTTTTCCGTAGGCTTGCGATTTACAAGTACAGGAAAAGCCGTTTGTATTAACAAATGGCTTTATTAGATGTGTGTCCTGCTTATGGAATTTCAGTTAACTGCAGCGATACCGCAGCAGTTTTTTTATTTACTTAGTAAGAAAACTATTTGGGTTTCTGTAATATGGCCAGGCGTATAATAAGTCTGCAATTAGCAGTGTTGAATATTTATTAGTGACTGTAATATGGTTGTTAAGTAAAGAAGGGTGAGATATGACCAAGCATCTTTTTAATTATTGTGCGATTGATTGGTATGAAAAGGAACTGCAAACCAGCGGAAAAAGTTTAGCTGAATATGTAAGGCTGTTAGGTGTGGACGGAATTGAACAATTTATTTATACTCTTGAAGATCCTAAACCATGCTATAAAGAACTTACAATAGGTGCACACCTTAATTATTGGCCATATTGGATGGATTTTTGGCTGAGAAAAGCTAAGTTTCTGCGTCAGCAATTTCGAAATATTCGTGAGCGGCAAACTTATTTTAAGGATGCTATGAGCTGCGACGAATGGCTCTTTGTTATTCGTCGTAACATTTGTGCAGCACTTTCTCAGCAGCCTGAATATTTAGTGTGGCATGTAGCTGAAGCAGATAATGAAAAAATTTTTACTTATGATTTTCGTTATAATGATAGAGAGGTTCTTACTGCTGCGGCCGATGTATTTAATGCTGTGGCAGATGAAGTACCAGCAGATGTTGTTGTTTTGTTTGAAAATCTTTGGTGGCCTGGCTTGCGTCTTACTGATGTAAGAAAAGTAAAATACTTTTTCGAAAGAATTGAACGTAAAAATGTTGGTATTATGCTGGATACAGGGCATTTAATGAATAATAATCCTCGTCTGCGTACAGAAGCAGAGGCAGCGGATTATATCTGTCGAGTTATTGATAAACTGGGTTCGTATGCAGAGCTGATTAAGGGAGTACATCTTAATTGTTCACTTTCTGGACGCTATTTGCAGACTTTTGAACGTAAGGTACCTGATATTGAAAATACAGAACTAGTTTGGCGTCATATTGTTTCTATAGATCGTCATCAGCCTTTCAGCACAAAAGCAGCTAAACAGATTTTGCAATGTGTTCAGCCAGAATATGTTAATCATGAGATGACTTATGAAAATATGACACAGATGCAGGAAAGAGTAGCACAGCAGTTAGAAATGATTAAATAAATATAGATATTTTGTGAAAACGTCTGAATTTTTCAGACGTTTTCGTTTTGTTGCAGAAATTTAGAATGAATTATTACAAGTTTTCATTTTTATAACAATATGTTAAAATATAAAATATAAATTTATGGTCAAAAGTGCTTGGGAGGAGCTAATTTATGCTAATGTTGTTCTCAGAAAAAGGAAATTCAGCGAAAGTATTAAGCTATACTTTTGCTTTTACACTTATCAATTATCTTATTGCCTATTTGCTTTCGTCGCAGGAGATTATAATTGATTTAAAAAATTTTTCTTTGATTTTTGTTTTTACTTTTTTGTGGGTGAAATTATATTATTTAACAAAATTATCTAAGAAAATAGTTTGCTTATATATAGCTACAGTCTTTGTCGCATTTTTTATTCCGTTGCTGGCTGCATTTTTTGAGCCTTTGTTTTTACAAAGGTTAATGAAAGATTTTTTATTTTATTATACGTTACCGTTGATTCCAGCAGGAATAGCTTTGTGTCTGAATTATAATATTTCTAAAAAGTATGCAGGAATTTTTAATATATTAAGTTTTTTATTGCTTCTATTAGGAAGTTTACCGTTTATTTTGATGACTGGTTATTATCTGATTTTTTCTACCAAGCTAACAATTGATGGTATTTTAGCTATATTGCAGAGCAATATACAGGAAAGTTTAGAATTTATAACTGTATATTTTACACCTGAAGTTGTAAGTCTGGGAGCAGTAACAATAATGCTAATACTCTTGAGTATTAAAAGTATCTATAATAGAATTTATTTGGATGGAATTACCCCCCCGTCAAACAAAAGTTTGCTATTTTACTGCTGATTATTTTGGCTTTGTCAAATATTTCCTTTGCTGGAAAAACTTACCTGGCACGTGCTTTTCAAGATGCTTTGAAACAAATGGAGCAGATAAAAAATTTTACTGCTGACAGTAGATTGCGTGAGGAAAAATTAAACTTAGATGGATATTTATTTTCAGAAGCAGCAAATGAAAATTTTGCGTTGATTATAGGTGAAACGCATGCTAGATCAAATATGTCAGTTTATGGATACAGCAGAGAAACAACACCTTGGCTGAATAAAGCTGTTGCCGATAAAAAGGTGATTTTATTGCAAAATGGATTTTCTAATGCTGCGGTAACTACACATTCTTTGGAATATGCTCTTACAGCAAAAAATCAATACAATGATATCTTATATAAAGATGCTGCAACTATAACAGAAATAGCCAAAACGGCTGGATTTAAGGTCGTATGGATTAGTAATCAAGTTAATGATAACATAGTAGGACGTATTGGTGAACAGGCAGATGAGCAGTGTTGGCTTAATAAGAATTATAATGATACTTGGATAAGACAAAAAAATAATACTTTTGATGATAAAATAATTGATTGCCTGAAAGAAATAAAAAAACCAAAGACCAGGACCTTGTTTGTAATTAATCTTTTGGGGTCTCATGCATCGTATGATTGTAGATATCCGAAAGAATTCAGAAGATGGGATGATGATTTTCTTATTAATGCTTATGACAATAGTGTTTTATATAATGATTATGTGATGTCAGAAATTTATAGATTATTATTTGATAAATTAGCAGTTGGTGGAATGATGTATTTTTCAGATCATGGAGAAGAATTAAAAATTAAGTATTGTCATGGAACAGAATTTTTCTATGATAACTATAAAAAATATCCATCAGTGAAGGAGATTGTAAAAATTCCAGTTTATTTTTCTTTTTCTGATAAATATAAGAAGAAATATCCGGAGACTATTGATAATTTAAATAGAAATAAGACTAAATATTTTACCAATGATATGGTATATGATACTATGTTAGGAATTATGCATATGTCGCAACCTTATTATAATCCTAATTATGATATTACTTCAGACAAATATTCTATGAAGCTTGAACAGCTAAGAACTCTGCATGGAAAAGTCAAGCTTGAAGATTGTTTGTAAATGTAAAAGGATTCTTGGAAGATTATTATTTAGTAGAAGTAAAACTTTCTTTTTTGTGATATAATTTACTTATGTAAAATAAAAATAAATTAGTAAAGGAAGTGCCCCAAATGGAAGAAGCTGTATTATATGTTGTAGAAGACAATATTGCTACTATTACCATGAATCGCCCTAAGAGTCTTAACTCTATGAATGATGCTTTAATTGACGGACTTCATGCTGCATTGGATAAAGCTGAAAAAGATACTAATGTACGTGCAGTAGTATTAACAGGCAATGGTAAGGCTTTTTGTGCAGGAGGGGATTTAAGTTACTTGAATGGGTTAGAGGATATTGCGGAGAAGAAAGCTTTTATTGCTAAGGTCGGAGCTGTTGCCAAGCGTATCACTGTTATAGAAAAGCCTATTATTGCTTATGTTAATGGCGTTACGGCTGGTGCCGGAGTTAATCTTATGCTGGCGTGTGATTTGATATATGCCTCATCTAAGGCTCGTTTTGGTGAAAGTTTTGCAAAAGTAGGTTTAATTCCTGATTGCGGTGGCTTATATCTTTTGCCTAAAGCTATTGGTATACATAAAGCAAAAGAACTTATGTTTACAGGAGAGCTTATAGATGCTTGTACAGCTAAAGCTTTGGGAATGTTAAATCATGTTTATGAAGAAACGGATTTAAAGGATAAAGTATATGAGATGGCTTTACGTTTGGCAAAAAGTGCACCGTTAGCTATTGGTTTAACAAAGAAATATCTTAATAATTCTGTGCTAACATTAGATGAAGTATTAGCACTTGAAGAAACTACGCAGCCTTTACTTATGGGAACAGAGGACTGTAAGGAAGGTATTGCTGCTTTTTATGAAAAACGTTCTCCGGAGTTTAAGGGGAAATAAAATATTTACGGAACTGTCACATAAAATATACTGATAGTTCCGTTTTCTTTTGACGTAGGAATAGTAAATGTTGTATAATAATTCCACCGATATATTTTTTTGGGAGGATTTTATGCTTGATTTTAGTACGATGATTTATCGTATTCCGGCGTTATTATTTGCTATTACAATTCATGAGTATGCACATGCTCAATGTGCAGATAGTATGGGAGATCCAACTGCTCGTTATATGAGTAGACTGACATTTAATCCTATGGCACATCTTGATCCAATAGGTGCTTTGCTTTTGGTTGTTGCAGGTTTTGGATGGGCGAAACCTGTGCCTATTAATATAAATAATTTTCGTAATCGTCGAGAAGGTATTTTGAAGGTATCTTTTGCTGGACCTGCGGCTAATCTTTTTTTATGCTTTCTTGCTGCTTTTTTGATGGCGTTTATGAATCGTTTTGGTTTGTTAAGTGACGGGTTATATCGTTTTTTGTTATGGATGCAGCTTTATAATGTTTGGTTTGCTTTCTTTAACCTCATACCTGTACCACCTCTTGATGGTTCCAAGATTCTTTCTGAATTATTGCCGCCGGCAATGGCTTGGAAATTTGATAATATTGTAGGACAATATGGTTTTTACATTTTAATTGCTCTTGTTTTTACAGGAATTACAAGCATGGTAATCAATCCGTTAGCTAATGGTTATATGTTTTTGATAAATACTATGCTGAATATAGTTTTTTAAGTTTGCTTATGAGTAATTTATCTTTAAAACTTTCAGCTTTTGAGGGTCCTTTAGATTTACTGCTTCATATGATTGATAAGGATAAAATTGATATTTATGATATTCCGATTGTGACAGTAACAGAACAGTATATAAGTTATTTGCGTGCCCAAAGTGAGTTTGATATGGAAGTTGCCAGTGAGTTTTTGGTTATGGCAGCAACACTTTTGCAGATTAAGTCAAGAATGCTATTGCCATGTATCACTGATGATACTGAAGAAGAGGAGCTTGACCCACGGCAGCAGTTGGTGGAAATGCTTTTGGAATATCGCAGAATTAAACGTGCTGCTGTTGCCTTAAATACTATGAAACAAGATGCTAAACGTTTTTTTCAGCGTAAGCCTATGTTTGAAGGGATATTGGAACGCAATATAATTTCTTATTCTGCGAGAGATTTATTGGAAGCATTGGCTGCTGTAATAAATAATGATGTTAAGCAGACTGCTTTTATTGAACCACAGGCTTTTAGTGTAAAGGATAAAATGGCGGAAATTATATGTATGCTGCGGCAAAAACCACAGGGATTTATACTTAATGAACTTTTAAAAAGTAATCTTTCTGGTGAAAGGGTGGCTGCTTTTCTAGGTATTCTTGAGTTACTGAAAATGGGAGAGATTAGGATATGTCAAGCACAGCATTTTGCACCCATTTATATTTTTAGTAAACAGGAGGAATAATTCCATGTATCTTGATAAAATGCAGGGAGCATTGGAAGCAGTTCTTTTTGCTGCTGGAGAGCCGATATCTGTAGCAGAATTGGCAGCAGTAATGCAGTTAGAGAAACCACAGGTTTGGGAGTTGCTGTCAAGTTTGGAGCAGATGTATAAAGAAGAAAATCGTGGGCTTATGCTGCGTCAGACAGCAGATGCTTGGCAGTTGGTGACTAAGCCTGTATATTACAATATGCTTTTAAATTTAGGGCAAAAAAAAGATGTGAAACTGTCAAATGCCGCTTTGGAAACACTTGCTATAATAGCTTTTAAGCAGCCGGTAACTAGAGCTGAGATGGAAGCGGTTCGTGGTGTTAAGGTTGATGGAGTATTAAATACATTATTGGACTTGGGTTTAGTTGAGGAGACTGGTAGAAAAAAAGCCTTGGGAAGTCCTATTTTATATGCTACTACATCAAAGTTTCTGACAGTTTTTGGATTAAAAGATCTAAAAGATTTACCAGAGTTGGAGAGGCTGCCTGATGATAGTATAATAATTGAGCAGCAATCGCTTGCTTTGGAATCTGACAATACAAATTAAGTAAAGGATATATAAATTTAATGGAAGAACGATTACAAAAAATTTTGGCGGCAGCAGGTATTGCTTCCCGTCGTGAAGCAGAAAAGATTATTATTGCAGGTCGTGTGCGTGTTAATGGAAAAGTAGTAAAAGAACTTGGCAGCAAATATGATGCAAGTAAAGTAAAAATAAGTGTTGATGGAAAATCTATTGTTGCTGAACACAAAGTTTATTATCTTTTTTATAAACCTCGTGGTGTAGTTACCACAATGTCTGATCCGCAGAACCGCCGTAGTATCGCAGATTTTGTGCAGAATCTTCCGGAAAGAGTTTTTCCTGTAGGAAGATTGGATTATAATACTGAAGGTTTGCTCTTGCTTACTAATGATGGTGCTTTGGCACAGGCGTTAATGCATCCAAGTCATGAAGTTAATAAAACATATTTGGTTAAGGTGCCAGGCATAGTGCCTCAGGAAAAGTTGGACGTTCTGCGTATCGGTGTTAAACTTGAGGATGGTATGACTGCTCCTGCAGTGGTAAATCTGCGGGATTATGATCATGAGCGAGGATTTACTCTGTTTGATATTACTATTCATGAAGGACGTAATCGTCAAATACGTCGTATGTGTGATGCTATAGGTTTTCCTGTACGTGATTTGAAACGTGTCAGATTGGGTCCATTACAGCTCAGTAATTTGGGACGAGGTAAATTCCGTGAGCTTAGTGCTGACGAGCTTAGCCAGCTTAAAAAGGCGGCAAAATTATGAAAAAAGTAGCTATTATTGGTGCTGGTGCAGCAGGTTTGTTGGCTGGTATTACAGCGGCACAAAATGGAGCACAGGTGACTATTTATGAAAAAATGCGTCAGCCGGGAAAAAAGATGCTGATTACAGGTAAAGGTCGTTGTAATATAACAAATGCTTGTGAAATTCCAGAGTTCATAAAAAATATTCCTGGGAATGGAAGATTCCTAAATAGCGCTTTACATCGTTTTACAAATGATGATATAGTATTTTTATTAGAAAATAATGGATTGCAGACCAAGGTAGAACGTGGCGGCAGAGTTTTCCCGGTGAGTGATAAGGCGAAAGATGTTGTAGATACTTTGCTACGTATTTATACGGAAGCAGGAGGTATTCTTAAAACTGATGCTAAAGTAATAGATATTGTTATAAAAGATGGCAGAGCAGTGGGGGTACGAACAATTAATGGTATGTATACAGCTGACAGCATAATTTTAGCAGCAGGTGGTGCTTCTTATCCTGGTACTGGGAGTGATGGCAGCGGAGCAAAGTTGGCTGCAAAGCTGGGACATAAAATTATACCTTTGAGACCTTCGCTGGTTCCTTTAGAAAGTGATTATCCCTATATAAAAGATTTACAAGGATTATCTTTGCGTAATGTTCAGGTTACGTTAACTGCTGATGATAAAAAGCTGGCTTGTGAATTTGGGGAAATGTTGTTTACGCATTTTGGTGTTTCAGGGCCTATTGTACTTTCTTTGAGCAATTTAGCATCAGCAGCACTTGCTGAAGGAAAGAATGTTGAGTTGCATATTGATTTGAAGCCTGCACTTAGTGAAGAAAAACTGGATATGCGAATGCAGCGTGATTTTGGTACTTATAGTCGCAAGCAGCTGATAAATGGCATGAAAGATTTGCTGCCGCAGAGTTTGATACCAGTTGTTTGCGATATGGCATATATTGATGAAAATAAATTTATTAATCAGATTTCGCGTGAGGAACGCCGTAGATTATTACAAGTGCTTAAAGATTTTTGCGTACCAATTACTGCTGCACGTCCATTAGCAGAAGCGATTGTTACTGCTGGTGGTGTTAGTGTAAAAGAGATAAATCCAAAAACTATGGCATCAAAACTTATCAGTGGTTTATATTTTGCCGGTGAAGTTATAGATATTGATGGCTATACAGGAGGATATAATTTGCAGGCGGCGTTTTCCAGCGGTCATGCAGCTGGTGAAGCTGCAGCTGAATTATAAGCTTTTTTATAGTTTTCATGTTGTCCATATTTTTGTCACTGGTACGTTAGCATTATCTGTGATAAAATAAAGTGATAATAATTTTATTTTATAAAGTGTGGTTATGTATAATGAAGAAAATTGTTGTTGCTATTGACGGCCCTGCAGGTGCTGGAAAAAGCACAATCGCTAAACTAACGGCTGAAAAGCTGGGATATGCTTATATAGATACTGGTGCTATGTATCGGAGTGTTGCCTGGAAATTTTTACAGACGGGTAAGCCTTTTAATGAAGAATTTATTAGCAGTCTTGCTTATAATGTGATTATTGACTTTAAGCCAGAGGCAAATGTTAACCGTGTTTTTGTAGATGGTGCAGAGGTTACGGCTGATATTCGTAAACCTGAGGTAACGGGCATTGTTTCGCGTGTAGCTGCTATTGGGGCAGTGCGTGAAGCTATGGTAGCGCAGCAGCGCCGTATGGGAAAAGTTGGCGGTGTACTTATGGATGGTAGAGATATAGGTACAGTTGTTTTTCCAAATGCACAGTTGAAAATTTTTCTTACCGCATCAGTAGAGGAAAGAGCACGCCGCCGTTATAAGGAAATGGTGGGAAATGGTCAGAAAATAGAACTTTTGCAGTTACAGCAGGATATTGCAGAACGTGATAAACAAGACAGCGAAAGAGCTATAAGTCCTTTGCGTCAGGCTGATGATGCAATTTTGCTAGATACGTCTGGTATGGATATTCAGCAAGTAACTGAAAAAATAATGCAGTTAGTACAGGAGCGTATACAATGATTTATACAATTGTCAAAACGCTTTTTAAAATATTATTTACTATAGGATTACGGTTAAGAATTGAAGGTGAGGAAAATATTCCTAAAACAGGACCTTTGGTTATTGCTTGTAATCATCTGAGTTTGTTGGATCCTCCTGTTCTTGGTACTGCGGCAACTCGCAAAGTTCATTTTATGGCTAAAGAGGAACTGTTTGTACCTATTTTAGGAGACATTTATAAAATATTAGGGGCTTTTCCAGTGCGTCGTGGCGGGGCTGACCGTGCTGCTATTAAACATGGTATTGATATTTTGGAAGATAAACAGGTATTGGCTATTTTTCCAGAGGGAACCAGGAGCAGAACAGGTAAGCTGGGTAAAGCTCAGCCAGGTACTTTAATGATGGCAAGTAAAGCAAGAGCTGCTATTGTACCAGCTTGTATTATTGGTACAGATTACAAACGTCAAGGACGTATTTGGCCAAAGGTAACGGTACGTTTCGGTAAACCTATTCTGTTCCCAGAGAATGCTGTAGTTAACAAGGAATTTCTGCATGCTATGACTGAAAATATGATGCAGCATATTGCTGAACTGCAGAAAGGTGGAAAAAGTGATAGAAGTTAAGATAGCAAAGCATTGTGGTTTTTGTTATGGAGTAAAGCGTGCTGTAGATATGGCATATAAAGCAGCATCTGCTCATGTAAAGGGGGCAACTTTGGGTCCTCTGATTCATAATCCACAACTAATTGCAGAACTTGCTGCTAAGGGGATTGCCTGCAAAGATAGCTTATCACAGTTTTCTGCCGGTGAGACGGTCATTTTTCGTTCTCATGGTGTAGGACCGGAAATTTACAAAGAGGCAGAGAATAAAAACTTGAATATTATAGATGCTACTTGTCCAAATGTACGTCTGGCACAGAAAAAAGCTGCAGAAGCAGTTGCTGATGGATATTTTCCTATAATTGTAGGAGAAAAAAATCATCCTGAAGTAAAAAGTATTTTAAAATGGGCAGGAGAAAAGGCTGTCTGTGTAGAATATATAAAAGATATCTCTAATGTGCCGCAGCAGGAGCGTTATGGAGTAATAATCCAGACGACTTTTGAGTTGCAGAAATTTAATGATATATTACAGGCATTGCAATTGCAACGTCCAGGAGAATACCGTGTAGAACACACAATTTGTCTGGCAACAGCACAACGACAGCAGGCTGCTATAGAGCTGGCAGAACAGTCAGATGCAGTTATTGTTATAGGTGGTCGTAATAGTGCAAATACAAGGCATCTTTTTGAATTGTTGCAAAGGCGGTGTGCAAAAGCATATCATATTGAAACTGCTGATGAACTGCAAAGCAGTATGTTCAGAGGTTGTAATAAAATAGGAATTACGGCAGGAGCATCGACTCCAGACCGTTTAATTAAGGAGGCAATTGTAGTAATGGAAAACATGGATTTTGAAAGTATGCTCAATGAAAGTGAGGAGGTAGAAGTATATTCCGGCAAGATTGTTAACGGTACAGTTATTCAATTGGATAAAGACGGTGTATATGTATCTTTTGGATATAGACATGATGGCTTTATTCCCTATTCTGAATGGTCTTTGACCCAATCTGCTGAAGAATTACAAAATACTATCCAAGAGGGCGAAGAAGTAGAAGCTAAAGTTGTTCCTGGCAGCACAAAGAGCGATTTCGTTCGTTTGTCTAAAGTTAAAGCAGAGCGTGATGCTGCATGGAAAAATGTTGCAGAACTGCCTGAAGGTGAAAAACGTTTAGCAACTGTAAAGGTTCTGCGAATCATTAAAAACAAAGCAAAAAACATTGTCGGTTTGGCTGTTGCTGTTGAGGGTGTTGAAGGTTTTATGCCGGCATCCCATGTTGAATTGCGTCGTGTAGAAGATTTTTCTGGTTATATTGGCAAAGAATTACAGGCTGAAATTATTGAAGTTGACTTAGAGAAAAAACGTATTGTTGTTTCTCGTCGTGATTTGCTGAAAGCTGAAAAAGAGGCTAAACAAAAAGCATGGAAAGAAGCTAAAGAAGCACGTATTGCTGCTGCTAAAGAAGCACGTGCTGCTGCTGAAGAAGCTGCTTATAATTCTGTAGAAGAAGGACAAGTTTTGCCTGGTAAAGTTGTAAAAGTTGCTGAATTTGGTCTTTTTGTTGAAGTTGGCGAAGGCTTGGTTGGTTTAGTTCATAATACTGAGCTTTCTTGGGATCGCAATGTAAAAGCTGCTGATGTGGCTAAAGAAGGCGATGAAGTTACCGTTTTGGTTAAAAAGATTGACCGTGAAAATAAACGTGTAGCTTTGAGCATTAAAGCTACCCAAGAAGATCCATGGAAAGTAGAAGCAAGCCAATTCCATGTTGGTGACATTGTTGAAGCTGAAGTTGTACGTTTCCTGGCTTTTGGTGCTATTGTAAAATTGAGTGAAAAAGTTGAAGGTTTGGTTCACATTTCTGAAATTGCTCAAGAACGTATTAATAAACCTGATGATGTTTTAGAGATTGGTCAAATTGTTAAAGCTGAAATCATTAAGATGGATCTTGACAGCAAAAAGATTGGTCTTAGCATTTCCAAGGTTAAACGTGATGCTGAGAAAAATGAATACCGTTCCTATATTGGCAACAAAAAATCTCATCTGAGCCAAAACCTGTCTGAACAGTTGGAAAACTTAGAAAAATAATTGGAGAATGAGTTATGCAGCGTGCAAAGCGTAAACTAGAGCATATAAAATATGCTTTGGAGTTAGGGCAGGGGCCTGCTCTAACTCATTTGGCTGACCTTCGTTTTCTGCATAATTGTCTGCCGGAGATTAATCCGGCAGACTTAGATTTATCTGTAACAATCTTAGGCAAACGTCTGCGTTTGCCTTTTTTCATTGATGCTATTACTGGTGGCACTGATGCGGTTACAGATATTAACAGAAAAATTGCAGAGGTAGCTGCTAATACTGGCATTGGTATGGCTGTAGGTTCACAGTATGGTGCTGTACGTGATAAAAGTGGTAGTGCCAGTTATAAAGTTGTTCGTGAAAAATATACGGATGGTCTTGTATTTGCTAATATCAGTGCATTAGCAACACCGTTGCAAGCACAGGCGGCAGTAGATATGTTGAAGGCAGATGCGTTGGAAATTCACCTTAATACAGCTCAGGAATTATGGATGCGTGAAGGTGATAAAGAATATGCTGGTTTATTGGAAAATATGCTGAAAATCAAAGAGTCTTTGAGTGTTCCTGTTGTTGTAAAAGAAACAGGATGTGGTATAGCTGCTGAACAGTATCGTTTATTTGCGGAATATGGTTTTTTTGCTTTCGATTGTGCTGGCGCTGGAGGAACTAATTTTTCTGCTATAGAAGCAAAACGTCAAAATATAAAATTGAATGAAGAATTTCTTTCCTGGGGAGTGCCTACATGTTGGAGTTTGCTTGATGCACAGCATATATTAACATCTGACAAATTGTTGCTTGCCAGCGGTGGTATTTATACTGCAGCGGAGGCCGTTCGTGCCTTTGCTCTAGGAGCGGATGCTGTTGCTGTAACTGGACCAGTATTGAAATTAATTATAGAGGAAGGTATAGAGTCTGCTATATCTTTCTTTAATATCCTTGCTGAAGAAATAAAATCTTATCTGTTGCTTTTGGGGTGTAAAACACCATATGCATTAAGACAGGTTCCATTGATTATTACAGGAGATACAAGCAGCTTTATTAAAAATCGAGGATATGATTTGCATAAAATCAGCCAAGAGCGGAGAAGTTGATATTTTAAGTTAAAAACTAAGAGAGTGCTGTAATTTGACTATAATTTTGATGGGCTTATGTCAGTGCTCTCTTTTTGGATAGCAGATGCAAGAAATTATTTCTTGTGTTATAATAAAACATGGTGATTGATTTGAAAGAAAAATTATATTATTTAGCAACTGCTTGGCTTACGCTTAGTTTTATATTTTTTATAGTTGAATATTGTACAGATTGGCTTCAGGTTGTTACTTTAGGAGGGCTTGTTGCAGGAGCTTTTATCGAAGGAATGGTTATGGTTGCCGGTTTGAAACTTATGAAATTGATAGTTTCTAAAGATTTTTGCGCAATTTCCATAAAACAGGTACATACATATTACAGTGATTTTATTAAAGCACTCGTTGTTACAGCGGCATTTTCTTTAGAAGGTACTATAACTATCTGCCGTGTTCTTCCTGGATATACGCTTGAATTTAGTTTAGTGCATGGAATATTTCTGTTGTTGATTTATCCAATGATTGCTATATTTATAGAGAAGATTTTGATGGAAAAGGAGCAGGAAAAGCATGGAAATTAAGTTGATTGCCAGTGATATGGATGATACTTTATTGAATAGTAAATGTATTATTTCATTGCGTAATGAAGAAGCTATAAAAAAAGCTATTGCTGCTGGCAAGATTTTTATAATTGCAACTGGAAGAATGTATGTTTCAGTATGTCCTTATGCAGAAAAACTTGGCTTGGATGTTCCTTTAGTTACTTATAATGGTGCTTTAGTTAAAGGAGCTTTAAGCGGTAAAGTTTATTATGAGCACAAGATGAAGTTGGAAACGGCTAATGAAGTGCTTGCCTATTGTAAAAAATATGGATATTATGTGCAGCTTTATATTGAAGATAAAATTTTAATTAAGCAGGAAAATATTTGGTCACAGATGTATACTAAAATAAGCGGCGTTCCTACTACTTCTGTTGGCGAGAAGCTTTATCATACAGATGTTTCGCCATATAAAATTCTTGTAATGACAAAAACTGAGGAATTTACAGCTGTTTGGAAGAACTTTGCAGAGCATTTTAAAGGGAAGTTGGATGTTACCAGCTCGAAGGATAATTTTCTTGAGTTGATGGAACCTGGAATTAATAAGTGGGAAGCTGTAAAAAATGTTGCTGTTGCTTATGGTGTACAGCCACAGGAAATCATGTGTATTGGTGATTCCAATAATGATATTGTTATGATAGAGAATGCTGGAATTGGTGTGGCTGTAGCAAATGCCAAGGATAATGTTAAGGATAAGGCAAAGATTGTTACTGCTTCTAATGATGATGATGGTGTAGCTCTTGTTATAGAAAGTATTTTAACGAAGCAAGCTAAAGAATAAGGTATAGAAAAAAGGAGCTGTCAGTTATTGCAGCTCCTTTAATAGTATTATTCAATAAGGATGTGAACCTAATGACAAAAGAAAAATCTTTACTGGAATATGTTCATAATCATGATATTCTAAATATAAAAGAAGATATAAAAAATAAAGATAACTTGCAAGAGGAACATATCCATCGGCATCCGAATAAGAAAAAAGTTGTAAACAGACTAGCCCGTATTGAGGGACATGTCCGTTCTATAAAAAATATGGTGGAGAATGATCGTGACTGCTCTGATGTCCTTATTCAGATTGCTGCTGTTCGTAAGGCGTTAGATAATGCTGCAAAAGTAATTTTGAAAGATCATCTGGAACATTGTATTTTGCATGCTATTGAACAAGGAGATGGTACTAAAAGTTTAGAGAATTTTGAAAGTGCTATTGATCAGTATTTGCGTTAAAATTACTTTTTATACAAAGCGTTGCTGTAATTTTGGCACAAAAAGCAGTAAAAAACCGCTGCGTGCTATATAGAAGATGAGAAATGACAGCCAAAGACCTATATTGCCATAAATAGGTATGAGCGTAAAATAGGCTGCTAGATAGCAGCTTACGGTTATCAGCATAGAAATACAAATTGGTTTAGTGTAGAGGGCACCATTGAATATACCATAATATACAATTCCCAAAGCACTTATAAGTGGAAAAAAGGCAATAAAAATATCATATTCCTGGGCAGCAGCAATAATATTGGGGAGGTTTGTAAAGCATCCAAGTATTGCATGGCGGCCTAGATAATAGAATATGGACTGGGCTAAACCGAAACCTATTGCCCAAATAAAACTTATACGCAGTGTATCGTTGAGCATAAGCTTGTTACGTTCACCGAATGCAATACCGGAATATATTGCTCCGGCCTGCGATAGACCTGTTAGAATATCACCCATGATAAATTGTATTTGGAATAAAATAGAGTTAGCAGCTAGTAGCTCGCCTCCAAAAGCGGAGCTTTGATGCATGAAACTGTTAACCATAATAATCATGCAAAGCATTCGTATTGTAAGATGGGAACCACATTGCAGCATTTGTTTACATGTTGGACCAGAGAAGATTTGCTGTAAGGGTACGGAAGTGATTGGCAGGGGTCTATGTAGCCAGTAAAAATAAAGTATCATTAGGCAGCCGGTGATATTAGCAATACAGGTTGCTGCCGCAACGCCAGTTACCTCAAAGTTCCAAACTATAACGAAGAGTACATCTAATAATAAGTTTATGATATTACTGCTGAGAGCTGTTAAAACTGCTATACGAATATGCAGTGTACCAGCAAACCAGCCTTGAGCTGTTTGAAAGACTAATGTCAGCGGCATAATCCAAATTAACATACGATAATATTGTTCCAACATGGGTGTTGTTGCTGCGTCAGGAGTAAAAAGCATTAATGCTGTCTGCCAGATGGGTTCCTGCAAGATTACTAGCAGCATACCCACAACAAAAGCTGCCAGTACACCACGCAGAAAAGCACCTGAAAGCTGCTTGGAATCATGATGGCCTAAAGCTTGTGCTGCAAACCCACTGGTTGAAATTTTTAGAAAGCCAAACAGCCAGTATACTGTACTGAATATTACTGCTCCCAATGATACGGCATTAATATAAGTATAGTTACCCAAGTGCCCGACAACAGCTGTATCTATAGCACCCATCATAGAGGCAGCCATAGTAGATAATGTAAAAGGCAGACTTGTTTTTATAAACTTCATATGAGATAATTTCATTGCTACACTACATTCCTAATAAAATATTTTCACTCAATATAATAACCCCCTGTAGGGGATAAGTCAAGGCAAAGAAATATTATAAAATTAATATATACATAATTAAGAGAAGGTTATAATATGGCTATTTTACCAATTTTTATACCGCATGCAGGTTGTCCGCACCAGTGTATTTTCTGCAATCAAAAAACTATCAGTGGACATTCAAAGGCTGCGATTGCCTATGCAAATTCTCAAATTGAACGTTGGCTGCAATGGATGAAACCTAATATATTAAATGAAGCGGCTTTTTATGGTGGTAGCTTTACTGGTTTGCCTTTGGGTTTACAGGAAAAGTTATTACAATTAACAGATAAGTTAATTGCAGAAGGATTTATTGGCAGTGTACGCCTATCAACCAGACCAGATTATATTGATGTCACAAGATTAAAACTATTAAAAAAGCACAATGTAAGGACGGTGGAGTTGGGAGTACAGTCCTTAGATGACAGAGTTTTGCAAAAAGCAGAACGGGGGCATACATCACAACAGGTTATAGAAGCAATGAAACTTTTAAAAGAAAAAGATTTTTTTACTGGTATTCAGCTTATGGTGGGTTTGCCAATGCAAGATTTTGCCAGTGTAAAGACAACAGGTGAGCAGGTAGCTGTTTTGCAGCCAGATATAGCAAGAATTTATCCTGTTTTGGTAATAAAAGGTACACCGTTAGCACAGGAATATATGTCTGGAAATTATTTTCCTTTAACTTTGGAAGAAGCAGTTATACAGTCTGCATGGCTATATCGCAGACTGACGCAGTCAGATATTAATGTTATTCGTGTTGGTTTGCAGGCAGATGAGGAATTGTGTTCACCAGGTAATATTTTAGCAGGGCCATTTCATCCAGCAATGGGCGAACTCGTAAAGAGCAGAATTTTACGTGATGATTGTACGGGAAAAATAGATTTTTTATATGAAAAAGGGTTAAGAAGTGTAGATATTTATTGTTCTTATAGTTTGGAATCAAAATTGCGAGGACAAAAAAATAGTAACTTACATTTTTGGCAGCAGCAATATCCTGGAATACAGTTAAGAATAATACATGAGAAAGCAGATGGTATCAGAATATGTCCAAGTGCGAATCTTTAAAACCTATTGTAGATAAGGACAGTAGAGTTTTAATTCTTGGCTCCATGCCAGGTAGAAAATCTTTAGAATTGCAGCAGTATTATGCACATCCTCAGAATCGGTTTTGGAGAATGCTGTCTGTTTTGCTTCGGGAAGATGAACCTTTAAGATATGAAGATAAAAAGAATATGCTTCTGAGGCATCATATTGCTTTGTGGGATACTTTATCATTTTGTGAACGAGATGGCAGTTTAGACAGTGCTATAAAAAATGAACAGCCTAATGCTGTTTGCGAATTTTTAGAAATGTATCCGCAGATAACTGCTGTTTTTTGTAATGGCGGAAAGGCTGCGGCAGCTTTTAAAAAATATTTTGCAGGTAAATTATCTAAAAATACAGCTGTATTTTTTCTTCATTCTACGAGTCCAGCTAATGCTCGTATGAATTTGGATGCTTTGGCAAATGAATGGCAGTTAATTTTGAATTATTTACTGTAAGTACAGTAGATAGAGTATTAATTGTTGATAAATTATGATAAAATAAATAGATATTATAATTAATTATGGAAATAGGTGATTGTTGGTGCGGTTAAAGTCTTTTTCAACCTATGGCTTTAAATCTTTTGCCGATAAAACTGAATTAAGCTTTGATAAAGGGATTACTGCCGTTGTTGGGCCGAATGGTTCAGGAAAAAGTAATATCTCTGATGCTATTCGCTGGGTATTAGGTGAGCAAAGTGCTAAATATTTACGCGGAAGTAAGATGGAGGATATTATTTTTTCGGGAAGCAGTAAAAGACGTGCTTTAGGTGTAGCAGAAGTTACTGTTGAATTTGATAATAGTGACGGTACGTTGCCTTTAGAATTTGAGCAGGTCAGTATTTCTCGCCGTATTTTTCGCAGTGGAGACAGTGAATATGCAATTAATAAGAAGAGCTGTCGTTTAAAAGATATTATTGATTTGATGGCTGATACTGGTCTTGGTAAAGGCTCAATGTCCATTATTGGCCAGAATAAAATAGATGAAATTCTTAACAGCCGTGCAGAAGATAGACGAAGTTTGTTTGAGGAAGCTGCTGGAATTGCTAAGTATCGTTTACGTAAAAAAGATGCAGTTAAACGTTTGGACGATACAGCAGATAATCTTATTCGTATTAATGATATACGCAGTGAGGTTGATGCTCAAGTAGAGCCTTTGGCTAAGGCAGCAGAAAAAACACATCAGTATAATAAGCTGACAGAAGATTTACGTTTATGTCGTTTGTCTGTACTTTTACACAAACTTGATGCTATGGAAGCAGAAAATAAAGCTTTGCAGGAAAAAAAGAATTCTTTCACTGATGAATATGCCAGACAGGCTGCTGTTTTAAGCACTCATCAGGCTGAAGCTGCAGATTTGCAAAGAAATATTGACAGGCTTGCTGATAGATACAGTCAGTTGCTGGAAGAGATTAAGCTTAAAGAAACCGATTTAGAAAAATTGCGTGGCAGGCAGGGAGTTTTGGACGAGCGTATTAATCAAAGTAAAAAAGCAGCGGCACGACTTGAAGAACGTAATATAAAAACTGAGCAGCAGATACAAGAACAAGAAAGAAAAATGCAGGAGCTGGCTGTTGAATATGATGTAATAGAAAAAAAACGTACAGCTGCATTTCTTCAAGTAGAGCGTTTGAAATGTGAGCGTGAAGAAACAAGTAGCCAGTTGGAGCAGATTAAACAGGAAAATACTAATGCACAGTCAGAATTTTTCAGTGGCATGCAGCAGTTGCTTAAAATGCGTAATGATTTACGAACTTTAGAGCAGGAGCAGGAACAACGAGTACGTCGTCGTGAATTATTGAAAAAAAGCATTGATGAAGCAGAAGAAACTGTAGCTAGAGCTGAAGAAAAATATAATTTATTCTTGGAACAGCAGGCACGATATACACATGAAATGGAGTTATTACAAAAAAATGGCATTGAGGTACGTGTAGCTTATGAAGAAATAAAGAAACAAATACAGTTGATTGTAGCTAATCAGCAACAATGTCAGCGACAGTTAACAGTAGATGAGACCAAAGAAGAAAGTCTTAAACGTTTGCAGAAAAATTATGAAGGGTTTGGCTATGGTATAAAGAATGTAATGCAGTCTGTTGAACCGTGGAGAAAGAATATTATAGGTGTAGCAGCAGAGCTTATTAGAGCAGAAGATAAATTTGTTACTGCTATTGAAACAGCTTTAGGTGAAGGGGCACAGAATATTGTTTCTCGTGATGTTGCTACAGCTAAAGCTGCTATTGCTTATTTAAAACGTCTTGGCGGTAGGGCTACGTTTCTTCCGTTAGATACGGTGCAGAGTCGTATTCCAAATAAAGAAGAAACAGCCTTAACTAAGCTTCCAGGGATATTAGGCTATGCAGTTGATTTAATAAGTTATAAGCCGGAAGCAGAGAAAGCAATACGTTTTTTGTTAGGTAGAGTTTTAGTGGCAGAAAATATTGATGCTGCCCTTTATGCTGCCAAAGAAGCTCGTTATCGTTTGCGTATTGTTACACTTGATGGTGATGTTGTTAATAGTGGCGGTAGTATGAGCGGTGGCAGCCGTAAGCATAAGGAAGGTTATCTCAGCCGTAGTGCGGAAATTAGTCAGATTGCTGGACATGTAAAAATTTTGCGTAAACAGATGCTGGAGTTTCAGGAAGAACTGGAGATAAAAGAAGCAATAGCTAGTAAACAAAAACAGCAGCTGCAGCAACTTACAGAACAATATCAGCAGAAAAAGCTAAAAACAGAAGAAATAAAATTCAGTTTTGAACGTTTGGAAAAAGAAAAAGCGGAAGATAACGAACACTTGGCTTTACTTTTAGATGAGCGAAGTGCAGTTACAGCTGCTTATATGGAAAATCGTACTAGAGTTAAAGAGCTGCGTAGCACTGTAGCAGAGTATGAGATTGCTGATAAGGAGACAAAAGCGTTACTTGATAATTTACAAAAGCAAATAGCTAAAGTTGGAAGTACTTTGACGGCTTTGGATAACCAGCTACAGGATGCTAAAATTTTACTGGAAAATTCTAATACACGTATACAATACATAAGTGAAAATATAAAAAATTTAGATAAAGATACTTTGCGTTTGAGAGATGATATAAGTAGTGCTCAAAACGAAATTATACGATTAAAGCAGTCTGTTATCGAATGTAATGAACAAAAACAGCAGATAGAAAAGCAGAGCATGGAGATAGTGGTACAATTGCAGCAGATTCTCAGCGGTAAGGAAAGCTTTACTGAACAGAGAGGTATATTGTCTGAAAAGCAGGAAAAGTTAGAGAAACTTCTGCCTGTATTACAAAAGCAGGTTAGTGAAAGTGAAACATTGTTGCGGCAGGCAGAACTGGAACTAGTACGTCATAATACAAGTTGTGAACATGTTCGCGAACAGTTACAGCAGGAATATCAGCTTGACGAAAGCAAAGCACGTGCGTTAGACTTAGGGGAGCTACAGCAGATGCAGCTTTCACAGCTTCAAAAACAGGAGACCAGCCTTACTTTAAAAATTGCGGCACTTGGTCCTATAAATGCAGCTGCTGTTGAAGAATATAATGCTGTAAAAGAACGCAGTGAATTTCTTCGTAAGCAATACGAAGATTTATGTGCTGCCAAAGCGAATTTGGAAGCAGTTATCGGTGAAATAAATTATGGCATGACACAGCGTTTTAAGGATGCATTTGCAAAAATTAATGAATATTTTGCTAAATGTTATGCTAAATTATTTGGCGGTGGAACAGCGGTATTGCGTTTGACTGTTCCAGATAATTTGCTTGATTCTGGTATAGATATAGAAGTGCAGCCTCCAGGAAAAAAGTTACAAAGTTTATATCTTATGAGCGGCGGTGAGCGTGCTCTTACTGTAATAGCATTGTTATTTGCACTTTTAAGCTATCAACCATCACCATTTTGTGTGTTGGATGAGATTGATGCACCGTTGGATGATGCCAATATTCAGCGTTTTGCTGATTTTTTACGTGATTATGCACGTGATACGCAGTTTATTATTATAACTCATAGAAAAGGAACTATGGAAGCTGCCGATATTATGTACGGTGTTACAATGGAGGAGTCAGGAGTTTCTAAACTATTATCTGTAAAGATAAATGCAAAGGAGAATGAATAATGGGATTTTTTGAGCGTTTAAAAGAAGGTCTCTCTAAAACCAGACGCAACTTCACAGACCGAATTCAGGAGCTAGTGGGGTTATCTGCAAGTATTGATGATGATTTTCTTGATGAACTGGAAATGATATTGCTTTCAGCGGATGTTGGTGTAAAAACGACAGAAAAACTTATTACTGCAGTACGTCAGGCAGCTAAAAAGAAGGAGATTACAGGTACAGAGGATGTAATTCCTTTTTTGAAAAAATATTTGGCAGAACTCTTGGCTGACAGTACTCAGCGTACACGTATAGGTGCTAAGCCTACAGTTATACTTGTAGTAGGTGTAAATGGTGTTGGTAAAACTACAACTATAGGAAAATTAGCAAATTATTTTACCTTATTTAAATACAAAGTAGTGCTTGCTGCAGGTGATACTTTTCGTGCAGCAGCTGCTGAACAACTTGAAATTTGGGGAGAACGGGCAAAGTGTGATGTTATACGCCATGCAGAGGGGGCAGATCCTGCGGCAGTAGTTTTTGACGCTGTAAAAGCTTCTATCGCACGTAAAGCAGATATTTTGTTTATCGATACTGCGGGTCGATTACATAATAAAACTAATCTTATGAATGAGTTGGAAAAAATTCATCGTATCATTAAACGTGAAATTCCAGAAGCACCGCATGAAACTTTTCTTGTACTGGATGCTACGACTGGACAGAATGCTATTAATCAAGCAAAAGTGTTTATGGAAACAGCGAATGTTACTGGTGTTGTGCTGACAAAGCTGGATGGTACTGCTAAAGGCGGTGTGGTTGTTGCTATTAAAGAAGAACTGGGATTACCTGTAAAATGGATTGGTGTTGGTGAGGGTATTATGGATTTTCGTCCATTTGAACCAGATAAATTTGTAGAAGCATTATTTGATACAGAAAAATAAGCTGTAAAGCTTTTTGATGATAGTTTTGAATACAGCATAATAATGGTTGTGATATAAAGTATGTATAAAGAATTAATTATGGAAAAAGCTCCAACAGACTTTTGTCATGCTTCTACAGTTATTGCTTTGGCTGATGGCAGTCTTATGTGTTGTTGGTTTGGTGGTACATATGAAGGTGAAGCAGATACTGCTGTTTTTGTTAGCAGACGTACTGATTCTGGGTGGAGTATACCAAAAAAGATAGCTGATGGCAGTGAAGCTAACTGGAATCCTGTACTTTTTTGTGATACAGAGAGCCGATTGTTGCTTTTTTATAAAGAAGGAAGAAAAATAGCTGATTGGCGTACTTATGTTATTACTTCGACAGATAACGGAGCAACGTGGGGTATACCACAGGAACTTGTTCAAGGAGATGTCGGTGGCGGACGCGGACCTGTACGCAATAAGTTGATACGTCTTACTGATGGACGTATTTTGGCAGGGGCTTCTACGGAACGTGGAAATTGGACTGCTTTTGCAGATATAAGTGATGATAATGGATTAAGCTGGCATAAGTCTTCAGTGGTGGCTATAACAGGGCTTAATTACCAAACTGGAGAAAAAACTGCTGAAAGTGATATTGCGGTAAGCAGTCAGTCATTTTATGGACGTGGTGTTATTCAGCCAAGCCTTTGGCAGAGTGCTGACGGTAGTGTACATATGCTTTTACGCAGTAGTGAGGGATATATTTATCGCAGTGATTCAGTTAACAGAGGAGAAAACTGGTGTGCTGCTTATCCTCTTGCTTTACCTAATAATAACAGCGGGTTGGATGTTGTACTTGCTGCTGATTCTAATCTATACTTAGTTTGTAATCCTGTTGCGGCAAACTGGGGGCAGCGTTCTCCGCTTAGTTTATTTAAATCTGTTGATAATGGCAGTAATTGGGAAAAAATATTGGATTTAGAAACAGATTCGGGAGAGTTTTCCTATCCGGCAATTATTACTCAAGGTGATAACTTGTTAATTACTTATACTTATAAACGACAAAATATTGCTTGTGTGAAGCTGGCATTATCTGAACTTGGTTAGTGTTTTTATATTATATACAAGGAGATGTTGTGAGATGAAAAAATTTTTAGCAGTATTGATGGCTATGATGACTATGGCCGTGATGCTTACGGGATGTGGAGGAGAGAGTAAAAAGGCTGCTTATCCTGCTGACAGTGATATTTCTGTCATTATTCCTAAAGCACCTGGGGGAGGGACAGATACTTCTGCTAGAGGGTTATTGCAGTTTATGGAAAAAGAGCTTAAAGGAAGTAAGTTTGTAGCTGTAAACAAACCTGATGGCGGTGGTGTAACAGGTATGGTGGAATTAGCTAATGCTAAACCTGATGGACATACTTTAGGAATGGTAACTGTAGAATTGGCTATGTTTCCGCATCAGGGAAAATGCAAGAATACATATAAAGATTATGCAGCCATTTGTGCACCTATTGCAGCTCCGGCAGCTTTAATTGTACCGAATGATGCACCGTATAACAGTGTTGATGAATTTGTTGCTTTTGCAAAAGAGAATCCCGCCAAAGTAAAAATGGGTAATTCTGGTATTGGTGCTATCTGGCATATTGCTGCATTGTCATTTGAAGAAGAATTCGGAGTACAGTTTAAACATGTACCTTATCCGAAAGGATCTGCTGATATTGCCGCTGCTTTGGCAGGTAAGCATATTGATGCTACTTTAGCTGATCCATCTGTTTTCAAAAGCCAGGTAGATGCGGGCAACTTGAAAATTTTAGCTGTAATGGCTGAGACTCGCAGTGAAATTTATCCGCAGGTGCCTACTTTTAAAGAATTGGGTCATAACATGACTGTACGTGCTTGGGCTGCTTTAGTAGCACCTAAAGATACTCCTAAAGAAAAGTTGGAAGTATTACGTGCAGCTGCTAAGAAAGTATGCGATTCTAAGGAATTTAAGGATTACTTTATGAAACAAGGAATTGATCCGACAAGTATTGTTGGTGCAGATGCTGATAAAATGATGCAGGAAGACCATGAGATGTATGAAAAATTCCTGAAAAAAGTAAAATAAGTTTAATAAAAAATAACTGTGAAGAAGTGATAAATCATTTTTTCACAGTTATTTTCTTTAAGAAATTCTTTGCTGTTTTCATAAAAATCACAATCTTTTTACAGCTTATAGGGATATTTTTAACCATAAAAATGTCATTAGATATAATAGAAAGTTTTTTGGAGGTTCAAATGACAAAAATTTATGGTTATGTGCGTGTATCTAGTTGTGACCAGAATGAAGAAAGACAGCTTTTAGCACTTGCGGCAGTAGGGTTAGAGAAGAAAAATATTTATATTGATAAGCAAAGCGGAAAAGATTTTTTTCGTTCACAGTATCAAAAACTTCTGAAAAAGTTAAAACATGGAGATTTGCTTTATATTAAAAGCATTGACCGCTTAGGACGTAATTATGAAGAAGTACAGGAGCAGTGGAGAATTTTGACTAAGGTTAAGGGGATAGATATAGTGGTTATTGATATGCCTCTTTTAGATACACGGAGAAGTAAAGATTTATTGGGAACTTTTATTGCAGATTTAGTATTGCAGGTACTGAGCTTTGTTGCACAAAGTGAACGGGAAAATATACGTCAGAGACAGGCTGAGGGCATAGCGGCAGCAAAAGCAAGAGGAGTGCACTTTGGCAGAAAGAAAAAACCTCTGCCTGAGAATTTTGCGGAGGTTTGCAGGAGATATGAAAATGGCGAATTATCTTGCAGTGAAGCAGCTAAACTGTGTGGAATGGCGTATGCTACTTTTCGTAGGAGAGCAGGAATCTGTTTGTAAAATAGTATTATTGCTGTATATAAATAGCGTAGCAGCCATAAGGGCTGCTACGCTTAAAAAGTCTAACTTTTTGTGGTCATCTCAGAATTCTGACGGTAGTTTTTTATATATTGTTTTTTTGGATAAGTGGTTATTCTTGACCAGGAACTTTCAATACTGCACCAGTAGCAGCAGATGTAACGAGTGCTGCATAACGTGCTAAATAACCAGATTTAACTTTCGGAGGAGGGCAAACCCAGTTTTTACGGCGTTCTGCAAGCTCTTCATCAGTAAGTTTAACATTAAGTGTACGGTTAGGAATATCTATTTCAATGATATCGCCATTTTCAATTAAAGCAATATTGCCGCCTTCACGTGCTTCCGGAGAAATATGACCTATGCAGGCACCGCGGGTGGCACCGCTAAAACGACCGTCTGTAAGCAGGGCTACATCTTTATCATGTCCCATGCCGGCTAAAACGGAGGTTGGGTTAAGCATTTCGCGCATACCGGGACCGCCTTTAGGGCCTTCGTAGCGAATAACAACAACATCACCGCTTTCTACCTGCTTGCCACAGATAGCAGCAATTGCTTCATCTTCAGAGTTATAGACCTTAGCGGGACCACTGAATACTTTCATAGAAGGATCAACAGCGCTTTCTTTGACTACGCTGCATTCAGGAGCAATGTTGCCTTTTAAAACAGCAATGCCGCCGGTTTTATTATAGGGATTTTCTACACTGTGAATGACTTCTGGACGTGTAATTTCAGCATTTTTAATAATTTGCCCCATAGTTTTACCGCTGACGGTTTTACAAGATTTTTTTATAAGACCAAGACGATCAAGTTCGTGCATAACTGCTGGAATACCGCCAGCTTCATTGAGATCGACGATATGATGACTGCCGCCAGGACTCATTTTTGTAAGATACGGTGTTTTCTTGGAAATTTTGTCGAAAAGCTCTAAGGGAAGTTTAATTCCTGCTTCGTGAGCAATTGCCGGGAGATGTAAAGCAGTATTGGAGCTGCCACCGATAGCCATATCTACAGTTATTGCATTTTTGAAAGCATTAAGAGTCATGATATCACGTGGGAGAATATTTTCTTCCACTAAACGCATAATAGCCATACCTGCATGTTTTGCAAGAGCGATACGCTTGCCGTTATAGGCAGCAGGGATAGTTCCGTTGCCAGGCAAACCCATACCAAGAACTTCAGTAAGGCAGTTCATTGTATTAGCTGTAAACAGACCAGAACAGCTTCCGCAGCCTGGGCAGGCACAGTGTTCAATTTCACTGAGTTCTTCTTTGTTAATTTGACCAGATTCAAAACGACCTGCAGCTTCAAATACTGTAGATACGCTTATATCTTTTCCGTTATGGCGACCGGGAAGCATAGGACCGCCGCTGACTACAATTGCAGGAATATTTAGACGAGCAGCAGCCATGAGCATACCCGGAACGATTTTATCACAGTTGGGGATTAAAACTAAGCCGTCAAAAGCATGACCGTTAGCAACGGCTTCTATACTGTCGGCAACGAGTTCGCGACTTGCCAGTGGATATTTCATACCGTCATGACCCATTGCGATACCGTCACAAATGCCTATAGCAGGAAATTCAATTGGAGTTCCACCTGCTTCTAATACGCCGTATTTGGCAGCTTGAGCAATAGTGTCCAGATGCATATGCCCGGGAATAATTTCATTAGCGGCGCAACAGATACCTATTAATGGTTTTTTTAATTCTTCTTCTGTATAACCCATTGCATAAAACAGAGAACGATGGGCTGCGCGGGTAGAACCTTTTTTTACTGATGTACTGCGCATAATTGTTTAGACCTCTTTCCCTTATAAATAAGTCAGCTGTTGCTGTATGTCTTCAGAAATTAAAAAGCTTTTGTAAACGAATAAAGCTTTTTAATACTTTTAGACAGAATAACTTTAACAGACTGCTGTCCCTCTTAGGGTACTTAAAAAATTTTACAATTTTTGTTGATTAATGTCAAATATTATGGACAGAAAAGTAATTTTTTCTGTAATATTTAAGCAAAAAATATCTATTAGTTACAATCGTTACAGAAAAAATATAATAAAAAAGATACACGTTTTTGGTAAAATAACTAATTAAGTCAGGTTATAAGATACTTTAAAAGAAATCTTTTAATAGTAAGCTAATAATGTTATAATAAAGAAGGTTCTACCATAGATTATAAGTTTAAGATATAAAAGCAGGGAACAAGATAAAATAAAATTGTCTTGTTTATGGAAGAACCTTAATTATTTATATGCTTAAAAACATAAATATTAAGCATAAGAAAAAATAATACACGAAAAAAGTTAGTGTATTGTACTGATGTAATTTATAAAGTGAGGTGCCAGATTATGAAAACAAAGATTACAGAACTACTTGGTATTGAATATCCTGTTATTCAAGGCGGGATGGCATGGACTAGTGATGCAGTTTTAGCAGCTGCTGTATCAAATGCTGGCGGTGCAGGCATTATAGGTTCTGGAGGTCGTACTGTAGAATGGACACGTGATGAAGTGCGTAAAGCTAAAACTCTGACAAATAAGCCGTTTGGTGTTAATGTGATGCTGATGGCTCCTAATATTAAAGAAATTATTACTATGTTGTGTGAGGAAAAAGTAACTTTTGTTACTCTTGGTGCAGGTAATCCAGTGCCTCATATTGCGGTTTTTCAGGCAGCAGGTATAAAAGTTATTCCAGTAGTTCCCAATGTTAAACTGGCAAAACGAATTGAAGAAGCTGGTGCTGATGCTATTGTTATTGAGGGAATGGAAGCGGGCGGCCATATTGGTAAACAAACAACAATGGCTCTTATGGAAAATGTACTGCCGCAAATAAAAAAAATACCTGTACTTGTTGCCGGAGGTATTGCTGATGGTCGTGCTTTAGCGGCAGCTTTGCTTATGGGAGCATCTGGTGTACAAATGGGCAGTCGTTTTTTATTGACTGAAGAATGTCCTGCACATCCAGCGGCAAAAGAAGCTATCGTTAAAGCTTCGGATACAGACAGTGTTGCTACTGGTTACAGTCGTAATCTCGGAGTGCGTTGTTTAGCAAATGCTTTTACTGAAGCATATAGTGCCAAAGAAATTGCAGGTGCACCTAAAGAAGAGCTGATGGCTATGGGGGCTGGTACTAATCGCAAGGGAATTTTGGAAGGCGATACTGTTAATGGTACGGTTATGTGTGGTCAAAGTTTGAACGTGTTAAATGATATTCTGCCTTGTAAGGATGTTATGAAACGTATTATTGCTGAAGCTAAAGAAGCTATTACAGCAGTACAAAAAATAGAATTATAATATTGATGTTGTAATGATGTCATAATAAAAGTGTAAATAAAAAGGCTGTCATGCGTAATATTTCCTTTTATAAAGGAGAAGATTTTATTAAAAGCATGGCAGCCTTTTTCAGTATTAGCAATTTTGCTTTCTATTTATATCTGGTCTGTAAATTTTTAAAAGTTTTGCTTGCATTCAGGAAAAATTTTAGTAAGTTTTTCTACTAATGCGTTGATTTTATCTGCTGTGATACCAGCATAATTGATAACTAAAGTACAGTCATCTGTTTTTTTCTGATAGCTGTAGTCCGAATAGAAAGATAGATAAAGACCGCTTGCTAAAGCTGCTTTGCGTACTTGTTCTTCTGTAAGGCTTGTATTTATTTGCAGAAGAAAGTGAGTCCCTGCATTACGTTCGATTATTTTAGAGATAGACTTTAAAGGAGAATGATTTAGTGCATTTAATATTTTATTACGCTGTTCACGATAATAGATTTTCATTTTATTTATGTGACGTTCAAAATAACCATTTGAAATAAATTGTGCAAGCGTATATTGTTCGAAGCTGGAAACTGTACAGCTGTAAAAACTCATAGTTGATGCATAGCGTTCTAAAAGCTGTGGTGGTAATACCATATAACTGATTCGCAGTGATGGTACTAAGCTTTTGGAAAATGTATTTATATAGATAACGCGATTTTGTGTATCTTGGGCATACAATGGTAGAATAAAACGTCCATTATAACGAAACTCACTATCGTAATCATCCTCTATAATATAGCGTTTACGTATACGGTTTACCCATTCAAAAAGTTCTATGCGTCGTGTTACTGGCATGACTATACCAGTAGGGAAATGGTTGCTGGGAGAAAGATGAACAATATCTGCACCACTTTCTTCTAATTTGTCAATCATCAAGCCGTTATCATCAATGGGTATATATTTCCAGGGATTATTAAAACTTGAGGAAATAGAAGCAAATTTTTTGTATCCGGGGTCTTCAATAGCGAAAGTATAACTGTGACCGAACATTTGCAGCAATTTGCCGTAAAGATATTCTGTACCAGCACCTATAATAATCTGAGATGGATTAACTTGCATAGCACGATTTTGTGCTAGATAATCAGCAATAGCTTTGCGTAGTTCATAAACACCGTTGAAAGGGACTACTTTTAACAGTGCTTCGTTCTTTAGTGATAAGGTTTCCCTCATTAGGCGTGTCCATGTTGCTAAAGGAAAATTTTGCAGACTAATGCGATTAGCTTTGAAGTCAATAAAGTATTCTTTTTCATTAGGCTCCGGCAGAGAAACAACAGCAGTTTTGCTGAACACACGGTAATTGCTTATATCTGCAATAAAATACCCTTTTTTCTCTTTACTATAGATATAACCTTCTACTGCAAGCTGTTCATAGGCATTAGCTACAGTAATGACAGCTATATTAAGATGCTGTGCTAAGGATCTTTTTGATGGTAAACGTTCGTCTTTTTGCAGGTTGCCATTTATAATATCTTGACGGATACATTGATAGAGATATTCGTATAAAGAAATCTTTCCTCGCTTTTGTAAATCATAAGTCAGCATGATATACTACCTCTTGGTTCTAAAAAGTTGTTGATTTTTGGTTCTTTTGATAGAACCATTTTAATTATACAATAGTGATATGACAAAAACAACTAAGTCAAAATAGTAATGACTTAGAAAATGAGAAATTGAGGAGGCATATTATGAAACAAGTTAAAATACAAGCAAAATATGGCTTATACATTGATGGACAATGGCGTAAAGCATCTGATGGGGCTGTATATAATGCTGAAAGTCCTGCTGATGGTAGTCATTTGGCTGTTTGTGCTCAGGCGAGCAGAGAAGATATAGATGCTGCTGTAAAAGCTGCATGGCAAGCGTTTCCAAAATGGAAAAAAACAACTGCTGCACAAAGAGCTGCACTTTTATATAAAATTGCTGAGATTATTGATGCCAATAAAGAACATCTGGCAATGGTTGAAAGCATGGATAACGGCAAACCTATTCGTGAAACTCTTAATGTTGATATTCCGCTGGCTGCAGAACACTTTCGTTATTTTGCAGGCTGCATTACATCAGAGGAAGGTTCTGCGTCTGTTCTTAATGAGCAATATTTATCTTTGGTGCTGCGTGAACCAATAGGAGTTGTAGGACAGATTATTCCTTGGAATTTTCCCTTACTTATGGCAGCATGGAAATTGGCACCAGTTTTAGCAGCTGGAGACTGTACTGTTTTAAAACCATCTAAAGAAGCAGGACTTTCGGTTTTAGAGTTAACCCGCTTAATTGATGGTGTTTTGCCTAAAGGTGTATTAAATGTAATTACTGGTTCTGGTAGTAAAACAGGTCAATATATGTTGGAACATGACGGCTTTGCTAAGCTGGCATTTACAGGCTCTACAGAGGTTGGGCGCAGTGTAGGCTTGGCAGCTGCAGAGCGTATTATTCCTGCAACTTTAGAACTTGGTGGAAAAAGTGCTAATATTTATTTCGATGATTGTGATTTTGAACAAGCGGTTGATGGGGCACAGTTGGGAATTTTATTTAATCAAGGACAGGTTTGCTGTGCCGGAAGTCGCATTTTCGTTCAGGATACCTTGTATGATAAATTTGTTCCTGCCTTGGTTAAAGCTTTCAATAAGGTTAAAGTAGGACTCCCTTGGAATGAAAATACGCAAATGGGAGCCCAGATTAATGAAGGTCAGATACAAAAAATTCTTGGTTATATAGAGGCTGCCAAAAGAGAAGGTGCAACAATTGCCTGTGGCGGTGAGCGTATAACAGAAGGTGAATTGGCAAACGGTGCTTTTATGAAACCTACTTTAATTACAAATGTTACTAATGATATGCGCATTGCTAGGGAAGAAGTTTTTGGACCAGTAGCCGTAGTTATAAAATTTCATGATGAAGATGAAGTTATAAAGATGGCTAATGATAGTGAATATGGACTTGGTGGTGCTGTATGGACTAAGGATATAAGCAAAGCTATTAGGGTGGCACGTAATATTGAGGCAGGTCGCATTTGGGTAAATACTTATAATCAAATACCAGCACATGCACCTTTTGGTGGTTATAAAACATCAGGCATTGGGCGTGAAACTCATAAGATGATTCTTAATCATTATACACAAGTAAAAAATATTATGGTTAATCTCAGTTATGCTCCTTCGGGATTTTATCCACAAAAATGATGGTTAATAAATAAGCGGATGGCTGTATAATAGTATATGGCTGTCCGTTTTATTTTTATATTAGTATGAAGATTTATTTTATAAATATATATGTAACAGCTTTGATTCGTACAGAAGAATAGTTCAGGTTACAATTATCTCTGAATATGGAATTTTAAAGGCATAGGTTCATCTTGCTCATATTTGCGGTGAGGAATATCTAATAAAGGTGATTTTTTAGCTTTACAGTGTAGTCTGCTGTTCATATACAGTTTTTATGTTGGTTGATATAAACAGATAAATGATTAAAAAAGTATATTTATGTAAATCTTTTGTGAAAGCGTCTTAACATAAGAGGATATGTGTTATAATTATTGTAATAGCTTGTATAAGGCAGGAGTGATGATTATGGCAAAACAAAAAATTTTAATAGCAGATGATGAAGCGCAGATTAGGGAAATTTTGCGGATATATTTTGAAAAAGAAGATTTTGATGTAATTGAGGCTGCTGATGGTGCTGAAGCTATTTTGAAAGTACAGTCAGAAAAGCCGGATATTCTGCTTCTTGATATAATGATGCCTGTATTAGACGGAATTGAGGTATGCAAACAGGTACGAAAAATGTCTGAACTGCCTATAATTATGGTTACAGCTAAAGATGACGATGATGATCGTATTGCAGGCTTGGAGATAGGAGCTGATGACTATATTACAAAACCATTCAATTCTCGTGAGGTAGTAGCTCGTGTAAAAGCAGTACTGCGCCGTACAGGTAATCAGGAAAAAGGTGATAAGTTGTCTCGTATTTCTTATCCTGGATTAATTATAGATATGGAGCAATATCAGGTGAATGCTTTTGGTAACAAAATGACATTTACAACTAAAGAAATGGAACTTTTGTGGTGTCTTGCTTCTAATCCAGGAAAAGCATTTTCACGAAATCAGCTTTTGGAAACAATTTGGGGTTATTCTTATTATGGTGATACGCGTACAGTTGATACACATATAAAACGCATAAGACAAAAGCTTAATATTCCTCCTGATTCTAAATGGGATATTACCACTATTTGGGGTGTAGGTTATAAATTTGAGCTTAAGGATAAGTAATATATGAAAAGATCCCTCAGTACACGCTTGATGTATAGTTTTATGACGGTTATAATTATCATCGTCGTGGGGATTACAGCTGGTATATCATATCTTATTGCTGATTATTTCTTTCAGGTTAAAGAACAGGAATTGGCAGAAAAAGGTCATGAGATGGGCGAAACTATAGAGGCATTTATTCGCTTTGAAGACAGAGATATGCTTTATCGTTATATTATGGCGGTAGATAGGCTGGTTGGTGCACGTATATGGCTTTTTGATGATAATTATGAGCTTTTAGCAGCTTCTTGTTATGAGGCAGACGATAATTTTGAAGAAAACAATTCTTTGAAAAAGTTTTTAAAGGATGGTATTCCTACAGACAAGGATTTGCAGAAGAGTGTTCAAAAACTAGATCAGGATATAAAAAACAGTAAGTTATCTTACAGGGTAAAAATTATACTTGATGATGTTTATGATGGTAAGTTGTTTAAATCGCAGATTTATCATCCGTATTATAAAGAACAGGTTATACTTGTAGGTGTTCCTTATAAGAGTGCTAATGGGCATTCAGGTGCTATTCTTATGATAGAACCGTTAAGTGGATTTGAAAAATTCTTGCGAAATGTGTATATTTATATTATGATTATAGGTATCATTGCTATAATTATCAGTTTATTCTTAGTCAAGCGTTTATCAGGAGTTATTATAAAACCGGTGTTGGATATGAAGAATAATGCTCAAGCTATGGCTTCTGGCGATTATTCAAGAAGACTGAAAGTAAATGGCGATGATGAAATTGCTGAATTAGGCAATGCACTGAATTCTTTGGGAAATGATTTAGGTGCTTATATTGCTAAAATGGAACGTACTGAGAAAATTCGTCGTGATTTTGTCGCTAACGTTTCACATGAGCTGCGGACTCCGATAACTATCATCCGTGGTTATAATGAAGCAATTTGTGATGGTATGGTTACGGATCCAAATGTATTGCAGCGTTACAGAGGGTTAATTAATGAAGAAACCATTCGTTTAGAACGCATGGTTCGAGAACTTCTGGATATCAGCAGACTGGAATCCAGTGATCCACTTACCGTAAATGCTATGGATGAGCTGCCGTTGGCAGGAATCATCCGTAATGTCGCTGAAAAATTATTGGTAAGATGTCTGCAAAGTAATGTTATAATTAACATTCACGCTGATGATACAATAAAAATTTTAGGCGATGGAGATCAAATGGTACAGTTAATTATGATTTTGTGCGATAATGCCTTGAAATATTCGCCAGAAAATGGTACTGTATCAATAGGTGCGAATAAACTTGAGGATGGCAGTGTCCTGCTTAGTGTGACTGATCAAGGAAAAGGTATTCCCCAAGAGGATATTCCTTTTATTTGGGAGCGTTTCTATAAAGTAGAAAAATCTCATTGTCGCAGTGTTCCTGGAACGGGTTTGGGATTAGCTATTGCTAAAGAGATTATTCGTGTCCACGGCGCCAGTGCCGGGGTAATCAGCAAATGTGGTTCTGGTACTACATTTGAAATAAAATTTCCAAAGGATAAGGTAGTATGATTTTAAAGTATGTTTGTCCAGATTACAGAGTAAAAAGTATTTTTGACATTTCTCCAAAATGGTTGAAACGCAATGGTTATACCAAAATAGTTGTTGATATTGACAACACTTTGTTGCCGCGCGATAAAAATCTTGTTGGTCCGCGTGCTATGACTTGGATTCGTCAGCTGCATCAAATGGGTATTAATGTTGCTTTGATTTCTAATAACGGTGGTGATAGAATTAAGGCTATCACCCGTCAGACTGGTCTTGGAACAATTATGCGTGCAGCAAAACCTTTACCGATGGCTTACAAGCAGATTGTAAAGGCAATGGGCGGAGGAAAAATTCTGTTTGTTGGTGATCAGTTGATGACAGATGTTTTGGGAGCTAAAGTAGCTGGTCAGCCTGTGGTTTGGGTTGAGTCATTAGGAGGTAAAGAGCATCTTATTACTCGTTGCACTCGCAAGCTTGAGAAATTCTTTGTGGGTCGTCTTTGCAGTAATAATATGATGCCTAAGGAACGCGTATTATGAAAATAGCTTTACTGCAGCTTGCTGTTTTGGAAAAAAATAAAGAGAGCAATGTAGCTCGTGGCTTGCAGCTTGCTTCCAAAGCTGCTAAGGAGCATGACTTGATTGTCTTACCAGAGGTTTGGACAACTGGTTATAGCTTGGGTCATTTGCAGCAGGATGCAGAAAGCATATCTTCTCCAGTACTTTTAAGTTTACAAAAGTTGGCAAAAACTGAGCAATGTGCTATAATTGCTGGTTCTATGCCTATGCTTCGTGATGGTCGTATTTATAATACGTCTGTGGCTATCGATAAAAATGGTGCAGTTGTAAATCTTTATGATAAAGTACATCTTTTTGGTTTATTTAATGAAGCAGATTTTTTTGCTCCTGGCAGTAATTTTCAATCCTTTAATTTAGACGGTGTTTGCTGTGGCTCTACAATTTGTTATGATTTACGATTTCCAGAGCTTTTCAGACATTTGGCACTTCAGGGAGCAAAAGTTATTTTTTGTCCGGCAGAATGGCCGGAAGCAAGGGGAGATATTTGGCGGCTTTTAGTACAGGCAAGAGCTGCTGAAAACCATACATTCGTTATTGCAGTAAATTGTGCTGGGACTTTTAAAGGAGCTCCATTTTACGGTCATTCTATGGTTATTGCACCCAGCGGAAAAATTATTGCTGAAGCGGGTATGAATGAAGAAATAATTTCTTGTACCATTGATTTGGCAGATGTTGATAAAGTTCGCAGCAGACTCAATGCTTTGTGTGATGTACGCAAGGAGCTGATTCAATAGTGAATTATGCAAGATATTTGACCGGCTTTACAGTCGGTCTGCTTTTCTATGTCCATATAGGTACAGCAGTATTGGCAGCTGTTCCAGCAGATGCACCAAAGGATATAAAGCATATTCTTGGTTTATATTACGGAAATGGTGAAAATATTTTAATTCGTGAAAATTTGGGTCGTTTGGAGCTTTTGTACCGCTTTGCACAAACAGATAAGTCTTTTGCAGGAGCAAATATTTATCCGCTAAAAAAGGTACATTTTGATTCTTATACATTAAATGAATCAGGGCCTATGAGTGCAACAGAAACTAATGTACGTTTTGAACGTGATACGGACGGTTATGGTATTTCCTGTCGTGTTGGCGGTCATACATATAGTCGTTATTTTTTAGGTACTACAACAGGGGAACGAGCAAAGCCGTTTCGTTTGCCGCTTAAATCTTCGGATGATTGGAGCAAATTGAAGGATGAAGCAGAAAAATCAGTGATGCCACCTGCCCTAGCTGTAGGAAAGCAGGCTGTATTGGTTGATGCTTCTGTTGTTGCCGGAATGAGAATAGATTCCGTTTATGCTAAGTCAGACAATCTTTTTTCTGCACCGCTTTATAGCACTACTAAGCTTTATTTAGCTGAACCTGTTGCGGAGGCTTTAAAAAAGGTACAGCAGGCACTTGCTACTTATGGCTATGGTCTTGTGCTTTGGGATGCATATCGTCCGTGGTATGTAAGTAAATTAGCTAATTTGGCATTGCCGGAAGACAAAAAGACATTGCTGTCAGATCCTGATAAAGAAGGAAGTGTCCATAATACTGGTACTGCGGTTGACGTTGGCTTGTATAAAATTGATACAGGAGAACAGTTAGAGTTAGGCTGTGACTTTGATGAACCTTCATTTAGGCAATTTTCAAGTTACAGCGGAGGTACATCAAGAGAGCGGTATTTACGTAATTTGTTGCGTGAAGTTATGGAATTGAATGGTTTTCGTAGTATTGAGATGGAGTGGTGGCATTTTGAATATGCATCTGATACCAAATGGGCACATCTTAATACAAAATTTTAAATTTGCGGAGGAGTGACAAAATATGAATGTTTATGATAATGCTAATGAATTAGCTAAAGCTATGCGTGAAAGTCATGAATTTAAAAAATTAAAGGAAGCGACCATTGCTTTAAATAAAGATGAAAATGCAAAGAAAATGGTTAATGAATTTTTACAGCTTAATCAAGAAGCTGAAATAACTAAGTATCAGGGGAAAGAACCTGCGAAAGAAACTACAGAAAAAATTCAAAAGCTTTACAGTGTTCTCGCTTTAAATACTGATGCTATGCAATATCTTAATGCATTTATGCGTTTCCAAATGATGTTGTCTGATATTACGAATTCCATTCAGGATGTAGTAAAAGAGGCTATGGGAGAGAAATAATGACCCAGTTGCAGGAAATCTTTGCTGATTGTACTGCCAAACCGTTGTTGGTTGATGAACTAATGGCAAAACATACATCTTTTCGCATTGGTGGACCGGCAGATTTGATGGCGTTTCCGCAAAGTGAGCAAGAACTGAAAAATTTGCTGCAATGTGCCAAAAAAGCTAATATTGCTGTAACATTAATTGGAAATGGTTCTAATCTGTTAGTTCGCGATAAAGGAATACGCGGATTAGTGATAAAGTTGGGCAATATGTTTAATGATACCAAAGTAAATGACAATGTGATTAGCTTTGGCAGTGGTGTATCATTGGCTGTTGCTGCACGTAAGGCGGCAGATAATGGACTGAGCGGTATGGAGTTTGCTGTAGGTATTCCTGGTAGCATTGGCGGAGCGGTATATATGAACGCAGGCGCTTATGATGGTGAAATGTCCAATATTGTCACCAGTGTACGCGTTATGGACGAGTATGGACAGGTTAGTGTTATACCAGCAGAAAAGCTGGCTTTTGCTTATCGTCGTACCGCTTTACAGCACAGTGGTTTCATTGTTACAGAGGTAACGGTAAAGCTTACTTTTGGTAATCAGAAGCAAATTAATGAAAAAATGGCAGATTTTAGTAAACGCCGTATTAGCAAGCAGCCTTTGGAGCTTCCTAGTGCAGGGAGTATGTTTAAACGTCCTACTGGTTTTTTTGCTGGTACGCTTATTGAACAGACTGGTCTAAAGGGCTATACTGTTGGTGGTGCACAGGTATCTGATAAGCATGCAGGTTTTGTTGTAAACATTGGCGGAGCTACGGCTGCTGATGTTCTACAGCTTATTTGTGATGTACAAGATAAAGTTTTTGTTGCTCATGGTGTGCATTTGGAACCAGAAGTTTTGGTTTTAGGAGAGGAATAAATAATTAATAGATTTATAATTGGGAGAAGATCAAGGTGAAAGAGCAGTTACTTTCAGAACAGGAGCTGCATGAGCTGGGTTTACAGGCTTTGGTTTCCTGGTTGGAGCAGCGTAATTATAAAATTGATTTTATGCAGACAGATAAAGATGTAGTACCGCATATTTTTGCTTTGAGCGGTAAGATACTTACTGTTATTGTAGCTGCAACAGCTATGTATCCACATAAGGGTATTATTGCTGATGGAGATAAGGCTTATGCTTTACGTGTAGCTGGAGAGCTGAATGCTTTGTGTGCTACGGCTTCTATTGGTATGGTAAATATAGATGGTATTCCAGAGGGTAATAAGGAACTTATGGGGACAGCTTTAAAAAGCGGACATTATAAAGCTGATTTCAGCGGATTGGAATATATTAAATTTTTAGATGAACCTGATGAGGAGAAATGAGAGGTGCAGCAATGGACTTACTGACAGTTGATAAAAGCAAATGTCTGCATTGTGGTTTGTGTGTAGAATGCTGTCCATCTTGTATTCTTACATTAGGTGATGAAGGTCCTGAATGTAAATTTGACCGCGGTTGTATGAGTTGCGGTCAGTGTGTGGCTATTTGCCCTGTTGGAGCATTGGATAATAAATATGCTCCATTAGCTAAGCAGCGACCTGTTACAATGCCTACTTTCGCACCAGAGACTGCTTATGAGTTTTTGCGAATGCGTCGCAGCGTACGTAATTTTAAGTCTCAAGTACCTACAGATGAGGATATTACAAGAATGTTGGATGCAGCACGCTATGCACCTACTGCGGGAAATTCTCAGGGAATGTACTATGTTGTTATTCGGGATAAGGAAAAAATCCGTGCTATTGCAGATTCTGTGGCAGACTGGATGGAAACTGAGATTGCAGCAGGTACGGAGAATAAGCGTTATTTTATGGCTGTTCTGCGTACTTATCGCGAGCGAAAAAAAGATATTATTGCTCGGAATGCGCCCTGTTTAGTTTTTGCCCTGGCTCGCCGTTTGAACATTACTGGTGTAAGCAATGCTGAACAATGCTGGGCTTATGCTGAACTTTTTGCACCTACAATAGGATTAGGTACAACTATTGCTGGATTTATTCAATCGTGTGGTATTGCAGGTTATCAGCCACTGCTTGATTTATTGAAGCTGCCGCTGAAACATAAGGTTGTAGGAACGTTGATGGTTGGATATCCTAAGTATAAATATCAACGTATGCCTGAGCGTCAGCATTTGAAAGTAGAATTTAGATGAATTATTAAAGCCGCCTTTATGGCGGCTTTTTTGTATAGTATGATATTTACATATTTAAAATTTTACAGCTTTTTATAAATTTTTATTTAATAGCTTGGCTGTATATAGCAGGCGATGTTCCAGCACTAGTGATATGTGGTGTCAGCAGTAGAATTACTTCTGTATTACTGCGTTTTTTACTGCGATTAGTAAAAAGTTTTCCTAAGATAGGGATGTCGCTTAAAAAAGGAATCTTTTGCAGTGTCTGCTGTTCTTCTTCGTTAATGAGTCCACCGATAACTAAGGTTTCGCCACTGAACATACGCACGTTAGTATCAGCTTTGCGGCTGGTAATACGATAATTATGCAGTTCGCTGATGAGTATAGGAGTGCTTACTTCTGTGTGAACACTGGCAGTTACCATTTTAGCATCACTGCTTATTATGGGAGTGTATTGCAGCTTAATACCCGCATCAAGATATTCAGTAGCAGTGTATGTACCACTGCTGTCATGTTTTTCTGTTTGAACGGGTATGTGGTCACCAATAAAAATACTGGCTTCTTTTCCTGGAATAGTAATAATGCGCGGTTTTGCAAGAATACGTGCCTTGCCATTGCTGATAAGAGCATTAAGAGTAGCATTAAAGCGAAAAGAGTAGCCACGCCAAAATTTAAAGTTACCACCGAAATTATTGCTGTTTTTGTTGCTTTCATCAGATGTGCTTGATTCTTTTTGGGGAATGGTATCCCAGTTCCAGTTAATACCAAGATTTTTGCTGTCTTCTTGACTTAGAGCAATAATTTTTGCTTCTAAAGTTACTTGATTAGTAGCCTTATCCAATGATTTAAGTAATTGCTGAAGGCGTTTATGTTCAGATTCACTGGCTTGTAGGATGATACTGTTTGTTAAGGGGTCTGCACCTAACTTATCAGAAAAAAGCGGCTGTAATGTTTTTTGCAGTTCGCAAGCATGGGCAAAGCTTAGAAAATATGTTTCAGTACGTTTAACTATAGGAACTGCTGCTGATAATGGTTGTATGGTTGAGCTTATAACTTGTTTAGATGATACCAGCGTACGTGATGGGGCAAAAGGGTTAACTGCTGTATTTTGTGGTGCAGTATAAGCACTGTGGCATAAGCTGAGCATTAAAAGCAGTAAGGTAAGTTTCATATGATAGCTTTTCATCAATATCTCCTTAAAGAATTATTTGTTACTTTTATTTTAGCGAGAATAGTCAGAAAATGCAATAGAAAATTATGAAAAATTAGAAAATTTTAAATTATCATATTGCACTTTACAATTTATCTGCTAAAATGAAAGCTAGAAAATAATGTGAGGTGATTAGGTGGATAATATACATACAAATAGATTGGCTGAAGAATTATTACAGCAGGCTGTTTCAAGAGGTGCCAGTGATTTACATATAGAGCCTATGGAAACAGGTGTGAGAATTCGTATTAGAATAGATGGATTATTGGAAGAACTGACTGTTTTGCCTATACAACAGTACAGTACTTTGATTACTCAGTTTAAAGTCGCAGGAGGAATGGATATAGCAGAAAAACGTCTGCCTCAGGATGGAAGATTAGTTATGTACATTGAAAAACAAAAAATTGATTTGCGGCTTGCAAGTATACCTACAATTAATGGTGAAAAGTTAGCAGTTCGTATTTTATCAAGGCAGGATAATTTACTAGATTTAGATACTATGTCATTTTCACAAAAGAATCTCATGCAATATCGCAAGCTTTTTCAATATACTAATGGATTATTGTTGCTGACTGGACCGACAGGCAGCGGCAAAACTACTACATTGTATGCTACTTTAAAAGAGATGGATACATCACGACATAATATTATGACATTAGAAGATCCAGTAGAATATAAACTTAATGGGATTAATCAGGTTGCTGTTAATAATAAAACAGGGCTTAGTTTTGCTGCTGGTCTAAAAGCATTTGTACGACAGGATCCTGATATCATAATGTTAGGAGAGATAAGAGATGAAGAAACGGCAACTATGGCTGTACATGCTGCGCTTACAGGTCATCTGGTATTGAGTACACTTCACACTAATAATGCACTGGGAGCAGTTTTTCGCTTATTGGACATGGGGATAGCAGACTATCTTATTGCAGCAGCACTGCGTGGCGTATTAGCACAGAGACTTGTTCGTCGCCTGTGTACGCATTGTCGGAGACAAAGACTAGCATCGTCGGCGGAATTAGCTTATTTGGGCTGCAATAATGAGGATTTATTGCTGTGGGAGGCAGTTGGCTGTGAACATTGTCATGGCAGCGGCTATAAGGGGAGACTAGCCATACAGGAACTTATGACATTTAATAAGCCTTTACAGAAACTTTTACTTTCTGAAACTAATGAGGAAAAAATGCAGCAGCAGATTTACAGACAGGGAGAAAATACTCTTTATCATGATGCTGTTGAAAAACTATTTGCAGGAGAAACAACAGTACAAGAATTGTGGCGTATTGGTATTACTGCGGGAGGCAAAGATGCTTGAGTTTATTTTACATAAGGTACGAACTTTAGGAGCAAGTGATGTACATTTAGCTGTTGGATATAAGCCTGTTATGCGGCTTAATGGAAAACTAAAGGATTTTGATATACCTATGATTACGCAGCAGCAAATGACTGATATGCTGCTTAATTTACCTTTGGAAGTCCGTCAGAATTTAGAAGAAAATGGTGAAGTTGATGCGGCTTTTACTGACAGAGAGGGTGGACGATGTCGTTTGAACTTTTATCGGCAAAGTGGACAATATGCAGCTGCAATAAGGCTTTTACCAACAGAAATTCCTACTTGTGAAAGTTTGGGACTGCCGCAGGCGGTGCAGCAGCTGGCAGAACTTAGACAAGGATTGGTTTTGGTAGCTGGAGCAACTGGAAGCGGCAAAAGTACTACGTTGGCTGCAATTGTTGAACTTATAAACAATTCTCGAGCTGTACATGTTATGACTTTAGAAGATCCCATAGAATATGTTTATAAGCAAAACATGGCTTTGATTAATCAGCGGGAAGTTGGACATGATACAAAAAGCTTTGCCAGTGGTTTGCGCAGTGCACTGAGGCAGGATCCAGATGTTATTTTAGTAGGCGAAATGCGTGATATGGAAACAATGTCAATTGCACTGACTGCTGCTGAAACGGGGCATTTAGTATTAGCGACTTTACATACAGCTGATGCGGTCAGTACTGTTAATCGCTTTATAGATGCATTACCAGATAAACAATTGGTATGTAATCAATTGGCTGAGTGTTTACAAGCTGTTGTTTGCCAGCGTTTAATTGTACGTGCTGAAGGTAATGGCTTAGCAGCAGCCTTTGAAGTACTTTTAGCGACTTCTGCATTGCGCAGTCTCATACGCAGTGGCCAGACACAGCAGTTAGCAAGTTACATTCAGACTGGAAAACGTTATGGTATGCAGACAATGGAGGAGTCTTTGCAGCAATTGCGTATAAAGGGGATAATATAAATTAGTTTTCTGTGGCGGGAAAAAATTTGGTTATAGAAGCGATTTATACATAGTTTCTTTATCAGCAAGATTATCGATAAAGTAGTAAAATTCTATATTTTAGTAGAAAATCAAGTGAAAATAGACTAAAAAGTGCCTTGTAAAACTGATGAATACGTTGTATGTTTTTTTTAGATGTGTGAATTTACCACTATAACGTTATAGATAGCTTTGCTGATTGTAAAAAAACAAGTGGAAATAGATAAAAAAAGATGTTAGAATATAAAGAAGACTGTAATAAAAATGGGAGTCTTAGCTCCAATAAATAAGTGTAAGGAGGAAACAAATGAATATTATCGTTTGTTTGAAACAAGTGCCTGATACGGCAAAAGTAAAATTCAATCGTGAAACCAATACCTTGGATCGTACGGGTGTAGAAAATATAATGAATCCCTATGATCGTCAGGCTTTGGAGGTTGCACTTTCGCTGAAAGATAAAGAGGGTGCTAAGGTAACGGTGTTTACCATGGGGTTGCCACAGGCTGCTGATATTTTGAAAGAGGCTATTGCTATGGGAGCAGATGAGGGAGTACTTCTCAGTGATCGTGCTTTAGGTGGAAGTGATACTTTGGCTACAAGTTTGGCTATTGCTGCAGCTATAAAAAAATTAGGTGAATTTGATCTGATTTTGTGTGGTAAGCAGGCAGTAGATGGAGATACAGCACAGGTTGGACCGGAGATTGCTGAACATTTAGGAATTCCGCAAATCACTGGTGCTTTAAGCTTGAGTTATACAGATGATAAATTCATTGTTACACGTGAGAATGAAAATTTTGCTTTTACTTTGGCTTGCAGTGCACCGCTTTTGGTTACAGTTACTAAATCTGAAAAAGAACCGCGTTTTGCCAGCATTAAAGGTAAGATGAAAGCTCGTAAAGTGCAAATTCCAACTATTACTGTTGCAGATATTGATGTTAATCTTTCTGAAATCGGTATAAAAGGTTCTCCGACAAAAGTAAAAAAAGCTTTCACCCCGACTCCGCCGGAAGTGAAAGGAGAAATTATTACTGAAGAAGATGCAGATAAGGCTGTAGATATGTTGTTTGATAAATTGGTTAAAGCAGAGGTTATTACTCGCTGAGGAAGATGGACATGAATGTATCGGTAAACAGTGAAAAGTGTATAGGATGCGAAGCTTGTGAAGCTGTTTGTCCGGTAGGGGCGATTACTGTGAGGCAAGGCAGAGCACTAATTAATTATGATAAGTGTTTGAACTGTGGTGCCTGTGTACATGAATGTTCATTTGATGCTGTCAGCATCAAACATAATTAATTTAGATAAAAATAATGATAGGATGGTGCAAATATGTGGGTAATCTCTGAGCTGGAAAATGGTCAGCTGATGAATGTAACCTTTGAACTTTTGGGAGCGGCAAAAGAGTTAGCTGCTAAACTCGAAGAAAAATGCTGTGCGGTTTTAGTGACTGCTGAAGCTGGAGAACTGCCTAAGCAGTTGATTGCCGGTGGTGCAGATGTTGTTTATGTTATTGAAGATGCTAAATATGCAGATTATGATACGGAATTATATACTGATGCTATCTGTCAGTTAGTAAAAAAATATGAGCCTGCTGCTGTAATGTTTGGTGCAACAGATGATGGACGAGATTTGGCTCCGCGTGTTGCAGCACGTCTGCATACTGGTTTATGTGCTGACTGTACAGGTCTTGATGTTACTGATGATAAACTGGTTGCATGGACACGTCCTGCTTTAGGCGGTAATATTATGGCGACTATTATTTGTGATCAGCATCGTCCTCAGATGGGAACAGTACGTCCTAAAGTTTTTAAAGCAATAGAAATTGATGAAACGCGTACTGGTGAGATAATTGCTTTTTCACCGGAAGCAGGTGCTGTAAGTTGTGTAGAGCTGTTAAAAAAATCAGCACTTGTAAGTGATAATGCTGTTAAGATTGACGAAGCTGATATAATTGCTGCTGGTGGACGTGGTTTTGGTAGCAAAGAAAAATTTGATATTTTGGAGCAGTTGGCAGCATTGTTCGATAATTCTGCTGTTGCAGGTACTCGTGCAGCTATTGATGAGGGATGGCTTACACATTCTCAGCAAGTAGGTCAATCTGGTAAATCGGTTACTCCGCATATTTATTTTGCCTGCGGAATCAGTGGTGCTATTCAGCATTTATCTGGTATGAAAGACAGTGATATTATTATTGCTATAAATAAGGATGCAGATGCTCCTATTTTTACTGTTGCAGATTATGGTATTGTTGGAGATGTAAATGTTATTTTACCTAAGCTGATTGAAAAAATTAAAGCTTATAAGGCTTAATTACTGAAATCCCTGGTATAACAGGAGGCAGCTGATATGTGGAAAACAATTTACATTGCCCACAATACGGAACAAGCAGAAAAAATTAAACAGTTACTTACGGAGAATGGTTTTTTAGTACAGTTGAAAAGTGCTGGTGGGAAGAATAATAAAGCGTTTGAAATCTGTATTCCGGTTTCAGAGGCAGAAGATGCCTATGAGGTTTTGTGTGAGCAAAAGGTTCAGTACTGAGGAGGCGCATTCCTGATGAAAAAAACTAAAATTATCTGTACTGTAGGACCGAGCACTGATGATGTTGCATTATTAAAGCAGATGATGTTAGCTGGAATGGATTTGGCTCGTTTTAACTTTTCTCATGGAAGTCATGAAGATCATGCTCAGAGATTGGCTTTGGTTCGACAGGCAGCAGATGAAGCAGGTAAAGTTATAGCAACAATTGCTGATACCAAAGGTCCTGAGATGCGTTTGGGACTGTTTGTTGATAATAAGGTTTTTTTAAATGAGGGTGATAATTTCTGCCTTACAACGGAAGACTGCCTTGGTGATGCACACATGGCGCAGGTTAATTATGAAGGCTTGCCGAGGGAAGTAGTGGTTGGAAGCAATATTTTGCTGGCAGATGGTTTATTATCACTAAAGGTTGAAAAAATAGATGGCTGTAGAATTTATACTAAAGTTATTAACGGCGGTGAACTGAGTTCACGGAAACGAGTGGCTTGTCCAGGCATAGAGTTGCAGCTACCGTTTTTATCTGAGCAGGATAAGGCGGATATTTATTTTGCCGTAGAACATGATATGGATTATATTGCTGCTTCCTTCGTGCAGAAAGCAGATGATGTTATTGCTATTCGTAAAGTATTGGAAGCAGCAGGTTCATCTATTGGCATTATTTCCAAAATCGAAAATGAAGCTGGTGTACAGCATATAGATGAAATAATTAATGTATCAGATGGCATTATGGTAGCTCGTGGTGATCTTGGTGTAGAAATTCCTACAGAGGATGTTCCATTGGTACAAAAAGATATTATTGAACGTTGTAATAAAGCTGGTAAACCGGTCATTACTGCTACACAAATGCTAGAAAGTATGATAAACAGTTATCGTGCAACACGTGCAGAGGCAAGTGATGTTGCTAATTCTATTTTTGATGGCAGTGATGTTATTATGCTGAGTGGTGAAACAGCAAGCGGAAAATATCCGCTGGAAGCCGTTCAGACAATGGCTAAAATAGCAGTACGTACAGAACAGGCACTTGATTATGTGCATATTTTTCAAAAAAAAGGTATAAGTGAACGCATTCATTCTACAGATGCAATCAGTCATGCAACGGTACAGATTGCACAAGAGATTAAGGCTGATACAATTTTGACAATTACAGAATCAGGATTTACTGCACGTATGATTGCTAAGTACAAACCGCAGAGCACTGTGGTTGCTGTTTCACGTTTACCACAGCGTGTACGTGCTATGCAGTTGTATTGGGGTGTAGCACCTATTTTAGGTCCATATTCTGTGAATACTGATGAAATGATAGAATTATCACTCCAGTGTGCATTGCAGCATAAGCTTATTAAAGATGGTGCATCTGTTGTTATTACTGCTGGAGTGCCTATTGGTACACCGGGCAGTACGAATTTGATTAAGGTGGTTACAGTGGGAAATAAACTTATTAGCGGTACTGGTATTGGCAGTAAGTCCGTTACAGGACGTGTATGTATATGCAGAACACTTAACGATTTCAAAGAAAAACTGCAAAAGGGAGATATTTTAGCAGTCGATGTTTTAAATGATGAATGCGTACCATTTGCAGTTGCTAAGGCTGTGGCCATTATTGCTGAAGAAGGTGGTTTAACATCTTCTGCTGCTATTGTTGCTGTGACCTGCGGATTGCCGGTTATTGTAGGTGCCTGTGAAGCTGCTGTTTTACTTAAGGACGGTCAGGTAGTAACGTTGGATCCTGTTTCTGGTGCCGTATATGAGGGCGATATTAATTTATAGGCATGATTGATGAGCTTGTATTACAGACTTGCTGTGCTATCCGTGAAGGAAGTATAGAAAAAGTATATGTTGGGTTTAATAAAATATTGGCTTTATCTGAAGGTGAGGAAGCACTTAAAGCTATAGGGAATTGTTTGCTTGCGGCGTTGCGGCGTCAACAGCAGGAGTTGGCATTTGATTTATTCGAGCTTGCTCAGCCGTATTTATTGCTGCTTGTAGCAGTTCCTTCGCAGATACAAACTTCTGGTACTGTATTGCAGAAACTTACTTTTGCAGTGTGCGACAGACAGGCATTGGCTGTTTTGCCGTTATTGCAGCAGCTGATGCTTGTTTTTATGCGAGCTGCAAGAGGGCAGGAAATGCTTGAAATATTTTGGAGTGAGTGGCTTAATCTTGCAGCACGTATGGCTCGTCGTGGATGGCGTGAACAGACAGATTTTCTTTTGCAAATTTGGGGGCGTGAGCTGCTAAAGTTAAAGCAGTCAACAAAAATTATGCAGCGTCTTTTACAATTTCAGTTGCATTTTGTAGTTCTTGCACGCTGGAATGGTTTTGTACAGGCGAGCAGTATTTATAGTCCAGTTGTAACTTTTTACCTGTTAGTGTTAAGGCGTGCGGCAAGGAGTTCTGTTAGTCCGGAACAACAGGCTGAATATCTTCAATTATTGTTGCGTCATATGCGTGATATTGTGGCTAATGTTTCGCGCTCAGTAATGTGTGATGACTTGGAAATTTTTAGACAGTGGTATGGCTTTTTTTGGCAGTTATCTGGTACTGATAAGCGGCGCAAGCAGGAATTACAGTTATTGTTGCAGCTGGCTATAAATTATTGGCATAAAAGCAAACCTAAAACCAGTCGCAGGCAGATATCTGGTCTTCAAGATTTGTTGCATCCGGACTTAATTAATGAGCACTATAAAAAATTGATAGAGGAGCTTATCTAAAAGCAGAGAAATTGAGGTTTTAGAGATGGCAAAAATTGTTGTAATCGGTAGTTGTAATATTGATATTACTGTTGAGTGTGATCGCTGGGCGCATCCTGGCGAGACTATTTTTGGCAAAGGTCTGATTGTTTCGCCGGGAGGTAAGGGAGCAAATCAGGCTGTAGCTGCTGCTCGTTTAGGAGCAGAAGTTATAATGGTTGGTTGTATTGGTGATGACGTATATGGTCAACTGGTACTTAAAGCATTAAAAGAAAATAATGTTGATACAACGTATGTAAAAGTGCTGCCTGGTGAAAACAGCGGTACTGCTCATATCACAGTTGCTGAAGATGATAATACAATTATCGTAATTAAAGCAGCTAATGACCTTGTATCGCCGACATTAGTTGATGAAGCATGGAGTGTCATAAGTAAAGCGGAGATGGTTTTGCTTCAGCATGAGATTCCTGCGGAAACTAATGCATATGTTATTGAAAGATGTGCTGCTGCTGGTGTTCCAGTGTTATTGAATCCTGCTCCAGTAGCTCCAGTACCTCAGGAATTACTTGATAAAGTTACCTATCTTACGCCTAATGAGCATGAGGCAGCTACGCTTTTTGCCGGTAAGGGCAAGGCTGATATTTTAGATCAAAATCAAGTCAAAGTTATTATGACTTTAGGCAGCAAAGGTGTGGCTTATGCTGAAAAAGGGCAGGTAATAACAATACCAGGCTTTAAAGTTAAGCCTATAGATACTACTGGTGCAGGTGATACTTTTAATGGAGCCTTTGCAGTAGCACGTGCTGATGGTAAATCTATGGCAGAAAGCATCAGTTTTGCTAATGCAGCAGCAGCTCTGTCGGTACAGAAATTAGGTGCACAAAGTGGTATGCCGTATTTAAAGGATGTAGAGGAGATGCTAAAATAATGCAAAAGGGTGGAATGCTGAACAGTGCTGTTGCTAAGGTGTTGGCTGATTTGGGACATACTGATACAATTGTTATTGCAGATTGTGGATTACCAGTTCCAGATGGTGTACCAAAAATAGATTTAGCTTTAAAACCAGGCGCTCCTTCATTTATTGAAGTTTTGGAAGAAGTTGCTAAAAATATGGTAATTGAAAAAGTAGAAATTGCTGCTGAGATGAAGGAAAAAAATCCTGATGTATATAAAGCTATGAAAGAATTGTTTACTGCTGAACAGTGGATTGCAGATGAAAATCATGAGGCATTTAAGATAGCAACAAAAAAAGCTAAATGCGTTATCAGAACTGGGGAAATTACACCTTTTGCTAATGTTATTCTGCATAGCAATGTATTCTTTTGAAAAAATAAATACCAAAAGGTAGGATATATATGGAGATAGAATTAAGAAATATCCATAAAGCCTTTGGCTCTAATGAAGTACTTAAGGGTGTAAATCTCAAGCTGAAAAGCGGTGAGGTTCACGCACTTATGGGTGAAAATGGTGCGGGCAAGTCTACGCTTATGAATATTCTTACAGGAATTCATAAGCAGGATAAAGGAGAAATTTTTGTTGATGGTGAAAAAGTTAACTTTAAGAATCCTTTAGATGCAGAAGCACATGGCATTGCCTTTATTCATCAGGAGCTGAATATTTGGCCGAATCTGAGTATTTTAGAAAATCTGTTTTTAATGCATAGCATTACCAACAGTATGGGTATGCTGGATTTTAAAGCTATGCGTAAACTTGCAGAAGATAAATGCCGTGAAATTTCTATTGAATTGCCATTAGATAAGGAAGCTGGCGAATGTTCAGTTGGACAGCAGCAGATGACAGAGATTGTACGTAATCTGCTGATTGATGCTAAGGTTGTAATTATGGATGAACCAACGGCAGCACTTACGGAAAGAGAAACTGAAAAACTTTTTGAAGTAATGCGTTCACTGAAAAAACGCGGTGTAGCAATGGTATATATTTCTCACCGCATGGAAGAAGTGTTTAATAACTGCGATACAATTACTGTTATGCGTGATGGAGTATCTGTAGCTACTAAATCTGTAAAAGAATATGATTTAGGGCAGATTGTACGAGATATGGTAGGTCGTTCAATAACCGAATTTTATCCGGAGAGATGTAATAAACCTGGAGAAGTGGTATTGGAGATACAAAATTTCGAACAACCTGGCTTGTTCCATGACATAAGTTTTAATTTACGTAAAGGTGAGATTTTGGGTTTTGCTGGTCTTATGGGAAGCGGTCGTACAGAAATTATGAGAGCGATTTTTGGCGTTGATTCTTGTATGACTGGTGAGGTGATTTTTAAGGGTGAGCCTTTGAAGATTACAAAGCCAGAAGATGCAATTAAGGCAGGTTTCGCCTTTGTTACAGAAAATAGAAAAACAGAAGGTTTAATATTAGATTTTTCTATTTTGCGGAATATTGCTTTGCCCAGCGTAGATAGTTTTTCTAAAAATAGTGTTATTAATTATGGAAAATTGAGTGATTTTGCTCATGAATTTGCGGAAAAACTAGGAGTAAAAGCTCACACATTAGATTTGGAAGCAGGTGCTTTGTCTGGCGGTAATCAGCAAAAGGTTGTTATTGCCAAGTGGGTAGGAATGCAGCCAGATGTTATAATTATGGACGAGCCTACACGCGGAATAGACGTTGGTGCTAAACGTGATATTTACGAACTAATGAATGAACTGACTGCGAGTGGAGTTTCAATTATTATGGTTTCATCTGAACTTCCTGAGGTGTTAGGAATGAGTGATCGAATTGTTGTTATTCATGAGGGGCGCATTGCAGGTGAATTGCTTCATGATGAAGCCGATCAGGAAAAAATTATGACACTTGCTACAGGAGGACAGTAAGCATATATGGATATGAAAGCAATATTAAAAAAATCGGGATCAGTTATTGGTCTGATAGCGTTGTTTGTGGTAATTTCCTGTCTTAACACCAGCTTTATAGAGCCTAGTAATCTTAAAAATTTGCTGCGTCAGGTATCTATTAATGCATTAATCTCATTTGGTATGACTTTTGTTATTTTAACTGGTGGTATAGATTTATCAGTTGGCAGTATTCTTGCACTTTCAAGTGTATTTATGGGAAGTTTCATTAAAGGCGGCATGGATCCAGTATTTGGTATTGTACTTGCTTGCTTAATTGGTGCTGCTCTAGGAAGTATTAATGGCATAGTTATTACCTACGGTAAGGTTGCGCCTTTTATTGCTACCTTAGCGACAATGACGATTTTTCGTGGACTTACACTTGTTTATACTAATGGTAATCCTATTAGCGGTTTAACAGAAAATGAAACTTTTTTAAATTTTGGACAAGGATACTTTTTAGGTTTGCCAGTTCCAGCAGTAATGATGCTTATAATGTTTGGCGTTCTGTATTTTGTTCTGCATAAAACACCATTGGGACGCAAAACATATGCAGTAGGCGGTAATGAAAAGGTTTCTTTTATTGCAGGTATAAAAATTAACAGAATTAAGATTTTTGCTTATACAGTTACAGGTTTTCTTTGTGGTATGGCAGGTGCTATTCTTACCAGTCGTTTAAATAGTGCTCAGCCTACCGCAGGTACAGGCTATGAACTTGATGCTATTGCTGCTGTAGTTTTAGGTGGAACCAGTCTTTCCGGCGGTAAAGGTCGTATTATTGGAACTATCATTGGCGCACTGATTATAGGCACTCTTAATAATGGTCTTAATATACTTAATGTTTCCAGTTTCTATCAACAAGTTGTCAAAGGTATTGTAATCTTGCTTGCGGTGTTGATGGATCGCAAAAAAAATTAAAATATTAGGAGGAAATACTACAAATGAAAAAGCTTATGTTATTATTAACCAGTATTGTAGCTATGGCTATGATGATTGTTGGCTGCGGCGGCAGTGATAAAAATGATGCTGCAAAGACAGCTGATAAAAAAATTACAGTAGGTTTTTCAGTGTCAACTCAAAATAATCCGTTTTTTGTTTCTTTAGCTAAAGGTGTAGAAGCTAAAGCTAAAGAACTTGGCGTTAATGTCAAGGTTGTTGATGCTCAAAATGATCCTGCAAAGCAAGCCAACGATGTTGCAGATTTATTGCAGCAAAATATCAGTGTATTGCTGGTTAATCCTGTTGACTCAGCTGCAATTTCTACTTCTGTAAAAGCAGCTAATAAGGCTAATATTCCGGTTGTTTGTTTAGATCGCAGTGCTGACCAAGGAAATATTGCATCTTTGGTTGCTTCTGATAATGTAAAAGGCGGCGAAATGGCAGCTGAATATATTATTAAAAATTTAGGTGAGAAAGTTAAAGTTGCAGAATTGGAAGGCATACCTGGTGCCAGTGCTACCCGTGAGCGTGGTGAGGGATTCCATAAAATTGCTGATAGCAAGTTGACTGTTATTGCTAAACAATCTGCTGATTTTGATCGCAGTAAAGGTTTGAATGTTGCGGAAAATATGTTGCAGGCTAATCCGGATATAAAAGCTATTTTTGCACAAAATGATGAGATGGCTTTAGGTGCAATTGAAGCTGCGAAAAGTGCCAATAAAAAGATTTTTATTGTTGGATTTGATGGAACTGCTGATGGTGTAAAAGCTGTTGAAAGTGGTGCTATGAGTGCAACTATTGCTCAGCAGCCTGAAATTATGGGTCAACAGGGTCTGGAAGTAGCTGTAAAAGCTGCCAAAGGTGAAAAAGTTGAAGCTAAAGTATCTGCTCCGCTTAAACTGATTGAGAAGAAATAAATTTTGAACAAATTTACATTTATTTGACAACTTGGTTTAATGTAAAAGCCTCGGTACAAAATACCGAGGCTTTTATGTTTGGTGTTTCATAATTCAAGTATATTTCACTAATGCTTTTAATTTACAGCAGGGAATTTTTATTTTTATATAGAATTAAATATTAGTAATAAAGTATTTGTGAATAATTTTCAGTCAAAGATTTTTTTGTGTATTATACTGAATTGGAGGTTTTTCTAATGAAAATTACCTTTTTGGGTGCAACACGTACAGTAACTGGTTCTTGTTATTTGTTGGAAATACAGAAAAGAAAGATTTTAATTGACTGTGGTATGTTTCAGGGAACGAAACTGATAAAAGCATTTAATGAAAAGAATTTCTTATTTAATCCCCATGAAGTTGAGGCTGTAATACTTACACATGCTCATATAGATCACAGCGGACTTTTGCCAAAATTAGTAAAGCAAGGCTTTTTAGGAAAAATCCATTGTACAAAGTCTACTAAAGAACTTTGTTCTATATTACTTCCCGATAGTGCTCATATTCAAGAAAGTGATGCTGAATACGCTAACCGTAAAGGAATGCGTGCTGGGAAGAAGGTGGTGTTACCGCTTTTTACTGTTGATGATGCCTATAAAACCATGAGCCATTTTGAAGTACATGATTTTGATGAAGAGTTTAGTGTTCTTCCTGGGGTCAATGTAATTTTTAGAGTAGCAGGGCATATTTTAGGTTCTGCGTTTGTGGAAATAACGGTAGTGGAGGGAATAGAAAAAACAAAGCTGATATTTACTGGTGATATTGGTCAGCCGGCTCAACCTATTATAGAGGATCCGACAATTCTTAGTAATGCTGACTTTATCATTACTGAATCTACTTATGGAAATCGTATTCATGAGAAATATGATAAAGAAGGTGAGTTGGCAAGAATTATTAATGATACAGCTGAACGAGGAGGTAACATTATTATTCCTGCATTTGCTGTAGGTCGTACTCAGGTTTTGTTGTATTATTTTCAAAAATTACAGACCGAAGGAAAAATTCCAGAGCTTCCGATTTATGTAGACAGTCCTATGGCAAATAAGGCTACACAGATTACTCTTTCTAATCCTGATGAGTATGATGAGGAAGCGAGAGCGTTGTGTGTTATGCAGGGCGGTAGACTTGTAGCTATGAATAATTTGCATTTTACAGCTACAGTACAGGAGTCTATGGCTATTAATGATATTTTAGGCAGTAAGATTATTATTTCTGCAAGCGGTATGGCAGATGCAGGGCGTATTCTGCATCATTTAAAGCATAATTTATGGCGTTCAGACAGCAGTGTAGTTTTTGCCGGTTATCAGGCGGAAGGTACTATGGGGCGCAGTATTATAGAAGGAAGTAAACGTGTAAAAATAATGGGAGAGGATATTCGTGTAAATGCCAAAATTTATAATATGAAAGGTTTTTCTGCTCATGCTGATAAAGAGCAGCTGTTGAGCTGGTATAGTAAATTGAAGCATCAAGCTAAAGCTTTCTTTGTAACACATGGTGAGCTTGATGCTTCTATGGAATTGGCAGATAATTTACGAAGAAGATTGGGAACTGCTGCTTATATTCCTCATTTTGGAGATTGTGCTGAAATTCATGGGACATCTTGGAAAATTCATGAATCTGAATTTGTACGTGTAGAACCTGCTGCTATTGAGTTACGTGCTTATTTGCGTAATCTTGAACATGAATATTTATTGCAGCGTGCCAAAATTGAACAAATAGTTTCACGTGATGCTGGTAAAGCAGCCTTTATACGTAAGAAGATGGAAAAGCTTAAAAAATATATGGATGAACTTTTTAAAGAGATATGAGAAAAATAAGATTTAGCTAAAGGGCGGTTAATAGTTTTTTGTTTTGTAACAGATAAAACAAAATTTATTGACAGCTAAAATGAAAAAGCATATAATAAACTAGTAATACCTTAAAAAGGATGCACTTGACAAGCATCCTTTTTCTTGTCTTTTAGCGAAGGAGAGAGTAAATATAATGATTAGAAATGATATTCGTAATATAGCAATTATTGCTCACGTTGACCATGGTAAGACTACACTTGTAGATGCTATGTTAAAACAGAGCGGTATTTTCCGTGCTAATGAGCATGTGGAAGAACGTGTAATGGACTCTAATGCTTTGGAACGTGAACGTGGTATCACCATTTTGTCAAAAAATACTGCTGTTATGCACCAAGGGGTAAAGATTAATATTTTGGATACTCCGGGACATGCTGATTTTGGCGGTGAAGTAGAACGTGTATTGACTATGGTTGATGGTGTACTGTTGTTAGTAGATGCTTATGAAGGACCAATGCCGCAAACTAAATATGTTTTGCGCAAAGCTTTAGAGCAGCATTTAAAACCAATTGTTGTTATAAATAAGATAGACCGTCCTGACCAGCGTGTTGATGAGGTTATAGACGAGGTTTTAGATTTATTTATTGAACTTGATGCAGATGAAGAACAATTAGAATTTCCTGTAGTTTTAGCTTCTGCACGTAATGGTATTGCTAAATTATCTATGGATGAAGAAAGCAATACTCTTGAACCTTTATTCAAAGTAATTTTGGAGAATATTCCTGCTCCAGATGTTGATGTACAGGCACCATTACAGATGCTTGTAAATACTTTGGATTATGATGATTATGTAGGGCGTATCGTTGTAGGTCGTGTTGTTCGCGGCACTATTCATAATGGCGAAAATATTGTTCTCATGGATGAAAATGGCAATCGTAATGGAAAAATAGGAAGATTGTATACTTATCAGGGATTGAAACGTGTTGAAGTACCTGAGGTTGGTGCTGGTGATATAGTAGCACTTATTGGTTTGCAGGATGCGAATATTGGCGATACTATTGCTGATAATATGCAGCCTGAAGCGTTAAAAGGCATTAAAATTGATGAGCCTACACTTTCTATGATTTTCTATGTTAACAATAGTCCTTTTGCTGGTCGCGAAGGTGAATTTGTTACCAGCCGCCATTTGCGTGACAGATTGCTTAAAGAAATAAAAACTAATGTTTCTATGCGTGTTGAGGAAACTGAAACTCCCGATGCTTATAAGGTTTCCGGTCGCGGTGAATTGCATTTATCTATTCTTATTGAAACTATGCGTCGCGAGGGATTTGAATTGCAGGTTGGCAAACCTAAGGTAATTATGCACCGTGATGCTGACGGAAAATTGATGGAGCCAATGGAAGCATTGACCATAGATGTGCCGCAGGATTATATGGGTGCGGTTATGGAAGGTTTGGGTTTGCGTAAAGCGGAACTGCAGAACATGACAGAAATGGCAGGATACCTGCGTATGGAGTTTAAAATTCCAGCTCGTGGACTTATAGGATTCCGTAACCAGTTCTTGACTGATACAAAAGGCAATGGCATTATGAATCATGTTTTTGCAGGTTATGAAGAATATAAAGGTGAAATTCCCGGTCGTACTCGTGGAAGTTTAGTTGCTTTTGAAACAGGTGAAACAACTTCTTATGGTATTGGTAATGCTCAAGAGCGTGGTACAATGTTTGTTGTTCCAGCAGAGAAAATTTATGAGGGTCAGCTTGTAGGTGAGAACAGCCGTGAAGATGATATGGATGTTAATCCCTGCAAGAAAAAACATGTCAGCAATATGCGTGCTTCCGGCAGTGATGATGCAATTCGTTTGATTCCACCGCAGACTTTTTCTTTAGAGCAGGCTTTGGAGCATATCAATGAGGATGAGTTGGTAGAAGTTACACCTAAGAGTATTCGTATGCGCAAAAAGATTCTTGATCGTTTAGAACGTGGAAAAATGCGCGGACGTATGAAAAATGCACAGGCGTAAGTTTTGACATTCCATTTAAAATTTGTTACAATAACATATAACTAGACAGGAATTTTGCTTTTGACTAGCGAATTATACGCATAAATATTTTATTGGTTTGGAGGCAGAACCTATGGATTTAAAAAATACAGCAAAAAAGTTTTTTATTTCAGATGAAGCAGATGAACGACAAGAAGAATATATTGGTCCGCGTCTTTTGAAGTCTGGACATTTGAACATTATGGTACGTACTCCTAAATCTTTTGCAGATGTGCGTGAATATGCTGATTCTCTTATGGATGGCAGTGCAGTTATGGTATGCTTTGATGAAGTAGATGCTGCGTTAAAGAATCGTATTTTTGATTATTTAAATGGTGTGAGTTATATAATTAATGCATCTGTTTCTGCTATTAATGACAATATGTTGCTTTATGCACCTGCACAGGTAGAAGTTAATAAAGATACTAGTGTAAAACATACTGGTCGTTCCTGGCTGGGAAAATAAAAATATAACAGCGAAGAGTTGCTCCTTGATTGTTTATTAAGAGCAGCTCTTTTTTGTTTATGTGG
>CAZVSX010000012.1:0-52361 GCA_964630355.1 uncultured Phascolarctobacterium sp.
TTGGTAGCGCGCTTGTTTCGGGTACAAGAGGCCGTGAGTTCGAATCTCGCCGCCCCGACCAAATAAAAAATTAAAGAACCGCGGAGTGCGGTTCTTTTTTATATATATAATAAAAACCGTTTTGACAAATATATCATATAGACTTTCGCCTTACGCTGATAATCTGTGATTTCCAATTTGTTCAGCCACACAGAAGACAGGTCTGAGCCTTCGGGAGCGACCCTAAGCTTCCTGCCCCTTTTTCCTGCCACGGGAATGTTTACCCATAAATTTCACCCATCGTTCAGAACACAATTTTCGAAATTGCAAATTCCAATTACTTTGGTATTGAGCTACTTTTACCCAGGGATTCTGTTATACACGGATTTCTCCGCTTCACTACCAACAGCTTGGTTTGGAGTTTCCGCTAAGTTCGCTACAGCATCCCTGCTGTAGGTTTCACGGATTTTTCTAGCCTTTCGAGCCAGCGTCTATTATCGCTGCCGGAATCCCTCGTGCTTTAATTGGCATCAAGATGCGCACATACCGTTCTGTGTTGCCTTTTGAGCTTCTCCGTTAGTCCTCGCGGATTAATGGAAACTTCACTGCCGCAGTATCCCGCAGGCAGCCTGGTCACAGTTACCGGTATTCTCGGAAGGGTTGACAACCCTTTATGCACCGAGTTATATGATATATTTGTCAAAACGGTTTTCAAGGAACATATCGGTGTTCAACCGATGAATAAAGTATAGCATATTAATTTGAGGTTATCGTGGTAAAAAAGTTGCGTATTGAGGAAAATTAGTTGTATATTAACCGTAATATAGTTATAACGTAAGCTGTTCGAAAATATGATTGAGATAAACTGCAAAAATTATAGATTTATAGTTCCTATCCTGCTATCTTTTTTGTACAATAATTATTGCTAAATTGTAAATAGCTTTACAAAAGCTGACTTGATTTACAAAATGAGGTTATTTTTATAAAAAGTTGTTGACGATAGTAAACTCCAGTGTTAAACTAGGCGTAACTTCAAAAAAACCACAAACCGTTGATACGGAGATCAAGTCAGTAGATGCGCTTACAGAGAGTTCGGGTGGGTGTGAGCCGGATAGAGATGCAGGCTGATAAATGGACCGTTGAGGGTGCTGTCAAATCACATATGTGAGAGTATTCAGCAACGTAACGCTGACGTTATGAGCGAGGGGTGTGTTAGCACTCTGCGAAAGTGCACCGTTTGATGGCGAAACAAGGTGGTACCGCAGGTATTTGTATTTTTGCCTGTCCTTGAATCAGATAATAAATATTCTGATTTAAGGACAGGCTTTTTGATTTCCTTGATAAATAAAATGAGGTGAAAATATTAAATAAAAGAGCATTATAATTTGGTATAAGTTCAATGAAAAAAACAATATATAAAACGTTTGCAGTGAATTTGCAATTTAAAATTATAGCATGAATGTAAGGAGCGATAATAATGACTAAAGGCAGATATGGAATTCACGGCGGTCAATATATGCCGGAAATATTAATGAATGCAGTGTTGGAATTAGAAACAGCTTATGAAAAATTTAAAAATGATCCTGAATTTAAAGCAGAGTTAGCACGTTTGTACAGAGAATATGCTAATAGACCATCACTGCTGTATTATGCTGAGAAGATGACAAAGAATTTGGGTGGCTGCAAGATTTATCTTAAACGTGAAGATTTAAATCATACTGGTGCACATAAAATCAACAACGTTTTGGGTCAGATTTTACTTGCTAAAAGGATGGGCAAAAAGCGTGTTATAGCAGAAACAGGAGCGGGACAGCATGGAGTTGCTACAGCTACCGCTGCTGCACTTATGAATATGGAATGTGTAGTTTATATGGGAAAAGAAGATTGTGAGCGACAAAAGCTTAATGTCTTTCGTATGGAACTCTTGGGAGCGAAGGTTGTACCTGTGACCAGCGGAACAAGCACTTTAAAAGATGCTGTTAATGAAGCACTTCGTGTATGGACTGAGCGTATAGAGGATACCTACTATGTTTTGGGCAGTGTTATGGGCCCGCATCCTTATCCAGAGATTGTACGTGATTTTCAAAAGATTATTGGTGAAGAAATAAAAGCTCAGATGTTGGAAAAGGAAGGACGTCTGCCTGACGTTTTGCTTGCCTGTGTCGGCGGTGGATCTAATGCTATGGGAATGTTTTATGACTTTATAGAAGACAAAGATGTGCGTTTGATTGGCGTAGAGGCAGCAGGACTTGGTGTAGATAATCCTAAAAATGCTGCAACTATGGCGAATGGTAAATTAGGGATTTTTCATGGTATGAAAAGTTATTTTTTACAGGATGAATATGGGCAGATAGCACCAGTATATTCTATTTCCGCTGGACTTGATTATCCTGGTATTGGCCCTGAACATGCTTATCTGCATGATATAGGGCGCGCAGAGTATGTAGCTGCAACTGATGAGGAAGCAGTAGCAGCATTTAATTATCTTTCAAGAACAGAAGGTATAATTCCGGCAATTGAAAGCTCGCATGCTGTAGCCTATGCTATGAAATTGGCACCGACTCTGCCGAAAGATAAAATAATGGTAATTAATATTTCTGGTCGCGGTGATAAAGATGTTGCCGCAATTGCACGTTATATGGGAGTTGATTTACATGAATAGAATTCAACAGGCTTTTAATGAAAAGAAAAAATTGTTCATTGGTTTTCTAACTGCCGGAGATCCTAACCTTGCTGTTACTAAAAAGTTGGTAATGGCTATGGTAAAAGGAGGCGTAGGTTTGATTGAGTTAGGTATACCGTTTTCTGATCCTGTGGCAGAAAGTGAGGTTATCCAACGTGCTGATATGCGGGCGTTGGCAGCAGGAACTACTACGGATAAAATTTTTGATTTAGTTGCAGAGCTGCGTAAGGAAACGCAGGTACCTTTAGCGTTCTTGACATACGCTAATCCTATTTATGTTTATGGAGCAGAAAAATTTTTTGCACGCTGTGAAAAAGCAGGTGTAGATGGGGTTATTATTCCAGACATTCCATATGAGGAAAGAGAAGAAATGCTGCCTTACAGTGAACCGCATAAAATTGCACTTATACCATTTGTTGCTCCTACTTCTAAAGACCGTATCAAAAAAATAGCTGGTGCTGCTCAAGGTTATGTATATGTAGTACCTTCTTTGGATAATTACAGTTCAACTGATGATATTACTAAGATGGTGGCAGATGTACGCAGGAGTACAGATATTCCGGCAGTTGTTGGCTTTAGTTCAGCTGCACCTGAACAGGCATATGAAATTGCTAAAATTAGTGACGGCATTATTGTTGACAGTTCAATTGAACATATTGTAGAAGAATATGGAAAAGCTTCCCCGCAGCACGTATATGAATATGTAAAAAGTATGTCTGATGCTGTGGCTAAAGCAGCAGGAGAAATATAAGCAAAGTTGCAGAAGATTTATAAAAATATAATTATATTTAAATTTTTCCAAAATATTTATTTTCAAATATTTGATAAACTAGTAAGTAAAAAACAGTAAAAAAGTACTTTTATTTCGTACCGACCTCAACAGTTAGACATATCATCAAAATCTAACGATTGAAGGTCGGTTTATTTGTGAATGCTTTTTGCTAAAAGGAAAATACAGATTTATAAATATAACATTATTAAATATCTGTCTTTTTAACAGGAATGTAATGAAATTTGTTGCATATTACTGCAAAAGATGATATACTTTTATATAGAAGAAATATTATTTATATACTTGTTCTAATAGAACAAGTTTTACTTAAAGTCAAGAGAAGCTTCTAAACAAATAAAAAGTATAACAGAAAAGGGGGAGTACGGAAAAGAGAGGTGAGATAAATACACTTATTCATTATAACCAGTCTTATGCGTAAGGCTAATAGTAAATATTTAGGCTATAAGTATATACAAAATCCTAATTAATTGGGGGGTGCAGTATGTCAGACTTTATAAAATTTATTGGATTTGTTCTAGTTGCTATCCCTTTTATTTTATTTCTTTACATTGCAAATGAAGATATAAACACACGTATATAATAAAATAAGTAACTGATGACTACAAGTGTAATAGGTGTTATTGTTCGTAAACGAACTAAGTTCATGCGTAAAGCTAATAGTAAATATTTAGGTTATAAATACATACAAAGTCCTAATTAATTTGGAGGTGTTCTTATGCTAGAAACCCTATATGAGATACTAAAGTGGATATATGTTGTATGTGTATTTGTGTTTTTTATTCTGTTTTTCTATCTTGCAGATGAAAGAATAGATACATGGAGATAAAATTTAATAACCGTAATTAATGACTACAAGTGTAACAGGTGTTATTGTTCGTAAACGAACTAAGTTCATGCGTAAAGCTAATAGTAAATATTTAGGTTATAAGTATATACAAAGTCCTAATTAATGGAGGGAATATCATGTGGGAGATATTATCTGATATAGTTGATTTTATTGTTGTATCATCTATTGTTGGAGTGGCTATCCTATATATTTATTTTTCACTAGATGATGCAGACAAATGGGATAAAATTTAATAAGTAACCTAAAGGGGGATGGTTCTGCTATTATAGCTGTTCCAAAGGCTGATGGTTTGCCACAGGCTTTATCTTCTGTTATTGAACGTTCTTTAGATTGGGCAGTGCAGCAGGAACAGAGTAGTGTTGTGTCTGACACAATCAAGGATAGTATTACTGGTTCACTTCCTAGTATCATACCTACTGTTGCTATTCCCTATTTTGAATGGCAAGCTAATTATAACTTCTTTAGGAAACGACAGATTGAACCAAAGTCTATGGAGAATGTTGCTCCTGAATTGCGGTATAATTTGTACACATCAGAAATTGCAAAGGGTGTAGGTAGGCAGTTTGGTGTGTCCCCTATGAAAGTGGATAATACTTTGTATGCCTTAACAGCTAGTTTAGGTAAACTCACCGTTGCTATATCTGATGCTATGTTTAAAGATGAAGACACACCAGCAAAAAATTGGAATGAACACACATCACTTACCTATTCTCCTAATACTTCTAATTCACGTACGGCGGATGTGTTCTATTCAGGTTTTGAGAATTTGAAACATGAACATTCTCGAAAAGGTGAGGGTGCTTCTGAAAGCAGAGAGCTTAAAGGAATGAAAGAAATAAATACGGAGATTAATGAGCTTTCTACTAAGATTAGGAAGATACGCGACACTAAGGGTATGAGTGGTAGAGCTAAACGAGATGAGATTGATAAGTGGACTAAGAAACGTAACAGCCTTATGCGTAAAGCTAATAGTAAATATTTAGGTTATAAGTATATACAAAATCCTAATTGATATGAGGTGCTATTATGTGGGAAACTTTGTATGAGATATTAAGGTATGTGTTAGGTATTCTTCCCTTTATTGTGATGATAATAATCATTTATATACTTAATGAAAGAATAAACACACGGATATAATAAAATAAGTAACTGATGACTACAAGTGTAATAGCTTGTAGTCTTTTTTTTTATTTTCAAAATCAAAGAAAGGAGTTGATTAAAATAGCTATTAGTTTATCTGCGTATGCTACTTATAAGGCAACAGGTACACAAACAGAGTTTACTATTCCCTTTGACTATTTACGCAGTAGTTTTGTGTATGTAGATTTAGATGGTGTTAATCAGACTGGTGGCTTTTATGTTTTTAATGGTGTCCTTACTTTCACCACTCCCCCTGCTAAAGACACAACAGTTACTATCTATCGTAACACACCTACTGAACGTCTTGTGTCATGGCAGGATGCTAGTATCTTAAAGGCTAAAGATTTAACGTTAGCAGAGGTGCAGCAGCTACACCTTATTGAAGAAAATAAGGACTATATGCGTAACAATGCTATATGTCTTGATGATACTAATAGTGTATGGCAGGGTAAGGGACTTAGGATTGAAAATGTTGCTGACCCTGTTAATGACCAAGATGTTGTAACTAAGCACTATATAGAAAAGAATAAAGATGCTTTGATTGGTGAGATGGTTACTGTCAAGGACGAGTTTAAAACATTCGTTGATGAAAAGACTGCCATTGTTAATGAAGCAGAACAAAATGCTGTGTCTGCTGCTGAACGTGCTGCAACTAGTGAAGCTAATGCTAAAGCTAGTGAGGAACGTGCAGCAACGGCATATAATTGCAGTTTTTTGTTTTTATGTACTTGACAAACTTAAGCTTTTCTTGTATCATTATAATTGCTTTTGGGGGCGTAGCTCAGCTGGGAGAGCACCTGCCTTGCAAGCAGGGGGTCAGGAGTTCGATTCTCCTCGTCTCCACCAAAATGCTTTCTAGCAGACTAACTGGAATTAAGTAGTTAGTCTGCTTTTTTGTTTATCAAAAAACTTTCTATAATGAGAAATTTCTTCGAAAAAACTTTGCAAATCACTTGAATATGCTCTCTAAATATGATATAGTATACACTATATTAAGGGAGTATCCTGATAAAAAGTATAGTATTTTAAAGGAGTAAAATATTATGGAGAAAGAAAAAGCTTTTTTGCTGTGGTTTGATCAGTTAGAAAGAAAGGACGTGGCTATTGCCGGTGGTAAGTCATCTTCCTTGGGCGAGCTGACTTCCCATGTTGATGTACCTGTACCGTATGGTTTTGCAACTACTGCCTGTGCTTACAGATACTTTTTTGAAAAAACTGGACTGTATCAGGAAATCAATGATTTGATTGCTGGTTTGGACGTAGATAACAGTGCGCAGCTGCGTGAAGTTTGTGCAAAAATCCGCAATGCCATTTTAGTTAAAGAAATGCCGCAGGATTTGCAGGAGCAGATAGCTGCCGCTTATGAAGAGCTTGGTAAGAGAGTAGGCGAAGATAATCCGTTTGTTGCTGTAAGAAGCAGTGCTACTGCCGAAGATCTTCCGGATGCAAGTTTTGCTGGTCAGCAGGATACTTATCTGAATGTTAAAGGGGCTGCGGTAATTGTAGCAAAAGTTAAGGAGTGTTATGCTTCCTGCTTTACAGACCGTGCTGTTTACTATCGTGAAAAACAAGGCTTTGATCATTTAGATGTTGCTTTGAGTGCTGCTGTACAAATGATGGTCTTTTCCAAAGCTGCTGGTGTTATGTTTACTGTAAATGTTGCTACCGGCGATGACCAGAATATTTTAATAGAAGGTGCCTGGGGCTTGGGCGAATATGTTGTTCAAGGTACTGTAACTCCTGATAACTATACTGTAAATAAAGCTACAGGTAAGATTATAGAAAAGAATGTAAATGCTCAGGATATAAAATTGATTCGTAAGGCTGATGGTGACTGTGAAGAAGTTGCTGTACCAGCAGCGGAGCAGGAAATGCCTAAACTGACTGATGAGCAAATTGAACAGTTGGCTGCTTGTGCTAAGAGAATAGAAACACATTACGGCTGCTATATGGATATGGAATGGGGCGTTGATGAACGCGATAATAAAGTTTATATTTTGCAGGCACGTCCGGAAACTGTATGGAGCCGTCGCAATAAAGAGAATGGTGCACCGAAAGAGGAGAAAAAAGTGAACACAGATCGTAAGGTTATTGTTAAAGGCTTACCTGCAAGCCCTGGTAATGCGGCAGGACGTGTACATGTTATTCTTGATCCCTCTCATATAGATGAGTTTAAAGAAGGCGAAATTCTTGTAACTGAAATGACAGCACCTGACTGGGTTCCTGCAATGAAAAAAGCTAAAGCTATCGTAACTGACAGCGGCGGAATGACCTGCCATGCTTCAATTGTCAGCCGTGAGCTTGGTATTCCCTGCATTGTAGGCACTAAGAGCCGTGGAGAAGCTGCTACTGCAACTATTACTGACGGTATTGACGTAACAGTTGATGCTACTCATGGTGTTGTTTACGAAGGTATTATCGAAGAACCTAAGGCTGAACAGGCTGCTGCTCAGCAGGTTGTTGCTGCCGCTGAATATTTCCCACCTACCGGAACTAAGATTTATATGAACCTTGGTGATCCTGAGCTGGCAGAAAAATATTCCGTATTGCCCTGCGATGGTATTGGTTTGATGCGTGAAGAATTCATTTGGACTACCTATATCCATGAGCATCCGCTTTATCTGATTAAAACTGGTCATCCGGAAAAAGTTGTCGATCAGCTTGCTGAAGGTATCCGTCAAGTTTGTCAGGCTATGGCTCCACGACCTGTTACACTGCGTTTTTCTGACTTTAAATCCAGTGAATACCGTGATTTAAAGGGCGGCGATGAGTTTGAGCCGTATGAGCCTTCTGCATTGCTTGGCTGGCGTGGTGCTTCTCGTTATTATGATCCTAAATATATCGAAGCTTTTAAGCTTGAGTGTATGGCAGTTCGTAAAGTGCGTGAAGAATTTGGCTTAAAAAATCTTAATGTAATGATTCCTTTCTGCCGTAATGTGGAAGAATGTGAAAAGGTTGTTAAGATTATGGCTGATTGTGGTTTGTCTCGCGGCAAAGACTTTAAAGTATGGCTGATGGCTGAAATTCCGTCAAATATTATTTTGGCTGATCAATTCAATAAATTTGTTGATGGTTATTCTATTGGTTCTAATGATTTAACGATGCTTGTTCTGGGCTGTGATCGTGATAATGATACAGTTTCTCATATTTATGATGAACGTAACTTGGCAGTACGTCGTGCAATCCGCCATTTGATTGATGTTGCACATAAAGATGGCAAAACTGTTTCCATCTGTGGACAAGCTCCCAGTGTATATCCCGAATTTTGCGAATTCCTCATTAAGAGCGGCATTGACAGTATGTCTGTAAATCCTGATACTGTTAAATTTACTAAAAAACTTGCAGCACAGATTGAACAACGTATTATGCTTGATGCACTGACTGGCAGAGGCCGTCAGGATGCAGAGGATTTAAACTGGTAAGTTTCTGCAATTTATCTTTGACTGAAATATTTAAGCAGTAAAGAGTTTCGACTCCTGTATTACAGTAATGTAGTACAGGAGTTTTTTGTTTGGAAAGGAAAAACTTTATGTATCTTCTTTTTGATATTTTCTTTATTGCAGCATTGCTGCGTCATTGCTATACAGATATAAAAAATTTGCTTCTCTATGATTGGTTGACAGTATGTATAGCTGTTATGGGGCTAATACGTATTTTTACTGTTGCTTCAATGGAAATAAAAAATAGCGTTTGGGGATTTTTTGTTATGCTGTTTATCATGCTTTTGATATATTTTTGCAGCAACAGAGGCATGGGAGAGGGAGATATAAAGCTTGCTGCTGCTTTAGGAATTTGGCTTGGAGTGGAACATGGATTAGTGTGCTTGTTGTTGGCTTTTATCGGAGGAGGAATTTTTGGCGGTTTATGGCTTCTTTTAGGTAAAGGAAGACTGCATAAGGCTATACCCTTTGGCCCATTTTTGTGCATTGGTGCATTTACAGCGTATTTTTGGGGACAGCAGCTTATTAATTGGTATTGGAGATTTATGCTTTTATGAAAAAGATATTTTTTATTGAAACATATACCGTACTACTGAAATATATTAGCCGTTATTGGCGGAGAAAAAATAAATTATTACTTGTAGAATTACAGGAAAAAGGATTGGTGGTATCGTTATGGAATTTTGAAAAATGTTTGTGGCAGGAAAGCTGTTTCTTTAATGATAATGAGAATGAAGTAATATTTAAATCGGGCAGCGAAAGTAAAAATTATGATTTTTCTTTGGCTGAAGAAAAGCTTAGAGAGCTTCTTTTACAGCGTGATGTTGAAGAAAATATAGTTACTATAGTTATACCTGCTGCTTTTATGCTGCATATGGAACAGCTTAAACTGCCTGTACTTTCAACAGCAGAACTGCATAATGCAATAGTTTGGGAAATAGAACACAGTATGCTTGGGGAAACAGAAGATTATAGTTATGTTTATACTTCGGAACTATTAGTAAAGGAAAAATATATCAAAGTATTTATATATACCTTGCCTAAGAACGAGCAATTATATTTGGAGATGATGAGTAAATCTTTGTTGCTCAATTTGCAGGGTATAAGCATTGATGTAAATTCTGCAAATGTTGCAGAAAGTTGGTTTTCTGGTTCGAAACAGTATTTTTTCCAAGAACTGAAGCATAAAAAAAGAATGTTTTCATTTTTAGAAAAAATTTTGTGCTATTTTCCTCATATAACTGTGGTTGTATTATTGTTGTCTGTATTAGTATATCTTGGTTCATTGGTTGGATATTATTCAGCAGAAAATAAATTATCACAGATAAAGACAGAGATAGAAGAAAGCAGTCTTTGGGAAGAGAGAATAAAGGAAAGTAAGATAATAGAAGAAAGCATAAATAAACTGGAAAAACAGTTAACAAGTAAAAAAGCTAAGCATATATTTTTGTCCATGGAGGCAGAGCGATTAGGAAAACTATTGCCATTTGGCTGTCGTTTGACTTTGGCAGAATGGAGTAAAGATAAGAAACAATTATTTATTGAAGGACAGGCTATGGATATGAATATTGCTAATAATTTTTTTGAACAGCTGCAAAACAGTAATAATTACAGTCAGGTGAAAATTATACAGTCTCAGCAACAGCAGAATTTTATAATATATAAGGCACAGCTTGTGATAAAGGAGAAAAAGTGATGAAAAGGAAAGATATATTCATTACTTTAGTCTGTGCAGCGGTAATGTTTTTTAGTATTTATCTTGTTTGCAATTCCTTTATTCGTTGGAATGAATGTAAGCAGATTCAGATACAGACTAAACTATTGCAGTGCAGGCTTTGGGAAATACATAATTTTGCTGGCGAACATAGTGATTATGTTGCTTATAGAAAAAACCTTGAGCAGAAACTTAGATATTTAGAAAAGCAGCAACTTTCGAAAAACAGTGCAAGTCATCTGCACAAATTGCAATTGTCAGCGTCTTCTCAGAAATTGTTGGTTAAAGAAGTAGAACAATTAATAGCAGAAGCATCAGAAAAACAGCAGGACTTACAAATAAAAATAATTGTAATTGGCAGTTATCATGCTGTTATTAACTGGCTGCGGCAGCTGGAACAGAGAGATTATGAACTGCTTATGCTGCGTATGCAGGAGGAAAATGATGAAATAATAAAAGCAGAAATAAGAGTTGCAATAGAATAACGTGATAAATAAATTAGCCTAAGCTAATTTTTACTTGACAAAATAATAAATTAGTTGGATAATGTCAAAGTGAGAGTTAGAATAGGCTAATTTATTTATATAAATAGAAAGAGCTAACTCGATAAGAAAGGATTGTGTATGAGAAAATATATTTTACTCTTTTTTATTTTTCTTATAGTTATCGCAGGATATTTTTTATTGTCGAGAGGGCAGCATAAGCTTGAAACAAATGCGGTTCGTACTGTAACAGACAGTGTGGGAGCACAGGTACATATTCCGTCAGAACCTAAAAGAATAGTTTTTTTAAATCCATCAAATTTGGAAATTTATGCTTCTATTGGCGGAAAAGCTGCGGGAAAGTGCACAAGTAATTCTTATCCTGATGATATTAAGGAAAGCTTAAAAGATATTCCTGAAGTAGGTATGATTCATGCTCCGAATCTTGAAAAAATCATTAGCTTGAAACCTGATCTTGTAGTAGGGACTAATGTACCTTTTCATGTAATGCTTCGTAAACCATTAGAGATGGCAGGTATACCTTTATATTTAAATATGATTAATTCCTATGAAGATGTACTCCAAACCATTGATGAATTTGGCAAAATCGCAGGCAGCGAAAAAGAAGCTGCTGCTAAGCGTGAGCAAATTGAAAAAGATTATGCTGAAATTATAAAAGATATACAGCCTGGGAAAGGCCCTAAGACCTTGATTATTTTTGGTGCACCGGATAGCTTTAATATGTCTACAAAATCAAGTTTTGGCGGTGACTTGTTAGAACGTTTAGGCGGCATAAATATAGCTGATAAGGCTGACAATGTAAAAGACAGCAGTTACATTCCTCTTAGTATGGAATTTGTTGCTAAAGAAAATCCTGATATTGTTATGTTGATTACAATGGGGGGAAGTAGGGAGATTGTAGATAAATTACGTGCTGATATGCGCAATAATGCGATATGGCACGATGTTAATGCAGTTAAAGAAAACCGTGTATATCAATTGCCGCCAGCTTTGTTTACGGTTAATCCTGGAACTCATACCATTGATGCAATGAGAATCATGAAAGAATATCTGTATGGAGATGTTAAATAATGAGTAATGATGCTAAAACTAAAGAACGTTTAAGAACAGCTGTTTTTTTGAGTCTGTGCATTTTACTTGTTGTCAGTGCTTTAGTAAGTATCAGCTGCGGTACTGTAAGTTTAAGTTTGAGGGAAACATATACAGCATTAATAGGCAGTGCTGATGCTGATACTAATCGTATAGTTAATCTTATTCGTCTGCCACGAACAATTGTAACAATTTTAGTTGGTGCTAATCTGGCTTTGGCGGGTTGTAATTTGCAGGGCGTCTTGCACAATCCACTTGCAGATCCAGGTATTATTGGTGTTAGTGCTGGTGCTGGTTTATTTGCAATGATTATTATGCTGCTCTTTCCAGAGCAATCTACTATGGTACCGGTTTTTGCTTTTGTAGGAGCAGTAATTTCAACTGGTATTGTATTTTTCTTGGCATGGGAAAAAGGAATTAATCCATTACGTATGATTTTAGCTGGTGTGGCAGTAGCAACTTTTTTTGGCGGTGCCATGGCTGCCCTAAATGTTTTTTACAGCGACCGTATACAGGGAACTGTTATGTGGATGGCAGGCGGTTTTCAAGGCCGCAGCTGGGGTCATGTGGAGATGCTTTTGCCTTATAGTGCTGTTGGTATTATTGGTACAATTTTATGTGCACGTTCATTAAATGCTCTGCAGCTTGGTGATGATCTTGCAAAAAGCCTTGGAGTGCGTATTATGCGTATGCGTACTATCTTGATTTTTTTGTCAGCACTTTTAGCAGCAGTTTCTGTAAGTGTTGCAGGTATGCTAGGTTTTGTCGGCTTAATTGTACCTCATATTATGAGGCTTTTGATTGGCTGTGATCATGAATATCTGCTGCCCTGCGCAGCTATTGCCGGTGGTGCAGTTGTTACTTTGGCTGATACAGCAGCAAGAACTGCTTTCAGTCCCTTAGAAATCCCTGTGGGAATTTTTATGTCTTTTATTGGAGGCCCGTTTTTCTTATATTTACTGAAAAAGAGGATGCGTTGATTAATGATGAAAAACCCTGCTTTATACACAAAACAAATAACTCTTAAATATGGTGAACGTGTGATTATCAATAATTTGACACTTGATATTTCTAACCCAGAGATAGTAACCATTATAGGGCCTAATGGCAGTGGCAAATCTACTCTTCTTAAAGCATTATGCCGTCTTTTAGAACCTGCTGCAGGTACTGTGTATTTGGATAGTAAAGATATTAATAAGATGTCAACTGAAGAAGTTGCCCGTACAGTTGCTGTTATGGCACAGTCAGCTGTTGCTCCTGGTGGAACAACGGTAGAAGAACTTGTGTGTTACGGCAGACTTCCTTATCGTAAATTTTTTGATGGATTGAGCGGGGAAGATCGTATGGCGATTGAAGAAGCTATTGAATTTACTGAACTTAGCTTGCTGCGTAATCGTTTGGTACATACTCTTAGCGGCGGAGAACGTCAGCGTGCTTGGTTGGCGATGGCATTAGCACAAAAACCTCAAATTTTATTATTAGATGAACCCACTACTTATTTAGATGTACATCATCAGTTGGAGCTTATGGAGCTGGTTGTACGTTTGCATAAAGAAATGGGTCTGACTGTTATTATGGTTTTGCATGATTTAAATCATGCGGCTCGTTACAGCGAACGTTTAATTGCTCTTAAACAAGGGAAGATTATGGCTGATGGAGCAACTGAAGATGTCTTTGTTAAACCTGTTATTGAAAATCTTTATGATGTGCAGGCTGTTATTATGAATGTGGAAGCGAATGGAATAAACTATCCTGTGTGCTTTCCCTATAGTGCTGATGAGAATTAAAGAATGCTTATAGCTGTATAACAGAAAGATAGTTAGCTAAATATTTATTATATGATATTTTTTTAACCATTGGTTAGCAAAAGCTTACTTTATGGGAGTATAAAAATATACCAAATGAAAATCTTACAGAGGAAAAGAGGGAGATTATGAAAAAACTTAATAAAAAAAAGATGGTTCTGTTTGCAGCCTGTGCTATAAGTGCTGTTGCTAACATGGCGTTTGCTTCTGAAAATGGAATGGATGCTTATGAGGGTGCAGATTATATTGTAACAGCTACAAAAACTGCTATCGAGAAAAAAGAGGTACCTAATGCAGTACAAGTTATTACCCATGAAGAAATACAAAATATGGGAGCTTACAGTGTACAGGATGCGTTAAGATATGCAACAGGTATTGATGTTCAAAGTTTTGGCATGACTGGTAATCAGGTTATGGTTCGTGGCATGGATACAATGCATAGTTTGATTTTGATAGATGGTAAACGTATGGCTGACGAAGATACTCCGGCAACTCAGAATGTTTATGTCTTGAACAGAATTAATATGGCTGATGTTGAGCGTATTGAAATTATACGCGGTGCTGGCAGTGCCATATATGGTTCAGAAGCTATGGGCGGTGTAATCAATATCATTACAAAAAAAGCATCTTCTCCAAATGCAGTAGTTGGATTTAGTACAGGTACTAAAGAAACAAGCGGTTATTTCAATTATGCCAGCGGTCGCCAAGGAAAGACAGCGGTTAAAATTGATGGACGCCGTACTAGGGTACGTGATTTGTATCGCACTCCTGGCAACAGTAATCAGTTTGGTAATAAAGAGTATTTTAATGCAGATATTGATTATGCTTTTGACGAGAATAGAGGCATTGATATTACAGCAGGTTATATGAAAGAAAAACTTACCAGCAATACTGATTCAGTAAGTTCTATGACTGGCAGCCGCAGTACTCAGAACCAGTCCTATAATCAGGAGCGTAAAGATTTTGGCTTAAGCTATTATGGTAAAAATCAAAAGAATAATTATACTTTGAGAGGCTATTACAGTGAACTCAGTAAAGATCAGACAGCTGTAAAAACCTATCCTAACAGTCCTATGATTGGAAGTTTCTTGAATACAAACGATGAGCATAATTTTAAGAAATATGTAGTAGAAGGTATGAATACCTATACTGCTGATGAAAATAATAAAATTACTTATGGCGCTGAATATAAGCACGAAAAAGTTGACAGAACTTATCGTTCTTTGTTTATGCCTGAATTTATGGGTTTCAAATGGGATGTTGGTGTTTCTAATCATTCTGTTGATACTTATGCAGCATATATTCAAGATGAAATTAAGGCAGGAGATAAGCTGCTGGTTATTCCTGCTTTGCGTTACGATTATCATGAAAACTTTGGCAGTGAAGTTACAGCTAAATTGGGTGCAACCTACAGCATGAATGCTAATAATAGAATTAAATTTAATGTTGGCACTGGTTATAGAGCACCTACCTTGTATGAACTGTATGCTAATATGATTAAATCAATGGGCGGTATGACTGTAAATGTAATTGGCAATCCGGAATTAGATCCAGAAAAATCTTTTGACATTGATATTTCTTTTGAAGGTGAAAGCGGAAAAGCAAATTATAAAATTTCTCCGTTTTATAACAGTGTAAAAGATCTTATAGGCGGTAAAACAACATATGTTGATGCTGATGGCAATCCTGTACGTCCGCCTATGGCAGCTGCGGCTAACAGCTCTTATATAAACATTAATAAAGCAGAGATTTACGGTACAGAAGCAGAAGTTGGTTATAATTTCAATAATCACTGGAGTGCAATGGCTAATTATACTTATTTAAGTGCTAAAGATAAAGATACAGATGAGCGTTTGGAAGGCAGAGCAAAACATACCGGTACATTAAAGTTAAGCTATACTGATGCTAAGGAGAATCCATTAACTGCAACTTTATGGAGCAAATGGTATGTAGATTATCATTATGCTGATGAAGATTATACTTATAACAATGTAAACTTTGTTGTAGATAAGGTTATAAATAAAAATTTCCGTGTTTATGCTGGTGTAGACAATATTTTTGATAAAGATCTTGGAGAAGATTTGTGGCTTGACGGACGTATGTGGCGTGCAGGAGCTGAATGGACTTTCTAACTTTAATTATGACCTTTAGATTATGCAGAAATTTTAATTAAAAACTTTTAGCTTGGTTTTGTGTTTTAAATTTTATAGTATAAGCCTGCTGCTTTTTACGCACTTGAAAGCAGCAGGTATCTTCTAAAATTTAAGTGCAGATATTTTTTATATTGTGAGGAAAAATATGCAGGCAATTAATGATTTGATAATGTATTTTCACAAGGGCGGATTGGTTATGTGGCCGCTGCTTGCGAGTTCTATAATTGTGACAGCAATAGCGATTGAGCGGTTTATATATTATCGCAGTGTTAACAGCGGCAGCAGTTTTGCTGCAGAATACTGTGCTGTGGTACGTGGTAAAAGTATAGAAGAAGCAACTGCAATAGCTAAAAATGCTAAAGGAAACTGTGCATTAATGCTTGCAGGTGCAGGAGAGTTAAACGTTAGTCGTGAGCAGAAATCTGCTTATCTGGAGAGTCAGGCTGGTATATTTATAGCAACTTTGCGTGATAAATTAGATTATTTGAGCATTATTGTTACTATGTCGCCTTTGTTGGGCCTTTTGGGAACTATTGTCGGTATGATTGGAGCATTCAGCATTTTTAATTTACAGGCAGGTGCTCCTATAGCTATTACCAGTGGTATTGGTGAAGCTTTGATTGCAACAGCAACTGGGTTGTGTGTAGCAATAATGTCTTTATGTGTCCATTCCTATTTTACACATTGTATGGATAATATGATTACTGATATGGAGCAGTGCTTCAGTGCTCTGTTGGAGGCTGAAACAAGGAGAGTAAGATAATGAAACTGCGTGATGTTCGTGCACGTAAGGTTCCGGAGTTGATTATTATTCCGATGATAGATATCATGTTCTTTTTATTGGTTTTTTTTATGTTAAGTACTATGTACATGATAGATTTGAAAACAATTCCTGTGAAACTGCCGCAGGCTGCTAATGCGGCTACTGATACTGCTACTACTTTCGCAGTTACGATGAAAGCAGATGGAAGTATATATATTGGAGAAGTACAGACTGATTTGCAGACACTGCTGCTTCAAGCTTCACATGAGCATAAGAATAATAAAAATTTTGCTGTAGTCATTAGAGCAGAAAAAAATTTGGAGTACGGCGAAGTTATTAAACTAGTAGATAAGCTAAAGGGTGCAGGTATAACGCGTTTTGGTTTGGCTACTGATACTGGTGGTAAATAAAATGAAATATATAGAGGAGTTACAGGCTAAAGCTAGGCAGCGTTTTAGTTTCTTTGGCTCATTGTTAATACATTTCATATTGTTTGTGGTTTTGGCTTTTTCAGGGGTGTTTTCTGTACAAATGTCAGAGCTTTCAGCGGCAGATATTGTTTATTTTGATGCTGGTGGAGGTGGCGGCGGTGGTGATGCTGCTGTTGAAGATACAGAAGTTTTAGATGAGCAGAGTAAAAATATTATAGAGGAAGAAGTTATTACTGTACCTGATAATAAAACAGAGTATAAGAAAATAATACCTAAAGCTACTAAAAAAGTTTCTGCTGAAACAAAGAAAGGCAGTGGTACTGGTTCCGGTGGAGGTAATGGCAGTGGAAATGGTGTTGGTACTGGAAGTGGAGAAGGCTTTGGCAGCGGAGCTGGTGGTGGACACGGTGCAGGGCATGGGAAAGGAGTAGGTAATGGCAGTGGTGACGGTATTGCTGTTGCGCCTAAGATACCGCCGCGTGTTATTTCTACTGTAGCTCCTTACTATCCGTCTGCGTTGAAAGATGCTGGTGTAAGTGGGCGGGCTGTTGTACGTGGTGTTATTGATACCGATGGCAGAGTGGAGAGTTTAGAATTATTAAAATCTACAGGTAACAGTATTTTGGATGATAATGCAATGAATGCCTTTCGAAAATGGCGTTTTACTCCTGCAAAAAATGACAGCGGGAAAAAGGTTAGATGTTACTTTATCCAAGGTTTTCCGTTTGTAATACAGTATAGATAGAAACTGTTATGGGAAATTAGTTGGGTATATAAATAGACCTTATAAGATTTTTTAGTTGATTTGTAAATATAAAAATGAAGAGAGATTGATAGATGTTTAAAACGTTCATAAAATATTACAGACCATACAAGCATATATTAATATTGCTTATTGCAGGAGCGTTACTGCGTTCTGTACTTGAACTATTTTTTCCTTATGTTGTAAAACTAATGCTGGAACAGCAGCTGCCGATAACAAATTTAAATTTATTGCTGAAATGGTCTTTGGGATTGTTGTTTATGTATGGCGTTAATTTTGCTGTTAATTTTGCAGTCAATTATTATGGTATGGTTATGAGCTCTGCTATGGAACGAGATATGCGTTGTGATTTATTTAGGCATTTACAAAGGCTTTCTTTTGGTTTTTATGATAAAAACAAGAGTGGTCAGTTGCTTTCGCGTATTACGAGTGACTTGGGAGAAATTGCTGGAGCAGCAAGCAGCGGACCGGGCGATGTTATTGTTTGCAGTCTGACTATGTTAGGTACAATGATTATTCTTGTGTATATGAATCCGTTGTTAGGTGGGGTGATTGCACTCTTATTGCTGCTGAAAACTGTTCATACTATATTTGTCAATCTACAAATGAAGAAAGCATTTTTTGCGAATCGTGTAGTTATGGGGGAAATGACTGCTAAGGTTTCTGAAAGCTTAAATGGTGTACGTCTTATTAAAGCTTTTTCTGGAGAAAGCAGTGATTACAAACAATTTTTAACTAAAGCTAATGCTTATATGGCTGCCTGCTGTAAGTCTTTTCGTTTAAGAGCATATTTTTTTGGCAGCATGATTTTCTTCAGCAACTTTATAAATGTTGTAATTCTTGTAGTGGGCGGTATTTTGATTGATAAAGGGGTGCTTACTTTTGGTGAGATTGTAGCATTTTTTCTTTATGTTGGATTGTTTATGAAACCGTTGATGCAGCTGCTAGGCTTTAGTGAAATGTATCAACGTGGGATGGCTGGGTTTAAACGTTTTTATGAACTTATGCAGGAAAAGCCTGAGATTATAGATAAGTCTGGTGCTGTTGAATGTAGAAATTGTAAAGGGCAGATTAAATTTGATAATGTTAGCTTTGCGTATACAGATGGTATTCCTGTTATTCGTAATTTAACACTAAAAATAGAAGCTGGAGAAACAGTTGCTTTTGTTGGTACTACTGGTGCTGGCAAAACAACAATTGCCAGTCTTTTACTGCGTTTTTATGAACCCCAACAGGGAAATATCTTGCTTGATGGGATAAATATAAGAGATTATAAACAGGAGTCGTTACGCAGTCAAATTGGTTTGGTACAGCAGGAGGTTTTTCTTTTTGGCGAAACAGTCCGTTATAACATAGCTTATGCAAAAGCAGAGGCAACAGATGAAGAAGTCAGGGAAGCAGCAATTTCTGCCGCTGCAGATAGATTTATCAGCAAATTGCCTGCCGGTTATGATACTGAGATTGGTGAGCGTGGAGTTAAGCTTAGCGGTGGGCAAAAGCAACGTTTAGCTATAGCACGTATATTTTTAAAGAATCCACCGATTCTTATTTTAGATGAAGCAACGAGTGCTTTGGATAATGTTACTGAAAAACAAATACAGGGTGAATTTGAGAAGCTGTCACAGGGTCGTACAACGCTGATTATTGCTCATAGACTGTCAACTATCCGTCATGCTGATAAAATAATTGTACTTGAAAATGGTGAGATGGTGGAATGTGGCAGTCATGAACAGCTTTTGGCTAATAAAGGTGTTTATTATGAGTTGTACGAAAAACAAAATTGAAATGTTTTTATTTAAAGGGTAAATATGCAGAATAGGAGATAAAATATGAGAAAAATTGCAATTTATGGTAAAGGTGGTATAGGTAAATCCACAACTACTTCTAATTTATCAGCGGCACTTGCATTGCAGGGATATAAAGTTATGCAGGTTGGCTGTGATCCTAAAAGTGACAGTACGAAAAATCTTATGCAGGGTAAGCGTATACCTACTGTATTGGAACAACTTAAAGAAAAAGGTGAAAACTTAAAATTAGAGGATATAGTATTTGAGGGTTTTGGCGGAGTGTTGTGCGTAGAGGCGGGTGGACCTACTCCTGGTATTGGTTGTGCTGGACGTGGAATAATTTCTGCTTTTGAGAAGCTTGCCGAATTACAGGCTTTTGAAACTTATAAGCCTGATATTGTTATTTATGATGTTCTTGGTGATGTTGTTTGCGGTGGTTTTGCAATGCCTATTCGCGGTGGATACGCTCGTGAGGTTTTTATTGTTTCTTCTGGTGAAATGATGGCATTATATGCTGCAAGTAATATAGCACAGGCAATAAAAAACTTTGGACGCAGAGGATATGCACGTTTAAAAGGTATTATATTGAATGCTAAAAATATTGAGAATGAAAAAGAATTAGTTGCTAAAGCTGCTGAAGAAATTGGCACAGAGGTTGTACTCTATGTGCCGCGCAGCGGTGATATTCAGATTGCTGAGAATTTGGGAGGAACAGTGAGTGAATTTGTGAAAAACTCTCAAATGGTGGATATATATAATGAATTAGCGGCACGTGTTTTGGAATTAAGCGAGGATGAGGAACAGTAGGAGGCAGCAATGGGCTTAAAAGAAGATGCAATGTGGCAAATGGCAGAAAAAATGGGTATGCCTAAAAGTGCTATTGAAGCAATTAAAGCTAAACAAAAAACTGGAGAAAAAGTACAAGTACCTGCTATGGATAAAGTGATGTCGATGCTGAGGAGTACAGACGATAATAAAAAAAGCGAACTGAAGAAAATGGCAGAAAAAATGGGTATGCCGCCACAGGCTGAAGGAATAAATGGTAATGATATATTAGCTAATCTTAATAGTCTTAGTAGGGTAAAAACCATAAAAGATGTTCCACAATTGACTACTGCATTATTTCCAGGAACTCACTGTCCTTTGATGGGGGCAGCTATGGTTGCGGGGGGAATTAATGATTGCCTGTTGGTAATTGTTGGTACTGATGAGTGCAGCTACTATACCAAAAGTATGACAATCAACGAACGTTATGGAGGTATTGGTGGTCGCTGTGTATCATTGGTTTTGGATAATCATGATGTAACATTCGGAAGTACTGAAAGTATGCATAAAGCATTTAAGGAATTTATGGAAGAATATAATCCTAAATGTGTAATGTTGGTAACTACTTGTGTGATAGAAGTTATTGGTGATGATTATGATGCTATTGCAGTGGAACTTTCTAAAAAATATGGTATTCCTGTTATGGCTGTTCATACAGAACATTTTAAATGTGAGGATCATTTTCCTGGACTGGAACGAGCTATCACAGCGTGCAGTATTATGATGGAAAAACAAGAGTGCAACGGCAGTATTAACGTGTTAGGTCAGCGTATGGGTGATTTTGCTGATACTGAGCTGTATTCAGTGCTCCAGAAAGCAAATATAAAAATTGGCGTTCAACTGCCAAGTGGTTGCAGCAGTGAAGATATTTGCAGAGCTCCTGCTGCTAAGGTTAACATTGTAGTACATGATATTGCTTTGCCTTTAGCTAAAATTATGCAAGAAAGATTTGGTATTCCTTATGTCTACTTTAATCGTTTTGCAGCACCTGAAAGAATTTTTCAAGCTTATCGTCAGCTTTTTGATTATTTGAAGGTAGATTTACCAAAATTCTTAACAGAAAAATTTGCTGAGTGTAAATCTATGGAACAGGAGATTATTTCGCAGGTAAAAGGTGTACCTTATATTTACGGCAATACTCAATATGATTGTTTTGAATTAAACAGTTATCTATGTAGTTTAGGTCTTATTCCGCAGCTTATACAGAGTAATCATCTTAATGAAGATGATTATAAACATATAAGAGGAATTTTAAAAGTTACTGATCCTTATATTTGCAAAGCTGCTAATATTGCACCATTACAATATGTTTATGATGTACTGCACCCATGGTTTTATATGGGACATGAATTCGGAGATCGTTTACGTCGTAAAGGAATCGCTTTACTTCATAGTGATCCTGCCGGTAAAATGTTAGGTTTTGAATGCTGCCTGTTTTTGCTTAAGGCAGTTATTCATGCTGTAGCAGATGCGAAAAAGTTTAGAAAGGAGGCAGGGTTATGAGCTTAGTTAGATTCTTACCTACTCCGTCAGACAGAATGGGGATTATTTGGAGTCTGCTTAGTATACAAGGAAGTATTATATTGGAATATGGACCTGCTGGAACTACACATTACAGTATGGGACTTTATGGTGGCTTGGGACTGCGTTTTCAAAATCGCTTGTTTACTACACATATGAGTGAAGATGATGTAGTTATGGGTGATGTCAGACGTCTTGAGAAAGCTATAGTTGAACTTGACAAAAGTTATGCACCGAAAGTTATTTTTGTAGTAGCTTCTTCCGTAACAGCTGTTATTGGAACTGATATAAAAGGTGTATGCCGCTATATGCAGGATGAAGTTAAAGCAAAATTGATAGCTTTTGAACAGGGTGGCTTCCGAGGTGATTACAGTATTGGCCTTACTGAAACATATAAATTGCTTGTAAAAAATCTTCCTAAAAAAGGCATACAGATGCAAAAGGGCTTTTATAATATTATTGGTGCTTCTGCTTGGAGATATCGTATGGCGAGTGATATATGGGAGATAAAAAATTTACTTTCAGAAGCATTAGATCTTCAATGCAATGCTTGTCTCTGTTGTGATACCAGTGTAGATGAACTAGAGATAATGGGGGAAGCACAGGTTAATATAGTTTTGGGAAATGAAGGTCTGGCTTCTGCCGAAATTTTGCAGGAGAAATTTGGTACGCCTTATGTTTATGTTGTTCCTTATGGTTATAGTACAACAGTAAAATTTTTGGAAAAGGTTGGAGCTGTTGTTGGCAGAGAACCTTCTCCAATGGTAACAATGCGGATAAAGATGAAAGAAAAGTCTATGTCTATGCTGGGAATGTTTGCTATGATGGGTGGTGCAAAGTTTAAACCGGTAGCTGTTGTAAAAGGAGATTATGACATGGTGTGTGGTATAAGTACATTTTTAGAAGAGGCAGGTGTTAAGGTACTTCATAAAATGTGTGCACATAGCCTGAAAAATATAGTTGGGTCGTCTGATGATATTAGCTTTGCGGAAGAAAAAGAGTGGCTTAATAAAATAAATTCTCTTAAACAAACTTTATTATTTGCTGATGATGTTGCTTTGCTTCAATGTAATGATACGAATACTAAGGTAGTCATAAGTGCACCTTTCTTTGACAACATTGTGGCAACACATATGCCGTTTATGGGCGAAAAGGGAGCAGATTTTATTTTAGAACAGATACAAAGATATTATAGAAGTTTTTAAGAGGTAGATTTATATGTATAAATATATGAAACCATTTGTCCTTAGTACAGTAATGCTTTGTTTTAGTGTTATGGGAATAGCTGGTGCATCTCCTGGAAATACAGCTTTTACTGAAACTGAAAGCGGTAAAAATTTTACAGCAGAGCAATTAGCTGTAAAACTTCAAGAATATAATGTTATTTTCTTTGGTGAATTTCATGATCAAAGAGAAATTCATGAGTCAGAAATAGCTTTGCTGAAAGCACTTTATAAAATACGAGGCGATAAGTTGGCATTGAGTATGGAAATGTTTGAGGCAGATAATCAAGCTAATGTGAATGAATTCTTAGCCGATAAGATAGATGAAAAAACATTTCTTAAGTTAAGCAGACCGTGGCCTAATTATAAAAGTGATTATGCACCATTGGTAAATTTTGCTAAAGAACATAAAATACCGGTTATTGCTGCTAATGTACCGAGGTTTTTAGCGGCACATGTTGCTAAAAATAATGCTTCACTTGATGGTATTGATAAGCAGTATAAACAGTGGCTGCCTAAAAATACCTATGTTCTGGAAGGGGAGTATAAGAAAAAATTTTATAATCATATGAGTTCTCCAGATACACCGATGAAAATGACTCAGCAGCGTTTAGCAGCAGTATATGCTGCACAATGTTTAAAAGATGATAAAATGGCAGAGAGCATTGCTGTTTTTTATGATGAAGATAATGAAAGGCAAATACTGCATATTAATGGATGTTTTCATTCGGACGGGCATTTAGGAACAGTTCAGAAGTTGGAACTTCTCAGACCAGATTTAAAAGTGGCTGTCATTACTCCCGTGGAGCGTAAAGATGCAGATAAGAAAGCAGCTGGTGAGTTTATAGTATGGTTTGACAGAAAATAAATTATTTAAATAAAGTTGTTGCGTTTTATATTTGATTAGGCTGTTACAGCTTGCAATAAAGTCTGTTCAGTTAATAAATTCTATGTAAATAAGGAGGTAAATAATTATTATGAAACAAATACCTGTTATTTATTGGAGCGGTACGGGTAATACACAAATTATGGCTGAGGCAGTTGCAGAAACTATTAATGATGCTGGTGCAGAGGCTTTATTAAAAAATGTTGCGGAGATTTCTGCTGATGAAGCTGCTAAATATGAAGCTTTAGCTTTAGGTTGTCCAGCTATGGGAGCAGAAGTGCTTGAAGAATATGAGTTTGAACCTTTCTTTATGGAACTGGAAAAACAGCTGAGTGGAAAGAAAGTTGCTTTATTTGGCTCTTATGGTTGGGGTGGCACTTATATGCAGGATTGGGAAGAACGTGTAAAAACTGCTGGTGCAAAACTCGTAGCTGATGGTGTTTTAGCATTAGGTGCACCTGATGCAGAGGCTTTGACTAAACTTGCTGAAGCTGCTAAACTGCTTGCTGAATAATTTGAATAAAGAAACCGCCTAGTGATGATAAAATTTCATTCATTAGGCGGTTTTTCTTATAAGCTTTAGCGTAGGTTCTGAGCGACGAAGGAGCGAAAGAAGAAAAACCACCAGCTATGCTGGTGAGATTAAAATCTTTAGATTAAAGAAAAATTCCTCCAATGATAAAATAATGTAGTTCATTAGCTGCATTATGAAAAGAATTGGAGGAATTTTTTATGAATAATAAAGAAAGCTTAGCACACACATCTTGGAATTGTAAGTATCATATAGTTTTTGCGCCTAAGTACAGAAGGAAGGAGATATATGGAGCATTAAGACGAGATATAGGAAGAATATTGAGAATGCTGTGCGAAAGAAAAGAAATAGAAATAATAGAAGCGGAATGCTGTATAGCTCATATACATATGTTAGTAAAAATACCGCCTAAATAGTGCAGCACAAATAGTAGGATATCTAAAGAGAAAAAGTTCGCTGATGATATTCGACAGACATGCAAACCTAAAGTATAAGTATGGAAACAGGCATTTTTGGTGTAGAGGATATTTTGTAGATACAGTGGGAAAATACAAAGAAGATAGAGGAGTATATAAAAATCAAATATCAGAAGATATAATGGCAGATAAAGTGAGTCTAAAAGAGTATGTGGATCCGTTCACGGGTAAGCCAGTAGACAATAAGCAATAAAAAAGCCCCGCATGAGGGGCTGTGAGTAAAGATAATTGCAGCTGGCGAATATAAATCAAGCATCTTGAGATGCAGCTGTATTAGCCGCTTGGAGCGGCGAACAAACCGCCGGCTAAGCCGACGGTTTTGATTTTTTAATAATACTAATTGATTATAAATCTTCTATTATTTTTGTAATTTTAGTTATATCCGGTGTAGTATAGAATGTATTTTGATTAGAGAAAATAACAAAGCCTGGTTTACTTCCGGAAGGTTTTTTTACATAACGGCGTTCTGTACAGTCGACTGGTATTTGGCTTCCGTTGCGTGCTTTACTGAAATATGCTGCGAGCTGTACTGCCAGATTAATATCTTCAGGATATGGTGTTGGCAGTACAGTTTTCAGAATGACATGAGAGCCTGGAATATCTTTGGTATGAAACCATAAATCTTTCGGAGAACCTATGGTAAAGGTAACATAATCGTTCTGTTTGTTATTTTTACCAATATAGATATCTGTTTCTGTATTTAGTTTAATATGCAGTGGCTGCGATTTTTGCAGTCTTGTATTTTTCTTCTTTTTTGAAGTAGATTTCAAGAGACCGTTATTGATCATTTCCTGACGAATTTCTTCTATTTCATTTTTTGTAGCAGCAGTAAGTAAAGAAACATCCAGACTGGCAAGATAACTGAGTGTTTCCTGTACAGCTTTTATTTGTAGCCGTATTTCACTTTGAGCACGCTTATACTTATTGTAACGCTTATAGTAAAACTGAGCATTGTCAACAGGAGATAGGATTGGAGAAAGAGCTATTGTAATTGGCTTTCCGTCATAAATATTTATAAGTTCTGCTTGTGACTGACCTTTTTTTAAATTGTAGATATTAGCCATGATTGTATCTGCTGATATTCGTTGTTGTTCAGCATCTTCGGCACACAGGAGATCTTGATTTAATGCTTGTAGTTTTCTTTGGAGTTTAGCTGTTTCGCTGCTGACTGTTTTTTGCAGCTGCTCATGTTGCGGTAGTTGAGTTGGTCTGAGATTTACAGCGAAATTAACAGCTGCGTTGATGTTGTTGAATTTACGCACCTGCATATCTGCTTCCAAATTTTGTGGAGGCAGTGTCAGAATTGTTTTTATTTGATTTGTACGACTTAATAAAGCATATACAGGATGAAGTGTTGTTGTGTCATTTAGATGCTTTTGTAAATCGTATATTACCTTGGTGAGTGACAGGCAGGCAGCATTTTCCAGTCTTACTTCCTGTGGCAGGATATCTGCTGCTGTCAGCAGTTCTAAAGCAGTGACCTTACCTATACCTGTTGTTGCACTGATAAGAGATTTGCAAAAGCTGGCAGCAGGCAGAGCGTTAGCTTTTTGAACGATTTGAGAGGGAGAAGCGGTAAGAATATTCAAGCCTGTCTGCGGAGGAGGTGCAACATATGCTTTACCAGGCATAATAGTTCGATAGCTGTTTTGTGCTGCATTTATATGTTTCAGACTGTCAATAATAATATCATCTTGTGTGAGAATGATATTACTGTTTTTGCCTGCAAGTTCAAAAATAAGTTTTTTAGTAATGATTTTACTTGAAGCACCCAATAAATCAATTTCAAGAGTAATTATACGATCTAAATCACTTTGAAAAATTTTAGTAATACGTCCATCTTCCAGATGTTTTCGAAGAAGCATACAGAAACTAGGTGGAGTGTCAGGGTTTTCAGGAAGTTTTTCTGGAATATAAAGTACAGGGCTATTATTGTTGAGATCACATATTAATGCACTAGTGTCATGCATACGGCGCACTGACAGTAAGAGCGCACGAGGGTTTGGCATAAAAATTTTATATAATTTACTGCCTAAAAGTTCGTGATTTAATATATCATTAATTAATTTTAAGGTTAAACCTTCGAGATTCATAGAAAACTCCTTTAGATGTATTGTTCATATTATACTCCAAAAATAAATGCAAGTATAGCATAACTAATAAACGCAAAAGATATCAAGAATATGATAAAAGATAAAGAAAAAATGCTGAAATCATTATCGAAGTATGATATAATAAATTTTCAAGATAAGATGCAGTAAAAAGCTTATCTTTTAAATTTAAGAAAAAAGCGTCACCGATGATGGTGAAGATGAGGAGGAAGTTCGTGTTAAAGAGCATGACTGGTTTTGGCCGCGGAAATTATGAAGATGCAGATTTTTCTATTGCTGTGGAAATGAAAACGGTTAACCATCGTTATAATGAGGTTGCTATTCGTTTGCCGCGTTTTTTAAATCCGCTGGAAGATAGAATTCGTAAAATGATTTTGAAAACAATTAGTCGTGGACGAATTGATGTTTTCATTACAGCTGATTATACTGTCAGCGGAAATTGTACGCTTAAAGTTGATAAAAATCTTGCTGCAGCTTATCATAAAGCACTGCATGATGTTGGTGAGGCTATCAATGCTGATGCAGCAGGAATTAATGCTGCTGCTGAAATTTTATATTTATCTAAATGTCCAGACGTTATTAATGTTAAAGAGGGGATATTTGACGAAGAAAGTGTTTGGCCGAAGGTAGAACTGGCTGTAAGGCAGGCTTTAGATAATTTGGTTGATATGCGCAAAACTGAAGGCAGCAATATTTATGGTGATTTCATTTATCGGGCAGACCTTATTGCAGAAAAACTGGCTGTAATTGAAGAGCGTTCACCTATGGTTGTTGAAGAATATCAACATAAATTGCAGGAGCGTTTGACTAATCTTTTAGATGATCCAAGAATTACTGTAGAACCTGAACGTTTATTGCAGGAAGTTGCAATTTTTGCTGATCGTACAAGCATTACAGAAGAAATTGTTCGCTTAAAAAGTCATATTAAACAATTTAAAGCCATTATTGTATCAGATCAGCCCGTAGGTCGTAAATTAGATTTTTTAATTCAAGAGTTCAATCGTGAGGCTAATACAATTGCTTCAAAGGCTAATGACTATACTTTGGCTCAGACTGTTGTTGATATTAAAGCAGAAATAGAAAAAATTCGCGAACAGATTCAGAATATTGAATAATTAGGAGAGCATTATGGATATTAAGCTAGTAAATATCGGTTTTGGTAATATTGTAGCGGCTAACCGTATTGTTTCTATTATCAGTCCGGAGTCTGCGCCTATTAAGCGTATTATTCAGGAGGCTCGTGAAAAAGGAATGTTAGTAGATGCAACTTATGGCCGTCGAACACGTGCTGTAGTTGTTATGGACAGCAGCCATATTATTTTATCTGCTGTACAGCCGGAAACAGTGGCAAACAGATTAGTTGCTCAAACTGCTGATTCTGAAGATGAGGAGTAATTTATTATGAATAATAAGGAAAATGTTACTCCAAAAGGCGTTCTGTTAGTTGTTTCTGGTCCGTCGGGAGCAGGAAAGGGAACTATTTGTCAGCTAGTGCGTGACAGCTTGCCGGAGCTTGGTTATTCTGTTTCGGTTACTACACGTCCGCAGAGAACAGGTGAAGTTGATGGGAAAAATTATTTTTTTAAATCTATACCTGAAGTTAAGCAGATGATTGATAATGACGAGCTGTTGGAATATGCTGAGGTATATGGGAATTATTATGGTACTCCGCGTAAATATGTAGAGAATTTATTAAACTGTGGACGAGATGTGCTTTTGGAAATTGATATTCAGGGAGCACTGCAAATTAAAAAACGTTTCCCGGAAGCAGTTTTTGTTTTTATTGTTCCGCCATCTTTAGATGAACTTTCTGCCCGTATTTACAAGCGAGGAACAGACAGTGAAGATGTTATTAAACGTCGTATGGCCTCTGCAGCTGGTGAACTGACATATGCTGCAGAATATGATTATATTATTGTCAATGATATTGCACAGAAAGCTGCACAGAAAGTGTTGACGATTATGGAAGCAGAGCGCTATCGTGTTGTGAGAACGTATTTTATTGTTGATAAAATCTGCAAAACTAAGAATTGATTTATATCTGCTCTAAAAATGGGTAGTAGGTTAATAAAAAGGAGTGATAAGAAATGTCTATGGTAGATCCGTCCATTGATTATTTAGCTGAAAAGGTTGATAGCAAATATACTTTAGTAATTTTAGCAGCAAAACGAGCACGTGAGTTGACTGTTCCTGGTGTAAACTCTCCAGAAAAAGAGGTAAGTACAGCACTTAAAGAGATTGCTGGTGAAAAAATTACTTATGAGCGTACAAAAAACGTATAGCAGCAGGAGGACAAGGCCTTGTTAAAGGGTAAAAAAATAGTTCTTGGTGTAACTGGCGGTATTGCTGTTTATAAGGCTGTAGATTTAGTCAGTCGTTTGCGTAAGCAGGGTTGTGAAGTTCGTGTAGTTATGACGGAACATGCACAGCAGTTTGTTACACCGCTGACATTTAAAGAGATTAGTGGTAATGCTGTGGCTACCAGTATGTGGAGCAGTAATCAGGAATTTAATGTAGAACATATTTCTTTGGCTAACTGGGCAGATGTATTTTTGGTTGCACCTGCTACTGCCAATATTTTGGCAAAGATGGTTTATGGAATTGCTGATGATTTACTGAGCACTACGCTTTTGGCAGCACAAGTACCGATTGTTGTTTGTCCCGCTATGAATACAGGAATGTATTTGAATCAGGCAACACAGGAGAATATTCATAAACTTAAACAGAGAGGTGTAACAGTTATGCCTCCAGCAGATGGCTATTTAGCTTGCGGAACCAGCGGGCCTGGTCGTTTGCCTGAACCACAGCAGATACTTGATTTTTTAAATGGCTTTTTGGCTGTACGTGAAGGTGATTTACGTGGGCTGAAAGTATTAGTAACTGCTGCTGGTACACGTGAACCAATAGATCCAGTACGTTTTGTAGGTAATCGTTCCAGCGGTAAAATGGGTTATGCAGTTGCTAGAATGGCAGCAGAGCGCGGTGCAGAGGTCTTACTTATCAGTGGTCCATCTGCTTTGGATATACCTGCTAATGTAAAGGCTATTAAAGTAGAAACAACTCAAGAGATGTTGGATGCCTGTCTTGCTGCTTATGCTGATGTAGATATAGTTATTAAGGCAGCAGCTGTTGCTGATTATCGTCCGCATGATGTAGCAGACCAAAAAATTAAGAAAAAAACAGATGATGCTTTGACTATTGTAATGGATAAAAATCCGGATATTCTAAAAACTTTAGGAATGAAGAAAACGCATCAGGTGCTTGTAGGATTTGCTGCTGAAACACAAAATCTTTTGGCTAATGCTAAAGAAAAAGTCGTAAAAAAGAATTTAGATATGATTGTTGCTAACGATGTTACTGCAGCAGGTGCTGGTTTTAATGCTGATACGAATATTGTAAAATTTCTTTTTGCGGATGGAGTGGTAAGGGAGTTGGAGCAGATGCCTAAGATTGATGTTGCCAATATTATCCTTGATGAAGCTTTGCGCATAAAAAAAGAAAGAGTATAAGTTTCTAAGTTTCTAAGTTGTTTTATTATAGTATTAAGTGCTAATAAATATATTGACAGAACTTGTGAATTTCTAGTGAACCTACTTGAATTTGCAACTATTTTGCTATATAATATAAAACGTAACAAATTTAACAATTTTAATTACTCATCAAGAGCGATGGAGGGAATGGCCCTGTGAAGTCGCAGCAACCATTGCAGAGTGATATCTGTAAAACGGTGCTAAGTCCTGCAGAGAATGTCTGCAAGATGAGAATGCTTTTAAAATACTTAAGGCGTTCTCAAGGTGAGAATGCCTTTTTTGTACTATGATTTAATTTTATGCTGAAAGGAGCTTATTAAATGAGAAAATTATTTACTTCTGAATCTGTTACTGAAGGACATCCAGATAAAATTGCTGATCAAATTTCTGATGCAGTTCTTGATGCTATTTTGGCACAGGATCCAAAAGGACGCGTTGCCTGTGAAACTATAGTTACTACTGGTCAAGTACATATATTTGGAGAAATATCAACTAATTGCTATGTAGATATTCCGCATATTGCTCGTGAGACTATTACAAATATTGGTTATGACCGTGCTAAATATGGCTTTGATGGAAGTACCTGCGGTGTACTTATTTCTATTGATGAGCAGTCTGCAGATATTGCAATGGGTGTAGATAAGGCTTTGGAAGCCAAAGAAGGCGTAGCTGCTGAGGAAGAAACAGGTGCAGGTGATCAAGGCATGATGTTTGGCTACGCTACCAATGAAACTGAAAGTTATATGCCAATGCCTGCATATTTGGCTAATAAATTGGCATTGCAACTGACAAAGGTACGTAAAGAAGGAATAATTCCATACCTGCGTCCAGACGGAAAAACTCAGGTTACAGTGGAATATGATAATGGTAATCCAGTACGCGTAGATGCTATTGTTGTTTCCTCTCAGCATGCTCCGGAAATTACTAATGAACAGATTCATAATGACATTATTGAAAAGGTTATTAAGCCGATTGTGCCTGCTGCTATGCTTGATGCAGACACTAAATATTATATTAATCCAACTGGACGTTTTGTAATCGGCGGACCGCAGGGAGATGCGGGTCTTACAGGCCGTAAAATTATAGTTGATACTTATGGCGGTATGGCTCGTCATGGAGGCGGTGCTTTCAGCGGAAAAGATCCATCTAAAGTTGATCGCAGTGCTGCTTATGCTGCACGTCATGTTGCGAAAAATATTGTTGCTGCCGGTTTAGCGGATAAATGCGAGATTCAGCTTGCTTACGCTATTGGTGTAGCACAGCCTGTATCTGTGTTAGTAGAAACTTTTGGTACAGCAAAAATTTCTGAAGATAAGATTGCTGAACTTGTACGTAAAAATTTCTCATTGAGTCCTACTGGAATTATTCGTGAACTAGATTTATTGCGTCCTATTTATAAACAGACTGCTGCTTATGGACATTTTGGACGTACTGATATTGATCTTCCTTGGGAACATACGGAAAAGGCTGAAATTTTGCGTGAGCAGTCTGGCTTGAACGATTAAAATAGTTTAATATTAAATAATTAATGCTGTCTTACTTTTATGTAAGGCAGCATTTTTTGCTTATTTGTTTATTTGGTTTAAATGACAACATTTGTTTGATTAAAAGTTGACTGGAACATGAGTGAGTGATAAAATCGTCTTAAATAAATTAAAATTAGTGCGAAAAAATATTCACTATAAGGAGTACTGAAATGAAATTAATACATTTATCTGATTTACATTTAGGAAAAAAATTAAATGAATTTCCTTTATTCGATGATCAAAAATATATTTTACAGCAAATTGTTGATATTGCGATAGAAGAAAAACCGAACTGTATTTTAATAGCTGGAGATATTTATGATAAATCAATTCCACCGGCTGAAGCAGTTCTGCTTTTAGATGATTTCCTTAATCGTCTTACAGAACTCAGCATACCTGTATGTATAATTAGCGGTAATCATGATTCGGCAGAGCGTTTGGCTTTCGGCTCACAGTTGATGCTGAAAAGCGGAGTTCGTATTGCTGATGCCTATGACGGAAAGGTACAGAAGGTGACATTTGCTGATAATTATGGTGATGTAAATATTTTTTTATTGCCTTTTTTGAAACCAACTATTGTACGTAATGCGTTAGTAAGATTAGAAAGAAATAAGGAAGCAGAAGAAATTACTACATATCATGAAGCTGTAAAAAAGGCTGTAGAACTGTTGTCAATAGATAAGAGTCAGCGCAATGTTTTATTGGCTCATCAATTTATTACAGGTGCTGTTACCTGTGATAGTGAAGCTGTAAATGTTGGTGGTGTGGATAACATAGGTGCAGATGTTTTTGCTGATTTTGATTATGTTGCTTTAGGTCATATTCACAGTCCGCAGAATGTTGCTGATGATGAGCGTATCCGTTACAGCGGAACACCCTTAAAGTATTCTTTCTCTGAGATAAAGCAACAGAAGTCAGTAACGGTTATTAATTTAGGAGCAAAGGGAGAAATGAATGTATATGTACGAGAACTTACTCCTTTGCGTGAGCTGCGCCATCTACGCGGAACTTATAATGAGCTGATGCAGTGGGAAGCCTATGAAGCTTATCTAAAAAAAGGAGAAAATCAGCCAAAAGACTTTTTTTATCTAACGTTGACTGATGAAGATGATGTGCCTTTTGCTTTGCAGTCACTGCGTATAGTTTATAAAAATCTTTTGCAGCTGGATTATGACAACAAGCGCACAAGTTCAGATAATATTTTGAAAGCAATTGATAGTGTTGAACAGAAAACTCCCATAGAGCTTATTAAGGATTTTTATGAGCAGAGAAATAATCAAGCGATGAATAAACAACAGGAAACATATATCTTAAAGCTGTTGGAGGAATTGGAAGGTGATGTGCGGTGAAACCATTAAAACTTATCATGAGTGCCTTTGGCCCTTATGCTGAAAAAACAGAGATAGATTTTACCAAATTGGGAGATAAAGGTTTGTATCTTGTTACAGGTGATACGGGAGCTGGAAAAACTATGATTTTTGATGCTCTAACTTACGCTTTATATGGAAAAACCAGCGGTAATGTTCGTGATGCAGTTATGCTTCGCAGTCAATATGCAGATAAAGAAATACCTACTTTTGTAGAACTGAACTTTTCTATTCATGGAAAGCTGTATAATATTAAGCGCAATCCTTCTTATATTAGACCTAAGAAATATGGAAATAGCACTACTAATGAGCCTGCTCGCGCAGAGCTGTGTTTTCCTGATGGTCGTGAACCATTGACGAAAATAAGTGATGTTGATAAGGAGATAGTAAGAATTTTAGGATTGACACATACGCAGTTTACACAGATTGCAATGATTGCTCAGGGACAGTTTCGTAAATTTTTAGATTCGAACACAGATGAAAAGATAAAGATTTTTCGTGAGCTTTTTCGGACTAATATTTACGCAGAATTACAGAATCGTTTAACGGCTTATAGTAATCGAGCTAAGGCTGAATATAAAGTGTTAAAGCAAAATGTAGTATTGGAATTGGAGCATATTGTCTGTATTGATTATCCCAAACAGTTAGAACAGTTGGAACGTTTAAAAGAGATAAAATTTGAAGAACATATAGATGATGCTGAGGTGTTGGTTAAGGAACTAGTAGCTTTAGATAATGAGCGATATAAAAGCCTTAAAGAACAAGAAGAAAATTTATCTGATAAGCTTGTTGGATTAGATAAAAAAATTGAGCAGTTTAAACTTTGCCATGAATGGAAAGAAAAAAAGGAACAGGCAGAAAAAAGGCTTACAGAGCTTGATGTACAACAAAGATTGTTAAAAGATAGCATAAAGTTACTGGAAGAAAAAATAAAGCCGCTTGAAAAAGCAGAAAAGTTCTTGGAAGAAAGTGAACGTGATTATGAACAGCAGCAGGAGAAGTATAATAATTTAAAAAGTCAAGAAAATAAATTGTCTGTACAGAAAAAACTGGTACAGGAATTATCAGAGCAGGAAGAGAGAATAATTAATAGACAAAAATTTTTGGATAAATCTTTTTTACAAGGACAGGATAACTTGCAAAAAATCCGTGATGCTGAAATGAATTTAGTGCAGAAATCTCACGAAGAAACCCTACTTGGAGAAAAACAGGAAAAACTGGATAATTTTCTAAATGTTTATGAGAAATGCTATACACATTACCGTGATTTTGAAAAGAAAAAAATTGATACAGAAAATGCTGTAAAGTATGCGGAAGAATTGGAGTTTGTCTATAATGACTATAATTTTCGCTTTTTGGGAGCACAAGCAGGTTTTTTAGCACAAACATTAAAAGATGATAGTCCTTGTCCTGTATGTGGCTCCTGCAAGCATCCGCATCCAGCATTACTTGCAGATTCGGCAGTTAATGAGGCTAAGGTGAATACTGCTAAGGATAGGATGATTGCTGCAAAAAGTAAAGCAGACAAATTAAAGGGAGAGAAAAAAAAAGCTGAAGAAATATTTATTAAAGAAAAAGAAGAAGTTTTACTTTTAGCTGAAAAAGTCTTGGGAAGTAACGAAAGTAAACAGTTCAGAAAGCTTGCTTTGGAGCGTAAAGATGAAGTTATTGAAAAGAGGACAACTTTACAGGAAGAAATTCGCGCCTTAGAAGTGATGGTACAAGCATTACCAAGCTGTAAGGAAGAGCTGGAAAAATTAGAAAGACAAAAGCAAGAAATTCAAGGTTCTTTTTTGCAATGCAAAAAAGAAAAGGGTATGGCAGAAGGTATTGTACTAGCACAACAGAAACAAATGGAGATAGAGTTGCAAACATTTGAAAGTCTGTCAATGGTTACAGACTTTTCAGAAAAAATAAAATTGGCACTTGAGCTTTTAAAAATGAAATCTGTTGAAGCAGATAAACAAAGAAAAACTGCTGCAGAACACTACCAGCTTTATTTGCAATATAATACTGATATTGATAATTTACAAAAACAACAGAATACTTTGGGAATAAATATAGCAGCAGAAAAAACAAATTGGGAAATATCTTCTAAAGAATTAGAAAAATTACCGCTTGCTGAAGATGAGCAGTTATTCTTACAGGAGAGAAAAGAACTTGCTATGGAAAAAACTTTTCTTGCCGACAAAATAAAAGATGTATTTTTTAGGATAGAAACTAATCGTAATTTAGTAAAAAAAGTTTCTGATAGCAAACAAAAATTGAAGTATGCAAAAAAAGAAAGTATTTATCTTGAGGGTTTAGCGAGTACTATGGATGGTAATAATGGAAAACATCGTATAAATTTAGAAACCTATGTACAGATGCATTACTTTGATAAAATTTTACAACGTGCTAATCTTCGTCTTCTGCGTATGACAAGCGGACAGTATGAATTGAAACGTGATACAATGCAGGAAGAGGAACATAAAACTGGCAACAGTAAAACGGGACTTGATCTGCTTGTTAATGATCATTACAGTGGCAGTTTACGCAGCGTAAAAACTCTTAGTGGTGGTGAAAGTTTTATGGCATCATTGGCACTAGCTTTGGGCTTGGCAGATGAGGTGCAGTCCAGTGCTGGTGGTATTCAGCTTGATGCAATGTTTGTAGATGAAGGCTTCGGATCTTTGGATGATAATGCGTTGCAGCAGGCAATTTCTGCATTACAGGGATTAAGTGAGGGGCGTTGTCTTGTAGGTATTATTTCCCATGTAAATGACTTACAGGAGATGATTGATAAGAAGATTATTGTAACAAAAAATCGCTTACAGGATAAGGTTGGAAGCAGAATAATTATTGAAAGCTGATATTATAAAAATATAAAAAAGCAGACTATCGGAAAATATGCACCAATAGTCTGCTTTCTGCTCAAGTTAAGAAATATCAATTATAGAGTGTTATTTATTTCCTTTGTTGAGATTTCTGTATTTTGTTACAAAGACAGAAATACGGCTAAGAGCTTTGTGGAGAATTTCTTCACTGTAAGCATAAGAACAGCGAATATAGCCTTCACCACCAGCACCGAAAATATTGCCAGGAATAACTAGAACTTCTTGTTCTTCGAGTAATTTTTCTACAAATTCCATACTTGAAAGACCTGTTTCTTTAATACAGGGGAATACATAAAAAGCCCCTTCGGGTTCGTATAATGGTAAATCCATTTTTCTAAAACCTTCGATCATAATCTGGCGACGGCGTTCGTATTCGGCAACCATATTATTTACATCCTGACGGCAGTATTTTAAAGCTGCTATAGCTCCGTATTGCGCGGTAACGTTAGGACAAAGAACAACATATTGGTGCAGAATGTTCATGGCATTGATAATTGCAGCTGGAGCCATAATATAGCCAAGGCGCAGACCTGTCATAGCATAAGCTTTGGAAAATCCGTTGAAAATAATGGTACGGTCGCGGAACTCGGGGAAGGAGGTAAACATTGTATGTTGTTTATTTCCATAAGTAAGATGAGCGTATAATTCATCGCTGATAATAATTAGATCATGTTTAACTGCCCAGTCGCCTATAGATTTTATTTGCTCTTTGCTCATGATTGCACCAGTAGGATTATTAGGATAACCTAACATGATGGCTTTTGTTTTTGGTGTAACTGCTTTTTCCAGCACTTCAATTGTGGGAACAAAACCATTTTCTAAATATGTTTCGACTGAAACTGGTTTTCCTCCTGCTAAAATGACACATGCTTTATTAGCTACATAGCATGGCTCAGGAAGAATTATTTCATCACCTGGATGCATGATTGTTGTCAGTGTGGTGTAAAGTGCTTCGCTGACACCTACAGTTACCATAATTTCTGTTTTAGGATTATATTTTACACCATAGTTTTTAAAGATATCTTCAGAAATTGCTTCGCGCAGTTCTAAAAGACCAAGAGTAGGGGTATAGCAGCTTTTACCTGCACATATACTTTCTATTTCTGCATCTTTAACTGCCTGGGGAATATCAAAATCTGGTTCACCTACGCTGAGTGGTACGATATTAGGATTTGCTGCCATTATATCAAGAAATTTTGCCAGACCAGATGGCGGCAAAGCTTTGATAAATGGTGAAACAGCATTTTCAAAATTATATGACATAAAAATTCCACCTTTCAAAAAGAGCTTGTTGATAAAATAATATAACATTTAGCTAACTCTATATGTTATATTACTGTAGCAGAATTTATCTGATACTGCAAGAAAATAGCTAAAGTATAATTTTAGCTTAGATGGAGCAGTAAATTTTGTATATTTTTTTACATCTGTACACTAGATATAGCATCAGCCACTTGTCAGAGGCGTAGCTAGATGTTATAATAGCAATAGTAAGTATTATAAGTATGACTTGAGAAAGAGTGGGTTTTAGACCCGCTCTTTCCGCTTATTACAAAGTATGCAGTTAAAGAAGATATAGATACTGTGTAAGCTAAAACTAAATATGGAGGTGAAAATAATGCAGGTGAAAGACGTTGAAGCACTGATTTCCGCAATGGTTGAACCAATTTTACAGGATACTGATCTTGTTCTGGTTGATGTAGAATATGTGCGGGAAAAAGATTGGTATTTACGGATTTTTCTTGATAAGCCTGGTGGAGTAGAAATAGATGACTGCCAAATGGTCAGTGAGAAACTGACAGAAAAATTGGATGCTGAAGACCCTATTTCTGAAAAATATTTTTTGGAAGTATCTTCGCCAGGATTAGACCGTCCTTTGAAAAAAGATAAGGACTTTGAAGCTGCTTATGGAACAAAGGTAGATATTATGTTTTTTGCTCCTTGGGAAGGAATGAAAAATATTACTGGTGTACTTGTAGCTCATGATGAAAATGCAGTATTGGTAAAGAAAATAATAAAAGGTAGGGAGTTTAAAAATCCAGACCGTATTGAACGTAGACTAATTGCCAGTATTAGACCGCATATAGATTTTTAATAAAATAGGAGGCTTAATTAAGTGAACGCAGATTTTATCTCAGCAATTCAAGAATTGGGGAAGGAAAAAGGTATCGACCCTGAAATCTTGTACAAAGCTGTAGAAGATGCTTTGGTTGCTGCTTATAAAAAAAATACTGGTACTACCCAGAATGTCCGTGTAGATATGAACAAGACAAGCGGTGAAATCCACGTTTATGCACAGCGTACTGTGGTTGATGGTGATGCTGCTGATGCAAATGAAATTTCTTTGTCTGATGCACAGGAAATTAATTCTCAATATGTTGCAGGTGATGTTTTAGAAGTAGAAGTTACACCGAAAAATTTTGGTCGTATTGCTACCCAAAATGCTAAACAGGTGGTTGTACAGCGTATTCGTGAAGCTGAACGCGGACAGGTTTATGAGCGTTTTAAGAGTCGTGCTAATGATATTGTAACAGGTATTATTCAACGCATGGAAAATAAAAATGTGTATATTAGCTTAAGTAATAATGTAGAAGCTGTATTGACTGCTAATGAGCAGATTCCGGGTGAAGTATATCAATACCATGATCGTATGAAAATTTATATTGTTGAGGTTAAAGGTAGTACTAAAGGATCTCAGATTATGGTTTCACGTACACATCCTGGCTTGTTAAAAAGACTTTTTGAATCTGAAGTTCCGGAAATACAAGATGGTGTTGTTGAAATTAAATCTGTAGCACGTGAACCTGGTATGCGCTCTAAAATTGCTGTTTATACAGCAGACAGCAATATAGATCCTGTTGGTGCCTGTGTAGGGCATAAAGGAATGCGTGTACAGGCTATCGTTAATGAGTTGCGCGGTGAAAAAATTGATATTGTAAAATACAGTGAAGATCCGGCACAGTATGTGGCTAATGCACTTAGTCCTGCAAAAGTTGTGAAAACTTCTATAAATGAGACTGAGAAAATCTGCCGTGTCGTTGTACCGGATTATCAGCTTTCTCTTGCTATTGGCAAGGAAGGTCAAAATGCTCGTTTAGCAGCTAAGCTTACCAGTTGGAAAATTGATATTAAAAGTGAATCTCAGGCTGCTCAGGAAGCTTTCGAGGAATCTGCTGAGAGCAGTTTGGCAGATGAAGCATGATGAAAGTAAAAAAAATTCCGCAGCGTAAATGTGTTGGCTGCAATGAAATGAAAGAAAAAAAAGCTTTGCTTCGCATAGTTCGTTCACCAGAGGGTGATATAAGTCTTGACCTTACAGGTAAAAAGAACGGTCGTGGTGCTTATGTGTGTCCTAATGCCGAATGTATTACTAAAGCTGTTAAGGAGAAACGTTTGGAACGAGCTCTTGAAAAGTCTGTAAGTGAAGATGTATACAAACAGCTGCTGGAGGATTTAGCACATGGCAAATAATGTTGCTTTTGCTTTGGGAATGGCACAAAAAGCTGGTAAGGCTGCTTCTGGAGATTTATCAGTACGCAGTACACTGAAGGCAGGTAAAGCCAAGTTATTAATAGTGGCAACAGATGCAGCTCCTAACTCAAAAAAAGATATGTATTTTTTAGCGGAACTGGCAAATGTTCCGGTTATTGAAGCTTTGACACGTGATGAGTTAGGTTATGCAATAGGCAAAGCAAAGAGAACAGCTGTAGCGATTATGGATAACAATTTCGCAAATATGTTGCTGAAAAAATAAAGTATCGTAATTAAATTGCAGCAAGTTAAAAGATGTTGTGATAAAAACGGATTAAACCTAATTATCTGGTCTGGAGGTGGATGAATGGGTAATAAAAGAATATATGAGGTTGCCAAAGATTTTGGAAAACCAGTAAATGAGGTAATTGACCTTTTGAAGAAGAATAACATTGAAAAAACTAATTTTAGTTCTGCTGATGATAAAGTAATGGCTGTTATCCATAAGGCTTATGATAAAAAAGCGGAGTCGCCTAAACCGGCAAAGGTAGAAAAGCGTGAAGTAAGTAAGCTGGCAGAGTCTGTACGCAGACAGGATATGCCTAAACAAAATGAGAACAGAAATAGGAATAACGGACAGAGGAATATGCAGCAGAATCATCAAAATCAACGCAATAATAATACACAGCAAGAAAATCAAAATAATCAAATGAACCGTCAAAATGGCCGCAATGAAGGACGGCAACAGCAGAACCGCAATGGTCAGCAGGGGGCGGGAAATCGTGATAATCGCCAAAACAATCGTAACGAAGGACGACCGCAGCAGAACCGCAATGGTCAGCAGAATGCACAGGGCAATCGTGATAATCGCCAGAATGCTAACCGTGGACAGCAGCGTCAAGGGGGGATTTTTGTTGGGCCTAAGGGACAGCCGTCTGGGCAGTCCGCACATGGTGAAAGCCGTTCTCAGATGACTGGTGGACGCAGTAATGCCCGTGGTGAAGCAAAAGGCGAAAGCAGCCGTGACAACCGTCAGGGAAACCGTAATGCCAGCAAGAGCCGTAAGGAAAAGCCACAGATTAAAGGAACTTATGCTACAAAAGAGAGCCGGCCTAATCGCAGTGCAGGACATCAAATGCCTGTTAATCGCAATAAAAAACCAGTTAATACACCAAAAGCTTCTGCTCCAGCAGAAGTTGTTCGCCCAACTTATGTTGAAGTTGGCGAGTCAATAAATGTACAGGACTTTGCTAAGCTGATAAAACGTGAAGTAAATGAAGTTATCAAGGCATTATTTATGTTAGGTATGATGGTTACCATTAACCAAGATATTGATTTTGAAACTGCTCAATTGATAGGTGATAATTTTGGCGTAGAAGTAGGGCAGAAAGCACCGGAAGAAGATCCTACAGAGATACCGGAAGTAGATGATCCGCCTGAAAAACGTTTGCCGCGTCCACCTGTAATTACTGTTATGGGACATGTTGACCATGGCAAAACTTCGCTTTTAGATGCTATCCGTAAAACTAATGTTACTGCAAGAGAGGCTGGTGGTATTACACAGCATATAGGTGCATATAAGGTAAGCTATCAGGGAAAACAGATTGTTTTCTTAGATACACCTGGACATGAAGCGTTTACTGCTATGCGTGCACGTGGTGCGCAGGTTACAGATGTTGCTATTTTGGTTGTAGCAGCTGATGATGGTGTAATGCCGCAGACTATTGAAGCTATCAATCATGCGAAGGCTGCAAAAGTACCAATTATTGTAGCTATTAATAAAATAGATCGTCCTGGTGCTAACCCTGATCATGTAAAGCAACAGCTTGCTGAGCATGAGCTCATTCCAGAAGACTGGGGCGGTGACACCATTATGGTGCCTGTTTCTGCACATCAGAAAACAGGTATCACAGACTTGCTGGAAATGATTCTCCTGGTTGCTGAAATGCAGGAACTTAAAGCTAATCCTGCTTTGCCTGCTCATGGTACTATTATAGAAGCACAGCTTGATAAAGGTCGTGGTCCTGTTGCTACTGTCTTAGTACAACGTGGTACATTGCATATAGGAGATACTATTATTGCTGGTACTAGCTATGGCAAGGTACGTGCCATGATTAATGATCGTGGCGAAAAAGTTAAGAAAGCCTTGCCGTCTACACCTGTAGAAGTTCTTGGTCTTAACGATGTACCTCAGGCTGGCGATATATTAGACAGCACCGATGAAAAAATTGCCCGCAGCGTTGCTGAAAAACGTATTGCTAAGAAAAAAGAGGAAGAAATTAAGCTTAACTCCAAAGTATCTTTGGATGACCTTTTCCAACGTATTCAGGAAGGCGAAATTAAAGAACTGGATATAGTTGTAAAGGCAGACGTTCAGGGTACTATTGAGGCGTTAAAAGCATCATTGGAAAAAATCAAAAATGATGAGGTTAAGGTAGTGGTTGTTCATGCTGGAGTAGGTGCAATTACTGAATCTGATGTTATGCTGGCATCTGCTGCTAATGCTCTCATCATAGGTTTTAATGTTCGTCCTGATGCTAACGCCCGTAAGGCAGCAGAAACAGAAAAGGTTGATGTACGTACCTATCGTGTCATTTACGATGCTTTAAACGATGTGGAAGCAGCTATCAAAGGTATGCTGGCACCTAAGTTCAAAGAGGTTATTCAAGGCCGTGTTGAAGTACGTCAGCTTATTACTATCTCCAAGTTGCTGATTGCTGGCTGTTATGTATTGGAAGGTAAAGTTACAAATAGTTCTAAGGTACGTGTTGTTCGTGATGGCATTGTTGTTCACGAAGGAGTTATTGAATCTTTGCGTCGTTTTAAAGATGATGTGAAAGAAGTTGCCCAGGGTTTTGAGTGCGGTATTACTTTAGAAAAATATCGTGATCTTAAAGAAGGGGATATCTTCGAAATTTATAATATGGAAGAAGTTTCAATAGATTAGTCTAATGTAGAAGATGGCATTTGCTTATAATGCGGATATTTAAATTATGCATTATATGGCATATGCCGTCTTTATACTGTTTTATAATAAAGGATAAAATTATGGCTAGATTAAGAGTAGAAAAGGTTCAAGAGGCTATTCAGCATGAGATAAGCAATATGCTACTGCATGATGTTAAGGATCCGCGTATTCAGTTTGTTACTGTAACTGGTGTAGAACTGACTGATGATATGAGTTATGCAAAGGTATTTATCAGTCTTTATGGGCCGAAAGAAAAACAGGAAGAAACCTGGAAGGCCTTGAATAAAGCATTAGGATTTATGCGTACAGAAATTGCTAAGAGAATCCGTTTGCGTTTTGCACCGACATTGATTTTACAAAAAGATACGTCTGCTGAATACAGTGCTCATATCCAGAGCCTGCTGGATAAAATTAAGCAAGAAGAAAAACCTGTAAATGAGGAAGCAGAGCATGAGTAATCTGCTTACTATCAAAGAAACGGGCAATATGCTGTTGGCAGCTGAAAATATTGTATTATGTACTCATGTAAGTCCTGATGGTGATACTTTGGGGTCTGCTTTGGGTTTAGCTCGTTTTTTGCTGGCGAAAGGAAAAAAGGTAACTGTTTTTTGTGATGACAGCATTAATAAAAATTTTTCTTTTCTTCCGGGAATTGAGCTTTGCCAACGACCAGAGCCTGAAAAGAAGTTACATACAGAACTGTTGGCAGTGATTGATGCCAGTTCATTTGACCGTGTAGGCTTAGTATCAGAGTTGGTAGAGGCAGAAACAGTATTGAATATTGATCATCATATATCAAATACACACTTTTCTGATTACTTGTATTTAGATTCTGAAGCAGCCGCAGTTGGTGAAATAATGTGTGATTTGTTTAAGGCTATGGAGTGGAAGATAGATAAAGAAACAGCGGTGTGTTTCTATACAGCTATTGTTACAGACTGTGGATTTTTCCGATATGCTAATACTACCCCAAAAACTATGCGTAATGCAGCTATGCTTTTGGAGCAGGGCGTACAACCTAATGAAATTAGTGATGTTTTGGATATACGCAGCAAAGAAACTGTCGAGCTTTTGGGTAAAGTACTGCCAACTTTAAGCTTTACTCATGGAGGTAAAATAGCTTATCTGGCAATCAGCAATGAGTTATATAATAAAGATATACAGACGGACAGTTTTGTTTCCTATCCTCGTTATATTGAGGGTGTAGATGTGGCAGTGATGTTTAAGGCAGTAGAGCCTGATGTAGTGCGTATAAGTATGCGTTCTAAAACTATTGATGTTGCTTCTGTAGCGTTATCTTTCGGCGGCGGAGGGCATTTGCGTGCAGCAGGCTGTACGATTTATGCACCGCTTGAGGAAGCTGAAAAACAGTTGCTTGAGGCTTTGGGTAGGCTTGTAAATGATGGATGCAGTTTTTAATGTTTTGAAACCGCCGCATATGACATCTCATGATGTTATTGGTTTTCTGCGGCGAGTTCTAAATACCAGGAAAATAGGTCATGGTGGAACTCTTGATCCTGATGCAGCAGGAGTTCTTCCCGTTTTTACCGGAAGTGCTACTCGTTTGCTGGAGTTTGCAGTTGAGGGGCAGAAAGAATATATTGCCGAGTTTACTTTGGGGAAGCAGACTGCTACGGGTGATGACAGCGGTGATGTTGTAAGAACTTTGCCGGTGCCTAAACTTAATGAAGCAAATCTGCAAGAAATGCTGCAGCACTTTATGGGAATTCAAAAACAGCTGCCGCCAATGTATTCTGCAATAAAAGTTAATGGGCAGAAACTATATCAGCTGGCACGCAAAGGAATGGAGATAGAGCGTACTGCTAGAGAAATTGAAATATATGAACTGGAACTCCTGACTTTTACCCAAAACAGTTTTACGGTAAGAGTTGTATGTTCTAAAGGAACATATATACGTGTATTGGGTGAGGATATGGCAGCTGCTTTAGGGACTTGCGGTACGATGAGTTTTCTGTTGCGTACAAAAGTTGCTTCTTATACTATTGGTGAAGCACATACTTTGCAGGAAATAGCAGCAGCACCAGAATCCTGTGCAGCAGAGCCTTTAAAAGCAGTTTTACATTTACCGCAGCTTATGGTTAATGCACGTCAAGCAGCACGTATTACTAACGGTGTGCGCACAACGTTAGCTGGTACTGTTGATGGCAGATATGTTCTTTTAGGACCTCAACAGGAATTTCTTGGTATAGTACGTTGTGAGCAAGAAAAAGTACAGGCAGAAAAAATATTAGCACATTATCAGATGCCAGAGGAATGACGATGGAAATTATCACTTCTTTAGAACAACTGCATAATTTTACTATGCCGTGCGTGGTAGCTTTGGGAACTTTTGACGGTCTTCATCGTGGGCATATGGACGTTATTAACACAGCTAAGCAGGAGGCACAACGTACAGGTGCTCAATTGGCTGTATTTACTTTCAGTAATCATCCGTTTGAATGGATACGTCCATCTAAGGTTCCGACTGCTTTGTTTACAGATTTGCAGAAACAGACCATACTGAAAAATTTCGGAGTAGATGTTCTTATTGATATACCATTTAATCAACAGATAGCAGATTTATCGCCAGATGAATTTCTGAAACGTTTACAGCCAATGCAGTACAGCTGTCTGGTTGTTGGTGAGAATTTCACATATGGCAGACTTGGGCAGGGAACAGTTTATACGCTTGCAGCTTCTGCGAAAGCAATGAAGTTTAATTTGTTGATACGTTCGCTGGTTAGCGATGACGGAGTAATTGTAAGCAGTACAGCTATTCGTAGATTAATAAGTGAAGGTAATGTTGTTGCAGCTGCTAAAATGCTTGGGCGTAATTATGCTGTTGAAGGTATAGTAGTTCATGGAAATGAGCGCGGCAGACTGCTTGGTTATCCAACGGCAAACTTAGAGTTGGAAACTGCACGCATCGCTGTTCCTCAGGGAGGAGTTTATGCTGTACAGGTTAGGGTTAATAACAAACTTTATGGTGGTATGGCAAACATTGGTAAAAATCCGACATTTGGTGATGTAGAAAAACCACGTTTGGAAACTAATATTTTTTCATTTTCTCAAAATATCTATGGACAGCAGCTGGAAGTGCAGTTTGTACAGCGTATACGTGGAGAAATAAAATTTTCTTGTATTGATAAACTTATAGCTCAACTGGAACAGGATAAGAAAAATTGTTTAAATGTTTTAGAAAGAAACTTTTGGTGATATATTAGTTTACAAAAGTTTATGTATGAAGAGGCTTTGGAAAGTTAGATTTAGTAACATTCCAAAGCTTTTTTGTTATTATACGTTTTAATGACAGTATAATCACGAGAACAAATTTAAGATATATAACACAGCTACTTTTTTACTTTCTCAAAAATTAGTCAGAGAAAAATTATTTTTACGAAAATTTAACAGTGCAAACTATGTTTTTGTTATACTATATATAAGTATAATGAACGAATAATATCTGCTTAAGAAAGCAGAGGTGTATATATAAATGAGGTGAGCATTATGATAATTTGTGTAGAAGATGAACAAAACATTTGTGAACTGGAAGTTTATACTCTGCAATCGGTTGGAATGCAGGCTGTAGGATGTTCCTGCGGCAAAGAATTATTTGCACTGTTAGAAAAACAAAAACCAGAACTAATTGTATTAGACATTATGCTTCCTGATGAAGATGGCATAAGTATTTTACATCGTCTGCGTAATGATAAACGTTTTTCTGATATTCCTGTAATTATGGCAACTGCCAAAGGTTCAGAATTTGATAAAGTAAAAGGTTTAGATGCTGGAGCTGATGATTATATAGCCAAACCGTTCGGTATGTTGGAAATGCTTGCCAGGATTAAAGCTGTATTACGTCGCTGCGAAGTACGCAAGTCTGAATTTATGGAGCATGAAGTCATTAGAATTAGTAATTTGGAGGTCAATCAGTTAGAACATAAGGTTAGTGTTGATGGAGAAGAGGTTATATTGACACTTAAAGAATATGAATTATTAAAGAAGTTTCTTCTGCATCCTGGAATAGTTTTTTCTCGAGATAAGCTTCTCAATGATATTTGGGGTTATGAATTCAGCGGCGAAACACGAACAGTAGATGTGCATATTCGTACTTTGCGTCAAAAATTAGGAAGTGCAGGTGAGTTGGTGGAAACTATTCGTGGTGTAGGCTATAGAATGGCGGCTGTTAAATGAAACAGAGGTTATTTCGCAGTTTATTGCTTTTGACTGGAACTGCTGTTTCTTTAGTATTGTTGCTTTTTGTGTGGTTTTCTTATCATTATGTAATGGAAGATACTTATGCAAGTTTGAAACGGGAGGCAAATTTACTTATAGTTGCTGATACTGATGGAATTATACCAGTGAGTGAATTACAGCGTTTGCAAATAAAAGACAGAGTGACTTTAATTGATGCAGATGGCAATACATTATATGATAACTATACTAATGCGGAAACCATGGAAAATCATTTACGAAGGGAAGAAGTTCATGAAGCTTTACTGAAAGGTGAAGGATACAGTCAGCGAGCTTCAGATACCTTGGGAAAACGTATTTGGTATTATGCTTTACGATTGCCCGACGGAAATATATTACGCTTATCGCGTACTAATGATGCAGTTTTTCAACAGGCTGGAGTATTGTTACGCTATATGTTGTTGGTAGTGCTTTTGGTGTTAATTGGTGCTTTTTTTGCAGCTAAAACACTTACAATAAAGGTACTGCGGCCATTGGAAAATCTAAATTTACAGGAGCCTGATGCTAAGAATGTTATTTATCCAGAATTAAAGCCTATAGTAGAGCATTTTGAGCAGCAGCAGCAGAAACTTCAAAAAGAAATGCGTCGTTATAAAAATAAAAAGCAGGAACTTAAAGTTTTATCTAATAATATGGATGAAGGTATGCTTTTTTTGAATCCAGAATGGGAGATTGTTTCGATAAATAAAAGTGCAGTTAAATATTTTGGCAAAGATAAGCAGGAACTTTTGGGAAAAAATTTATTAGATTTTGGGCATTCGGATGAAGTCAAGTCGCTGATGCAGGAGATTAAAAAAAATGGTAAAGGTAGTCTTATTATCAGCAGCGGAAATACATATTATCAGATGAATGGCAGCATGATTGCAGATAAAGGTTATGTTGTACTTTTGATGGATGTTACAGAACGAACTGCTTCAGAGAAACTGCGGCGTGAATTTTCTGCTAATGTATCACATGAATTAAAAACACCGCTGCAATCGGTTCTGGGATATTCAGAAATTATGCTTAGTGGTTTGGTAAGACCTGAAGATACAAAACGTTTTCTGCAAAAAATAAATGATGAGGCACATAATTTGTTGCAGCTTATAGATGACATCATTAAACTGTCAAAATTGGATGAACTAACACATGAAATGCTGGAAGAGTTTTGTTTGCAGGATACAGTGCAAAGTGCTTTGAACCGTCTTAATGATAAAGCCTGCAAGTTACAGATAGATTTGCAGTTGGAAGATAACAGCAGCAGGAATATACGAATATTGGGAATTGCTTCGTTGATGGAGGAAGTATTTTTCAATTTACTGGATAATGGGATGAAATATAATCATAAAGGCGGCAGGGTTATTTTGCAGATTGGAGAAACAGATAGTAAAATTACAATGAATGTTATTGATACTGGTATTGGAATCCCTGCTAATGAACTACCGCATATTTTTGAGCGTTTTTATCGTGTTGATCGCAGCCGTCATAAAGCGATTGACGGTACTGGCTTAGGTTTATCAATAGTTAAGCATGGTGTTATTTTTCATGGGGGAACAATACGTGTTGTAAGTACTGTTGGGCAGGGAACGGAGTTTATTATAAAGTTTCCTAAGTGCAGTGTAAGTATACAAGACAATAAAGTTAAGATGTGATACAATAAGAGCGGTACTTTTTGTGCCGTTCTTATTTATTAAAAGGAGGACCAGATATGCGTATTGTACTGACCATTGTGGGAGAAGATAAGGTAGGAATTATAGCTAAAGTAAGCAATACTTTGGCCGAAATGAATATTAATATTATCAATATTAATCAGAACATTATGCAGGGATTTTTTAATATGGTTTTGATTGCTGATATGAGTAATGCCAATGTTACTCTTGCTGCTGCCCGTGATAAAATGACTGCTTTGGGTGAAAATATTGGTGTGGAGATTCGCTTGCAGAGTGAAGAAATTTTTACAGCAATGCACCGTATATAGGAGGTTTCTATGTTATTTAATACAGATGATATTTTAGAAACTACGCGGATGATTACCCAAAATAAGTTAGATGTGCGTACTATTACTATGGGAATAAGTCTGCGTGACTGTGGACATCCAGATATTAAGGTAACAGCACAGAAGATTTATGATAAAATTTGTTATAAAGCGAATAATCTGGTAAAGACAGGTGAAGATATCGAACTTGAAATGGGTGTACCCATTATCAATAAACGTATTTCAGTTACCCCTATTTCTATTGTAGGTGAAAGCTGTGAGAGTACAGATTATGTTCCTTTAGCACAAGCTCTTGATAAGGCAGGCAAAGAAGTAGGAGTTAATTTTATCGGTGGCTTTTCTGCTTTGGTAGATAAAGGTTATACTAAGGGAGATCATAATCTTATTGCTTCAATACCCGAAGCACTGGATGTTACTGATATAGTTTGTTCTTCTGTCAGTGTTGGTTCTACAAAATGTGGAATTAACATGGATGCAGTTAAACAGATGGGTGAAATAGTTAAGGCTACTGCTGCGCGTACAGCTGACAGAGATGCCATAGGCTGTGCTAAACTTGTTGTTTTTTGTAACGCTGTGCCTGATAACCCGTTTATGGCTGGGGCATTTCATGGTGTAACAGAGCCTGAAAGTGTTATTAATGTTGGTGTAAGCGGCCCAGGCGTTGTTAAATATGCATTGGAACAGGTTCGCAGTGGCGATATCGGCATGGTTGCAGAGACTATTAAAAAAACAGCATTTAAGATTACTCGTGTAGGACAATTGGTAGCACAGGAGGCAGCACGTCGCCTGAATACACAATTTGGTATAATTGATTTGTCTTTGGCACCTACACCTGCAATTGGTGACAGTGTTGCTCATATTTTAGAAGAAATAGGCTTGGAAAGCTGTGGAGGGCCTGGTACTACTGCAACGCTTGCTATGCTTAATGATGCAGTAAAAAAAGGTGGTCTTATGGCTTCTAGTTATGTTGGCGGTTTAAGCGGAGCTTTTATCCCTGTAAGTGAGGATGCTGGTATGATTGCGGCTGTAGAATGTGGCAGTTTGTCTTTGGAAAAACTGGAAGCAATGACCTGTGTCTGCTCTGTTGGCTTGGATATGATTGCTATTCCCGGAGATACAACAGCAGCAACTATTTCTGCAATAATTGCTGATGAAGCTGCGATAGGGATGATAAACAATAAAACTACAGCTGTACGCTTAATTCCCGTACCAGGAAAAGATGTAGGAGATCAGGTAGAGTTTGGCGGTCTTTTGGGTTATGCACCTGTAATGGCTGTTAAAAAGTTCAAAGCCGATAAATTTATAAATCGCGGCGGTCGCATTCCTGCACCTGTAAGGAGTTTGACAAACTGATGCTGCGAAAAGCTAGACGTGAAGCTATTTTAGCTAAACTGGAAGAAACTTATAAAGGAACAAAAACAGCATTGAATTATAATTCACCATTTGAGCTGTTGGTAGCAGTAATTTTGTCTGCACAATGCACTGATGAACGTGTAAATATTATTACTGCACGTTTGTTTCCCAGACTTAATACTCCAGAAAAAATGGGAGCATTAACACAGACTGAAATGGAAGCAGAAATTCGTGACTGTGGACTTTATCATGCCAAAGCAAAAAATCTTTTAGGAACTTGTCATATGTTGGTAGAAAGATTTGACAGTACTGTTCCGAGTGATATAAAAACTTTGATGCAGCTGCCTGGAGTAGGGCAGAAAACAGCGAATGTTATAGCTAGTATAATCTATAATGTACCAGCTTTGGCAGTAGATACACATGTTTTTCGTGTTTCACATCGCTTGGGTTTGGCAAAAGGAAAAGAGCCTTTAGAAACAGAACGAGAACTGCAAAAAATAATTCCTAAAGAAAAGTGGAGTGAAGCACATCACTGGTTCATTTGGCATGGACGAAAAGTATGTAAGGCACGTAAACCGCTTTGCAGGAGCTGTGTGGTTGTTGAAGAATGTCCTTTTAAAGAGAAAAACTTTGAGTAAAAGTATTTAGATAAAATGAAGATATAATTATGCGGCTACACATTGAATTTTATACAAAATACGTTATTCCAATTTACAATAGTAATTGTTCTAGTTGCTAAAGTAAGGAACGGAATGACGTATTAGGTGTATAGGAAAAACTTGGCATAATAGTGCATATTTTTCTGTGACATAGTGTAAAATGATAAAAGTAAAGAGAACTGGCTACGGTCAGTTCTTTTTTTGTGAGCAAATGCGACAAAATAGAACGTGGCAGGAGGCAGCGAACGCACTGTACAAGGGTTCTAACAGCAATAATGTTATCAGAACGCAGGATATGGCACTTTATATGCGAGCTGTACGCCACGCAACAGACGGCGATATACAGACACTGCGTATTCAGCTTAAAGCGCTGGATAACATTAACAAGCTTGCCAGCAAGGGTGCACCCAACAAAGCATTAAAGGCAGCGTATAACGAACTACTGGATAAAGTACAGCTAGGGCAGGAAAAACAGATAGCAAAGGCTGCGGAAGTTGCCATAAATGAAAAATCACGCTATGTAGCTGAACGCATTACACGTACAGAAATGGCTAGAGCATGGGCAGACGGGTTCTGGGCAAAAGCACAAAACAGTAATGATATAGTTGCTGTTAAGTTTAAACTGTCAAGCCGTCATCCAGTGTTTGATATATGCGATATGTATTCTAAAGCGGATATGTTCGGTTTAGGTGCAGGAGTATTTCCCAAAAACAAAGTACCTGCACTTCCGATACATCCGCACTGCTTATGCCGTTACGTGGAAGTATACACGGATGAAGTGGACGTAAACAAGCAGCGTGACAACATACGTGCTTCCGGTGATGAATGGCTTGAAAACCTATCAGAGCTACGCAAACGGCAAGTGCTAGGCTATGACGGCTTAAAAGCATGGCAAAACGGCGAAGACTGGCGTAAATA
>CAZVSX010000013.1:0-45806 GCA_964630355.1 uncultured Phascolarctobacterium sp.
AAATCCTTAGTTAAAACATCTGCAATCTCTTGCCGTTGGGTTCATTATACCACAACCGTCCCCCCCTACAAGACCTTTTGAAGTAATTTTTGTTTCTTTATAATTTTTGCAACACTTTTTCCCTTATTTAAACAATAAACGACCCTTTAACAATCTCAACAGCTAAAATAAAAAACCAGTTACCAGATACTGTCAAACTAACAACACCATCTGGTAACTGGCAGAATTTTTTTAATCAAAACAGAATATTTTTCAAGCACTTATAACAAAAATTTCTATCTAATTCTTTTAAATAGTTAAATACAAAACTCATAATTTATATTAGCCTCTTTTTAAAGCTTTTAAACTTTCTTCATTTAACCTAAATCCTTGAACTCTTTTAATAAAGGCAAAACCTTTTTCTCCACGATGCGGAAATATCTTTGCAGCATTATTACGTTGGCGGTACAAGTGTCCAATTAAACTGTTTTCATTTAATTCCTTAACTGCTGTTTTTGTTTCAGCCATGATTAAAATCTCTCCTTTGCATTAATTACTTAATCATAGTCAACTTTATAAGGCAATTGCTTTATATGCCTTAAGTATAGCAGAGGTTGCTTAATAATAAAAATATCTATTTGGAATTAAAATTATGCATAATTCTTATTTCTTTTTTCTCATTTTCTTCAAGCTAAAGTTAGCAAAATTATTGAATTATTCTAAGCGATATGATAAACTAATTTTATTATTAAACTAATTAGTATTCTATATCTTTTTTATTCTGAACAATGTGACTAATAATTGGAGGTCTGCAAATCATGGAATTAGACAATTACAGAAACTTTCTTGCTATCATTGAAGCAGGGAGCTTTACAGGTGCTGCTGATTATGTCCACATTGCTCAACCAGCACTTAGCAAGCAATTAAGAACCTTGGAAAACCACTTTGGTACAAAACTTATTATTACGACCAGGGGCAGCCGTCAGATTCTGCTGACAGAAGCAGGACGTGTACTTTACCAAAAAGCTAAATATATGTGTGCCTTAGAAGATCTTGCCAAAAGTGAAATTGAAAACATCATAGGCGGAGTAGTAGGCACATTACGTTTCAGCATAGCAAATTCCCGCAGTCCTCTTTTTATAAAATCATCCCTCAAAGATTTTTGTACTTTATATCCTAATATCAAATGTGAACTTTTTGAAGCCAGTATATATGAACAAACGCAACAGCTTTTAAACGGTATCACAGAACTTGGTATTTTCAGTGTCCCTATAGAACATCAGGATAACTTTGAAATGCTTTTTCGTCGTGATGAAAAACTAACAGCAGTTTTTCACCGTGATTCTGTTTTCTTAAACGAAGACCAAAATACCATTACATTAAAAGACTTAGAAGACATCCCTATCAGCATCAGCAGCGGAACAGCAGAACTATTTCTAAAAGCCTGTGCTCAAATCTCAATGATTCCTCGTATCATATGTACCAGTACAACTCGCAGCACAACACTCGAATGGACAAGAGTAAAAGCGGCAGTTTCTATCGTTCCCGTAGAATTAGGCGAGGACTTGGGCGAAGAATTTGTGACCCGTCCTATAAGCGATATTAATGCTGATGTTTATAAAACTGTAGTTAAGGTTAAAGATCGACCGCTGTCTGTTGCTGCCCAACACTTTCTGAAATTTTATGCCAAAACACGTAATTCCCAACAAGTTTGTGATTTAGAAGCAGTGTTTAAAAGTTCCTCGCTTTAATTTATAGCATTAATATTGAGCATTTGTTTACTATTCCTATCTATAAAAATAAAAAAGCCGCCTTCTGGCGGTTTTTTTATTAGCCAATGCCACACCCCTGTAACATAGCTACGTGTTAAATTGGAGGAGAAGGAGAATGTTTAATTTCAGATAAGTAATAGTACAGCAATTGTCCGGTTTGCTCTATTTCTATCTTTACAATCATTTTGTAAACCAATATTTCGACCCACATTAAACAATTGAAAACCGCCTTTGCAAGCAAAGACGGTTAATGCGTACAATTAAGATAACTGCCACTCTCACTTTAACAGCACCTTATCTGTTGACATCTCTCCTGTCTCTCGCAGGTCAAGCATATGCTTGTATAAAGCACTTTGCTGACTCCAGAAAACTGTTACAGCGGCGGGACCGTATGGATTTACACCAATTAGCACTTTATACGAAATATTGATTTGTTGATTCTAATTATACTTATTCCGATTAAGAATGTCAATACTCTAGGTAAAAAATTCTCTATTTTTTTAATGCGATAATGAATACTATTTATTTTATTTTCTATTTTATTTTTATTTTTCTCTAAGATTTTTACAAAAAACACCCAGTAATTAAATCTCATTTCTAAAAAAAGCTAAAGACACAGAACCATAGATTCTGTGCCTTTATAATTTTTAGCAAAACTTTACTTATTATTCTGATAGTGCTTTACGGCAGCCCTATCAATATCAAATGCATTTATCAGCTCAGTAACAGCCTGACTAGGCGATACAACACCGTTCACCGCTGCTTCCATCACTGCTGGCAAACGCCCTTTAATCATTGGATCTTCAAAGAACAGATTATGTAAATGTTCGTCAATCATGCTGTTTACCCAAGAAATAGTCTGAGATTTACGTCTACGGTCAAATGCACCGGATTCCTTGGTTACTTTTTCAAACTTACGCATAACTGCCCACAGTTCCATCAATCCCTCTTTAGTCAAAGCAGAGCATCTGTAAGCATGAGTTTTCCAGCCTTCGGTTGCAGGGCGTATAAATTCAATCATACGCTCATATTCACCTTGAGTAACAATGGCTTTCGGCAGATTATCGCCATCAGCTTTATTAACAACAATGGCATCAGCAACCTCCATAATACCTTTCTTGATACCCTGTAAATCATCACCAGCACCAGTGAGGACTACAAGCATAAAGAAATCAACCATAGAACGTACAGTAATTTCTGACTGTCCTACACCAACAGTTTCTACCAGAATGACATCACAGCCAGCAGCTTCGCAAAGCAGCATTGTTTCACGGCTTTTACGTGCTACACCGCCCAATGTTCCCTTAGCAGGAGATGGACGAATAAAGCAATTTGGCTCACGCGAAAGCATCTGCATTCTTGTTTTATCACCCAGAATAGAGCCGCCGGTAATGGAGCTTGTCGGATCGACAGCCAAAACCGCTACCTTATATCCTTGATGACAGAGCATTTGTCCAAAAGACTCGATAAAAGTACTTTTACCAGCGCCAGGAACACCTGAAATACCGATACGCAGGGCTTTGCCAGTACGCGGAAGCAAAGCTTGCAGTACACGCTGTGCTTTATCAAAATCTTTAGGAGCATTGCTTTCGATAAGCGTAATAGCTTGAGATAATGTTTTACGATCGCCTTCACTGACTCCTTTGATTAACTCTTCGGGACTAGGCTTTTTCCTCAAAGGGAATTTCCTAATTTTATCCACTGGGTTATACTTCTCCTCTGATACAGCATTTACAGCGCTGTCAATCCCGCCCATTACAGAGCAGGCAAAGTTAGGGTCTTTTTTCAGGGGTACCCAACTCGGCCTAATGTCTTTTTCACCAGTTTCAGGCATATGTTTCACCTCAATCTTTTACTCTTGAGCCTGCTCAGCTTTCGCACGATCTACCAGCATTTGCAGTAATTGAATGCAGCATTTAGGAATATTGGTACCAGGGCCAAAGATACCTGCGGCACCATGTTCATACAGATAATCATAATCCTGAGCAGGAATTACACCGCCAATGCAGACCATAATATCTTCGCGGCCACGTTTTTTCAGTTCTTCTACCAATGCCGGCAGCAGAGTTTTATGACCAGCAGCCAGAGAGGAGAAACCAACCATATCAACGTCATTGTCTACAGCATCTTGAGCAGATTCTTCCGGAGTTTGGAATAAAGGCCCAACGTCAACAGTCCAACCCATATCTGCGAAAGAAGTTGCCAGTACTTTTTGTCCGCGGTCATGACCATCCTGACCCATCTTAGCTAAGAAGATACGCGGACGACGACCTTCAATTTTTTCAAATTCATCAGCAAGTTTAGTTGCTTGCTCCATATCATCATTACCGCTGAATTCACTGGAATATACACCGGATACAGTATGAATTACAGCGTTAAAGCGACCGGATACTTTTTCAACTGCATCAGAAATTTCACCCAGAGAAGCACGATCGCGTGCAGCTTGTACAGCCATTTCCAACAAGTTACCATTATCACGGCTTTCGGCAGCTCTTGTAATAGCTTCCAAATCGCGGGCAACTGCATCACTGTTACGTTCAGCTCTCAGTTTTTCCAAACGTTTAATCTGTGCATTACGTACAGCGGTGTTATCAATGGACAATACGTTCAGAGGATCTTCTTTAGCCAAACGATATTTATTCAGACCAACAATGGTTTCTTTACCGCTGTCGATATTAGCTTGACGACGTGCTGCACATTCTTCAATACGCATTTTCGGCAAACCAGTTGCAATAGCTTTAGCCATACCGCCCAGTGCCTCAACTTCCTGAATATGAGCCCATGCACGGCGAATGATTTCGTTAGTGAGGTATTCAACATAGTAAGAACCGCCCCACGGATCGATAATCTTGCAGACTTTAGTTTCGTCCTGAATATACAGCTGGGTATTACGAGCCAAGCGTGCTGAGAAGTCGGTCGGCAAAGCAATAGCTTCATCCAGTGCATTTGTATGCAAAGACTGGGTATGACCAAGAGCAGCAGACATAGCTTCCATACAGGTACGAGAAATGTTGTTGAACGGATCTTGTTCTGTCAGAGACCAACCGGAAGTCTGGCTGTGAGTACGCAGTGCCATGGATTTAGGATTCTTAGCACCGAAACTCTTAAGAATTTTAGCCCACAGAACACGAGCAGCACGCATCTTTGCAACTTCCATAAAGTAGTTTTTGCCCATATCCCAGAAGAAAGACAGACGTTTTGCAAAAGCATCTACCGGCAAACCAGCAGCTTCACCAGTACGGATATATTCCATACCATCGGCAAGAGTATAACCTAATTCCAAATCGCAGGTCGCACCGCATTCCTGAATATGATAGCCAGAAATAGAAATACTGTTAAACTTAGGCATATATTTAGTGGTATATTCAAAAATATCACCAATGATACGCATAGACATAGCAGGCGGATAAATATAAGTATTACGTACCATGAATTCTTTCAGAATATCATTTTGGATAGTACCTGCCATGATGGATTTATCTACACCCTGTTCTTCACCAGATACAATGAAGAATGCCAGAACCGGAAGTACAGCACCATTCATAGTCATAGATACAGACATCTGATCCAAAGGAATACCGGAGAACAGAATATTCATATCAAGCATGGAGCAAACAGATACACCTGCTTTACCAACGTCACCTACTACACGCGGATTATCAGCATCATAGCCGCGGTGTGTAGGCAAGTCAAATGCGATAGACAAACCTTTTTGACCAGCAGCCAGGTTGCGGCGATAGAATGCATTGGATTCTTCTGCGGTAGAGAAACCTGCATACTGACGTACAGTCCAAGGACGGAATACGTACATTGTGGAATAAGGCCCACGCAGGAACGGTGGAATACCGCTCATAAAGTCCAAATGATTGCATTTATCATAAATATCCTTAGTATACAGAGGAGCTTTCGGAATACGTTCCAAGGTAGTATCATAAAGGGCATCGTAATTTTCGCCCATTTTTTCTTCCAGGTTTTTCTTCCATTCATCATAAGAACAGGAAGGATGATCAGGAAGGGCAACTTTAGTGAAATCCGGATTAATGCTCATTATTCAATCATCCCCTTCTTCTTTTGCAGCATCTTCAAGGTAGCAAAGCAGTTAGCTTTTACGCTGATGAAATCATCAACGCCCGCTTCTTTATAAACCGGTTCCAGATCTTTCGGAGCAGCACCAGCCAGGAACAGGGTAATATTCGGGTTGGCAGCCTTAATCATAGGAGCCAGTGCCGGAACATCTTCCGGATAAGTAGCATCTGTGGAACAGATAACCGCAACATCATACGGAGTACCATTTTCATCAATACCAGCTTTCAGTGCTTCTACGCACTTCTCATAGCGAGAACCTGGTTTATCTTCATCATCTTGGAAACCGTTATTCAGATGAACATTAAATTCACCAACCTGCAGGAAAGATGTGGAGAAATCTGCACGAGCTTTATGCTGAGGAATCGGGCCCATGTTAGCCAAGAAAACCTCAACGTTCTTGCCAGTTTTCTTAATATAATCTTCAGTATCAAAACGCAGAGCTTCATAACGTTCAGTCCAATGATGAGCAGCTATAGCCTCAACGGTTTCTACAGCTTCAGCTTTGCAGCCAGCAGCAGCAACCTGACCGATAGTAGCACCATTACTGAATGCTTCTATTGCACCTTCAACAGTTTCCACAGCAGCTAATTTTCCTGCCAGATAATTGGTATCAATATCAGCTACATAAGCAGCAACAGCAGCTTCACGTTCTTTCTTTAATTTAGGAGTATCTTCTTCACGACGTTCCAGCGGTTCTTCAGTCATGTTAGGATACATATTAACACCAACTGCACGGTCGCTGCGCATTTCCAAAGCTTTGAAACGTTTAGCCAGAATATCAGCAACTTGAGCCTGTGGATAACCAGCTTCCAAAGCTTTTACGATACCGCCTTTTTCTTCAATCTTCTGGAATTCAGCCCAGATTTTTTCAGTAATTTGTTTGGTTAAGGTTTCAACGCCCCAGCTGCCGCCAGCAGCATCTATCGGACTCAGCATACCAAATTCTTCCTGCAGCATTACATGCAGATTACGAGCAATACGGCGGGAGAATACATCACCTTTACGAATTAACTCATCAAACGGCGGATTATCATAAGTATTTACGCCGCCCACAACACTGGAGAATGTTTGAGTGCAGTTACGCAGCATATTAACATATGGATCAACAACAGTCTTAGTAAAACGTGCACTGCGACCATGAACCATAATAGCACGATCAGCTAATTCTGCACCAAAAGCTTCCATAATAGCTGCCCAAATCATGCGCAAAGCACGCAGTTTAGCAATTTCCATGAAGAAGTTAGCACCCTGGTTGAAACAGAAGTACAAGGATTCTGCAATGTCATGCAGTTCAATACCACGTTTTTGCATTTCACGCACATATTCAACAGCAGTTGCAAAAGTATAAGCAACTTCCTGTACGGAATCAGCACCGCCATTTGTATAAACATCACTGTTTACAAAAACAGTGCGCAGTTTAGGAGCATTAGCACGTGCATATTTTATAGTTTCTGCCATTTCATCATACAAAGCAGACAGAGAAGTTGCAGTTTTACCAGATTTTACCAGTTCGCCAATTGGGTCAGCACCAATAACACCACGCAAATCTTTAACTTCTTTGCCAGCACCTTTCAGAGCAGCAGCACTCAATGCCAGAATGCCTTTAGCACCTGCACCAGTATAAATCATAATTGGATATTTTTTCAAATCCAAACCATTGAGCAAAACGCTCATATCTTCAACAGTAGTCAGGTTAACGCCAATATCACCAGGTTTTTCGGCATCTTTAACATCAACGCCATTTAAGGTTGCTGTATCTAATTTAATGTTGTAAACAGTAGAACCCTTAGCAATTTCCTCTTTCAGCAGTTCATTATTTTCTGCCGGCAAAGTTTCATCACAAGCCTGAGCAATGCCCCAAGGCTCATGAACATAGCCATTTACAGTAGCACCACGCAGAAAATCGCCCATGCCAGGATAATTGTCAGTCGGCAGAACTGCATCAGTGCCTTTACGTGTGTAAATAGGCTCAAAAGTTATACCCTCATAGTTCTTAGTATACATGATTTTGTCAAAGGGTTTGCCCTTCAACAAAGCGTTACAAGCTTCCACCCATTCATCCCAGGTGGGTTCAGTAAATTCATCAAAAGTTACCTCCGGAAATTCGGTTACTTTTTCTGACTTACGCAACATTGCTTCCAATTCTTTGTCAGTCAACGGTCTTTCACCGTTAACAACAGCTGTAGATTTTTGTTGTTCATCAGCCATTCAGAATAATCCTCCTTTAATAAAATAATCATTACTGCGCTATGCTGTCACAGCACCAAGCTAGAAACGCATATCACCTCCAGCTAAGTCTTTTCTGCTGATATGGCAGGTATCCGACCGCTCTCACCCGGTCATCAGGGACATTACCATATCCTTGCTTGGATAGATTTAAGAAGCAAACAGCATTTATATACACGGTCACGGTTGTCCAGGCCGTATATAACTAATAAAAAATAATCAATCTGCTGCAAATTCCAACAGACGCCCGTAATTAATCTGCACTCTGCGGATTTCTGCACCATCAGGAATAGAATCATTTACAATTAAATTACCCAAAGCAGCACCAGGTTCTGCTCCACGATTCTGCATAAAACGAGCGTAGTATTCTATTTGGGGAACATCTTCTGCAGACTTATAAATAACCGCAGCCTGCTCAAGTATATCCTCTGCTATTATGTAAGCATTAACGCCCTCATCAAAATATTTCTTTAACAATTCACAGATATCTGTTTTCTTGGGATTATACTTAACACATACACATTTAACTTCTAAATTACCACTAGCCTTGGCACGACCTGGAATTACTTGTTCTACACCTTTCATATCTGCAAAAGCAACAAGCAAATCACTAATTTTACCGGCTAAATATAATTCTTTCATATTTTACCTCCCTTTTTATGACAAAAAATAAGCCACCACTGGTTGTGATGGCTGAATTAACGGTACGGCAACGCACCCCTACGTCACCGTACTTGAGAGGAGAAAGGAAATGTTCTCAGCTAAAAGAAAAATTTGAGAATGGGATTTGAAAACACGGTGTGTCCAGTACCGTGGCAAGTTTAATCTTGAAAACATCGATGGCCTTTCTATTCTCCAAAAGTCCAGCCATCACGCGACCATTGGAGCATAAGAAACAGAAAACCGTTTCTCAAAAAGTTCCAATACCCTATATGGGCAGGACTTTTGAAAAACGGTGAAACATCACAAAGCTATTAGGCATAAACCTAATTCTAACAGCTTAACGACATCTCTCCCCGTCTCTCGCAGGTCAAACGACGATGTATCTTACAGGCAGTTCTTCTGGCTTCGTTTCTTCATGTATTTCACCTTCCCAGAGGACTCCTCCAGTGGTTTTAAAGAAATACACTCCACGTTACAGCGGCGGGACCGTGTCGGACTTTCACCGACTTCTCTATTAAGCTTACGCACCTGTAATATCAATATCAACTTGTTGTACTAATTATACCCATTATTATTTGTTTTGTCAACTCTTTTTAATTATATTTTATTTTGTCTTTTTTCTCATTAGTTATTTTGTATCGTATATTGCTAATTGCTCATATAGCAAGAGATTTCTCTATTTCTTCTAAGCTAAAGTAAATCATTTAAATTTAACTATATACTTTTATACATAGTAACACTTTTATATTTTTCAAAACTTATATCTTTCATTATTTTAGAACAAACTTACAATACTTGGCAAAAAAGAAAACGCCCACTATTTTTTCTAGTGAACGTTTTCACAACTTGCTTATATGCATTTTTATATACCACCTATTAATGAATAAAATAGAAATTCATTCCATATAACGCTTTAACTAATTTTTCCAACATAATTAATAAACCTCCTAAACATTAATGAATCATATACCATTTAAAATTGCATAAAGTTTCTACAAATTTTTCAAAAGTCATCTTAATGCCTCCTTACTGGTTTTATTTAATTGCTTTATTTGTTCTTAGTATAACACCTTATGACACTTTTGTCCAGTATGGACTTTTTATGTCCCTGCTTTGTTTTAAACAATTCTATCACCTGATTTCATGCGGTTTTAAGCAATATTCACCTACAAAAAAAAGAAATCGCAGAAAAATTTTTCTGCGATTTCTTATACTTTAGCATTTTTATTTTTAAACCAAAATCCTAATAATGGAGGGATAAATAAATTAATAGCTAAAACTCTTACTAGCTGATAAGTTAAAATAACCGAAACATTTTCATTCATACTGATACCTACTAAAGACATTTCAGCAATCCCTCCGGGAGCCATAGCCAAGAAAGCAGTTATAAGCGAAAATCCATAGCGTGCTGAAAGAATGTTAGCCATAAAAACACTGACTGTTATAAGGATAGCTGTACTGAATATTATAAAAGGAAGCATTTTTCTTGTTTTTATAATTTTATCAGTATCCAGCTGTATTCCCATAAATAAACCAATACTAACCTGTGCTGATGCCATAATAAAAAACGGCACAGACTGTACATCGCCAACAAACATACTGAAAAGTGCAGTCGCTATAATAGATCCTAAAAGTTTAGGGGTCGGTATATGTATCTTCGTAGCTATGAAACTTCCTAACACAGCCAGAGGAATACAAATCAGCCAACTCATCCCTGCTGTATTATTTAAAATAAGGCTGTTTTCCAAAACTCTTGCATGTAAAACCCAAACAACGAGAAACGGTACAGATATAACAACTCCCAAAAGTCTAACCACCTGCATAACCATCACCGCATTAGGGTTCACTTCTTTATCTTCTTCACACAACAACATTGAAAGAGTCATTCCGCCAGGAAGCATGCCAATAATACAACTTTTTAGATTTTCTTTGAAAATTTTTGCTGTAATAAAAGCCAACACTAAGCTAACTGCCATAATTACAAGAGTGGCCTCAATAACACCAGAAAGCTCTGCCAAAAAATTATACCACGTATCTGCGGTAAATTTTGCCCCAATACTATAACCCGCAACCATAAGTGCATATTCCCGCCATTTTTTAGGCCAAGTCAGACAAATATGCCGTCCTGCTGTTTTACACGCTAATGCTGTTATCAAGCCGCCAAGTAAAAAAGGAATTGGCACATGAAGCCGCAAAAGCAACGTACCTAAGCAAATAGCTGTCATAAACAGTAAAAACCTATTCAGCATAATTTTCGTTTACTCCTGTACAACTCCGTTATCTGCCAGTGAATACATAATTCGGTTAATCAATTCACTGCGCATAGTATGCTGTGTAGAAGAATATGTTAAAATTTTATTCTCAGAAAGACCCATTTCTCGTTTAAATAAAGCTTTTTGTGACATAGCAGCATTTTTAGATAATTTATCTGCTTTAGTCAATATAATATGTACATTAAGTCCACAACTAAGCAGCCAATGATAACACTCCAAATCGCTTTCCATAGGCTTATGACGAATATCAATTAATTGAAATACTACCCCAAGATTTTCACTTTTGGAAAGATATTTACTTATAAAACCTGACCATCTATCCTTATTATTATGATTAGTTTTAGCAAATCCATAACCAGGTAAGTCAACTAAATAAAATCTTGCTCTTTCATCCAAGCCTTCGCTAATGCGTTTGGATTCCAGTTCATAAAAATTAATAGTTTGAGTTTTTCCCGGAGTTGAACTTACACGTGCTAAACCATTACGGCGGCACAAAGAATTAATCAAAGAAGATTTTCCGACATTACTGCGTCCAATAAAAGCCGCTTCTATCAGACTATCACTCGGATACTGATCTGCACGTACAGCAGATGCAACATACTTCGCACGAATAATATCCCAATTTTCTCTGCCCATGTTAATCCTCCAATGCGATAGTCAAAACATCATCTAAATGCTCTACCGGAATAAAGGTCATTTCCTTGCGCACATTTTCCGGCAATTCATCTAAATCCTGTAAATTACGTTTAGGTAAAAGCACTGTTTTTACTCCATATCTGTAAGCAGCCAGCATTTTTTCCTTAATACCGCCTACAGGCCAAACCTTTCCAGAAAGAGAAATTTCTCCTGTCATCGCAAGTTTTCCTTTAACCTTCTTACCAGTAAGTGCACTAACCATAGCCGTAACCATCGTTACACCAGCAGAAGGACCATCTTTAGGAACAGCGCCTTCCGGTAAATGAATATGTATATCATTGGTTTCAGCAAAATCTTCAGCTATTTTTAATTTATCTGCACGACTGCGAATATAAGTATAAGCAGCCTGAGCTGATTCTTTCATCACATCTCCAAGCTGACCAGTCAATGTCAGATTGCCTTTGCCTTTAAACGCAAGTACTTCAACTTTCAACAGTTCACCGCCAACACTCGTCCAAGCTAAACCATTACAAACTCCAACTGACGGTTCTAAACTTATATCATCATCCAAAAAAATTACTGGACCAAGATACTTTTCAAGATTTTTCTCTGTAACCTGCGCAGATTTACTATTTCCTTTTACAATCTTAAAAGCTATTTTACGACAAACAGCAGCTATTTTACGCTCCAGATTACGTACTCCTGCTTCTCTGGTATAATCATGAATAATACGACGAACAGCCTTTTCACTCAATGTAACCTTATATTTCTCTAAACCATTAAGCTTTAATTCCTTAGGCAGTAGATGAAGTTGGGCAATTTTAACTTTTTCCTCATCTGTATAACTGCTCAGTTGAATAATTTCCATTCTATCAAGCAGGGCTGGGGGAATAGTTTCCACTGTATTTGCTGTAACAATCCAGAATACATGAGATAAATCAAAAGGAAATTCTATAAAATGATCGCTGAAACTATTATTTTGTTCTGGATCTAAAACTTCAAGCAATGCAGAGGCAGGATCTCCGCGAAAATCAGCAGCCATTTTATCAATTTCATCAAGTAGAAATACCGGATTCATACAACCGCTCGTCTGTATTCCATGAATAATTCTGCCAGGCATTGAACCAATATAAGTACGGCGATGTCCCCTTATTTCAGCTTCATCACGTATTCCACCAAGGGATACGCGGACAAATTTTCGCTTTATTGCTTTAGCAATGCTGCTTGCCAAACTTGTTTTACCAACACCAGGAGGGCCCACTAAACATAAAATCGGTCCGCGTGTACTTTTAGAAAGTGCACGAACTGCAAGATATTCCAATATGCGTTCTTTTACCTTTTTTAAGCCATAGTGATCATCATCAAGGACATTCTGAGCCTTATCCAAATCAAAATTATCTTTAGTAAATTTTCCCCACGGCAAAGCTAATAAAGCATCAATATAACTGCGAATAACCGCTCCTTCAGGAGTCATTGGCGGCATTTTAACCAAACGCCCTAATTCTTTAGAAATTTTTTCTGCAACATTCTTAGGCATCTTCATCCGATTCATCTGTTGCTTATATTCTGCTATTTCTGCCTGAACATCTTCACTCTCTCCAAGTTCTTTACTAATAGCTTTTATTTGTTCACGTAAATAATATTCTTTTTGGTTCTGTTCAACCTGCTGATGTACCTGATCAGAAATATTTTTCGCAAGTTCAGCAATTTCCTGTTCCCTTACTAATATTTCGTACAATTGTTTTAATCTTATCTCTAAATCAGCAGTTTCCAGCAAAACTTCTTTTTCTGCTAACGCAAGCGGTAAATAACCAATAATCATATCAGCTACACGACTGATATCCTTGCGTTCCTTAAAGGACTGTAATGTATCAGGATTAACTTTTCGCGTTACCATTACCCATTGTTCAAATGCTTCTAACAGTAAACGCCGCAGACTCTCTATTTCTGCATTAATATCCTGCTGTGCCGGTATAACCTCAGCCTGTCCAACAAAAAAATCTTCATCATTTTGCTGCACCTCTGTAACATTAACCAACTTTATACGTTCTAACCCTTCTACTAATAGACGAACTGCACCATTCGGCAGCTGTAATTTTTGTTTTATTGCTGCCAGAACACCCCAGTTATATAAATCAACTGCAGTAACAGATTCCTGTTCAGCCTGTTTTTGTCCAACCAGAAGAATTTCTTCTCCCTGCTGCATTGCAGCTTCAACTGCTGCAATAGATTTATCTCTGCCAATATCAAGATTAACAATCATTCCCGGTAAAACTAATACTCCACGTAAAGGCAATAACGGTTTTGTTATCAACTTATTATCCATATAATCCCTCCTTTAGTTAAAAATTTAAAGAAAACTTCTTGAATATAATCATCATTCTAAAAATATAAAAGAAGGGAGAAGGTATGCGTCCTTCCCCCTTGAATATTAAAATTATTCTGTAACCATCTGAGGTTCACAATGCTGGCGTACAGTAGCTTCGGTAACAATGCATTTCTTTACATCGTCACGGGAAGGAACATCATACATCACGTTGCGCATAATAGATTCAATAATGGCACGCAGACCGCGAGCACCAGCATTACGCTTTAAAGCTTCCTCTGCAATAGCCTCTAAGGCAGCCTGCTCAAACTCAAGCTCTACTCCATCCATTGCCAAAAAGCGCTTATATTGTTTAATCAGTGCATTACGCGGTTCGGTAAGAATTTTTACCAAAGCTTCTTTGTTGAGTGAATTCAACGCTACAACTACAGGCAGTCTGCCGGCAAACTCAGGAATAATACCAAACTTCATAATATCTTCCGGTAAAACCTTACCGAAAACTTCATCATTATTGATTTCTTCCTTCTTGCGGACATCAGCACCAAAGCCCAGATTTTTTTTGCCAATACGTGCATTAATGATATGTTCAAGACCAGCAAATGCACCACCGCAAATAAACAAAATATTAGTTGTATCGATGTTGATAAATTCCTGATGCGGATGTTTACGTCCACCTTTTGGAGGTACACTGGCTACAGTTCCTTCCAAAATTTTCAGCAATGCCTGCTGTACACCTTCACCGGAAACATCACGTGTAATAGAAACATTTTCTGATTTACGAGAAATCTTATCAATTTCATCAATATAAATAATACCTCTTTGAGCTGCTTCAACATCATAATCTGCATTACTTATAAGTTTCAGCAAAATATTCTCAACATCTTCACCTACATAACCAGCCTCAGTCAATGTTGTAGCATCAGCAATAGCAAAAGGCACCTGTAAAATTTTTGCTAAAGTCTGTGCCAGCAAAGTTTTACCGCTACCAGTAGGCCCCATCATAAGAATATTGGACTTCTGCAGCTCAATATCACGCTTGTCTTCAGGGTTTTGAATTTCATAATTTATTCTTTTATAGTGATTGTATACAGCTACAGATAAGGTTTTTTTTGCTTCATCCTGACCAATAACATACTCATCCAAAATTGCTTTAATCTCTTTTGGTTTTGGCAATGCATTGCCAGAAGGCATCTTATCAGCATTTACTTGATGCTTATCTTCATCAAGCATATCTTTGCAGAACTCGATACACTCATCACAGATATACACACCACGACCGGCAATTAATCTTCCTGCCTGCCCTTCACGTTTACCGCAGAAAGAGCAGCATGGAACATTGTCATGCCCTTCATCAAAACTCATATTTTAAATCTCCTTACAGGGTATCTTACTCCGCAGATTTGCTACGTGAAACAACCTCATCAATAAGACCATATTCTTTTGCTTCCCAGCTTGTTAAATAATGATCTCTTTCAGTATCTGCTGCAATTTTTTCAACAGTCTGTCCAGTATGTTTTGCCAATACCTGATTCATTTCTTCACGAATACGCAGAATTTCCCGAGCATGAATTTCAATTTCTGTTGCCTGACCCTGCGCACCACCTAAAGGCTGATGAATCATAACTCTGGAATAAGGCAGAGCAAAACGCTTTCCTGCTGCACCTGCTGCCAACAGAACAGATGCCATGCTTGCAGCCATACCCATGCAGATAGTTGATACATCAGGTTTAATATACTGCATAGTATCGTAGATAGCCATTCCAGCACTTACACTGCCACCTGGACTGTTGATATACAGATGAATATCTTTATCTGGATCTTCTGACTCTAAAAATAATAACTGAGCAATGACAACATTGGCCATATTGTCATCAATCGGACCAGTAACGAAAATAATTCTGTCCTTCAGCAGACGAGAATATATATCATAAGAACGCTCTCCACGACTGGATTGTTCAACAACGATAGGCACATAATTCATTTTGTCACACCCTTTTACTGAAAAAATGCAATGGAATTATTTTGCGCTGTCAATAACTACATGAGCAGCTTTACGACGCAGAATATTTGCCAGCAACAGACCCATAGTACCATTGGATTTAATAATTTTCTTAACTTCTTCAGGAGCAGCACCGTGCTGAGCAGAAATAGCTGCAATTTCTGCATCAACATCAGCCATATCAACCTGAATATTTTCAGCTTTAGCAATAGCATCCAGAACCAAATCTGTTTTTACATTTTCTTCAGCTGCCGGACGTTGATTTTCACGAATCTTAGCCATATCCAAACCAGTATACTGCATATACATATCTAAAGTCATTTTACGGCTTTCCAAGCTCATCTTCATTTCATCAACCATTTGAGTAATTTTATCTTCAATCATGATTTCTGGAACAGAGAATTTAGCATTAGCAATAGCCAAATCAATCAGTTCATGCTCATATTCTGCTTTAGCATTAGCTTCAGCTGCTTTTTGCATACGTGCTTTATAGTCAGCTTTCAACTCTTCTACAGTTTTAAACTCACTGTTAGCTGCAACATATTCATCAGTCAGTTCCGGCAGTTCTTTACGTTTTACATCTTGAATATTAACTTTGAAAACAGCTTCTCTGCCTGCAAGCTCTTTAACAAAATATTCTTCTGGGAAAGTCACTTCTACATCAGTAGAATCGCCTTTAGTCAAACCAACCAGTTGATCTTCAAAGCCGGGGATAAAGGAGTTAGAGCCAACTTCCAAAGGATAGCCTTTTCCTTCACCGCCGCTGAACGGTTCACCGTCAACAGTACCAGCAAAATCAATTATTGCAAAATCACCTTTTTCAATTACAGCACCATCTTCAGCTACAACCATTTTAGCATTACGGTTTTGCAGTTCTTTCAATTGTGCTTCTACTTGCTCATCAGTTACAACTGCTTCTTTTTTATCTACATGCAGACCTTTATATTCACCCAGTTCCGGTTCCGGTTTCAGGATTACTTTAATAGTCAGTTCCATGTCCTTGCCTTCTTCGAAAACAGATGCTTCAACCTTAGGATCAGAAACCGGAATTAATTTTTCCTGCTCTAAAGCTTCACTGTATGCTTTATTAGCAACAAGCTCAAATGCTTCTTGTTTTACAGCTTCTTTACCATAATGCATTTCAATAATAGGACGCGGAGCTTTACCTTTACGGAAACCAGGAATATTTACACTGTTTGCAATTTTTTGCACAGCTTGTTTATAACCTTTGTTTACATCAACTGCCGGAGCGGTAATTTTTAAAGTTGCTTCATTTTCTACTCTTTCAACGGTAACATTCATTAATAAAATCCTCCCTTAAATATATGTAGGTAAAAATAATATAATCGGATTAAACTGCCAGCTTTCCCAAGCGAAAATGTGCTGACACAAATCGCTCATAATATCATATCACAACAGCGGCATCTTGACAATACTAAAAAACCCGACAGACATCATCTGTCGGGCAATCTTCAAATGGAGCGGAAAACGAGATTCGAACTCGCGACCCCCTCCTTGGCAAGGAGGTGCTCTACCGCTGAGCTATTTCCGCATCAACAACGAATATAAGTATAATGCATAAGCTAAAATTTGTCAATAACTTTTTTGAAAAATTTTTCACTTTTTTCAGACTCTACCCAAGTCCATTACAACGTGCCAAATCATCATATACCAATGCTGCCAATCGCTGAGCAAGCTCACTTCTGTCTTTACATAAATATGTCTTAGTCAAAAGGTCCTCCAATTTTTTCTTATTACAAAGTGAACAACAACATGGCATGACAATATCACTTACTATATAAGCAACTGAACGCAGCAACATCTCATCTCGCAGCAAACTTCCATCAGCCGCCTTTGCAACAAACACTTCTAATCGCTTATCCAATGCAAGTGCCAGCTGTTTTTCCAAAACATTATTAACAGCCATAACTTAACGCATATTTTCTATGAAATCCTCAAACGCATTAATGAGAACTGTATGTCCTGTAACCTTCAAGTCACGCAGATAAGTGCCATAAGACTCATATACTTCATCGCTTAATTCCATTCTTAAGCCTTCTTTTATATATTCTTCCATCATTTTCACAATGAAACGATTAATTTCATTTGTTCCAGGCTTTACATTCAAAGGAATTACACGTGTCTCTGCTTCATATTTTTCTACAACTACTTTCCAACCTCCAGGAACCGGCGGCAGTCTTGTAGCTTTTACAAAATAATTATCCGGAGAAAAACCTACATAACCATCCATTTTATTATATAACTTTGCTTTCTGTAAAGGAAAGCCATTTTTATTACCCCATTTTACAATTTCATCAGATACTTCATTATTATGGATTACACTCGGAAAAGTCGCTTCCGCTAAGATTTCAGACATAATTATACCTCCTCATTCTTTATAGTCATATTTTACTCTAAGTCATTAATTATTTCAACTAAAAGCGTAAAACAATAAAAATCAATAATTTCAGCATTTTATCAATATTATCTAGCTAATTTAAAAATTTTCACAGTTATCCTAAAGCAAAAACAGCACTCAACTAAAATGGCAGAGTGCTGTAAAGTATATTATTTAAATTTGTCCCAAAGCCTTCAAAATACACTGAGCAATTATTGCACTAGCAATATATGTACCAATAAATACTACTATTGCCAAAATAACAATTCGCCAGCCGGTCTTTGCAAATGCATCTAAATCTTTACCAATAGATACACCTGCATAAGCTAGTATTTGGGTACACAATGCAACAAAGCTAACATTTTTTACATAACTATTTATAAAATCACTTCCCGGTACACCAGGAATAGTTAAAACACAGCCAAGTGTTACTACCCATGCAGCAGCTGGTATTCCACCAGGAATATATTTCGAAAGCAGCATACCTGCAAAAGCAATAGCTGCTAAAATAAGTAATCCTGGAATAGATTGAATTATATCTGCCTTAGTTCCCAAAACGTTAGAGAATAAGCTCATGAAAGTAACAATAGCCAAAACAATAAGCGTGTCCTTTATCTTCATTACGCTTCATCCCCTTTCTTTTCGTCTTCAGGTAATACGCCATATTTAAGCTTATAACATTTTTTATAAAGCCATTCTGTCATCGGCAAGCCCATCCAAACAGACATATATAAACCATCTAAACCTGAAAGCATATTGCTGGCTGCACCAAAAGCTGCCAACTGTTCTGTCATATCAGGATACATAGCAACCAAAGAGCCTACAGCAGCTGTCATCATACTTGCAGAACCTACACCGGAAGCCATCGCCAAAGCATAAGGATGAATAGGCAAAGTAGAAGCAGCAACGCTTGCCATCAAGCCAAAGAAAATAGTTCCAAAAACAGTACCCGCAATATATACGCCCATAACACCGCGTCCTTCACTACTGTCCAAGCCATACTTTTCGCCAATCAAGGCAACATTAGGCTCACGTGCGATGGAATGTGCAGCACCTATGGTTTCACGTTTTAATCCTAAATATACAGCTACAGGAACGCCCAAAAGCACAGTACCAAGATTACCGAACTCCTGTAAAATCAAAGCAGGTGACGCAGCTAAAATCTTCGGCAGTGTCGGCCCAACTAAAGTTCCATATCGAGCCATTAACAACATCAAAGTTACACCAACCAAACTACTGGCATCCAGCATTTCTTTTTTACTGGAAAGATTCAAAAATTTAGGTGTTGTCAAAATACCCAAAAGCAGAGCATAAAGCATAGGCAATAAAACAATACGCCCTATACCTACACTTATAGTATGTGTTCCTATTAATTCAGAAACAATAATTAAGGCTAAAATAATAGCATGTAACTTAATGTTTTTCATCACAACCCCTCCTCTTTTTTTATATTAAAATAGCTTTCCATTTTAGCAATATATTCTTCTTTCGTCAGTAACGGTTTGAATTCAGCTAAAATAGCTTTTGCTTCTTCAGCATCATCATACAGCAAATCAATCAACATCATTGCAAAGGCTTTCGCCGGCAGTAACACAGCAGCATTAAAATCAACCATATGAAATTCCGGTGCATGCAGCAAGCCATCCGTCCCCCCTATAAAAGGATGTATAACCGGCATTAAATGCGATACATCTCCCATATCTGTGGAAGCACTAAAATGACCTGCATTCTTAATTTCTACCTGCGGATATACTAACCGAGAATTTTCTACCATAAGTTCATTCATTCTCTTGTTGCAGCAAAGTGGAAACATACCAGGAAGCGTTTCAATAACAGTTTTAGCTCCTACAGCATCACCACCAGCCTTTAAAGCAGCATCAACACGTATATGGGTTTTATCAATAGCCTCCATTGTTTTAGCACGTACATAAAGTTCCAAACGCACATCAGAAGGTACTGAATTAACAAAATCTCCACCTTTAGTAATAACAGGATGTACACGTATAACATCCTGCTCCCTGAAAGTTTCCCGCAAAGCGTTAATACCCATAATACCAAGGCAGGCAGCATTTAAAGCATTAACTCCTTCATGAGGTGCATCAGCGGCATGAGCAGTTTTTCCAATATAACGCACAGTTTTACCTACAAAGCCGTTACTGCTTTCTCCTATAGAAACCGTTGGCTTAGGCATATTTTTGTCAGAATGCATCTGCATAGCCATATCAATATCATCAAATGCCCCTTCATAAATCAGTTCGCTTTTACCGCTTATAAAGTGCAGTTTACCTAATTCCACCAGTTTTTTACGATAAGCAATTTCTATATATTCCTCTGCCGGAACGCCAAAAAAAACTACATCGCCAGCTAATTCCGACAATACTCCTGATTTCATAATACCGCAGGCAGCTCCCAGCATAGTTGCTATCTGCATATTATGCCCACAAGCATGAGCTGCACCAGTTGCAGAATCAGCTTTGGGATTAGCTGGACAGCCTACAGCATCCAACTCACCTAAAACTGCTGCTGTCGGTCCAGCTTTTCCACCCTTGGCACGAGCTTTAACGCCATTTATCGCTAAACCTGTCTGCGGCTCCAAACCCAGTTCACGCATAAAATCTGCAACCTTAGCAGAAGTCTTAATTTCTTTAAAGCCAAGTTCAGGTTCATCGTTAATACTTGCACAAACAGCTTTAATTTTATCAGCATAAGCATCAATAGCTGCACAAACATTTTGTTTTAAAATATCTTTTTTCATAAATTCTGCCTCCAAAGAACCATTCTACTCTAAGTAGACATAAATAAAATATAATCAGTATTTTGCTATTATTATAACACGTATATATGCAAAGTCAAATAAAGTTCAGCTTTCAGTAAACACTTTTTTGTGCAGGAAAAGTATGTTGTTAATCATATACAAGTTATTCAAGCAATATAATCCCACTAATATTTATTAAAATATATTGTACTTACTAATAAATATATTTTCTGTTTAATATTAAATTGGTGAAATGCTTATATTATTTCTCATATACCTGTATCTCATACTTACATAAACATATAAATTAAAAGTAAAAAGCCTGATTACAAGTACCACATTTTTTATTTACCATTAGCAGCGTACTATGTTACAATATAAAGATAGTATTTAACAATATATATACTGCATATTCTATTTATCAAAGAAAGGAGTCTTGACATGTTCGCTCAGATAAAAAAAGATATTGATGCCATTATGCTGCGTGACCCTGCAGCCAAAACAAGACTGGAGGCTGCACTCTGTTATCCGGGCCTGCATGCAATATGGCTCCACCGTATAGCACACCACTTTTATCTAAAAGGCTGGGTTCTTATTCCCCGTATGATAAACACTTTCTCCCGTTTTCTCACTGGAATCGATATACATCCTGGAGCAAAACTCGGAGCTGGCCTTTTTATAGACCATGGTATGGGGCTTGTAATAGGAGAAACTGCCGAACTGGGAAGTAATGTTACTCTGTATCAGGGAGTAACTCTCGGTGGTACTGGTAAAGAAAAAGGTAAACGACATCCTACTATAGGTAATAACGTAGTTGTTTCCAGCGGTGCTAAGGTACTTGGCTCTTTTAAGGTAGGAGATAATTCCAAAATTGGCAGCGGCAGTGTTGTTTTAAAAGAAGTGCCGCCAAATTCAGTTGTAGTTGGCGTTCCCGGACGCGTAGTAACACGCAATGGTGTACGAGTTGCATCCAGCAGCGATGATGAAAGTATGATTGATCTTAACCATGATAAACTTCCTGATCCCGTAGCTGATTATGAAGAACTGTTGAGCAAGCATATGGAAGAAATTAACAGCCGTCTTAAGGAATTAGAAAATCTTATCTACGATACCAAAAATAATAAGCAGGATTTATAATAGGCAGAAAGAGGTAGAAATATGAGCAGAACAATGACTACTGCAGAAGCTATTCAGGAAGCCCGCCGCTGTCTGAACTGTGCACGTCCAATGTGCCGTACAGGTTGTCCCATTGAAAATAACATTCCAGACTTTATCCGTGCTTTAAGCGAAGGTAATATAGGAATGGCTTATGAAATCATCTCCGAACGCAGTAATCTCCCCGCAATCTGCGGCCGTGTCTGCCCACACGAGCGACAATGCGAGGCCCATTGCGTACTAACTAAGAAAAAATGCGGTATTGAAATCGGCAGTCTGGAAATGTTTATCGCTGACTTTGCACACTGCAATGACCTAAAGCCTACTCAGCCTTCAAGCAAACTACGCGGTAAAGTAGCAGTTATCGGCTCTGGTCCTGCTGGACTTACGGTGGCAGGCGATCTTGCAAAAATGGATTTTGACGTAACTATTTTTGAAGCACAGAGTGAACCAGGCGGTGTATTGCTTTTCGGCATCCCCGAATTCCGTCTGCAAAAAGATGTTGTCCGCCGTGAGATTACTGAACTTCAACACATTGGTGTGGAAATAAAAACCAAACAGCTTGCAGGTGTTGATTTCACTGTTGATGATTTATTTTCTCAAGGTTATGATGCCATATTTATGGGTACGGGCACTTCCCTGCCACGTACTTTAGATATTCCCGGAAAAGAACTTTCAGGTATAATCACAGCAACCTATTTTCTCCGAATGGTTGTCCTCGCTGATGGCGGCAAGCTTGATGCCAGTGAAACACTGCTGCATACTGGCGATAATGTTATTGTTGTCGGTGCCGGCAACGTTGCTATGGACGCAGCTCGTACAGCAATACGCAGAGGCGCAAAAAACGTTACGATTGTTTATCATAAAACAGATGCTGAAATTTCAGCATTCCCATCTGAATACGAAGCTGCTGTTGACGAAGGCGTACAATTCCGTTTTCTTAAGCAGCCTATTGCTTATTTTAATAAAAAGCAAATGCGTGCATTAAAAAATATTCGTCGTCAAACTGCTGCTGACGATGAAACTGTACTGGCAGGATTGCTTGTACAAAACATAACAAAAACAGAACAAGGTGAATTTATCGCTGAAGGCGGTCAGGAACTTATTCCTTGTGACTGTGTAATCCTTGCAGTAGGGCAAAAACCAGCTGCCCGTATAGTTTCCAGTACCAAAGGTATTCAGGTCGATAAGCAGGGATTTGTCATTACCCGAGACCGTCCTTACGGCATGACAACACGTGCAGGAGTCTTCAGCAGCGGCGATGTTGTACACGGCCCTGCTACTGTAGTTTTAGCTATGAAAGAGTCAAAAAAAGTAGCTGCCGGTATAGCACAATATATTGATGCAAAAAAACTTTTGGAAGACTGTAATCTTGATTCAACAACTATATAAAAACTATAAAAAGCAGGAGTATCTTGAATTTTCAAGATACTCCTGCTTTTTTGATATATTAATATTTTATTTTGGATAATTGCTGTTAGAATTCTCTTTCAGCAGTACGTCATGAGCACCGCCCTCAACTAAGCTTGTAGCAGAAACCAGTGTCAATTTAGCTTTTTCCTGTAATTCACGAATATTTAAAGCACCGCAGTTGCACATTGTAGAACGTACCTTTGCCAATGTCAAATTTACATTATCTTTCAAGCTTCCTGCATACGGAACATAGGAGTCAACACCTTCTTCGAAAGAAAGTTTAGCTGCACCGCCCATATCATAACGTTGCCAGTTACGTGCACGGCTAGAACCTTCGCCCCAATATTCTTTCATATAGGTACCATTAATATTTACTTTATTCGTAGGACTTTCATCAAAACGTGCAAAGTAACGACCAAGCATCATGAAGTCAGCACCCATAGCCAAAGCCAAAGTCATATGATAATCATAAACAATACCGCCATCAGAACATACAGGAATATATATACCTGTCTCTTCATAGTATTCATCACGTGCTTTGCAAACATCAATCAAAGCAGTTGCCTGCCCACGTCCAATACCTTTTTGTTCACGTGTAATACAGATAGAGCCACCGCCAATACCAACTTTTATAAAGTCAGCACCAGCTTCAGCTAAAAAGCGGAAACCCTCTGCATCTACAACATTACCTGCACCAACTTTAACGCTGTCGCCATAATGTTCACGAATCCAAGCTAAAGTAATTTTCTGCCATGCACTGTAACCTTCAGACGAATCTATACAAAGTACATCAACACCTGCATCAACAAGTGCAGGAACACGTTCCGCATAGTCACGGGTGTTAATACCAGCACCTACTATATGACGTTTTTTGCTGTCCAGCAATTCAAGCGGATATTCTTTATGTGTTGCATAATCTTTACGGAATACCATATATAACAGTCTGCCGTCATCATCAACTATAGGAAGAGTATTAAGCTTTTTCTCCCAAATAATATCATTAGCCTGCTGTAAAGTAGTATCTTTGCCAGCATAAACCATCTTATCAATAGGAGTCATAAAGTCACGAACTTTCGTACTAGGATCCATACGACTCGGTCTATAATCACGGCTGGTAACAATACCCTCCAACTTTCCATTTACCGTACCATCACTAGTTACAGCAACGGTAGAATGACCTGTACGATCTTTCAAAGCCAAAATATCAGCTAATGTGCTGTCAGGCCGAATATTGGAATCGCTGCTAACAAAACCAGCACGATAACCTTTAACACGAGCAACCATAGCAGCCTCATCCTCTACAGATTGAGAACCGTAGATGAAAGAAATACCGCCTTCTTTAGACAATGCTACAGCCAACTCTTCACCAGATACAGCCTGCATTATTGCTGATACCATAGGAATGTTCATTGTGATGGCAGATTTTTCGCCTTTTTTGAATTTAACCAAAGGTGTACGCAGATCTACATTAGCAGGAATACATTCCTCAGAGGAATAACCAGGAACTAACAGATACTCACTAAAAGTATGAGCAGGTTCATCATAATAAAAAGCCATTCTTTCATCATCCTTTTCTTTTTGATTTTTACAATGCTTGCAATAACACAATTAGATTTTACAGTAATAATTACAGCACTCACAGATGTATTTTAACTATTTTACCGCTTTAAAGCTCTCCATGCAATATCTTTTCTGTAAAAAACATCAGCAAAATTAATTTTTTCCACTGCTGTATAAGCACGATCACGAGCTGCTTTAATTGTAGTATCCACAGCAGTTACACCCAATACTCGTCCGCCATTTGTAAGAACTTTATCTGATTCTGCTTTAGTTCCTGCATGGAATACAACCACGTCCTTATCTTTAGCCGCTTCCTGTAAACCAGTAATTTCCTTTCCGTTTACATAACTTTCAGGATATCCGCCAGAAGCCATAACTACACACACTGCGGCTTTATCATACCAGCCAAAATCTACCTTATCTAAAGTTCCGGTTGCACAAGCCAGCATAATATCTGCCAAATCGCCATCCAACAACGGCAGTATTACCTGTGTTTCCGGATCTCCAAAACGACAGTTAAATTCTACAACTTTTACGCTGTCTCCGTTTATCATTAAACCAGCATATAAACAACCTTGATACGGCATTCCTTCCTGTGCCATAGCTGCAATAACTGGCTTCAAAATTCTTTCTGTAGCTTTTAAGCGCAGAACATCAGTCATTACAGGCGCTGGAGCATATGTACCCATACCGCCTGTATTAGCACCTTCATCTCCATCAAAGATACGCTTATGATCCTGAGAAGCAATCATCGGAATAATAGTTTTACCATCAGTAAAAGCCAATAAAGATGCCTCTTCTCCTTCCATGTATTCCTCAAGTACAATACGGGCACCAGCATTGCCAAACTTATGGTCTGCCATCATTTCATCAACAGCATCCAAAGCTTCTTGCTTTGTCATAGCAACAACAACACCCTTGCCTGCTGCCAGCCCATCTGCCTTAACTACAATCGGAGCACCTTTCTCTTCAATATACGCTTTAGCAGTCTCAAGATTATCACACACCTTAAAAAAGGCTGTTGGAATATTATATTTTGCCATAAGTTCCTTAGAAAAAGCCTTAGAGCCTTCCAACTGTGCAGCAGCCTTCGAAGGTCCAAAAACAGGCAGACCGCGGCGTTTACAAACATCAGCAAGTCCAGCAACAAGAGGAGCTTCCGGCCCAACGACAGTTAAATCAATGCTTTTTTCTTCAGCATAATCGGCTACACTTTCCAAATCTCCTGTGTTCAAAGAGATACATTCACATTTAGGCAGCATGGCAATTCCAGGATTACCGGGAACCGCATAAATCTTTTCTACTTTAGGGCTTTGTGCTAACTTCCACGCAAGTGCGTGCTCGCGTCCGCCCCCACCAATAAGTAAAATATTCATAATCTATTTCTCCAATTGCTTTTTCAGATAATCACTGATCATAGCATCATATTCTGCTGTATGGGTAAAAGCTTCCAAGGCCAGTTCTTTACGAGTCTTGGCATCTACATCACCATTTTCTTCCAACATTTTCATCAAACCAGCATAACGATTAGGATAAGTAACAATAACAACATCCTTAAAATTCTTAGCACTAGCACGAACCATAGCAGGCCCACCAATATCAATATTTTCAATAGCCTCGGCTTCGCTTACGCCAGGTTTAGCCACAGTTTCACGGAATGGATATAGATTTACAACCACAAGATCTATAGGTTTAATATCGTGCTCAGATAAAGCCTGCATATGTTCAGGATTATCTCTTACTGCCAAAATTGCACCATGAATTTTAGGATTCAAAGTTTTTACACGCCCATCCATAATTTCCGGAAAGCCAGTAACATCACTTACATAGGTTACTGGAATACCAGCTTCTTTAATTGCTTTCATGGTACCGCCAGTGGAAATAATTTCCACATTGTTTTCGTAAAGAAACTTTGCCAATTCTATAATTCCTGTTTTATCACTAACACTTAATAATGCTCTCTTTATTTTCATTTTTTCACCTTTACTTTTCTTCCAGAAATAATTAGCTTTCCTTCAGCCCACAATTTAAGTGCCTCAGGCATAGCAATATGCTCCTGCACTAAAATACGCTCCGCCAAAGTTTCTTCTGTATCATCATCCAATACAGGTACAACTTTTTGCAAAATAATCGGCCCGCTGTCTGTACCTTCATCAACAAAATGCACTGTACAGCCACTGAACTTTACCCCATAGGCAAAAGCCTGTCCTTGTCCATGCAGACCAGGGAAACTGGGAAGAAGTGCTGGATGAATATTAATAATTTTATAATGCCATTTATTAACAAACGCTCCGCTCAAAATACGCATAAAGCCTGCTAAAACAACCAGCTCACAACCAGCCTGTTCAAGTTCTTTATTAATTTCTGTTTCAAAAGCTTCCTTAGATATATAGTTCTTACGTTCAACAGCTGCCGTTTTAATTCCAGCTTTATGTGCACGTTCCAAAGCAAAAGCATCTGCCTTATCACTGATAACTACTGCTATTTCCAATGGCAGATACTCATTATTTATACTATCTATGATAGCCTGTAAATTGCTTCCCCGACCGCTTACAAGTACACCAATTTTATGCACCAAAAACGCCGCCTTTCATCACTGTCTGCTTACTTCCGGAAACAACTCTGCCCAGCTCATAGAAAGTTTCCCCTGCATTATGCAAATATGCACGCACAGCCTCTGCTTCTGAAGGATCTAAAACTAACACCATACCCACACCCATATTAAAAGTGCGATACATTTCTGTCCAAGGCACATTGCCCCATTCCTGCAGTTTTTTGAACACTACAGGCACATCCCATGCTGAAGCATCAATCTCTGCATCACAGTCAGCCGGCAAAATTCGAGGAATATTTTCATAAAAACCACCGCCAGTAATGTGTACCATACCATGAATATCAAATTTTTCAATCAACGGTAAACAAACTTTAGGATATAAGCGTGTGGGAGTCAAAAGTTTTTCACCAAGAGTAGAATCAAATTCCTGGATATATGTATCCATAGTATAATTCATTGCTTCAAAACAAATTTTTCTTACTAAAGAAAAACCGTTGGAATGTACACCACTGGAAGGCAAACCTAAAAGCACATCACCAGGCTTCACTTTTTCCCCAGTTATCATCTTACTCTTATCTACAACGCCTACGCAAAAACCTGCTATATCATATTCACCCTTAGCATAAAAACCTGCCATTTCAGCTGTTTCACCGCCAATTAAAGCACAGCCGCTTTCACTGCAGGCATTTGCAACACCCTTAACAATGTCAGCAACTTTTTGTGAGTCAACCTTATCTACAGCAATATAGTCAAGGAAAAATAAAGGTTCAGCCCCTTGCACTAAAATATCATTTACACACATAGCTACGGCATCTTGCCCAATAGTATCATGCTTATCTGCCATAAATGCCAGCTTCAGCTTAGTTCCCACTCCATCCGTACCACTGACTAAAACCGGTTCTTTATATTTAGAATTGTTTAAGGCGAATAAGCCACCAAATCCGCCTAAATCACCAATAACTTCCGGACGATAAGTAGCACGAACACTGTCTTTCATCAATTCTACTGCCTTATTTCCGGCATCAATATCTACACCGGCATCAGCATAAGTAAGCTGTTTTTTTTCTTCACTCATATGCGTTCCTCCTGTTACTCAACAATACTCTCAGGTTCTTCTTTAATAACGACATCAGCCTTATCAGGATATTCTGCACTAAAGCAGGCACAGCATAAACTATCTGGATCAATTTTATTAATAGCACGCTTCATTCCATCCAAGGAAATATAATGCAGACTGTCTGCACCTATAAAACGGCAGATTTCCTGTTCCGTACACCGCGCTGCAATAAGTTCCTTACGTTCTGATGTATCAATACCATAGTAACAACTATCTGTTACAGGCGGAGAAGAAATACATACATGAACCTCTCGTGCTCCAGCTTCTTTCAGAAGTTTGACAATTTTTCCGCTTGTTGTACCGCGTACAATAGAATCATCTACCATAACTACAGATTTTCCAGCAACAACACTGCGTACAGGATTTAATTTCAACCGTACAGCATTAGCACGCTGCTTTTGTGTAGGTTGGATAAATGTACGCCCTACATAACGATTTTTTGTTAATCCCTCCATAAAAGGAATTCCTGCTTCCATAGAATAACCTATTGCTGCTGGAGTACCACTGTCAGGAACGGATATTACAATATCAGGATGAATCTCTGCTGTTTCCTTTGCCAGCTCACGCCCCATCTGAATACGTGCGTCATAAACTGACTGATTATCAATAACGCTGTCATTACGAGCAAAATATACATATTCAAAAATACAATGTGCCGGTTTTTTCGGAGGATTATCTGCCCACATGATACTGCGCGGTTCTGCATTATCACTGTCTATAACAATCATTTCTCCCGGTTTTATATCACGTACTAGTTCTGCTCCCACTAAATCAAAAGCACAAGACTCCGAAGCTACACACCAACCATTCTCCATCTTTCCAAGCACCAAAGGTCTAAAGCCATAAGGATCACGTACCGCAATAATTTTATTGTCAGTCATGATAAGGATACCATAAGCACCTTTAATCTGCTTTACAGCTTCAGCAACGCGCTCTTCAATTGTAGGACGAGCACTGTAAGCAATAAGAGTCAAAACAACCTCAGTATCAATGGTAGTATTGAAAACAGCTCCTTCTTTAGCCAAATTAGCACGCAGCTGTCCAGCATTAGTCAAATTGCCATTATGACTTAATGCCAAATTTCCGCCATCAAAATATACTTTCAACGGCTGAATATTATAAGACATACTTGCACCAGTAGTAGAATAACGTACATGACCAATAGCGGCAAATCCCTGCAAATCCGCAACACCATCTTTATAAACATCAGCCACCAAGCCCATGCCTTTTTTTATTTTCATACGCTTGCCGTCAGTAACAACTATACCTGTACTTTCCTGTCCACGATGCTGCAGTGCATATAACCCCCAATAGGTATTTAACGCAACATCTTCACTATGACTGAAAATGCCGAAAACACCACATTCCTCATGCAGTTTATCTTCATTAAAACTTTGCTCCTCTAATTTTTGCTCCACAATAGTTCTCCTTCAATATTATTAGATATGTAAATCATTTAAAACTTGCTGCTCACCTCTCATAGCAGCAAGTTTTCTGCCTTTTTCCGCAACTTCATTTCTCATTTTTTCACGATTGGCAGCAAGTCGCTCTACCAATTCCGGATACTTTACAGACAAAATCTGCACTGCAAAAATAGCAGCATTTTTTGCTCCATTAATAGCCATAGTTGCCACTGGCACACCGGAAGGCATCTGTACAAAGCTCAACAAAGCATCCATCCCTCCAAGCGGAGTAGCATTTATAGGAATGCCAATTACAGGAACAGTAGTATAAGCTGCAATTACACCGCCAAGATGTGCAGCAGCACCAGCAGCAGCAATAATAACTTCCACGCCACGCTCACGTGCACCAGCAGCAAATTCATGTACAATATCCGGAGTACGGTGCGCCGAAGCAACAACCACCTCTACTTCTACACCAAATTCTTTCAGAGCCTTTTCAGCTGGTTCTAAAATTGGCCAATCAGAATTACTGCCCATTATAATTGCTACTTTCATTAAAATCTACCTCCCAAAACTGCCAAAAGAAAAAATAAAACCCAGACAGAAGCCTTTTGAACAACTCTCTCAATCAAATCTCCCCTGGGTTTTCACTAGTGAATTTACCTTAATTATACCAATATGACGCATACACGTCAAATAAATTGTGAACTTTTTAACATTTTTAACCAAAATCGTTCGGAAAATAACATCAAAAAAAATTTGGGATGACGAAATTAATCCATCATCCCAATTTTTACCATATATTTATCTCAATACAACATCAATGGTGTTATTATTTAATACAACTTCAACACTATCACCATTTTTAATCTCACCAGCAACAATTTTCTTACCTAAAAGATTTTCAACAGTATGTACAATGAGTCGTTTTAAAGGTCTTGCCCCAAACGCAGGGTCAAATCCTGCTTGAGCAAGATAAGCCACAGCCTCATCGGTAGCAGTAAGCGTAAGCTCCAGCTGTCTGTTTAGACGCTCACCGAGTTCTTTAAGTACCAATTTAACTATATCTTTAATCTGTTCTGCCTGCAAAGGTTTGAAAACCACAATATCATCAACACGATTAAGAAATTCCGGTCTAAAGAAGTTCATAAGCATTTGCTGAATCTTTTCTCTGTCGAAACTTCCCTGTGCTTTCATAATATCACTGCTGCCAAGATTGCTTGTCATGATAATCAAAGTATTTTTGAAATCAACAATACGCCCCTTACCATCAGTTAATCGTCCATCATCCAATACCTGCAACAAAACATTAAATACATCAGCATGTGCTTTTTCAATTTCATCCAGCAATATTACACTGTAAGGATGACGGCGCACTGCCTCAGTAAGCTGTCCGCCCTCATCATAACCAACATAACCAGGAGGAGCACCAATCAAGCGAGATACAGTATGTTTCTCCATATATTCACTCATATCAATACGAACCATATTGCGTTCATCATCAAAAAGAACTTCTGCCAAAGTTTTTGCAAGTTCCGTTTTACCAACGCCTGTAGGCCCAAGGAAAATAAAAGAGCCGACAGGACGGTTAGGATCTTTTATTCCAGCACGTGCACGAATCACAGCTTCACTGACTGCCTTAACTGCTTCATCCTGACCAATAACATGCTCATGTAGTATTTGCTCTAAATTTACAAGCTTTGCACGTTCACCAGTACCAATACGCGCAACAGGAATTCCCGTCCATGTACTTACAACCTTAGCTATATCTTCTTCATCAACTTCTTCTTTCAGCATTACATTATCTTTGCCGTTCTCATCCTTTTCAGATAGTGAAGCTAACTCCTTCTGCAGCTCTGGCAAACGACCATATTTCAGTTCTGCAAGTTTATTTAAATCGTAATCACGTTCAGCCTGTTCCATACTGTTTTTTACAGCATCAATTTCTTTTTTTACTTCACGTACACGGGCAATAGATGCTTTTTCAGCATCCCAACGTTTTACCAGCTCATCATTTTGTTTACGTAATTCGGTAAGTTCTTCATTAATTTTCTTTAGACGTTCCTGTGACTGAGCATCTTCCTCTTTCCCTAAAGCCTGTGCTTCTATCTCCAGCTGTAAAATACGACGTTTGCTTTCATCTAATTCTGCCGGCAGTGAATCAATCTCCGTTCTTAAACGGGCAGCAGCTTCATCTACCAAGTCAATAGCCTTATCCGGTAAGAAACGATCATTGATATAACGGTCAGAAAGGACAGCAGCAGCCACCAAGGCAGTATCTTTAATACGCACGCCATGATGTACTTCATAACGCTCGCGCAAGCCACGCAGAATTGAAACAGTATCTTCAACACTCGGCTCATTAACCATTACCGGCTGGAAACGACGTTCCAGCGCACTGTCCTTTTCTATATATTTTCGATACTCATTAAGTGTTGTAGCACCTATACAACGCAGTTCACCACGTGCCAGCATTGGTTTAAGAATGTTGCCTGCGTCCATTGCTCCCTCAGCAGCACCCGCACCAACAACAGTATGCAGTTCATCAATAAACATTATAATCTGTCCGGAACTTTCACTAACCGCTTTCAAAACTTTTTTCAATCGTTCTTCAAACTCGCCTCTATATTTGGCACCAGCAACCATTGCTGCCAAATCCAAAGCATACAAGGTTTTATTTTTCAAGCTTTCCGGAACATCTCCTGCTACAATACGCCTAGCTAAACCTTCAACAATAGCAGTTTTACCAACACCAGGTTCACCAATCAGAACAGGATTATTTTTCTTACGACGCGATAAAATTTCAATGGTTCGGCGTATTTCCTCATCTCGTCCAATTACCGGATCAAGCTTGCCATCTTTTGCTTTAGCTGTTAAATCCTGTCCATATTTTTCAAGTGTTTTTTTAGTTTCCTCATCCGCTTCCGTATTCTGATATTGCAGATAAGCATTTTCTACCTTCTTTTTATCTATACCATATTTGTGCAAAAGTGCAGTAACTTCACTGTCACCATCACTGGAAACAACAGCCAAAAGCTGAGCAACACTTATTTCATCTTTACTTTGACCAAGAATTGCCATTACACGTGCAAATGCAGTCCCCATAACCAACTGCCGATCATTACCTTTTACGCGAGGAATTTTCTCAAGCAAAGCTTTGGCTTCTTTAGTAAAAAGAGTTTCATCAATATGCAAAGTTTGCAGCAAATATTTAAAGAAACCATCACTGCCACAAAAAGCAACCAAAACATGAACAGTCGTAAGCTCTTGGTTATAATTCATTACAGCCTGCTGCTGGGCTGCTTCTAATATTGCTTTTACTTCTTCACTGTAGCGTTCATTCATAGCGCTACACCTCCTTCATTTCTTTACAAATAAACGATGATTAAACTATTAATAACTAGACTTTTTACAATTTTTCATGCCTATGTAAGCAGCTCTATATAACTTGCTTCTTACAATTTTTATTATATCAGTAAAAGTCAAAAAGTCAAATATTTTTGTGTTAATTTAGTGAACAATAGCAGTCTTTTCATTGACATATTGTTATGATTATGGCAATATTATACCTACGTCAGTCTATATAACAAAGAATATTATAAACATGCCAGCTATCACCCCTAACTATTAAATAGCTGGCATGCTGTAAAATGCCGGCAAAGCACTGACGCTTCTGCCGGTTTCATCATTTCAGGAGGAAAAAGAAATGTCACCAACAAATTTACTGCGGGGAACAGCACTTTTGCTCTTTTTGCAATGGATATCCACTCTAATAATCAATGCTATAGGTATACAGTTCCCACCAGCTCTTTTAGGAATGCTTATATTAACAGCTCTCTTGTGCTGTAAAATTATTCCCGCAAGTTCTGTAGAAGGTATCTGTAATATTCTCATTTCAAAAATGGGTATGCTATTTTTGCCTGCCGGAGTCAGTGTCATCTTGTATATAGATGTTATTAAAGCCGAAATTCTTCCTATTGTCGTTACAATAATTATCTGCAGCATTGCAGTTCTAAGCATCACTGCTCTTTTTCTGCAAAGCGTTCTCAGCAGAAAGGAGCATAACTGATGTTTCCAGAAGTATTACTTAATTCTCCGCTGTTTGGTATAGGTCTCACAGTTATATTTTACGCATTAAGTGAAATTATTATCGACCGTTTCAGGTTAAAAGTCATTCCGCCTTTTGTTATTGCCTGTCCTCTCATTATTGCAGTAATCCTTATAGCACCAAATGTTGATTATAAACAATACGAAACAGGAGCAGAATTCATTAACTTTCTTCTAGGCCCTGCTACCATAGCACTTGCCCTGCCTTTGTATAAAAACCGAGAAATCATCATGGCTAAAGCTGCCGCTATCGCAGGCGGTGTTACAATTGCTACAATATCAGCTATCGTCATAGTTTATTTCTGCGGTAAAGCTATGGGGGCAAGCAATCAAGTTCTTCTTTCTCTAATTCCAAAATCAGTTACCACCCCTATTGCTATCGACGTTTCCAAAACTATAGGCGGTATACCAGCATTAACGACAGCAGCTGTTATTTTTACAGGTATGCTTGGTGCAACTTTCAATCACAAGATTTTGAATATATTAGGTATAAAAAGTGATCTTGCTTCCGGACTAGCTATTGGTGCATCTAGTCATGGTTTAGGCACCAGTGTCTGTGCAAGTGTAAGTCCCGTGCAACTGGCTATCGGAGGTGTTGCCATCGCCCTTACAGGTATAAGCACATCAATTCTTGCTCCAATTATTCTTCCTTTGCTGCAAAGCATCTGGTAAATATCAAAAACAAAAAGGAACTAAATCGTTTCGACAAACTTGCTTTAGTTACAAAAACAGCAAAGCAGTCGATTGCTTTAGTTCCTTTTTATTATCTATCTGCCAAAAACTTCATTAATATAATTAACCGCACTGACAGCATTAGGTGCATAATGTTCTGCCCCAATAGAATCAGCATACTCCTCGGTTAAAACTGCACCTCCAACAACAATGCAACAATCGCATTTTTCATGTAGGGCAGCAATAGTTTCTTCCATAGCTCCCACTGTTGTTGTCATAAGAGCAGAAAGCCCTACAACTTTCACTTTATTTTTAACAGCCTCCTGCACAACAGTTTCTACCGGTACATCCTTTCCTAAGTCAAGTACTCTATAACCATAATTTTCCAGCAAAACTTTAACAATATTTTTTCCTATATCATGAATATCTCCATGAACAGTAGCAATAATTACCGTTTCGCCATGCGTATCATTTACTCCTACCGCCTCTCTAATTACCTCAAAAGCAGCCTTGGCAGCATCTGCACTCATTAACAATTGCGGCAGAAAAAGTGTTTTCTTCTCAAAACCATTGCCAACAAAATCTAATGCAGGAATCATATATTTATTGATAACATCCAAAGGCTTTTCGGTTCTCAGTGCTATATCGGCAGCCTGTCGTGCTGGTCCCTGCAATCCTTTAACGATAGCATCATAAAGACCTATTTCACTGATTTCTGCTGCAACAGATTTCGGTGCATCTGCATAATGTTGCACATATTCCTTACAGCCTTCGTCAAAGCCATTCAATGCACGAAACCCATAGAACGCATCCATCATTGATTTGCTTTGCGGATTTATAATACCGCAGGAAAGTCCAGCACTCATAGCCATAGAAAAGAAAGTACTGTTTACAGCATCACGTCCCGGAAGTCCGAAGGAAATATTAGAAACTCCCATAACTGTGTTTATGCCCCTATCAGCCATCGTACGGATTACTTCGCAGGCAACAGCAGCGTTCTTTGAACCTGTAGAAATAGTCAAAGCTAAAGGATCAACAACAATATTACGACTTTCAATACCATATTCAGCGGCACGAGCAATAATTTTATCCGCAACCGCAATACGACCTTCAGCAGTAGCAGGTATACCACCATCATCCAAACAAAGTACAACCAGTACCGCACCATATTTTTTAGCTAACGGCAGAACTTGCTGCAAACTCTCCTCTTTTCCATTCACAGAATTTAACATGGGTTTGCCATTATAAAGGCGCAAAGCACGCTCCATGGCTTCATAATTTGATGTATCTATCTGCAAAGGAGTATCAGTAATGGCTTGCAAAGCAGGTATTGCCGCAGCAATCATACCAGCTTCATCAATCCCGGGAGTCCCTACATTAACATCAAGAATGTGCGCACCAGCACTAATCTGTTCCAGTCCCAAGCGGCAAATATAATCAAGATCGTTATTCAACAAAGCTTCTTTTAAGCGTTTTTTGCCCGTAGGATTAATGCGTTCACCAATGATTATTGGTCCTTCTCCCAAGTGCACAGCTTTTCCATAAGATGATACTGCTGTCAGCGTACACTCTCTTCTACCTCCAGGTATGAGATTTCTGCACTTAGAAATCATTTTTTCAATATGTACAGGAGTTGTACCACAACAGCCACCGACAACACTTGCTCCCTCCTGTGCAAGGTTATACATAAGTTCAGCATATTCATCAGGTTCAACATCAAAATAAGTTTTTCCATCACGCTGTTTAGGTAAACCTGCATTAGGATTAATAATAACAGGTATACTTACAGCTTGAAGCATCTGCGGCAACAGTCTGCCAACTTGAATAGGACCAAGCCCACAGTTAAAGCCAACAGCATCTACGCCCAAAGCCTCACACATCAAAGCTGCCGCTTCCACAGTTGCCCCTGTCAGCAACTTTCCATCTTCATCAAAAGTCATAGTTACACATACAGGAAGATTACAATTTTCCTTAGCTGCCAAAATGGCTGCCTTAATTTCGTAAGTATCACTCATGGTTTCAATTAAAATAATATCTGCACCAGCAGCTGCCCCATACCGAACCATTTCAGCATAGGATTCTACAGCTTTTTCAAAAGATAAATCTCCATAAGGTGCTAAAAGCTTTCCTGTTGGGCCAAGATTAAGAGCTACAAATTTATTTTCTCTGCCATCACAAGCTTTCTTAGCTATAGACACTGCTTTCTCAATTGTTTTTTTACAGTCCAAACCTGTTCCTGCTAATTTCAAAGGATTAGCCCCAAAAGTGTTGGATTTTACGATATTAGAACCTACATCTAAATAACTTCTATGTACAGCCTCCACAATATCAGGGTGTGTAAAATTCCAACTCTCCGGCAGCTCTCCAGGCTGCAAGCCACGAGCCTGCAGCTGTGTTCCTGTTGCTCCATCAAAAAACAACATTTTCTTACCTAAAAGTTCTTTAAATTTCATCTATTATTCCTTCTCCTCAATATAAATATCTACTTTAATCTTTACTAATTGCCGCTCCTATAAGGACAATTTATATTACCACATGTCATGCACTTATTCCAAACACACTGTGACTCTTGTGAAAGTCCGATAACCGCAGTAACTGACTTAGATGGTGCCATCATTATACCATCAGTCAGTGTTAAGCCGATGAGTTTAGCACAGTCTAAAACTGAAAAAAGCAGCTTTTGCTCTGCCAAATCCCAATCTCCATAGCCAGGAGAAAAACGTGGCCGTTGTGATAAACCTTCTGTATCCTGCATCTTCTGCACTTCATCACAATAACTTTCAATAAGTGATGCTGCCACTGCTTGAGCTGCCGCTCCCTCTGCTACACTTCCTAAAGCCAAACGTCTCACAGCAATATCTACTCTGCTGCCTAATGTTGCTCCCAGCAAAAAAACCTGAGAACAATTTTTTAAATGTTCAGCAAGATTACGTGAGTGAAAACGTACACCGCAATCTAAGGCTACACCTGTTTCATCAACCTTAATAAAATGTTTACGCAGTACATAACGTGCCTGAACTTCATTGCGCAGTTTCAAATAAACAGTATCAACCAATATTTCTGCTGCCTTATCGCCAGGTTTTGCACGCAAATAACGTAACGCTTCTCTACTATTAAATTTCATAATTTCAATCAACTATTTCCGATAAACTATTCATTATACCACCAATAATATCTGGTTTATTCATAGTATAAATATGAACATTATCAAAGCCATTAGATATAAGATCAATAATCTGACCAGTTGCATAAGCAATACCAGCTTGTTTCAATGCTTCAGGCTTATCAGCAAATTTTTCCACCATTGCACGGAACTGCGGCGGCAGTTTAGTACCACTGAGCTGACAAATTCTAATAATTTGTTTAGCATTTGTTACAGGCATAATTCCCGGTATGACAGGAACATTAATACCAGCACGCAGTAAACGAAACATATAGTTATATAAAATATTATTATCAAAAAACATCTGTGTTACTAAAAAGTCAACACCAGCAGCTACCTTATACTTAGTATTTTCAATATCCTGCTCCAAAGAACCAGACTCCGGATGCCCTTCTGGATAAGCAGCACCGCCTACACAAAAATCTCCTTGTTTTTTTATGAAATACATTAAATCACTTGCATGAGCAAAAGAAGCAACAGAAACATTTTGCTTATCAGAGGGATTATCTCCGCGCAAAGCCAAAACATTATTTACACCCAAACTCTGCAGCTGTGCCAATACACCGCTGATTTTCTCTTCATCTGCCTGTGTACAAGTAAGATGTGCCAAAGCAGGCATTCCATTATCCTGTACTTCTTTTGCCAAAGCCGCCGAATATCCTACTGTACTTCCGCCAGCCCCATATGTAACGCTCATATATGACGGCTTCACAGAAGCAATTTTTTTCACTATCTCAAGGCTGTTCTGCAGCTCTGCTCCCTGCTTAGGCGGAAATAGTTCACAGGAAATATGAATTTTTTTATTTCTTAAAATGTTAATAATTCTTGTTGACTCCATAAATATCCCCCTATTTCAAGTGTTTGCTTGTTATTTTAACAAGCAGAACCTTTTTTTGCAAATTTAAAGCAAATTTTATATTATTATTTGCTCAAAACCTAGTAAATCGCAAAAATTGTTACAAAGTTAAAAATGGATATAAGATATACAAAAAAATGAGTAACAGAGAAACATCTGTTACTCATTTTTTGTTAATTATTCAACCCAACTTTAAAAATACATAAAGAGAATTTATTTATTTTCTGTTTCTGCTTTAGGTTCAGCATTATCCTGCGGTACACCTATACCAAAATCAAACAGCACCAGCTTACCTTTCTCCTGTTTGAATACAAACTGATAACGTGCTACCGGAACTTTATCAGTAACTACCTGATATGTCAAAACATCAACATCATCCAAAAATTGCACTATTCGCAGTTTGTTAAAAGTAACCTTGCCCATTTGTGCCTGATAATTACTGTAAGCCTTTTCATCCCAATTATTTTTCATCTCTTCAGTCATTACAGAGGCTACATTATTATAGCTTCCGCCATTGATAAATTTTTGGGCAATAGCATCTTCCTCCTCCAGCATTCTGCTATTCGCCGCACTGCCAACAACAGCAACAGACAACATAATCATCATGCTCAACAATAGCAGTATTTTTTTCATACAATACATCCTCCTAAACTTTATCTATCATTAACTTACAATATCGTTAATACAAAAATTTCAAAATATAAAAACCACTCTCGATATTCTCGGAAAATACTCTTAGCTATTTCATTAAATATCTATCTTTCCACTCTGTAAGCAACTCACAAAAATATTCCCATTGCTGCGGTAAAGCTTCTAAAGCAGCATCAGATTTAGCTCTCTCCCATCCTGTAAACATTGCACCTTCATAACGCAGCTCTGGTATTTCAGGATTGACAGCAACTAAACGTTCTATCATCAAAGCATTTATATAATCATCGTGCAGTAAGCCAAGCATATCCTGCAAATATTTCAAATTACGCAAAAGTCTTGGTTCAGCTTTCAGCTCCGGAACACTCTGCAATGCATAACGGAAACGTTTCAGTTTAATACGTATACGATGAAGCTGTTCCATGTCATTAGTATTGGGATATCTCTCCGGCATTTTTATAAGCTTATCATACCAAACATTAAAACGTCTATACAGAAATTCATCTAATGACTGCTCCTTCTTTTGTGAAGGAACACTATAAAGCCACAGCAAAAACTGCCCCAGTTCCAACGTAATTTTATTTAACTTTTGTCCACGTAAAGCTTTATCAGCAGCTTCACTACGCAGTTTCTGCAATAATACCGTAAGGTTAGGAACTGCATTAGTTCCTGCTTCACTGCCTTTCAGTTTAGCACAGGTCATCAAAGCCACATCATATTCCCGCACTGCAGAAAACATGGTAGTCCTTGCCTTCAATATTCCCTGCCAATATGTTGCTGTTTCTTCGGGCAGCAATGGTTTACAGAAAGTAAGCAAAGACCGCAAACGCCGCAGTTTAACCCGCAGCTGACGCATTAGAGGTTTCTCCGGTCCACGCTGCAAAACTTCCTGCCATAATTTGCTGACATAATATACCTGCCAAGGAAGATGACAATACAAAGCACTAACAGCTATTTCTTTATCATACAAATCTAATTCATCTAATTCAAAACAACCACGTAATTGCTTAATTCGCTGTCTAAAATCAGGTTCTTCTAAAACAAATTTTATTCTGGATGAAAGTAACCGCTTTAACTGCATTTGTACAATCTCTAAATCACAGCTGTCATCAAATTCCAAAATAATATCAGAAATAGGCATAAGCTTATCACTAACAAGCATTACACCCCAAGCACAATATAAACGCTGCTTACTCCCATCTGCAGATGTAAAACGAGCTATACGACATTTATACATATCATTGTCGCTAAAATATTTTTCTTTAAATTTATATTTTACAGTACTGTTCGGCAGCAATCGTCTTATCAGCTTCAAAAGCTGCATCTGATGCTTAACCTCCAGCCCGTGCAGACACAGCCTATACTTCATCAAACTACTCCTATATCATCAATTAGCCTTAACCTCTGTAGGCAACGGATTTCCCGTAAGACCTGCAACTATATTGTCCACTGTCAATAAAGCCATTACATCTCTAGTTTCTACGGTTGCACTAGCTATATGCGGAGTTACTGTTACATTAGGCAATGAAAGCAATTTATGTTCTGCCGGTAAAGGCTCAGGGTCTGTAACATCCATAGCTGCATACGCTAAATGCCCACTTTTTAAAGCATCATACAACGCTTCTGTATCTACTACAGCTCCACGGCTGATATTAATCAAGCGTACACCAGGTTTCATAGAAGCAAAGGCTTCCCTGCTCAACATATTTTTTGTTGAAGGATTAAGATTCACTGCCAGCATAATAAAGTCCGACTCTGCCAGCAGCTCCTCATAAGCTGTATAAACTGCCCCTGTAAATTCATCATCCTTGCGCTGATGGCGATTATGGTAAATTACACGCATTTTACTCGCCTGTGCTCGTTTAGCAATGGCACTTCCTATATCACCCATACCTATAATGCCAAGCGTTTTACCTGCAAGATCGACAGTTAAACCAAATGGCTTACGCTGTCCCCACAAGCCACTTTTTACATGAGCATCAGCTTTCACAATATGACGTGCACTGTCAAGCAGCAACGCATAAGCAAGATCAGCCACTGCATCTACTAATACTCCAGGTGTATTGCACACAGCAATGCCACGAGCAGCACAAGCTTGTAAATCAATATTGTCATAGCCAACCATAGCCTGCGCTATTATTTTAAGTTTAGGTGCTTTCTCCAAAAGTTCAGCAGTAAAACGCACGTTACCAGTAGAATATACAGCATCTGCCTGCTGCAAACGTTTCTCTAACTCTGCCAGTGGCATAGAACCACCCTGCTGCCAATCCAACAATTTAACCATGTTACTTAATTTTTCATAAGCACAAGGACGCAGCTTACCAGTTGCTGCAACAGTATATTTTTTCAGATTTTCCACATCAGCACCTCATTTTTTAGGCAAAATTTCCAACCAATAATTATCCGGATCATTGATAAAATAAATTCCCATATCGGTATTTTCATAACATATGCAACCCATTTCCTTATGTTTAGCATATGCTGCTTTAAAATCATCTACCACAAAAGCAAGATGAAATTCATTTTCTCCCAAATTATACGGCTCCTTACGATCTCGCAGCCAAGTTAGTTCCAGAAAATGCGGTGATTCACCATCTGTAAGATAAACTAATACAAAACTGCCATCAGGAGCATTAAAACGATGAGATTCCTGCAAACCTAATGCCTGTCCATAAAACTTTAAACTTTTCTCCAAATCCAAAACATTAAAATTATTATGTGCAAACGTAAAATTCATTCTATATTCCCTCCATTTTTATATTCAGAAAAATATAACCTGTTTAACTAATAGTGCTGATAGAGCTATTCCTGCTGCTAATTTACCTATAATTGCCAAAAATCGCATCTTAGCAGCCGCAAGCGCCAGCTGTACTGCATCTGCCGACATACCTGTACGAACAAATTCATAAACAAAAGCTGTAACAAATGCACCAGCCATACCGCCTATGAGTGAACCTAATATTGGAAAAATCATAGTTCCCAACAATGTTCCTACAAAGCCGCCTAACGCTATAATAAGTACAGCAGTCCAAGAAACTTTTTTACGTTTTATCCCAAAAAGCTCTACGCAGAATTCCCAACATTCACCAACAGCATAAATCAAAACCATTGCCGACAAAAGTCTGTAATTAAAATACATCGCTTCATCAAAAAAAGCAAAAGCCAGTGCTGTAAGCAGTACCAAAGTATTACCAGGCAAATCAAAAATTGTCAGTATAGGCCCCGATACAGCTATTAAAACCGCAAGTAAACGTTCAACCAACAGTTCCATATTCATCCTCCATATCTGTATAATTTTAATTATATCACATTCATCCGCACACAAGTATATTTAACTGTCACGAGATTTAAAAATAAATGTAAAATCATTGTGCGTAACTATATAAAATGTTAAAATTATAGAGCTAATTAATTTATAAAAGGAGGCTCATCAGTGAACAACATACTAACTATGCTACAACCGTGGTATCCATCTATCGGTGCATTTCTTTTTTTTACAATACTTCGCTTTATTTATAAAAACTTTCTTATCCGCATTTTGCGTAACTTTAATAACAAAGTATCTTTTGATTACGGCGAAGATTTTCTTAATGCATTTGAACGCCCTGTAAATATAGCTCTTTTTGTTTTTGCCTTTTATGCAGCTATAAACCTTGCCCCCATGGCACATGAATATAATCTGCACATAACAGATAATGTTCTTCGTACCATCATAGTAACTAACTTTTTTTGGGGCTTATACAATCTCATCAGTACAACTCATGGAATTTTCTTTAATCTGCTGGAAAAATTCGGTATTCAGACTGATGAAGCTATTGCCGGCATTATTGCTACAGTTTTTCGTATAGTTATTGTTCTTCTCGGCTTTGTTACAGTAGCACGTGAATGGAACTATGATATAAGTGCTTTCATTGCTTCTTTAAGTATAGGTTCTCTAGCAGTTGCATTTGCCGCAAAAGACGCTTTAGCTAACGTTTTCGGCAGCATGATAATTCTATTAGAAAAGCCGTTTAAAATCGGTGACTGGGTTATGGCTAACGGTATTGAAGGTATTGTAGAAAGCGTATCTTTCCGCAGTACCTGTATCCGCACTTTCCCACAGGAACTGGTTTATATTCCCAATTCACTTTTAAGCAATACTCCTATCACAAACTATACCCTGCGTGAAAAACGTCGCATAAATTTTGTCCTTGGTTTAACCTATAACACCACAGCCACTCAAATAGAAACGCTCATTGCTCAAATGAAAGATTTTCTAAATCAGCACGAAAAAATTGACAGTAATGATGTACGCGTACATTTTGTAAAATATAACGACAGCAGTCTTGATATTCAGGTAACCTGCTACGCACTTACCGGCAGTCACTTGGAATATCTGAATATCTTACAGGATATTAACATTCAAACACTGAGCATAATTGAAAATGCTGGAGTCAGCTGTGCTTTTCCAAGTACCAGCATCTACTTTGAAACACCGCTTAATGAAAAAATTACAGAAAAGAAAACTATCGAAACCATCAGCAATTCTAATTTTACTAAAACTACTAAAGTTCATAAACAACAATAGTTTCACTGTTATTTTGCAGAAAAATATTTTTGTATAAGCTATAATGATAGTGACAAAATAATAGATTACTATACTAAATTTAAAAGGGTCTATTTTTTCGGAGGTTGCTATCATGTCAGATAATACTATTACAAAATCACAGGCTGTCATTATCGGTGGCGGCCCAGCAGGAGTAAGTTCTTCATTATATCTGGCACGTTCCGGAATTAATGTCTGCATTATTGAAAATGGCCCAGGAGCATTAGCTCGTGCTCATAAAATTGATAATTATTACGGTATTTCTGCATCTGGCGCCAGCTTATATGCAGCAGGCTTGGAACAAGCTCAAAATTTAGGTATCAAAATAATACAAGATGAAGTTCTCAATGCAGAATATAGCGACTGCTTTACTCTCAGCCTTAAATCCTCAGTCAATCAAATCCAAGCTCCTGTCTTGATTTTAGCAACAGGAACTAAAAATATTTCTTTAAAGCTTCCTAAACTCAAGTATTTCGAAGGTAAAGGAATTAGTTACTGTGCGGTATGTGATGGTTTCTTTTTTCGTAAAAAACGAACAGCAGTATTAGGCAGCGGTGCTTATGCACTGCATGAAGCAGAGTATCTGCGTACTCTTGCTGACAGCGTTACTATCCTAACTAACGGCGAAAGTGATAACGCAGCAAAAACAGCAGGCTTTAACACTGAAACTACTCTTATAAAAGAAATTAACGGTGAAGATAAACTAACAGGCATAACATTTGTCAATGGCAGTACGTTAAATTTAGACGGTTTATTTATCGCCTTGGGAACAGCTGACAGTACTGATATCGCTCGCAAACTAGGTGCACAGCTTAACGGAAATTTCATAAAAATAGACAGCAGCTGTGCTACCAATCTTCCTGGTCTCTTTGCTGCCGGTGATTGTACAGGCGGTCTCAGACAGATTACTAAAGCTGTTTACGAAGGCACGCGTGCCGCATTATCTGCCATAGAATTTATCAAACAAAAAGCAGACTAATATAAAATCAACTAATATTTTATAAGGAGTGATGATTATGACATTAGAAATAACTTCTGAAAATTTCAGTCAAGAAGTTTCTCAGTCAAAGCAAACAGTATTGGTAGATTTTTGGGCACCCTGGTGCGGACCCTGCCGTATGCAGGCACCTATTATCGAAACCTTTGCAAATGAACATACCGATATAAAAGTAGCAAAATGTAATGTTGATGACAATCCGGAACTTGCTGAAAAATTTTCTATTATGAGTATCCCCAGCCTGTTAGTATTTAAAGACGGCAAACTAGTAAAATCTGTCGTTGGTCTGCATGATAAACAGGCTTTGGCGGAATTAGTAAAATAAATAATCATTATAAATCAAAACCGCCGGCTTAGCCGGCGGTTTTGATTACTTAAAAAAATTTTTATTGCGATTAGTTTTATCGATCCCACTCATATGCGAGCTTTGGTCCTCCATCAAAAGTAATCAGACCACAATATT
>CAZVSX010000014.1:0-42653 GCA_964630355.1 uncultured Phascolarctobacterium sp.
AGGTATTGCATATTCGGAAGTCGCTGTAACTGCTTATGCACATGGATGATTCGCTCTTTCATATCAATATCCTGTATGGTCAGTCCGCAAAATTCTGAAATTCGCAGTACTGTATGAAATAGGATATAAATCGTATCATAATATTTACTGTAATGCTTATCGTTCTTTACAAATTCCAGAAACTGTTCCATCTGCTCTATTGTGATGGATTCCCTTTTCTCAGAATCATTTTTTATGACGTTCAGTATTGGAAATTCAAATGGATTTTTCAGAAGCAAATCGTCATCCACTGCCATTTGAAATGCCGGACGAAACACACCTCGGACATTTTATATGGAGCTATATCCCAAGCCATTTTTCTGCATCTTGATCAACCACAGTTTTGCATCTGATATTTTTACATCTTTTATCTTTCTCTGACCAAATACGTCTCGTTTCAAACGATTGACCGTGGTCTGATAATTTGCTTTGGTGCTCTTGCGCAAGGCCTTGTTTTCGAGCTGGCACTAATTCGTATTCTATGTAATTATATAGAACCTTCATTTTTTAACATAACAATTTCATTTTCATTATAACCAAGATCCTTTAAAATATCTATTGTATGCTCTCCCAAATATGGTGCTCGCATCCTTATATTGCCTTTTGCTGCACTAAACTTAACTGGACTGCCGATGTATTTCAATTTACCAAAATCATGTTCCTGCTCCTGCACAATATTTTCTTGAACAGTTAATTCGCTTTGCAGTGCTTCTTCTAAACTACATACTGGTGTAACGCAAAATTCAGCCCTACCAATCAAATTCAGCCATTCAGCCTGCGTTTTTTTAGAAATCTTTTCAGAAATAATTCTTTGAAGTTCTTTTTCAGAAACAAAATCATATTGTCGTGCTGCCAATTCAGGACAATCAATCAAATCGCAGAAACGCTGCCAGAATTTAGGTTCAATCGTTCCAACTGTAAGATAACGCCCATCAGCAGTTCTATAAATATTATAATAATGAGCAACTCTTCCAAATGGCTTATCTCCAGTTTCCTCACACCCCCACAACGAGCTTATGCCAGTTACCTGCATTGAAAGAGCTGTCGCATATAAATTTACATCTAAATGTTGTCCCTCACCTGTACGCTCTCTCGCAAACAATGCTAAACTTACAGCACTTAACGCATTAAGTGCACTGCCAACAGCACTTATCTGTACTTCAGATACACAAGCACGCCCAATGTCATCCAAACTGTTTAAACCGGCAAGTCCAATAACATTCAAATCATGTGCAGGTTTATGGCAGTTTTGTCCAAAGCCAGTAATTGAACAATATATAAGACGCGGATTTAATTTATGAACTGTTTCATAGTCCAAGCCATAACGTTCTAAATATCCAGGTCTAAATCCTTCCATGAAAACATCTGCCTCTTTCAGTAAACGCAACAAAAGTTTACGACCGCCATCTTTCTTTAGGTTTAAAGCAATCCCGCGTTTATTACGGTTCAGCATTAAATGCCAATAACTCATTCCCTCCGCCTTCTGTGGCCAAAAGCGTCTGGTTGCATCTCCAGAAATATCTTCTACCTTAATAACATCAGCACCATAATCACCCAAAAGCATACCACAATACTGCCCTGGCAGCCATTTAGAAAAATCTATTACCTTAATACCTTCCAATAAATTCATATATCTCACTCCCAACAATAGTTATCATTTTACTTAAATTAAGCTTCATAATATAATACATTCTACAAAAACTCCTCCAATACCTCTAAAACTATTTTCAAAAAGCTAAATTCAATGGTATAATAATTATTGAGTTAGCCTAAACAATCTTCAATTTACTGATATGAGGTATAACAATATGCAAACTCGAAAACTGACATCTGCAGCACTGCTTATAGCTATAGGTACATTAAGTGCACATTTAATTTATATTCCTGCTGGTATTTCCAAATGCTTCCCTGTACAGCATACTATAAATGTTATGAGTGCAGTGCTCTTGGGTACGGATTATGCTGTTGCAATCGGATTCATAATTGCTTGTCTGCGAAATATGTTAGGTACTGGTTCTATAATGGCTTTTCCTGGAAGTATGATTGGTGCTCTCTTGGCAGGTATTGCTTATACCTATTACAAAGCAGTTCCTGCTGCTATTGCAGGAGAAATTTTCGGTACGGGTATTATCGGTGCTTTTATTGCTTGGCTTGCAGCAACTCTTCTTTTAGGCAGTAAAGCAGCTGCATGGTTTTTTATCCCTCCATTTTTAATAAGCACAATCGGAGGAAGTATCATTGCAGGTCTGCTTTTAAAAAGCGGTTTATTACATCAGTTCACCAGCAGTAAGGCAGGTAAATAAATTGAATTTCTCAGATATTATAAACTCTATACTTTATGCTTTCAGTGGTATATGCTTTGGTGTTTTTGCATCCCGTTACAGTGTATTTTCTGTTCAGCATATAAAAAGCAATTATTCTAAAAAAAGCATTTCATGTTTATTTACTTGTCTGCCGCAGTTGCTTTTCCTTATTACAGCTTTTTTTCTGTTTCCTACATGGTTTATCAGTAAAACACCTACAGGCGGTTTCTTTTATTATGCTGTTCTTGCATATTTTTTTAATAAAGGTCTACGCTTAAATAACAAAAAATAAAGCAGGTGAAAAAATGACACATTTACATAATCATAATCTTCCTCTTCCTGGTCATGAAGATGAAAAATACATTCAGCCAATGGCTGATATTTTCAAAGTTCTCAGCGACCCTACACGCATTCGCATACTTTCACTTTTAGCACACGAAGAAATGTGTGTAACCTGTATTGCAGATGCTTTAGGAATGACACATTCCGCTATTTCCCATCAACTACGATTGCTGCGTGCTACCAATCTTGTAAAATTCACTAAAGATGGTAAGGAAGTTATCTATTCTTTAGATGACGCACATGTCCTCAGTCTTTTTGACCAAGCCTTAGATCACGTAAAACATAAACTGTATTAACCTGCTACATAAATTAAAACACCTTCGCCAGAGTATATCAGCCTGACGAAAGGTGTTTTTGTATTTTAAGATATTCCATTTATATTTTTATGAACTTTGAACTTTATTATCTACTAATTTGCTTATCTATCTGCCTTTAACCATTGATTAATAATCTCATTTTTATATTCTGAAGTCCACCCCAAATCATCAACTGGCACCTGAACATTGCCAATAAGCTCTTTGCGTCCATCATTATAAGGGTATTTTTTTACATGCCACATATAATGATAACCATTTATCGGCAGCACATCCATTCCCTCGTCACTCATAAGATAATCCAGAAAATTTCTAGCTTCGGCTGTGTTACTAGCACTACGCATCACGGCAGCACCAGTCAGCATATTTCTATTAGCATCCTTAACTATTGTAGCAAATAAATGTCTATGACGTGTTTCCATAAGCAATGCATAGTCAAGCGGAACAACAGCAACTGTTTTCTTGCCAATATATACCATATCGACTGCCTCACCAAAACCTTTAGTATATGTTGGTTGCTGTGCATTCATTTTAGCAGCAAAACGTAAAGCCTCTTGTTTACCTCGAAGCTGCCATATAGAAGTAAGCATACCATAACTTGCTCCGCCAAGATTGAAATCTGCCAAAACAATTTCATCTTTCAGTTGCGGATTTAAAAGTTCACTCCAGGTTTCCGGTGCATAAAGACCGTATGCACGAAGATTATTTTTATTACTCAAAAAAGCAATATAATTAAGATATAAGCTCGTCCACTGCCCTGTACGATTGCGCAGCTCTGCCGGAACTTTATATGCTTCTTTTGTAATATACGGTTGAAGAATATTTTGTTCATCTGCCATATAATATTCTTCTGAAGTTCCACCCAACCAAACATCAAATTTATGCTGCCGCAGATAATCAAATCTTTCTTTTTGCGTACCGCTTGGCAGATAATTAATTTTTACTTTTACACCTGTTGATTTATTATAAGCATCAGCAATAAGCTCCGTCTGCCTTTTTCCCATACTACTGCATAACACCAGTTCTTTATCAGCGGCAGAATTCTTTTTTGCACAACCGCTTACTAAAACCAGCAAACATACTAAACAGAGTATTTTATAAATAAACGACTTCTGCATATCCAAACCGCCTTTCTAAAAATATTATAACACAATATTAAATGCATTTTTACTTAATAACGTATTAGCTGTATTTTTATTTACTACTAAAACTATAAATTTATAACAAAATACCTCTGAAACAGCTTTTATCAATTATCAAAACTGCTTCAGAGGCATCACATTATAATTTTATTTTAGTGCTATATTTTAATTTCTCTCAAAAATCATAACTTTATCAAAGTCTAAATAAACTTTAGCACCATCCGGGATTGCATTCAAATCTGCACCCTTAACAATTACACGTACATCATGATCATGAACACGTACACGGTAATCAACAGCATCTCCCAGATAGAAACGATGCTGTAACTGACCTTCCATCTGTCCGCCGTTAAGTGACATGGTTATATTTTCCGGACGAACTGCAATCGTAGCAGCACCACTGATATTGCTTGTATTCGGGAAAGATACATTACTGCCTTTAATAAAGACTCTGTCTCCCTTAGTTTCTGCATCAATAAAGTTAACAAGACCAATGAAATCTGCAACCATTTTATTGGCAGGTTTAGTATAGATTTCATGTGGTGCACCAATTTGCTGTACAACACCTAAACTCATTACTACAACTCTGTCACTCATAGCCATAGCTTCACCTTGGTCATGTGTTACATAAACAACGGTAATTCCCAATTCCTTTTGGATAGAGAGAATTTCAAAACGCATAGACTCACGCAGTTTAGCATCTAAGTTAGATAACGGTTCATCTAAAAGCAACAAGCCGGGCTGTGCAACCAATGCACGCGCTAAAGCTACACGCTGCTGCTGTCCACCAGAAAGCTGATGTGGATAACGTTTTCCGTATTCTCCCAAATGCACCAGTTCCAACATCTTTTGAACACGTTCAGCACGCTCTGCTTTAGGTACTTTTTGAATTTTCAATGGATAGCCTACGTTTTCTTCAACAGTCATATGCGGCCAAACTGCATATGACTGGAATACCATGCCAATATCACGTTTTTCCGGAGGTGCAAAAGAACCCTTGATAGAAGAACTTACACAGTGATCACCAATATAAATTTCACCTTCAGTTGCACGTTCAAAACCGGCAATCATGCGCAAAGTTGTAGTTTTTCCACAACCAGACGGCCCCAAAATAGAAACAAATTCGCCATCTTTTACAGTTAAATCAAAATCATTTACAGCAGTTACTGCTCCAAAACGTTTAAATACATGCTCAATTCTTACTTCAGCCATTTATTACACTCCTTTAGTTATGCGATATACTTAAAATCAGTCAGCCATTCAGCCATACAGCTTAAATGCCAACATTGCCCTTCGAAACCTTATTCAGAATCAGATTACCAATAAGGACAATCAGCAGAATGATTACAGATAATACAGAAGCATTCTGCGTATCAGCATAGGTCTGCAGTTCATATAACAATACGCCGATAGTCTTAGTATCACTGCCATACAAAAGCAATGACATTGTAAGTTCATAGAACGACGGCATAAAAATCAAGAACCAACCAGCAATAATAGACGGTGCAATAAGAGGCATGATGATATCTTTGCAGCAGCGCAGCCAGCTAGCACCTGAATTAAGAGCTGCTTCTTCCAAAGAAATATGCACTTGACTCAAAGATGCAGCAATAGTGCGCACAGACATGGTCATATATTTTACAAGATAAGCAACAACCATAATCCACATCGTTGAATATAAGTTAAGACCAAAGTTACCGCTAAAAGTAATTATCAAAGCCAAAGCAATAACAATTGACGGAGTGCTGCCACCAATAACAACTAATAAATCAGGTATACTGCGTCCTTTAATCTTAGTTTTTACAGCCAGATATGCAACAAATACTGAAAGTAATGTACCAATGCAGGCAGCAATAACAGCATAAACTACAGAATTCCATACACTTTCCATGTACTGTGAGCTGGTAATAACAGGAATCCAAGCATCAAAGCCCAAGTTATCAAGACCTATTGGTTTAGACAATGTAATAATCAAACTTGTCAAAACAATAGAACCCAAAGGAATAACAATAGAAATCATACTATAAGCACCTACGAGACAGAAACAGGGCCATTTCCATTTGCCAAGTTCGACAATATTAGGACGAGTGCTCTTACCGCTGATAGTCGTGTAATCTTTCTTACCTACCATCCAAGTCATACCAAACAGCAGGAAATTTGCTAAAAACATTAATGAAGCAGCAAGTGCAGTAGCATCACGTACTCCATCAGTATCTCCCATATAGATATAGGTAACAATACGCGTGGTCATAACTTCAATATTACCAGGCATACCAACAATTGCCGGTATACCAAAGCAACTTCCGGCAGCAATAAATACTAATAAACCACCAGCAAGAATACTGGGTGCCATCAAAGGCAGAGTAACATCAAATACAGTACGTAAAGGAGATGCACCACTTACACGTGCAGCTTCCTCAAGTGTAGGATCCATTTTTTCCATGGCACGGGAAATAGTAATAAACGCAAACGGTGAATAAAACAGCGTCAATACCCAACCAAGACCTGCCATAGTATAAATATCAAAAGGTGCAGTTTCCAAACCAAAAACGAATTTTATAACTTCATTTAAATAACCTACACTAGGATTTAAAAGCTGAACCCAAGCAATAGCTCCAACATAAGGTGGAATCATATAACTGGAAACGAGCATAGTACGATACATCTTTTTACCAGGCATATCGGTACGGCCCACCAGCCACGCCAACGGAAAAGTAATAATAACGCTGGCAATCATAACACCCAAAGACAATTCTATTGTATTTGTCAACGCACGCCAGTTGACATCTTGGCTATATACATTGCGATAATTTTCTAAGTTAATAGCACTATCCAGTACAATGCTGTCATACAGCAATATTCCCATGGGGAAAATCACAAAGTACAAAAGCAGCAGTACGGAAATAGCAATAACGATAAATTTACTATTAATTCTTGACATGAATTGCTTATTTCTCCTTCTCACAACATTAAAAACAACTGTTCAAACAGGGTTTTTGCCCAATTTTTCGCCTGTCATTATTGAGCAGAAAACAGGGACGGCCAAAAAAGGTCTCCCTGTTCCTGCAATATTATTGCTTTAAGCTCAGTAAAGCATTATTTATCCATAACTCTCCTGCGGAATTCTTCTTTAATCTGAGCATTATTATCAGCCAATTTTTGCCAATCAACCTTAATTCTGCCTTCAACTAATTTCTTAGTTTCTACAGAACCTGTCGGTGCAGCAACATCACCGCGAACGGAATGCATCCAGCCTTTAACAACTGCTTCCTGTCCTTCTTTAGACAGCCACCAGTCAACCAGAGCTTTAGCACCTTCAGGATTCTTAGTGGTGTTAAAGATAGCAATAGGAGACGGAATATTGATAACACCATCAGTAGGATAAATAACTTTCAGCGGCTCTTTTTTAGTGTTAGCCAATTTCAGGATATTTTCCTCAAGAATCATAGCAGCTGCATATTCACCGGTCAGCAACTTATTCTGAATAGCAGAGTTGCCTTCTTCTACACGCAAGCCGTTAGCTTTCAGTTTATCAAAATATTCCCAGCCATATTTATCTGCCAATGCACCTACTGCTACATAAGCTGTACCAGAAAGCATTGGGTTGGGCATAGCAATTTTACCTTTCCATTTCGGATCAGCCAAATCAGTCCAGTTTTTCGGAGCATCTTCAGCTTTCAGTTTATCACCGTTATAAGCAATAATCATGTTGCACACACGTACTGCATACCATGCACCATCACTTGCTTTATCACTGATAACATTAGCATCTTCTTTGGATTTATACGGCAAAAGCAATTTTTGCTCATTGAGTTTCAGATAGTAAGACGGATCTGCAACCATCAATACATCAGCAGCAATTTTCTTAGCTTTAATTTCACCAGTAATCTTTGTAACAACTTTTTCCGTACCACCTTGGAACCAGTTAACTTTCATATCTGGGAATGCTTTAGCTACATTTGGTTTGCACATATTATCTATAATATCAGGATAAATGGAAGTATAAACCATTAATTCTCCATTTATTCCGCCAGCTTTACTGTCAGCTTTTTTATCATCGCCACCACAGCCAGCTAAAGCTATAGACATAGCCAACATTGCAGCTGCGCCAAGCATCCATTTTGATTTTTTCATTTACATACACTCCTTTTTAACTATTGTTGAACTTTAAATTGCAGTGTAATATATCCATTCTACACCCATATTAGTTAAATTCGCTAAGGAAGTACTTTTCCCTGCTTACATTTTACGAAAATTTAATATTTTTTTTACTTTTTGTGTTATCTTTACGTTTATTCTGTGGATATTCCACCACAAAATTACATTTGACATTTTTTGTCCTGCATGGACATTATGCGTCCCATTATTATTTACATATATAATTTAATTCCCAGGCAGGAACATATGGATGCTTTCGTAAATATATTCTGTACTCAGGCACTAGCTTATCTAAAAGTAATGGTATTCTAAACAAATCAACATCGTAATGATAAGCAGCAATAAACAATTTAGGTTTTAAATGACTCAATGTCTGTCTTCCACCATTCAAGGCCTGTATTTCAGCACCTTCAACATCCATCTTAATGAAAGAAATATTTTTTCCAGCTGCTGCATTATCAATTGTTGTTACAGGAACACTGCATTTTTTATTGCCTAAAAATGTTGACTGTCTTCCGCCATCATCGCTAAATAATAATTCTCCGCACTCATCCCATATTCCCATTTCATAAACATCAACAGCTAACCCCTTTAACTCAAGCTCTTGCGCTAAACTTCTCAGTTTTCTGCAATTGCGCCTATCAGGTTCAACTGCTGTTATACCTTCCCACTGCCAAGCAGTTAATTTACCAAATTCATTAATGGTATCGCCAGTATATGCACCAAGATCTAAATAATTTTCATTTTTAGATAATGCAACAAGTTCACGTAAATCATCTAGTCTTTGCGTTGCGCAGTTAAAAAGATATTTTATTTTCCCACTAAGTTTATAATTCAAAACATCTGCAAATACTTTTCTCGATTGCTCATCTGCAAGTAAATCATATGCCTGTTGTAATTCCGCAGAATATTTTTCTATCCAATCAAAACTCACAAGTTCTGTTTCATTAAATAAAGGTAAATGCGGTGCAACCACCTGCTGCTCTTCTGCCAACTCAGCAAATCGGGTTAAAACTTCTGGTCGTTCACTGGCAAAAGCTATTACCACTAAAAGTTCTTTGCCAAGACGTAAACATAAATCATCATATTTTTCTACTGTAAATCCCCTAAATTTTTGTCCGCGCACAAATTCATCACTGGCAAAAATTCCACTTATCTGCACATCATTGCCTTCACACCAATACAAAATTTTATCTGCACCATTTCCCATACCATAAATTACTATCGGCTTTTTCGCTTGCCTTAATGTATCCCATACACTGACAGCTTCTTTAATAAAATCTAACATTTCACTTCACCTTTTCTATTTTTATCAGTTATCTTAAGCTTAACTATTAAATTTAATAGTTTTTATTTTTTATTATACACCATTTACCCTAGTGACTGTAAGCGTTTAATATGATAGAATAATAATTATCATATTATATGTTTTTTACACATATGGAGGTTATAAAAATGTCTTTATTGGAATCTGGCGAAAACTACCTGGAAACTATTTTAGTGCTTACTGAACGCAATGGCAGTGTTCGTTCCATAGATATTGCAGAAGAAATGAATTTTACCAAAGCCAGCGTCAGTCGTGCCATGAGTATCCTAAAACGAGATAACTATATTATTATGGAACCCGATGGACGTATTATGCTGACTAAAGAAGGTCAAAAAAAAGCGGTTTCCGTATATGACCGTCACGTTACATTGACACGCTTTATAAATGAAGTGCTTGGTGTAAATAAAGAGATTGCAGAAAAAGATGCCTGCCGCATTGAACACATCATTAGTCCAGAAACTTTCTCTGGTATAAAAAACTTACTTCTAAAATAATAATCGAAGATTTAAAATATATAAAACACAAAAACTCCTAAAGCAAACTTTGAACCGCAACAAAATCAGAGCATATCTGACTAACAGAACGGTTTATGTGAAATATCTGCTTTAGGAGTTTTTATTATAATAATTTCTACATCATTAGTGTTTCTTATTACACTTAAACAACATAAATATATTAATGCTTAGCTTTTTTTACTTCTTCCAACTTATTTTTCATCCAGTCAATCATTGCTGCTTTGCCAAATTCATGCCAAGTCTGACACTCTGTATTTTTAGCAATATATTCATTCCACTTATCTTGATTCACATTCTCTACTTCCATAAGATTCATTATGCCAAATCCACTGCGCCATATAAGATCATCCATCGAAGTAAATTTACTGTTTTCCTGCAAAAACTTAGGATTAAATAATTCCTGAAAAGTTACCTTATTCAGAATTTTCCCCAACTCTTGGTCTTCCTGAAAAACTCCCAGATAATATTTAAATGTTTTATCTAATTTATTTTTTTCCATACTAATCCTCCACAATTACATTTATAAAAATATTCTAACACAAACTCACTAAATTTTACACTAAAACTTTTCTTCAATACGCACACTATATGCGATAAAAGCATAAGTATTGAATTCATACCTAAATAATAGTAAAATATAAACAGCAGAAAGGTTGTGGTGAAATTATGAAAATTTCTACCAAAGGACGCTATGCTCTGCGATTAATGCTTGATTTGGCTATTAATCATACTGGAGCCTTTATTCCTTTGAAGACAATTGCCCAACGACAGGAAATTTCAGATAAATATTTAGAACAGATTATCCATCAGCTGATTAAAGCTGATTTTGTTCAAAGTGCCCGTGGTGCACAAGGTGGTTATCGTTTATCACGCAAACCAGAACAATATACAGTTGGAGAAATTTTACGTACGGTTGAAGGCAGTCTGGCACCAGTATCCTGCTTAGACTGTGATACCCCCTGCAATAAAATTGATTCCTGCATAACTATAGGTCTTTACAAAAAAATACAGCAATCAATTAACAATATAGTTGATAACACTACTTTGCAGGATATTATAAATGAATACCGTTGTAAGCACAATTTGAATTATAATATTTAACTACAGCCTATATCTTTGCTTAATAAGCAGTATTTATATATTCCGTTAAGGAAAGGTGATATATATGACAAAAATAGCTAAACATCTCACTGATTTAATAGGTAATACCCCACTGCTGGAACTAGGCAACTATACTGCTGTACTAAAGCTTTCCTGCAATATTTTAGCAAAGCTGGAATATTTTAATCCAGCTGGCAGTGCCAAAGATAGAATTGCTTTAGCTATGATTACAGATGCCGAAGAACGTGGTCTGATAAAGCCCGGAGCTACTATAATAGAACCCACCAGCGGAAATACTGGTATAGGTCTTGCCTCTGTCGCTGCAGCAAAAGGTTATAAAGTTATTCTGACCATGCCTGATACTATGAGTACAGAAAGACGTAATCTATTACGTGCTTATGGAGCACAGCTTGTACTGACCCCAGGTGATAAGGGTATGCAGGGTGCAATAGACAAAGCAAAAGATTTAGCCGCTGAAATCCCATCTTCTTTTATTCCCAGCCAATTTGATAATCCTGCAAATCCTGCTGCTCATTATACAACAACAGGCCCAGAAATATGGCGTGATACAGAAGGTAAAATCGATGCTTATGTCGCTGGAATCGGAACAGGCGGTTCTCTCTCTGGTGCAGGAAAATATCTAAAAGAACAAAACCCAGCAATAAAAATCTTCGCTGTAGAACCAGATACTTCTCCTATTCTAAATGGCGGTAAAGCAGGTCCTCATAAAATTCAGGGAATAGGTGCCAACTTTATTCCAGCCAACTACAATCCGACTATTGTTGACGAAGTTATAGATATAAGTGCAGATGATGCTTATGCAACCTGCCGTTTACTGGCAAAACACGAAGGCTTATTAGTCGGTATATCTGCCGGTGCAGCAGTATTTGCTGCTACTAAGCTGGCAAATCGTCCGGAATTTACAAATAAGACTATTGTTGTTCTGCTAACAGACACAGGAGAACGCTATTTATCAACTCCTGGGTTTATCGAATAAAACAAATAAGGAGATAAAACTTATGCTTACAAGAGAAGAAGCGTGGCAGTTACTGCTTGAATATAACAAAGAGCCTTTCCATCTACGTCATGCCCTGACCGTAGAAGGTATCATGCGTTATTTTGCTCAAGACCTCGGTTACACACAGGAAACAGATTTCTGGGGTATAGTTGGCTTACTGCATGATTTGGATTTTGAAGAATATCCTGAAGATCACTGCGTAAAATCACAAGAAATTATGCGGACTCACGGTATAGATGAAAATATCATCCGTGCTACTGCCAGCCATGGATACGGTCTTACAAAAGCTGATATTCCACCCGAACACACAATGGAAAAAGTTCTTTTTGCTGTCGATGAACTTTCCGGCTTAATAGGAGCAGCGGCATTAATGCGCCCATCTAAAAGCGTTCAAGATATGGAACTTAAGTCCTTAAAGAAAAAATTTAAAGATAAACATTTTGCTGCTGGCTGTAATCGTGATGTTATTAAGCAAGGTGCTGAAATGCTCGGCTGGACTTTAGATGAACTTATAGAAAAAACAATCATTGCTATGCGTGTAGATGAAACTGCAATCGACGAAATCTGCAAAAATCTATGAAACTATGCTTTTTAATCGTATTATTTTTATTTACAGCTAATACACTAATTCCTCTATCTGTTTTAGCTGCAGCAACAGCAGAAACTTCTAATGTTATTAAGCCCTCATTATCTAAGCCTAAATTAGAGCTTATTGAAAAATCTCCTCTGACTAAACAATTTATGAGAGTTCCGCAAAGTAATGATTTCACCATTATAAGAAATATAAACGGCGGTTACAGTATCGCTCTGCCTAAAGCTTTTGGCATTAATCCATTGGAAGATTTACCAAATACAGAAGGTTCAATGATAGTACGTATAGCAGATAATAACCTTATGTTGGCAGTTACAGTTATTAACAGTAAAGATACTATCAGTTTCAATCCTATACAGAGTCTGCCAAAATACGATAATGTCAAAACGTATCTTCAATGGCAGCACGAAAACACTATTATTTGGAATTGCTGTTTGCAAAGACACAAAGATTACTATGGTGACAAATTTATTTTAAAAGCGAACAGCCAACAGGCTAACAAAACATATGAATTAATTTTTGTAATTCCTGTATTAGAATATGATATTTTATTGCCACAGGCTTTATATGCTATAAACAGTTTTAATTTATTAGATTTTACATAAATATTATAAAAATAAGGGATAAACGTGAATTCGTTTATCCCTTATTTTGTGTATTTTATATTCTACTATCTGCAAAACTGTTAGTCAATGCAGCAAAGTCATCCAAGTTCAATGTTTCCGCTCTACGCTTACCGTCTATACCTGCAAGCAACAACCACTTTGTACATTGTTCACTTGTAATTCCCATACTCTTTAATGAATTACTTAACATTTTACGACGCAAAGAAAATGCCGCTTTAACAACTCGGAAAAACAACTCCTCATCACAAACTCTAACAGGTGGTTCTTGACGGCGTCTGCAAACTATAACCGCAGAATCCACTGCTGGTGCAGGAATAAATGAGGACGGAGGAACAAGAAAAGCTATCTCCGGTTCTGTATAATACTGTATCGCTACAGACAAAGCACCATAATCTTTTCCGCCAGGTTTAGCTGCCATACGTTCAGCAACCTCTTTTTGTACCATTGCCACTAAACACTCCATAGGCAGTCGTTTCTCTAATAATGCAAAAATTATCGGTGTTGTTATATAATACGGCAGATTGGCACAAACTTTAAACTGCTTTGCTCCTACAATAGACATAATATCAACATGTAGAATATCACCATTCACAATACGTACGTTATCATACCCAGCCAACGTAGTATCCAAAACTGGCAAAAGACGCTTATCAAGTTCTACAGCTACAACGGATGCACCACTTTCTGCCAGTCCTTGAGTTAATGTACCAATACCAGGGCCAACTTCAAGTACTGTATCCTCAGGTGATAGCTGAGCAGCTTCAACAATATTTCTCACGATGTTTTCATCAATCAAAAAATTCTGCCCCAGCTTCTTATCAGCACGCAGTTTGAAACGGTGCAAAATATGATTTGTTACCTGAGGAGAAGCTATAATAGGATTATTCATTCTTTAATCTCCATTTTTTCTAAGGCAGCAAGAAATTCTTCCCTGCTTACTCCATAATGATTTAAACGTTCCAAAAAACGTTTAGCATTACCATAACCTATTCCAAGCACTGCACCAAGTTCATCTCGCCGCAGTGATGCCTTTGATGATCCATTCAGCTCATACGCAAACAAATCTGACATTGTAAATTCTTCATGCGGACGATATTCATGATAACGCACTTTAGCCAAAGCTGCCAAAATAGCTTCCGGCTGTGCCTGCTCTACGCCAACATCATTATTTGCTGTAGCCTGATACTTAGGAATAAAAGCTTGTCCAGCTTTAGGAAATCGCTCTGTTAAAAATTTGCGTATGCGCTCTCCAGCACCATCGGGATCAGTAAGAATAATGATTCCTCTTTTTTTATAAGCAGCTTCTATCTGTCGCAAAGTATACGGTGCCAGCGTAAAACCACCTGTTTCAATAGTATCAGCCTCCAAGGCTTTATTTATAGCGACAGTATCCATCTTGCCCTCTACAACAAGCACTTCTTTTAACATTTTAACGCCTCATTTTAATCAGCTAATATATATATATCTATATCGCGTCTGCCCCAATTAATAGCACGATGGTAATCATCAAAAAACAAATCTATATTATTTCCGATAATATCACCACCGGTATCACCAGCCATAGCAATACCATATCCTGGTATATACATCTTTGTATAAAAAGGAATAACTCTAGGATCAACTGCGACAATTCCTTCATAAGGCACAAGTCCTATAGCTGTTCTATTTCCAGTAGCCACATAAGCTGTAGCATGTGCAGTAATTCTTTTTGTATAACGTTTATAACCCTCTGGAGTATAAACGCTCATAGCCATACCTTTACGAATAATTTTTGTTTCCGGTTCAATTAATATTTTACGGGCAAGCTCCTGCATAGAATGGCTGCCATCATTATTTTTTATACGTTTGGATATAACTTTAGCTGTACCTGCTTTTCCTTCGCTTTTAATACTTTCTGTACCAAAATTTAAATCGTAATCTTCTTCATACTTTACTGGCACATCCAAGCTTGTCTCACTGAAATGAAGTTCTTCATTATCACTTAATATATAAACCTGCATATTTTTCTGCAGCGGTTCATGTATTCCAGGATAAACACGCTCTTTTTTAAAGGATATATCTAAATCTTTAAGAGCTTCACCGACTGTTTGTTTATAACTCTTATATTCCAGTGTCTGCTCACCACGAATAACAGTAAAACGTTTTCCGCGCAACACTTCTATAACACTGCCGTTTCTAAGTCGCCTGCCGCCATCTTGCAGCCTCCAGCCATCTCCCTGCTGCAGAATAATACCTGCCTCCTGCAAAACCTTTGCAGGTTTTACTGTATTTGTGCGTACCTCTTTAGTCTTTCCATCATAATTAATCGTAACCTGCTGTGAAATATCAAAGCCTGTCAAAAAAGGTATCATCAACATTAGGATAACAGCAGATATTAAACACTGTAAATGCAATCTGCATATATTCTTAATCATAAAGACCTCCTTGATATGCTTATTATTTTAACATAAACGAGCAGAGAACGTCAAATTCAGGAGTTTTTTTACAAAGACGACAATTCTACAAGCTAATTTTTTAGCATAAAGAAAATATTATGCTATTTATAATATGCATTAGCCTGCTCTGTTATACTGCCATCTTTATTATACATAATCAACGGAGGTAAAACTTCCATGCCATAATTACCACCTTTTTGCATTTCCATAAGAAAAATCCATGCTGGTTTATCAATCATTGCATGAACCCACTGCAGCCGTTTGGGCTGCAATCCATAAGCAAATGCCAGATGCATACTTTCCGCAAAACGCTCCGGGAGCTGAACCAGAGCAAAACGTCCGCGATAACGTACTGCAAAAGCTGCCGCCCTGAAAAAATCTTCCAAGGTAGAATTAAGCTCATGACAGGCAGCAGTACCAACCTGACGCACATTTCCACTATTACGATAAGGCGGATTCGCTACTACAAGATCCATACTTTCCGGCTGAAAAAGCTCCTTATAGTTGCGAATATCACCATCAATAACATCAATATCATTCAAAGCATTGTCAGCAATACTTCTCCGTAAAAGTCCAGTAACACGCGAATTGCAGTCTACAGCAGTAACCTTTGCTGCACCTCTGCTTTCTAAAAGCATACTAATCGCGCCTGTTCCACATCCTAATTCCAATACTTTTGCCTGTCTTACAAGATGAGGAAAATTGCCTAAAAACACAGCATCTGTAGTAAAGCAAAACTCTTCTGCGTCCTGCCAAATTTTATACTGACATCCTGGAAGATAATCACATCTCAAACTACGTTCCTGTTCAAACATTTTCTGTTTGGGATACATCAACAATTTCATCCCACTCCACTTGAATAGTATTATCAGCAGACAGCTGTACCGAAGCAGTACGTTGGCTTCGATTAATACCTACAACCTTGCCCTCACCCATAGCCGTCATTACTTTACTGCCCATTTTAGGTATTTCTACACGCTCACGACGTCCACAGCCATTAGCGCCATTTTTACAGTACAGATGATTCTCATACTTCAAACAACACATCAAACGTCCGCAAATACCAGAAATCTTAGTTGGGTTCAGCGATAAACTCTGATCCTTAGCCATTCTTATAGATACAGGTTCAAAATCACCCAAAAAAGTAGCACAGCACAACGGTCTGCCGCAGCTGCCTATACCTCCCAACATCTTCGCTTCATCACGCACGCCAATTTGACGCAGCTCAATACGAGTACGAAAAACAGCAGCCAAATCTTTAACCAATTCTCTAAAATCAATACGCCCATCAGCAGTAAAATAAAATATTATTTTATTAACATCAAACGTAAATTCTACATCTATCAAACGCATGGGCAATTCATGATTTTTTATCTTGCGTAGGCAGATATTAAAAGCTTCTTTCTCACGAATTTTATTTTCTGTAAGTTTCGCATCATCTTCAGCAGTAGCTTTACGCATAACTGGTTTAAGTGGAGAAACTATCTGATTTTCATCTATCTCCCGCGGTCCAATAACAACCTCTCCAAACTCTATACCACGAGCAGTTTCTACAATAGCATTATCGCCTTTTTGTACTCCACTTTCGGCAGGATCAAAATAATATATTTTACACGCCTTTTTAAAACGAATACCTACAACTGTCGGCATCTTAAATCACTCCTTATAAAGCAAATCTATTTTTATGGTCATCGCTTCCATTGCTGCTTTAACTCCAACATTATTAACAAGAGCAGTATATGTCTCCTGAACAATCCCCAAAGCTTTTTTTAAGCTTGCTATATGCCAGCGTTGACTTTGATTTCGTAAAATATCTAAAATATCCACATTATATATTTTATCATAAAGCTGCAATTTACACATCAGTAAGTCACGCAAAAGCAACTGTAATAACTGTACCGTTACCACTGCCTCACGATACAGAAAATTTTTATCTGTCCAAAGCTGTCTGGATAAATAATTTAAAGGCTGTTCCAACGGTACAGATTGCAAAAACATCAATGCTTGTTCACGATAAGTAAACAAATCAGCTTTCAAACCATCTCCTCTATACAAACGAACCGCAGTCCCAACAGAGCCTTCGCTGATTCGTGCAAGAGCAGCAGCACGTTCATTTTCTACCCCTTGCTTTCTCACTATTTGTTCGACCAAAGAATTTTCTATAGGATAAAACTTCAGCTGCACTATCCGCGATAAAATCGTCGGCAGTATTTTATCTACAGAATCAGCAATAAGAATAATAACCCAACCAGCAGGAGGTTCTTCCAACAGCTTAAGGAAAGCATTAGCTGCCTGAACAACCATCTTATCTGCATCATTTATGATACACACTTTTGTCTTTGACATAACAGGAGCAAAAGCAGACTGATTTATAAGTTCCCTTATCTGTGCAATATTAATATCCTTAAAACGTTTCTTTTCATCCTCTTCACGTTCTACAAGAATTAAATCCGGATGATTAATATTTCTTAACAGTCTGCATGATTCACAATCATCATTGCCAGTATGAGATTTACATAAAAGTGTTTTGGCAAATTCCAGTGCCAGCATCCGTTTTCCTAACCCACCTATGCCACAAAACAACAAAGCATGTGGTCGTTTATCAGCATACAGATATTTTTGCAGAAATTGTTTTTGAGCACTATGACCCAATATGTTATCCCACATATATTTATTCCTTCTCTAATAATTTATCTATAGCTGCAAGCACCAAAGCTGTAACTTCCTCATAACTATTTTCAGCATTAATGATGCATATTCTTTCAGGTTCTGTTTCCGCCAACATTTGAAAACCTCTACGCAATTTCTGCTGAAAGTCCAATCCCTGCAATTCATAACGATCATTTACTCCTCTTTGCTGACGCCTTGATAAAAGTATTTCCGGTCTGCCGTCAAACAAAAGAGTCAAATCAGGAGTAAGCCCACCACTGGAAAAGTTACATAATTTACGCAATTCAGCAGTTTCTTCAAGGTTCTTCCCTTGAGATAAACCTTGATAAACAACAGTAGAATCACTGAAACGATCGCAAAGAACTATCTTGCCTCCTTTAATCGCAGGCAACAATAATTTATCTGTGTGTTCGCTGCGTGCTGCCAAATATAATAAAGTCTGCGTTGTTGTTGTAAGAGGCAAATCCGGGTTCAAAACCAAATTACGTACCTTTTCTGCTAATAATGTACCTCCTGGCTCACGGCTTTCTACAACTTCATACCCTCGCTCACGCAGTATCTTTGCAGTCAAATGCAGCTGTGTTGTTTTGCCGCTGCCATCTATACCTTCAAATGTAATAAAAAGGCCTTTCATAGTTACACCTCATTTATTCACAATTCTTATTGTCTGTAAGCTGCTGTCAGCGGGTCCGCTGACAGGCAACCCCAACCCTTTCTGTTGCTGACAATAATCAATTATCTCTCTAGTTATAAGCTCTCCAGGAAGTAAAACTGGTATTCCTGGTGGATAAAAGCTCACCTGTTCTCCACAAATTTTCCCTATTGCCGAAACTAAAGGAATAGACTTTTTGCTGCTGTAAAACACTTTCCGCAAAGACATTGCCGTCTGTGTAACAGGAACATAACCAGCAAGCTTCCGCTCAGATATACGCTTATGTGCTTCCAAATCACTAAGAACTCCATCAATCCGCATCAAAGCTTCATCAAAATCTTTACTACTGTCAGCATATGTAACTAAAAATAATACATTCTGTGCATCTACTAATTCTACAGCAATACCAGCTTTACGCATTGCTGCACCAACTTCTACTCCAGTATAACCCCAACAGGAAAAATTTACAGTAACCTTTGTAATATCAAGGTATAGTCCACCGCAATCCGTTGCCTCCAATATTCTCAGTCCAGAATAACTTTTACATAAATTGCGCAACTTAGCCGCCTCAGAAACAGCTGTTTCTGCCATTTCTCTGCCATAACTCTGTACCTGTGCCCTTGCTGCATCAAGTGAAGCCATAAGCAGATAATTAGGGCTTGTGGTAGTTAATATACTCATCACATCAGCAGCACGCTGCAAATCCAAATGTTTCCCTTGTATATGCAGCATACTGCACTGAGTCATAGCACCTAATATTTTATGTGTACTTTGGGCACAGGCATCTGCACCACACTGCAGAGCAGAAGGTGGCAGCAATTCACTAAAACCTAAATGTGCCCCATGTGCTTCATCAACCAAAAGAACTGCTCCATGCTTATGGCATATATCTGCAATCTTCTTTACATCAGCAGCAACTCCATAATAGTTAGGACTCGTCAGTAAAACAGCTTTAATTGAAACATCTTTTTTTAAAGCCTGTTCTATATCCTGCCATGCAACCTGCATTTGAATGCCAAAATCTTTCTGATACTTCGGCTGCATATAAACTGCTTCAATTCCGCCTAAAATTAAGCCACCAGCAACACTGCGATGAGCATTACGCGGCAAAAGCAGTTTTTCTCCTGGTTTTAAAGCTGTCATAAGCATAGCCTGTATTGCCTGGCTTGTACCATTAACTGCCCAAAAACAAGCGTCACTGCCATAAGTCTGTGCTGCAAGTTTTTGAGCATATTTAATATAAGTTTCCGGTTCATGAATATCGTCCAATTCACTCATCAGCGAAACATCCATTTGTATACTGGCACCAAGTTCCTGCCGCAGCAACCGCTGCATTCCACGTCCTCCTTTATGTCCAGGGGTATGCAATGGATAAACATCTTCATTTTTATATTGCAGCAATGCCTCCAACAAAGGCATTTTCATGCTTTCTTTTTTTTGTGTCATTTAACAGCCTCCATCAGCAGCTACTGATTCAGTATATCATTATATTTTAACATATTTACAGACATTTATTAATACAGTAAACCCTAAGGCAATAAAAAATAATTGTTATCATCATCTTAAAACCAATAAATTATTATCGTCGATTTTACAACTGCTTGACATTTATCAATATAATTATTACAGTATAAGCAGTATAAATAAAGGAGATGACAGTATGAACACCTTAAAAAAAATAGAAATTATATCATTATTACAAAAAAATAACATCTCTTTTTCTATAACAGAACACTCTGCTGTTTATACCATAGACGATAAAGATAAAATTAATTTTTCTCAGCAAGGTATCATATGCCGTAATCTTTTTTTACAAAACAACAACAGCAGCCACTACTATCTTATTACAATGGCTCCAAATAATCGAATAGATTTGAAAAAACTCGCTACAATTATTGGCAGCTCTCGTCTCAGTTTTGCCCCTGAAAAGCATATGGAGCAATTGCTCGGTGTATCAACAGGCTGTGTCACTCCTTTGGCATTAATTGGCAATAACAATAATACTATAACATGGATAACAGATACTTCACTTTTAGAAGAACGTATAGGTATACATCCTAACACAAATACTACTACTGTATGGTTATCATTTAAAGATTTGCAGGATTTACTAAAAAGTTACGGTTTTATCCCCATATTCTTATAAAAAACAGCAACGAAAAAGCTAGTTTTCACCAATACAAAAATACTCTCTTTACTGAACCATCAGTGCAGAGAGTATTTTGCTTGTAAAAAGGCTTTCTTGAATCAACCTTAATTTTATGTTAAAATTTTACTATAACAATTTGACTGTTCAGTCAGAAAAGAGGAAAAATAGTGTTTCAGCTTCAAAAATGGCGCAAAATCTGCTGGATTTATTTTTTCAGTATGTTTTTGCTCAACCTGTTGCTTCCAGAATGGTGCGGTAAAGAAAACGGCTTAATAGAAAACTTTCAGCTCGTGTTACTATTAGCCGGCGGTCTTTTCTGCAGACGAAACCTTACAGCTTCACCCCCCCAATTTGTACGGCTTCGTCATCTGTGGCGAGCAGGCTGTATTTATTTCTTTTTGCTTTTTATGCGAGAAATCAGTTGGGGAAGAGCCCTAATCACCCTATCCGATGGTTCGCATATAAGCTACGACCAAATGGGGATTTACGGAAAACTGGTTCATCCACTGGTAGCTGTCCTAATCTTATTACTGTTCATCTATACTTATCGTTCACATTTTTGGCAGTTGCTCCATTTTAGGCATATACCCATCGATCTATTTATATTAATGCTGCTTTTCATTGCCTGTGCTCATATTGGTGAACGCACAGCACTCCCTTATTTTCACGGAGAACTTGCTGAAGAACTAGCTGAAACTGGTGCATATTTATTGATGAACGTTCTGATAATATACGTAAGTTCCAAAATACAACCACATTAAAGAGTTTCTGTTATATCCCTGTGTCCTGATAAGTACGCAGGGATATAACTGCATATTGCGCCAAAAAACAATATAATTGCTGCAATAAAAGCTTCTGTAGACAACAGCATATGAGGCATATGTAATCCAGCATTATGCTGCAGCAAATAACTCAGTAATTTATAAAGTCCATGTCCTGCTAACACACCAAGTATCAAACCACAGCTGACTAATGTTATACCTAGTCGAAAATAAATTGCAGTTACTTGCTGCACACTGGCACCAAGAGCTCTCATAACTGCCTGCTGATGCAAACTCCCAAGTACAAACCAGTATAAGGTACAACCTATAATCAACATAGACAGTGCAAGAACTGCAAAACTAAAAAACCTCAACAACTTTTCTGCATCTCCCATAAGTGCAAACAGCTGAATAATAATTTTAGCAGGAAATATCATCTGTACATCTCTGTCCTTGCTATAGAAAGCAAATAACTGCAAGCTGGCTGCATAACTTTTAGGATAAATTACAGCAGCTGTCACCTCTTTTTTCTGAGAAGTTTCACCACTTTCTGCCATACTATGATGATTATGCTGTGACCATATGCTTTCCATAGTAACCAAAACAGCACTGTCATATGGGCCTTGAACAGGGTACAAAATTCCTGTTACTTTATATTTCTCCTTATGACCTTCCGCATTAGCATTTACAACGACTCCATGTACAGAACTAAAACTATCCCCAACTTTCAAACCTGTACGTTTTGCAACTTCTGCACCTATAACAGCCTCACCGGAATCTTTAAATTTCTGCCCCTGTGCTATATTTAGCCATTTATCCTTACTTCCTAAATGCTTAGGCAATTCAAAGACAGTCGGTTCTGTTCCTACAATTCTAAAACCTTTGTAGTTATCACCAAATCCCAAAGGTATAACCATGTCAATATTTTTATTCTGCCGCAGTTTTTCAAGCTGATTATAATTTATATTTCCTACAGGCTGATCTTTTAAAAATACACTGTTAAGCACTAGTTGATTAGGACTTCCTTTAGCACCAAGCAACATCGGAAACGGTTCTCCCGCACTTATTAAACTGCTGTGTAAACCTGCTGACAGCAACAAGATACAAATAGTCATTGCAACGCAGCAGGACATAACAAATACGGCCAATAAATTCTGCAATGGTCTGCCTGCCAGTAAACGCCGTACTAAAACAAGTTTATTCATAACAACCGCCTCTGAGATTATACTTTTTGGAAAAGAGTTTTTTAATAGTTTCGTCATGTGTACTAAGAAGTAATGCTACCTGTTGTTCACGACACATTTGCTGCAGCATACCAATAATTATTCTGCTGTTTACTGCATCAAGACTAGCTGTTGGTTCATCTGCCAATAATAATTTCGGCTGCTGCATTAATGCACGTACTACTGCAATACGCTGCTGTTCACCAATACTAAGAGTAAAAGGAAAACATTTGCTTTTATCGGCTAATCCTACTTGCAGCAACAAATCCATAGCCTTTCGCATAACCTTCTCTTTATTCTGACCTTTGCACCAGCACTGCGGCAGCAGAATATTTTCTAATACAGTCAACTCATCCAATAAATTCAACCGCTGAAAAATATAGCTGATGTTATTAGCTCGCCAAAAATCACGTTGAGCCGTAGGCATATTAGTTATGTTAGTCCCATCAAAAATAATTGTTCCACTATCTTCCTTTAATAATCCCGAAATCAAATGTAGTACAGTCGTTTTACCACTGCCGCTGACGCCATTAAGAACAAGGCTCTCTCCTGCTTCAAGCTGTAAAGCAGGAACATTTATTTGTGCGCTAAGCCTCCCATCTGGTGTATAAAAATTTTTACTTAAATTTTTGATTTCCAAAAGTGCCATCACAACACCTCCAGCTTATCTGCCTTAATACGTACAAGACTGACAAAACCAGTTTCTTCATCCACCTCACTGCCTAAATACAATGTTCCCGTAACACTAATAGGACTGTCAAAAGGTAATGCTGTTACTGGGGCATCAAGCTTTACTACCACAATATCAGTAGGCCAGTCCGCATCACTTCCGCAAAAAGGACAAATAGACATAGGTTCACGGGTCAATACGAAAAAGTTAATCGTTGGTGTAAGCGGAGGAGCCATAAATCCAGTCATACTTACTGTTTTTCCCTCACAGCTAAGCAGCTTGCTGCTCAGCGTTACTCCTCGAGAACTAGCTGAAGAATACAGCTCATCAAAACTAAGCTCTATAGAATTATTCCAAAATGCTTCTGCCGTATTACATAAGCTAAAGAACGGTCCCTGCACAGGGGCCGTTCTTTGACTTATAGGCAGCAAAAGCAGCATTAATAAAACACACAAGATTTTATTAAGCATAATCTTTGCCTCTCTAAGTTACATATGCTTATTTGTTTTTTACATTTTTATTGCCATCTAAACCCAGTGCTCTAACAATGCCGAAGAAAACTTCAGTATTATCCATCACACCTTTAAAATATTCTGCTCCCGGTCCGCCAGCATTAAGAATAATGTCATCAGCGGAATGTACCTCTTGATCAGCATTGGCAGGTATATTACCCCGCAGCAACTCTCCTGCAATTTGAGGATTAGCAATAGCCTTATTATCTTTGCCCATAATTGCTGGTGCAGTAGGTACAGATTTAAATTTATAATTTTCATTATAATCAGGATGGTTAGCAAATTGTACAGCCAAAGTTACAGACGGATCAGGATTATCTGGATAGCCATCACCATCTGCATCCTCAAAAGTAGGCCATTTAGCATCAGCATATGTTCTTACAGCTTCACGTCCAGTTTTTCCGTCCAATTCATGATAGGTACCTGTAATGCTGGCACCATGTGCGTGGTCTGCAACAACTACTATAAGTGTATCATCATTCTTAGCAGCAAACTTTTGTGCTAAACCTATAGCTTGATCCATTTCAATATTATCATATGCGGCACGCTGCCAATCAAGTACATGCAGCTGCTTGTCAATGCAGGCACCTTCAACCATCAAAAAGAAACCATTAGGATTTTTGCTCAAAGTTTCAATAGCCTTTTCAGTCATTTCCACTAACCCCGGCTGATCATTAAAGCCTTTTAAAACTTTAGGGTTTTTCGTAACCTCACGATCTATATAGACATCCATATTGTTCAACTGATATAAGCCAAGGAGCTTATCAGCATCAGCAGGCGTGTTTCTCAGCTCTGTCTTAGTTCCAGAAAAACTATAGCCTAAATCTTCAAAACTCTTAATAACATCTACACTATCCTTACGCTTAGATCCCGGTGTACCTAAAGGCAGGAAATGACGAGAACCACCGCCTAAAATGACATCAGGACGATGCTTTTCATTCAGCATATCAGCAGCGATAAAATTTTGCTCAGCTCTGCGGCGTGTATGCGTCAGCATTGCTGCAGGAGTAGCATCTGTAATATTAGCAGTAGAAACTATACCTGTAGCCATACCGCGAGTACGCTTTGCCAACTCAATAATATTTTCTACCTTAGGATCATCAAAAGGATCAGGTGTGCAGTTTTCATAAATTCCCATAGCATTAACCACGCTCTTATGACCTGTTGCATAAGCAGAAGCACTGTTAGCAGAGTCGGTAACGATAGAATCATATCCAGAAGTTGTAATCAATGCCATATTAGAAAGTTTTTCCATATTCAACAAATCATTATACTTACCTTCAGTAATTCCCTTAGAAAGGATACGTGCAATCTCACGTGCTTGTAAACTCATACCATCGCCGACAAAAAGAATGACATTTTTAGCACGTTTTGAAGCTTTTTCATTAGTAACAACATAACTTGCTTTACGTTCACGAATGCCGTCTTTAACAGCAATATTCACTTCACCAGCTTTAGTAAAGCTTACATCATCAATTCTATAAACTGCTGTATTGCCTTCCATCTTTCGTGTAGCAATTTTACCAAAATATTTGGCAGCATCAACACCATTTATTTTTACATCCATATCAGCATCGCCATTTTTCACTTCAACAGCAAAATCAAATTTTTGCCCTTGAAGAAACTTAGCATTATCAATCGGTAATACCTTGATTGTCTGTTCCTGTGGAGCAGAATATCCAGCTGCTGAAACAGCAGAAGGAAAGTAAGAGCTTACAGTACAAGCCATGCCTAAAATGGCAGCTGTCAAAAGAGCATTTTTCTTATGCAAAATCTTCATTCTTTTCATCCTTTCTCTTAAAAACAAAGCACTTTTTGCTTTTCTTACATTATAAATAATTATCATTAAAGAGAAATCATATCAAAGTTAAATAGTTGTAAAAACTTATCTATTCAAAATATATTTAATGAATAAAATACTTAATTCATACATTGCCAACATAGGCATAGCCAATAACACTTGAGAAATGACATCAGGTGGAGTTAAAATCGCTGCCAAAACAAAGCTTCCGAATATTACATATCTGCGCCCTTGTACCAATAGACTGCTGGTTATAAGGTCAAGATATGCACCTAATATCAAGATTAACGGCAATTCAAAAATAATACCAAACGGCAGTACCATCAGTAACACAAAATCTACATAATTTTCCATAGAAATCATCGCCTGAATGCCTTGCCCATCAAACCCAGTAAAAAATGCTAAACCCAAAGGCAGTACAAGATAATATGAAAAAAGTAAACCACTTACAAATAATACTACTGAAGCCACAGCAATAAAAGTTAACTTTAATTGTCCCTGTAAGCTGAAAGCAGGCATAATAAAAGCCCACAATTGATAGAATATAAAAGGCGAACTAATAATCATACCTGCAACTAAACCAACCTTGATATAAATAAAAAAAGCTTCAGCAGGTCTTAGATAATAAAGGCTGCCTGCCGGTTCAGTTACATATGACACAATGTTATCAATAAAAAAATAACTGATAAACAATCCTGCTATTAAAGCTATCAGCATTTTAAAAATACGATTGCGTAGTTCCTCTAAATGTCCTGTAAATGTCATTTCATTAGAATCAACAACATTCCAATTAGATGAACTCATTTTTTTGCCTCATCAGCTTCAACAACAACTTCTTCTGGTTTTTTCTCAGAAACGGATACAGTCTTTACACTTTCTGTACTGTTAACTGCATCTTTAAATTCTTTTAATCCTTTACCTACAGCATTACCAATCTCCGGTAAACGTCTTGGTCCAAAAATAAGTAAAGCAATAACTGCTAATACCAGCATTTCTGAAAAACCTATACCAAACATACTCTTTCCTCCTTCAGCTTTTTAATAAGCACAGCATAACACGCTATTGTAAAATCAAGGCTACAATTTTTGTTAAATAGATTTTAAGAAAGTCACTAAAATCAAGAAAAAGTTAAATCTTGATACTTTACCTCATTTTTACTCCTTCTTGATTTATTCCAAACAAAATAAATTTATAATGTGCTTAATCTGTCAATAATTTTATAAATAAACAGGAGGAGTTTTATAATGTCTACAACTAAAACAATGTCACGTAAAACGTTTTTACAGATTAGCACAGGAGCACTTGCTGGAGCTGCTTTCTTTAATATGCCCCATATGAGCTTTGCTGCTAATGCTAAAGCCCATAGTTGCAAACTTACAAGTTTACCCTCTGCGATTACTCTTGCAGGACAAGCAGAACTAGTACAGATGAGCTATAAAAAGATTCAGGATAGTGTTGCTACTATTCAAAACAGCCATCTGCGTCAAATGACTATGGATATTATAAAAAATCCTGATACAACATTTATGCGTCAATACCAAAATAATGTTTCTGCTAAAACATCCGTCTACAATAAACTTATCAGTTTAGGACTTATAGACCCTGAAAAAACTTCTTTTAAAAATTTCCTTCCGCCCTATAATGGTCAAGCACCGCAACCTTTCTATTCTGCTCCAGGCAGTGGCTACGGCAGCCATCATGCTTATCCCGGTGGTCTTGTTACACACACTGCTGCTAATTTAAGTATTTCCGAAGGTATCTATAATACTTACATCAACCTTTTCAACAGTAAAATCAGTCGTGATATAGTAATCTCTGCTCAAGCCCTACATGACTTAGCAAAGCCTCTAGTTTTTCAATGGCAAAACAATCAGTCCAGCTTAAAAGAATATCCTATAGCTGAAACAGGTGCACATCATATCTTCAGTATCGCAGAAGTTATATACCGCGGATTTCCTGTTGAAGAAATTGTTGCTCAAGCCTGCGCTCACCAAACACCTGGCAGCATTAATGAAGAACAAACTGTTGTCGGTTTCCTTACAGCAGCAGCCATCCTTGCTGGTAAAGATGCTAAAACCTATGGTCTGGTAACAGCAAATAATACTCTGCCGTCTCCGCAAAAACAAGAAGGTTATATAACAAGTCTTGGTGACCATGATTACGTACTCAGCGGACCTGCCTGCCAAAAAACTGTAAAGTTATTAGAACAAATTATGCATACAGATTACGGTATGAATTCTGATGAACTCAAAGGTGAACAATTCAATAAAGTTCGTAACTATATTGGTGCACAGGTATCAATGATGTATGTCAACAGCTTATCTTCTGAACCCAACGGGGAAGCATTAGTTCGTCAGCTTGTTCATAATCTAATTATCAAATAATATAAAACACAGAAAAAATACCACATTAGCTTATTAGTGACACCATAGTCACCTCAAGCATATGTGGTATTTTCTTATTTTCCATTTTTCTATATAACACCAAATCTATACTGTTTAATTTGATAATAGAGGCTCTTCCTCTGCTTTCACACGCTCCCAGATTACAAACTTTGCTTTATTAAAACCATTAAAGGTTGTTGCACTTGCAGAAGTATAAGCCCCACAGCAAGGAACCAAAAGCAAATCACCCAGCTCTAACGGTACTGTTAGACGACCCCTAAACATAATATCTAATGAATCACAGCTTGGCCCCGCAAAAGTTGCAGAAACATTTTCAGTCCCATCTTTAAAACTAATCAGCTTAAAATCCCATTGATCAAAAATTATTCCTGAAAAAGTACCGTATAATCCTTCATCTAAAAAATACCATGGCTGACCGCCACGCTCAGTAACACCAATCACACTAGTAATAAGATTAACCGCAGTACCACAAATATAACGTCCTGGTTCTGCCCAAATTTCTGTTTCTGGAAAATCTTCATCTAAACGGGCATTTATCTGACGCAGCATTTCCGATAAATTAAATTTTATTTTAGGTTCAGGAACAGGAAATCCCCCACCTATATCTAAAATACGAAGTTTTATTCCTGCTGCCTGCGTTTCCTCAAAAAGCTCACGTGCAATATCTAAAGCATTTAAATATGGATCTGCACTTGTAGTTTGACTGCCAACATGAAAGGCGATACCTACAATATCAAGACCTGCTTCTTTAGCTCTTAAAATAAGTTTCAGAGCATCCTCTTTGGCTGCACCAAATTTTTTATTTAAATCTACATGAGCAGAAGAATTATCAATACGCAAACGTAAAAGTACTACTGCATCAGGACATTGTTTTTTTATTTTCTCTATTTCACTGATACTATCAAAAGTCATTTTACGCACACCGCAGCTATTGCAGGCAGTTAAACCAGCTTTAGTTTTTACCGGATTGGCATAAATAAGACGACTGCCATTTATTCCCATATCATAAAGCATTTGTATTTCGCCATCAGAAGCAACATCAAAACAAGATCCCATATCAGCCATAATCCGCAGAATATCTGGATGAGGATTAGCTTTTATTGCATAATGTATCTTTACACGCGGTAGGAACTTTTTCAAAAATCTATAATTCTTCTTTATTTCATCTAAAGAAAGCACTAACAGAGGCGTTGAAAAACGCTCTGCCAACTTTTCCACTGCCTCTTGACTAAGCTGAAAATGCTTCTTGCTCCTCATAATATTTCCCTCACTCCTACAATATTTCTTCTATGATTTTATCACAACAACTCAAAAGTACAATAGCAAAACGGCAGAAAAGTTTATATTTTTAAGAAGAACGATAAAATTTCACAATAATCACATTTCAGAGGAATTTCAGAGGAATTTCTCTTGTTTTTAGCAGAAATTAAACATAAAAAGATTGTTATTTCTTTAATTAATCAGAAAAAACACGCTGAAACACAACAGTCTCAGCGTGCAATATTAATAATTTTTATTTTTCTGGAGCTTTTATAATATCGCAGCCCATATAAGGACGCAGAACCTCAGGAACAATGACACTGCCGTCTTCCTGTTGATAGTTCTCCAAAATAGCAGCAACTGTACGACCTACAGCTACACCACTGCCATTAAGAGTATGGACAAATTCCGGTTTTGATTTGGCATCCCTGCGGAAACGAATGTTAGCACGGCGTGCCTGGAAATCCAAGAAGTTGGAACAGGAAGAAATCTCACGATAGCAGTTAGCAGCAGGAAGCCATACTTCTAAATCATAGGTAGTTGCAGAGCTGAATCCCAAATCACCACTGCACAAACGCACAACATGATAAGGAAGACCTAAAAGCTGCAATACTTCTTCTGCATCAGAAGTCAGTTTATCAAGTTCTGCCCAAGATTCTTCCGGTTTTGTAAATTTAACAAGTTCAACCTTATTAAATTGATGCATACGAATAAGACCGCGTGTATCACGACCGGCAGCACCAGCCTCAGCACGGAAGCAGGCACTGTAAGCAGTATATTTTAACGGCAGCTCATCAGCACTCAAAATGTCATCACGATGATAATTTGTTACAGGCACCTCAGCTGTAGGAATAAGATACATATCACCATTTTCTAACTTATACATATCTTCAGCAAATTTCGGTAATTGTCCTGTCCCCTGCATACTTGAACCATTAACAATAAAGGGTGGGAAAAATTCAGTATAGCCATGTTTTCTTGTATGTACATCAAGGAAGAAGTTGATTACCGCACGCTCTAAACGAGAACCCAACCCCCGATAAAAAACATAACGTGCGCCAGAAACCTTAACACCTCGTTCAAAATCAAGAATATCCAAGCCTTCACCAATATCCCAATGAGCCTTAGGCTCAAAATCAAACTTAGTAGGCTCACCCCAACTACGAATAATTGGATTAGCACTATCATCTTTGCCAATAGGAACATCCTCTGCAGGAATATTAGGAATTGTAAGCAAAATATTTTTCAGTTTATCTTCAATTTCTTTCAGCTCTTTATCATCGGCAGCAATCTTATCGCCTAAAGCACGAACAGCAGCCATTTGTTCCTCAGCATTCTGACCAGCTTTTTTCAGCTTGCCGATTTCTTGAGAAGCAGTATTACGCTCTTTTTTCAAAGCCTCTACCTGCTGAGTAATTTCACGACGTTTTTTATCCAATTCTAAGAATTCAGTTAAATCCAGGTTACCATTACGGCTTTTTACAGCATCTTCAACCAGCTTAGGATTTTCACGGACGAACTTTAAATCTAACATAATTAAGCCTCCAAATCAAATTTATCATAAGCAATATTTTATCACAAAAACTTTACAGAAAAAAGATTTTACTGCAATATCAATATTTAATATTCTATACCTTCATCTCTACGCCCAAGATAACGAATAGCACTAAGTGCAGCCTTTTGTCCCTGTCCTGCTGCTCGGTTCACCTGCCATGGCTGTCCAGTACAGTCACCGCCAGCAAAGACCCCTTCAATATTCGTTTGCGCCTGATCATCAACATAAATACTGCGCCCTCTTATTTCCAACCCAGGCAAAAAGCTGTTAAGTGGATCAGTAGCACGGAAGACAAAAGCAGCTTTTACATTATAGAAATCATCTCCTGCTCTCAATCCAGTAACTTTATCTGTTCCGGTAATCTCTGTAGGTTTATCCAATATAACCGTTATATTTTTCTTTTTAGGCGGAATAAATCCAGAATATAAAGGAAAGAAATAAACCTGTTCACATTGTTCTGCCAGATACTCTACTTCATTTAAAGCGTCAGGTACAGTAGCAATAGCAGCTACAGTTTTATCCCTATATTTTTCTGCATCCACAAGAGCACAATAGCTAACGCCCCGACCAAGGAATTCTTTTTCTCCTGTAAAAAGGGTAGAACGAGAAATTCCTGTAGCTAAAACAACTGAATCAGCAGTATATTCTGCGTGCGGAGTTCCAAGAACAAACCCTTCGCCGATTTCACGTAAAGAAATAATTTTCTCCTGTACAATATCTACATCTGTTTGTTTCAGATGATTAACAAATGTATCCATCAATTCGCTGCCTGATATATCAGGCAGTCCCATATAATCTGTAATCTGTGCTACACTGCGCAAACGGGGGCTAAACCCATGCGCTTCAAATAATACTACCTTACGTCCCTTACTGGAAGCAGTAATTGCAGCAGAAACGCCGGCAGGCCCACCACCAATAACAGCAATATCGTAATCCATAAATTTATCCTCCGTAGAAAAATATTTATAATTAAGTTCATATATTAATTGTATGCTTTTCCCCTTATATAGTCAAACATTTTTGTAGTATTAAAGATATTTTAACTTTTTATAAAAAACTTCTTGACTTTTATCTTCACTTACGGTATTATAATCAAGTAACGTGACCACGGCCCATTAGCTCAGTTGGTAGAGCACCTGACTCTTAATCAGGGTGTCGTAGGTTCGAGGCCTACATGGGTCACCAAAATTGGCCGGTTGGTCAAGCGGTTAAGACACCGCCCTTTCACGGCGGTATCAGGGGTTCGATTCCCCCACCGGTCACCAATACGGGCGCTTAGCTCAGCTGGGAGAGCGTCTGCCTTACAAGCAGAATGTCAGCGGTTCGATCCCGTTAGCGCCCACCATTTTTTTTGCCCATTTTGCCTCAAACGTTATATTGTAATGGCCCGGTGGTTCAGTTGGTTAGAATGCCGCCCTGTCACGGCGGAGGTCGTGGGTTCGAGTCCCATCCGGGTCGCCAATCTTGCCTCGGTAGCTCAGTTGGTAGAGCAAAGGACTGAAAATCCTTGTGTCCACAGTTCGATTCTGTGCTGAGGCACCATTCAGAAACAGCACCTGTTGAAAAGCAGGTGTTTTTATTTTACTCCAATAACCTCAATATTGTTTGTCCAATTTGCTTATATCTGTTACAATAAAATTAATATCGCCATCATACCTGCAGCCTTTCCGTTATTTTTGCAACGGAAACTTTCTACAGCTGCGTGAACAGAGGAGTGTATTATGTTTGAAAAATTTTTTCACGAAGTAACAGGTCCTTATATTTGGGGCCTAATTCTGCTTTTATCCTTACGTGCTATTTACAGTTCTATATGTAAAAGAGACTATCCCCATATAGCAGCATTTTTAGTCGTTGCTATAGTTGCAGCTTTCATGACTGCTTCCTCTCTGAATATGCTGCCACAGGCAATAGCTGAAATTTTCGCATAAAAAAATCCGTCGCGAATGCGACGGATTTTTGCGTTTTATAAAAGTATTCAGCTACTAACAAAAAGATTAAGGTTTTTTCTTAACATTTTATTATAACTAACCTTAGTGGCAATGACACTCTCCAGCCTGCGTAAGCTGCATAGAACATTCTGGACAAATTCCCTCATCCTGCAAAAGCTTACTCCCCCAAATATACATTGCCTGTAAAAGAGGAAATAAACTCTCCCCCAACTCTGTCAGAGAATATTCTACCTTAGGAGGAACAACAGCATAAACCTTTCGTACAATAAGACCATCATTTTCCAGTTCTCGCAGCTGCTGCGTAAGCATTTTGGGAGTTGCCTCCGATACAAGACGATGCAGTTCACTAAAACGCAGCGTCTTCCCATAAAGATGCCACAATAATAAAGCTTTATACTTTCCACCAATAATGTGCAACGTTACAGCTACAGGACATTTTATATTCATTTCCCTTTTCATAACTCAGTCCTTTTGAAATAATCCTCATACTATCTTTTTTGATACTATCTATAAAAATAGTACATTCTTGAAATAAAAATACTGCTTGTTATAATAATAACATAACAAAAATATTCGTCAATAATCTTTATCCAAGCTAACGAAAGGATTAATCCATGAAAAAAATATTATTAGATATAAGCGGCATGAGCTGTAGTGCCTGTTCTTCACGCATAGAAAAGGTAATCAGCAGAATGCAGGGTGTGGAAGAAATAAATGTTAACCTACTAACCAGCAATGCACACCTTTCTTTTAATGAAAATATTATTAATGAAGCTGATATCATAGCTCGTATTGAAAAACTAGGCTTCGGTGCCAGTCTTCACGTTTCGAGAAAAGCAGAAAATCCTTTAATTTCCAAAGATACTTCTGCACAGGAACTAGAAGAAATGAAACAGCGTTTAATAGGCTCTTTCATCTTCGCCAGTCTTATCTTTTATCAACATATGGGAAGAATGTGGAACTGGCCTCTTCCAGATTTTATTTTAGGACAGGAAAACGAGCTTATTAATGCATTAATTCAGATGCTACTGTGTATACCTGTCCTTTTTATCAATCGTCAATATTTTATTCACGGTCTACGTAATTTAATAAATTGCGCTCCTAATATGGATTCTCTGATATGTATTGGCAGCGGTACATCTTTTATTTATGGATTATATGCTGTTTTTGGTATCGCCTATGCTTTTGGACACAATCAGCTGGAACAGCTTTCAAGCTTTACTGATGCACTTTACTTTGAAGCTAGTTCTGTTATATTAGCCTTAGTCACCTTAGGTAAATTTATGGAAACACGTGCCAAACGTCATACCTCTGATGCTATCCGAACATTAATGACCCTCACTCCTAAGTTTGCCCTCGTAGAACGTCATGGTTTACAAGGAGAAATACCTATAGATGATGTTGTTACAGGTGATATACTCATAGTAAAATCTGGTGCTTCTGTTCCAGTTGACGGAAAAATTATTGAAGGCAGCGGAACTCTCGATGAAAGTGCAATAACAGGAGAAAGTATGCCTGTTGATAAAACAATAGGAGATAAAGTAACTGGCGGAACTATTAATAAAAATGGCTATTTCAAAATGGAAGCCACTGCCGTAGGCAATAATACAACTCTTTCGCAAATCATCAGCCTGGTTGACGAAGCAACTTCTTCAAAAGCTCCTATCGCCAAACTGGCAGATAAGGTCAGCAGTTACTTTGTACCAACCGTCATCAGTATCGCAATTCTTGCAGCAGCAATCTGGCTGATGCTTGGAGCAAGCTGGCATTTCGCACTGACTGTCGCTGTTTCCGTACTGGTAATATCCTGCCCCTGTGCCCTGGGTCTAGCAACACCTACTGCTATTATGGTCGGTACAGGACGCGGTGCCCAAAATGGTATTCTGATAAAATCAGCTACTGCTTTAGAAACAGCACATAAAATTGATATTGTTGTTTTAGATAAAACAGGAACAATCACTAACGGAAAACCTATTGTTACAGATATAATTCCGCTTAACATTAGCAAGGAAGAACTTTTACAGATTGCTGCTGCTATAGAACAACTATCTGAACATCCTTTAGGAAAGGCGATAGTTAATACTGCCCAGCAGGCAGAACTTCTGCTGCCTACTGCGCAAAACTATCAACTGATTCCCGGGCAGGGTATTAAAGCAAACATTGCTGGTTCATCCTATGCAGGCGGTAATCTCAAGTTAATGCAAAGTCTTGGTATTGACACAGCACCTCTAACTATACAATTCGATTCTCTTGCTATTCAGGGAAAAACTCCACTGTATTTCGCAAAAGACAATCAGTTGCTAGGATGTATAACTATTGCAGATACCATAAAAGCAACAAGTAAAGAAGCTGTAAAGCAACTGAAAAATATGGGCATACGCATCATAATGCTGACTGGAGATAACAAAATCACAGCTGAAGCTATACGTATACAAACAGGTATAGATGAAGTCATCGCTCAAGTTCTTCCTCAGGAAAAAGCACAAATTATAAGCCGTTTACAAGAAGAAGGAACCGTTGCTATGGTAGGAGATGGAATCAATGACGCCCCCGCTCTCGCACAAGCTGATATTGGCATAGCTATCGGTGCAGGTACGGATGTAGCCATAGAAACAGCAGATATGGTACTCATAAAAAACGATTTGTTAGATGTACCTAAAGCTATCAGCTTAAGCCGCAGCGTTATGACTAATATTAAAGAAAATCTTTTCTGGGCATTTATTTATAATATTATAGGAATTCCTTTCGCTGCTGGTATTTTTTACCCAGCTTTCGGCTGGCTGCTCAATCCCTTAATTGCTGCTGCTGCAATGAGTTGCAGTTCTGTTTCTGTTGTTACTAACGCACTACGTCTGCGTTTTCTCAAATTATAAAAATATCCTATGCTAATTTCTGCTGACCAAACTAATAGGCAGAATAAATTTATACAGTACTATAAAACAAAGGAGCGTTTTACCATGATTAAAACTATTTCAATTGAAGGAATGCATTGTCAGCACTGTGTTGCTGCTGTAAAAGAAGCTTTAGAAGCTGTAAACGGTGTCAGTCTTGCTAATGTTTCATTAGAAAAAAACAATGCCGTTGTTGAAGGTGAAAATTTAAATGATACAGTCCTAAAAACTGCTATAGAAGACACAGGATTTGATGTTATATCCGTAAAATAAAAACTTTATTGAAGTTATAATACCCTTTTGCTTAGTGACAGATACTTGAAACTTATAACTCGAAAAATTTCAAGATAAGTTCTTCACAGCAAGAGGGTATTTTTATTAAATAAACACCGACTATTTTATACTACTTTTCATAAACTGCAAGCTCTACAAGGTTTCCATCCGCATCTCGCAGATAAATACTTTGCATTATACCTAAAGCCCCATTACGTATAACAACATCTTCTTCCACAGGATAACCTTTACTCTCTATTTCCTGCTTTATCTCGCAAATATCTCCTTTCACGACAAGGCAAAAATCCTGACTGCCGCAAGTTGGATAGGCAGCAGCAGGAAGAAACTCTCTCGGTTTACAATGTACATTAATTTTTTGCTGACCAAAATAAAATGCATGATGCCCATTTATAACTTTATGCTTTAAGCCCAAAATACCTTCATAAAAAGCACAGCATTGTTTTATATCTGCTGTCGTAATAACAATATGGTCTAAAGCTGTAATCTCCATAAATTATCGCCGCCTTCTTGTACTCATATATCTATTATATATTTTTCAGGAACTAAGTTGCAAACGCTCCTGTTAATCACATAACGTAACACGTATATGAATAACAGGAGCATTTTTATATTCCCAAATATTTATTTTCCAGTAAACGTACAAAATAATGATACGCCGCAAACACAAAGACCGCACAACTAATCCAGGCAATAGGCTCTGCCAAACAAATTCCCACATAACCATAAGGTTCGCTTAAATAAACAGCAGCCAATGAACGCATAATAAGCTCCACAAAGCCTGAAAGCATAGGAATCATACCAACGCCCATTCCTTGACAGGCATTACGATAGACAAAAATTTGGCTAAGGAAAAAATATACTGGTACAGTATAAAGAATATATAAATGTGCCGCTTCCATAACTTCCGGCGAAGGTGCATCCAAAAATACACCTATAATCTGTTCCCCGAATAAAAATATAACCATCGCTGCTACAAGACTAAAGGATAATAATAACATTGAACATTTTCTTACAGCTATACGTATCCTGTCAAAGCGATGCGCACCAAAATTTTGTGCAGTAAAAACAGCTATTGCTATACCAAAAGAAATCATTGGCTGCAAGGCAAGCTGCTCAACACGAATAGCCGTAGTAAACCCTGCAATTTGCTCACTTCCGAATTTATTACATACTGACTGTAAAATAATAATGCCAAGACCTAATACTGAAAACTGCACAGCCATCGGTAAACCCATGCGTAAATGTTCCCAAAGTTCCTGCCAGTTTAAACAAAAATCACTACGCTTAATATGCAGCTGCGGAAAACGCTTATAAATATAAGCAGCACATAACACGGTAGAAACTGCCTGTGCTATAACTAACGCAAAGGCACTCCCAGGAACTCCCCAGCCAAATTCAATTATAAATACTAATGCCAAAACAACATTCACTATTGAAGAAACAATTAAAAAATATAATGGAGTTTTGCTGTCACCAAGAGAACGCATAATTCCTGATAATAGGTTATAGCCCATCATAGCAAATAGTCCGTCCACGATAATCATAACGTAAGCATAAGCATCGCTTAATAATTCCAATGGTATATTCATCAATGCTAACACAGGATCTATAATCAGGTGCATAATAAGCATAATTGCAATAACAAAAAAAATGCTAAGCACTAAGCAAGTAGCTATACTTCGCCGCATACCATTCATATCCTGAGCACCGTATCTTTGCCCTGTTACAACAGTAAATCCATTGCTTAGACCTATAGTCAGCACCATAGTAAGCATAAAAAGCGGTGTAACTGCACCTACTGCAGCAAGGGCATTAACACCAATTGTACGTCCCACGATAATAACATCTGCAATATTATACATTTGCTGAAATACATTACCAATCAAAAGCGGTATCATAAACTGAACTATCAGTTTTAAGGGCTCTCCCTCTGTCATATTTTTCAACATAAAAATCTCCTAATACTTTATATAATTATACAAGCAATCACTGACTCATTAGTCAAACTATAGCAAAATTTTTAAAAAAATACAAGACGTATGCCTCTAAACATACGTCTTGCAATACTGCTCTACTCTTTTACAATACGATTAGTAAGCTTACCAATCCCTTCTATCTCCACTGTCACCTCATCACCATCATTTATTAATCCTGCTCCCACTGGTGTACCCGTTAATACCAAATCTCCAGCATCAAGCGTGAAGCTGTTGGAAATATAACTCAATATCTCATAAGGACTATAAATCATATTACTGGTACGAGCATCTTGTTTTAATGCACCATTGACATAAGCTTTAATAGATAAGTCGCAGGGATTAAGCTCTGTTTCCAACCATGGACCAAGAGGACAAAAAGTATCAAAAGACTTACAACGCAGCCATTGACGTTCTTTTCTCTGTAAATCGCGTGCGGTAATATCATTAGCACAAGTATATCCCAAAATATATTTTGGTACATCCTCTGCTTTAACATTCTTCATCTTCTTTTTAACAACAATGCCCAACTCTGCACCAAAAGCAAGCTCTTCTACCTGTTTGGGCCAAATAATATTTTCGCCAGTACCAATAACCGTATGTGCTGCTTTAGAAAAAATACTAGGCTCTCGTGGAATTTCCACACCAAATTCCGCTGCGTGTTTTTTATAATTAAAGCTGACACAGATAATCTGCTTCGGTACACAAGGTGCTAATAACTGCACGTCTCGCATAGCAAAAGTTTCATCTGTAATCTGCCAGTAGGTTTCCAAACTGCCATAAACACAACGGATAATATTACCATCAATAAAACCCAAACGTTTATTCCCTGTCCGCTTGTCCTCAAAACGCACGCATTTCATTTGTACACCTCCATCAACTGCATCTTTCTTGCTTTAAAATATACAGGAGTAAGTCCGCATTGTTCTGCTATATTATAAGCTTCCTGTAATCTGCGTCCAACATGCTCTTTATAATGAGCATCACTGCCAATAGTACAATATCTGCCGCCAAGTTCATAATAACGTTTATATAATGGCAAAAGTCCAGATACCGCAACTGCATCATCAAGACGACGAGTATTTATTTCGATTGGTTTATTCTTATCTATAAGCAGTCCAAATAACTTATCAAACAGCTCTGGTGCATCACTCAGATGAAGTTCTCGCTCTTTTCCAGTGTATGGCCAATAGCGACAAATATAATCAATATGTGCAAATGCATCAAAGTCACGCTCCTGCGACAAACAGGTAATACTGTCCAGTAAAAATTCTTCGATAATCTGTTGACGTGTTCTTCCCTCATAGCAGGTTTGCTCATACAAATCACGTTTTCCTATACAATGAACAGAGCTTAAAACATAATCGAAGGAATGTCCCTGTGCTATCCTATTATCTTCTTTAGCCGTATGTGTCTGCATCCCTATCTCAATACCTATAAGTACCTTTTCGTTACGCCAAGGCTGAAAAGCTTTAAAATATTCATCTATATCAAACTTAAATGCTTCTGGATTAGTCGGATAATCATAATCCCAATGCTCAGTAACCGTAATACCTATATGCTGTAACTTCGCTGCAGCTACAGCATCAGCAAATTTCATTTCACTGTCACAAGAATAATCGCAGTGCATATGTGTATCAAATATCAATTACTGCACCTTCTTTCCATAAACTATATTGTATTAAATCGTAGAAAAAAAAGCAACTATACAGTAACCAGTTTCTGTAAATTAACGTAGATTTCATCAAAAGTTAACTGCAACTAACAAAATAATTATAATACAGCATAGAAATTATGACAAAACTAATACTTCATTTTTTCTAATCAACAGCATACTTATATACAAAAATGTGGCTCAACAAAGTGAACCACATTTTCATCACTATCTAATATTACACATTAAATCTAAACTCTACTACGTCGCCGTCTTTCATAACGTAATCCTTACCTTCCAGACGCACAAGACCTTTTTCACGAGCAGCAGCTTTACTGCCGCAAGCCACAAGATCATCATAAGATACTATCTCTGCACGAATAAAACCACGCTCAAAATCGGTATGAATTTTACCGGCAGCCTGCGGAGCTTTAGTATTCTGTTTTATTGTCCAAGCACGTGATTCAATCTCACCAGCCGTCAAAAAAGTCATTAATCCTAAAAGCTTAAATCCAGCCTTAATCAAACGATCCAGACCAGTTTCTTCCAAACCTGCCATTTCCAAAAATTCCTTCGCTTCATCAGTAGGCAACTCAGCAATTTCACTTTCCATTTTCGCAGAAACTACAATGACCTCAGCACCTTCTTCAGCAGCGTATTTCTTTACAGCCTGAACATAAGTATTAGCAGAAGAATCGGCAACTTCACCCTCCGCGACATTCGTAACATAAAGTACCGGTTTCATAGTAAGCAGATGCAACTCAATCAAAAACTCTAATTCTTCTTCATTTAAACCCAAGCGACGTGCAGGCTGCGCTTCCGAAAGACCAGCCATAACCTTTTCCATTACCGCCTGTTCCAGCTTAACCTTTTTATCTCCAGTTTTTGCCAGCTTTACAAGGCGCTCCTGCCGTTTTTCTACAGTTTCCATATCAGCCAAGCACAATTCTGTATTAATAATTTCAATATCACGCAATGGATCAATGCTGCCTTCCACATGAGTAATATTTCCATCTTCAAAACAGCGTACAACTTCTGCTACAGCATCAACCTCGCGAATATGTGACAAAAACTTATTGCCTAAACCTTCACCCTTGCTTGCTCCCTTAACCAAACCAGCAATATCAACAAAACGCATTGCTGCAGGAACAATCTTTTTAGATTTAAACATATCGCTCAAAACATTTAAACGCTTATCTGGAACATCAACAACACCTACATTAGGTTCAATTGTGCAAAAGGGATAATTAGCAGCTTCTGCACCAGCTTTAGTAATAGCATTAAATAAAGTACTTTTCCCCACGTTAGGCAAACCAACGATACCTACTTCTAAATTTGTACTCACGTAAATCGCTCCTCGTCATATATATTAGTATACTGAAACTTCGTATTTTATATATTTTACAATATGCATTATTTTAATGCAACTAAAAAGAGGCAGTCAAATGAACTGATATCTGAGCAACAATCAGATACCAGTTCAAAGAATCTGCCATATTTTCACAGTTTTATCTTCTCTGCATAAGTCTGTTTGCATAATTACGCATTGCTGGATCAGCCACCTGTTTAAAATCAGCAGGCGGCAAAGCAAAAGCAGTTGTTTCATCTACTACATCAGAAACCTCAACTACGGAAAAAACAGGCAGATAACTTACTTCATAACCTTTCCATTCAGCAGTATCTTTTGTATAGTAGAAACTTAAAGTATTATTACCTTTAGTCATTTTATCAAAGTCGTAACCTGTAACAGGGTCATTACCCATCTCTGGTCTATTGTTAAACCAACTTACAAGAGTCTCAGCAAAAGCTATACTCATACCTGGTAGTTCAGGAATACGGTCATAAGTTTTATTAGCATAATCAATCGTATACCAATAGCCTCCACGCACAAAGCTTACTGTATCCTTTATTATCTTACCATCACCATCAGTAGTTGTTATACGTTCAGCATTTATACCTTTAGATTCATTATACTCTGTTCGATTAGTGCGTATCTTTTGCGCAGACGGCAGTTTAGCATAAGCTTCAGCAGTCAAAACATCTCGCATATCTATAGTTTGTGTAACTACAAGATGTACAGGGTGCTTATCACTATTTAATGTCTGTCCCAAAAGTTGATAAGTGCGCTGTCCAGGATTATATGCTAAAGCAGTTACAGTAGATATTACAGTAAATACAACAGTCATCAAAAAAACTGACAAAGACTTTTTCATATCTATCACCTCATTCTTAATTTAATATATTATAACACGCCAATATGTATATAATCAATTTTGTTGACATAAGTAGGTTATAAAGACAAATTAAAACCCCACAGCCATA
>CAZVSX010000015.1:0-41254 GCA_964630355.1 uncultured Phascolarctobacterium sp.
ATATTTTCTATGCACATGAAAATGATGGCTCCAGTGCCAGTGATTATGCTGCTTATGGCGATACAATTATCAAACATGCGGAAGCTGGTTCTTCAGTTAACCTTGTAACTAACAGCTTAAATGTAAATGATACATCTAAGGTTGGTGATATTTTAAGTGCTTTGGCTGGCAAGTTAACTTACAGCAATTATGTAACAGGTGAGAGAAATCTTACTGGTACAGCAAAGATTGCTGGCGGTTTGACCAGTGACAGTGTAACCTGGGCTTTGACTGATATCGTATTTGACGATAGCACTGGTAAAGGCGGTGCGAGTGAAACTATTACCGTTCCTGATGCACCAGACCATCAAATTGCTAAAAATTTTAATACCACATTAACAGGTGATAAAAATAAAGATTTGGAATATGTTTTCGGTGGTGTGGTATCAGACGATGGCAGCTATAAATTTACAGAGGACAGTGCTATTAATGTAACTGGTGAAGTTGCTAAAGCTATAAAATTGGCAAATGCAGCAAAAATAGATGCTGCAGGTAAAGAGCTGACATTGAATGTACTGAAAGCAAGCGGTCAGAATGCAGGTATTATGCAGGATGTAGAAGGTTCGACTACTGTTACAGCTGATAAGTTGAAAATTAATGTAGAAAGCACTAACAGCAATGGAGTATATGGCATATATCATACCAAAGGCAGCTTGACAGTTAACGGAAATACAGAAATGAAAATTGATGGTACAAGTAATACCATGGGTGTTTACGGTAAAGCAGATACCGTGATAAATGGTGATGTCAAGATTGAAGTAGACGGACATAACGGTGGCTATGCAGAATATGGTGCATCCGGCTTATATGCAACAGCAAATACTGGCGGTGGAACTGGCGGAACAATAACAGTAAACGGCAATGTAGATATAAGCGGTAATGCGAATGGCTTGTATGCTAATATAGGCGGAGCAACTATCAATGTCAAAGGCGGCAATATAGACATTAAGGAAGCAGCAGGTGCAAGCTCTGGTTACAGTGCTCTTTATGCAGCTAACGGCGTGATAAATATGAACGTTGTTAAGGATGAAACTGGTAAGGTAACAGGAGCAGACAACAACAAAGTTACAATAAAAGGCAATGCTGTAGCATCAATAGGAGCAGTAAATCCTAAAGATGTTTATACAAAATCGACAATCAATTTGGGCTTGAGTACAGCTGACTCCAGCTTTACAGGTGTAGTTTATAACCAATTCCCAGAAGGCGGCAAGGAATCAGGAGGAAAAACATTTACAGGAGATGTAAATCTGTGGCTGCAAAATGGAGCAACCTGGAACAATGAAGTAGTTGGTAAACTGCCGACACCATGGGGCGAAGACCCCTTTAATGGCAGCCATGTAACTCAGCTGAACGGTGGTAAAGATTACAGTCATTCTGGTTATATTTACCAAAAGGATGCTAATGGTCTGACGATTGATAATTACAGCGGCAGCACAATTATTGTTTATGATCATGGTGACACAAAAGGTACTGAAGTTGCAGATTATACAGCTGGTAATACTACTATCAAAAAAGCTGCTGAAGGTTCTTTGGTAACTTTGTCTACCAGCAGTAAAAATGTTGACCTCAATGATCGTCAAAATGTAGAAAATGTTATGAGTGCATTGGCACAAAAACTGGCTTACAGCAGTGCTGGAAGTGATATAAATCTTACTGGACAAGTCCAGATTGCAGGTGGTCTTACCAGCGATAAAATTGCTCAATGGCTTGGAGATATGAGCTTTGATACTGAAACAGGTATAGGTAATTTTACCAGCGGCACTTCTCATAAGCCTTATACTACCAGTGAATCTGAGTTTGTTAAGGGAGCACGTACAGCAATGATGAGCAACATGATGAGCTGGCGTGACGTTGCTGGTGATAATTACAATCGTCGAGCTGCTTTGCTGAAAGGCGATGAACAGGGAGCATGGGCTAGAACCTATGGCGGACAAACAAAATACAGCGGCAGCAATACTTCCTTTGATGGCAGTTATTGGGCTGGTCAGGTAGGTTATGATAAGAACTTGGCTGACGGCTGGACTGTTGGTGTTGCTATTGATTATCTGGATGGCAGTGATAATTATCAGACAGGTGATGGCGATACTAAATTGTACAGCTTTGGCGTTTACAGTAGTAAAGATCTTGGAAATAATTCTTATCTGGATTTGACAGCTAAAGTTGGTCATGTAAAGAATGAGTTCAGTGCAAGTAATGAAACCGGTCGTTTAGAAGGCGATTATAGTGCTAATGGCTATAGCTTGTCTGCTCAATATGGAAAACGTTTCGGTGATATTGCAGGCGGTTATATTGAACCACAGTTACAGTTGACTTGGGCACGTTTGGGAAGTGCAGATTATACAGCTCACAGCCAGCAGCTTGGCAGTGTTGATATAAATCAAGATGCTTTTAACAGTTTTGTTGGTCGTATTGGTGTAGAGGCAGGTCAGGCAAGCAAACATGGAAACTATTTTGCACGTCTTAGCCTGGCACATGAATTTGCTGGTGATGTAGATACCCACTTCCTTGATGAGTTTGGCGGAACTAAAGACACAAGCTACGATCTTGGTGGAACTTGGAGTGAGTTGACTTTGGGTGGAAGTTATAATCTGAGCAAGACAGCAAACTTCTTTGCAGATGTAACTAAGAGCCTGACAGGTGATTATAAGCATGACTGGAAAGTTAATGCAGGTTTGAGATTTACATTCTAAGTTATAGTAATTTCTATATTTTCATAAGTAGGGGCAGTAAGTCTGTCCCTACTATAAAATTTTTTTATAAGGAGATTTGGAAAATGACTGAGGAAAAAGAAACAGCAAAAACTGAAACACAAACTACAGAGGAAAAAATTGTAACTTTGGCAGAGAAAAAACTTACAGCTTTAAAAGAATTTGCAGATGCCAATAAGATTACTGGCTTACAGTATCTGCAAATTGATGAAAATAATTTGCTGATTAATACCAGACTGTTGATTGAAGGTCAGACATTACCTTTGTTTGTGGTTGTTAATAATACTGTTTACAGCTACATTCAGGCACATTTAGTAACTATAACCGAAGATAAAAAGGCTGCTGCTTTAAATTATCTTAATGATCTTAATAATGAATTTAATATGCTTAAATACAGCATTAATCCGCAGGGAAATGTGATTATAACATTCAGTGTGCCAGCAGATGATGATAAATTTGCACCAGCATTGATTTTTGCGTTGGTTGATCAGCTGAAAGCTCATCTGGAAAAACATTTTTCAGATCTTATGAGCAAAATCTGGAGTAAATAAAAGTGAGGAATGAATATGAAAGCTTATAAAAATTCAAAGTTTAGTGCAGCGATTATCGGAACACTTGCTGCTATGAGTTTATCTGCTAACGCGTTTGCATCAGAAACTGAAGCAACGGAGATGGAATTTTCTTTAGATACTATGGTTATAACAGCCAGCCGTATTCCTACTAAAATTACTGATGCCAGAGCTGATATAAGTGTAATCACTCGTAAAGAAATAGAAGATATGCACATGACCAATGTTGAAGAAGCATTGCGTACAGTTCCCGGTGTACAATTTTTAAGTTATGGCGGCAATGGCGGTATGAATGCCAATCTCAGCGGTATTCGTATTAACGGCAGTAAAGAAGTAGTAGTTTTGGTTGATGGTGTCCGTGTAAGTGAATTTCAGGGAGACAGTGCTGGCTATACATATGCTGCCTTAACAAACAATATGGATAATATTGAACGCGTAGAAGTTTTGCGCGGCAGTGCTGGTACATTATATGGCAGCGGTGCTAAGGGCGGCGTTATTAATATTATTACCCGAAAAATAAACGATACAAAAACAACCATTGATGTTTCTGCCGGCGATTTTTCGACCAGACAGTATAAAGTTAATACTATGGGTCGCAAAGATAACCTTGCTTATCATGTTTACTATGATAATAAAAAGAGCGGAGACTTTGAGGATGGCAATGGCAAAAACTGGCAGAGTGATATTGACAGCAAATCTTATGGCATTAAGCTGAGTTATGATTTTACTCCCGACCATACTTTGACATTAAATTATGATAAGACAAAATCTGATTTCCACGGTTATGATTATATTTATCACAATCATTATGACGGTGAATACAGCAGTGATTCATTGACTTTGAAAGATGATATAAAATTGTCTGAGCGTTGGAGTAATACCTTTACTTATCGCCGCAGTAATACTGATGGACGATATGCACAAAACTGGCATTATCTGGAAAGTGCTGATAACGATTATACTTATAACTTTATCAGTGAGCAGGCTACATTTAACAGCTCACGTCATAATATAGTTTTTGGTATTGATTATGCTGAGGGCAAGGATAATAACGTTAAATCTCTTAGCAGTGATAGGAGTAAGTTGGGTCATTTTAAAATGAAAAATACTTCTTACTATATTCAGGATGATTGGGAAATTATTCCTGATGTAACGCTGTCTGGTGGACTGCGTCATGATCGTCCTACAAACAGCAGCGGTAATGGTGTAAAGCTTGCTAATCATACTTCAAAAAGTTATAAACTGAGTTGGGATATTACTCCAAAAGATAAAATTTATGCAGGCCGCAGTGATTTTTACATTCTCCCAAGTATGTATCAATTGACAGACAGAAATTATGGCAATAGTGAGCTTCAACCTGCTTATGGACGAACAACAACCATAGGTTACAATAGGAATTTTGATGATTATAATATTTTGACTTTGAATTGGTTTGAAACAAAAACTGAAAGAGCTATTGTTCAGGCTGTCAATGGTGGTGCTTATCAAAATGCTGATAATGGTATTGCTCGCGGCTGGAATTTGCAGTATATGACTCAGATTGGTGAAAATTGGAATGCTAATATTGGTTGGGCACATTTGTTCCAGCATATGGATGAGGATACGTATGATTGGGGTTATCAGCCGAAAGATATGGCAACTTTTGGTATATCTTATAATTACGCTAAGGTTAAAGCTGCTTTGGATGGCTATTATTTTATACGCAGGACTAATGCTGAACATCAAGAGGATGGTATGCAGGGATGGCCGTCCGATAAGTATGCAGTTATTAATATGAGTGCAAGTTATGCACCTACTAAGAATATTAGTTTCTATGCTAAAGTAAACAATTTGTTTGATAAGGCATATGCTGAACGTACTAATGTTATCTATGGTTCCGGTAAACCTGGTGATTGGTATATGATGCCTGGTCGTTCTTTTGTTGTTGGTATGCAGTATAACTTCTAATAAAAATTATTAGAATTAGCAGATGTACAAAGTTACAGCTCTGCTTCGCGTTTGACGTGGGGCAGAGCTATATTTGCGTTTGGAGATAAATAGCTGTTCTGTTGTCTTTGCATTATGCAATAGTTTTTGTTAAAATATATTTTTAGAATATGACTTATATTAGGAGTGCATTATGCAATTAGTAGTAGATAAAATAGCCAAAGCTTTTGGTATACATGAGATTTTTAAGAATGTAAGCTTTATGGTAGAAAAAGGTGAACATATAGGTTTAGTTGGCGTAAATGGCAGCGGTAAGACAACATTGCTGCGTTGCCTGTTGGAGCCTGAGTGGGCAGACAGTGGAACAATTAAATATGAGTCAGGTATTAGCATAGGGTATGTACAGCAGGGATTTACGGATATACAGGGTACTATCTGGGAGTTTATGATGGCGAGCTGTACAGAGATTATTTCGCTGCGTAAAAAACTGTTACAGCTTGAAACTGATTCTGCTAAATTAAATGGGGAAGAACTGGACATATGCTTGGAGGAATACAGCAGAATACTTAAGCGTTATGAGTTTATTGACGGTTATAATTATGAAAATCGTATTAAGCGTGTTCTTATAGGTCTTGGATATACCGAACCGTGGTGGCAGCAGGATGCTGCTGCATTAAGCGGCGGACAGAAAACACGATTAATGTTGGCTGCTGCTTTAGTTCGTAATCCTGATTTTATGATTCTTGATGAACCGACAAATCATCTGGATATTTTCATGACACAGTGGCTGGAAAAATATTTGCAGGAATTTAAGGGTGGACTTTTAGTTGTCAGCCATGACCGTGCTTTTCTTGATAATGTAACGGTACGAATCTTGGAAATGGAGGGTGGCAGATTACAGTCGTTTAAAGGTAATTACAGTCGTTATCTGGAACAGAAGGCTGTTCAAAATGCTACTTTAACGGCTGCATATAATGCGCAGCAGGATTATATTGCACGTACAGAAGCTTATATTCGCCGCTTTAAGGCTGGTATAAAAAGTAAAATGGCACGTGGACGTCAGTCGCAGCTGGATCGTTTAGAGAGAATAGAAGCACCTGTACATAATGAAGAATTTGCTTTACATCTGCCGTCTGCTGCTGAGTGTGCAGAGAGAGTACTAATTATGGAAGATTTAACAATTGGCTATGAAACTAAAGTTTTGGCCGAAAGTATAAATCTTACTATAAGGCGTGGTGAAAAAGTTGCTCTTTTAGGGGCTAACGGAACTGGAAAAACGACGTTGCTTAAAACCATATTGGGAGAGCTGCAGCCATTAAAGGGCAGGGCTAAAATCGGCAACAGAGTGCAGATTGGTTATTTTTCACAGAGCTACGAACGACTGAATCCTGAACAGACGCTGTTAGAAAATTTTGTTATTGAATATGGTTTTACGGAAGAATATACTCGTTCTATGTTAGGTGGAATGCTGTTTCATGGAGATGATGTGTTTAAAAAAATCAGCGAGCTTAGCGGAGGACAAAAAGCAAGGCTAGTACTTTTAAAGTTAGTTTTAGATGGCGCAAATTGCCTTGTACTTGATGAACCGACAAATCATTTGGATATTATGGCAAGAGAAACTGTAGAAGCTGCTTTGGAAACTTTTGACGGAACGGTTTTGGTAGTGAGTCATGATCGCTATTTTGTTAATGAAATTGCCACAAGAATATGGGAGATTGATAATCAAGATATTAAGGACTATAAAGGCAATTATGATTTTTATTTAGAAGAAAAGAATAAGGAGCTTTTATTGGCAGCAGAAGCAGCTGCTAAAGCAGAAAAAAATGCTATGTCTTTACCAGTTAAGCATACTTTGGAAACTGCCATAATTAAACAGCAGGATAATAAGCTTCGTCGTTATAGTCGTGAAGAAGCGATTAAGTTGCTTCCTAAAGTTGAGTTGCAAATTCGTGAACAGGAAGCTATGATGGGAGTATTGGAAAAGCAGATGGCTGCTCCTGAAAATCATCTTGATCCAGAGTTTAGTGCAAAAATGGCAGCGGAACATGAAGCTTATGAAATAAAAATAGCAGAGCTTATGGAAAAATGGGAACTGCTTATGGAGGCTGCGGAATAATTATGCTGGATGATAAGTTTTATATGAAATTGGCATTGGCGGAAGCTCATAAGGCTGCTGAAATAGGCGAAATTCCTATAGGTGCAGTAGTGGTCGAACAGGAAACGGGGGCAGTTATTGCAGCGGCACATAATATGCGTGAAATGTGGCAGGATGGTACAGCACATGCAGAAATTATTGCTATTCGAACAGCCTGCAGTAAATTGAAACGGTGGCGGTTGAGCGGCTGTGTATTATATGTAACAGTAGAGCCTTGTCCAATGTGCAGTGGTGCTGTTGTCAATAGTCGTATTGAGCGAGTTGTTTATGGCTGCCCTGATGTGAAAGCTGGTGGAGCAGAGTCAATTTTTAATATCATAGCTAACCCTAATCTTAACCATTGTGCTGAAGTTGTTAGTGGTATTTGTGAAGAAGAATGTGCCGCTGTGATGAAGAATTTTTTTAGAAACAGACGTGCAGAAAATAAAAATCGTAAGCAGAAACAGTGCAGTAATTAGTTTGCTAGTTGCCAATATTGTTTTTTTATTATATAATATTGGCGTTAGTATAAGCTTTTGTTGTTGGCAAAAGCAATATGTTGGAGACGTAGCGAAGTGGTCATAACGCGGCTGACTCGAAATCAGTTTGCCGTTTATTCGGCACGTGGGTTCGAATCCCACCGTCTCCGCCATTCCATTATATAAAAATAGAAAATCTTATAAATTTGCTGATAAAAGCAAAAAAGACAACACGTTTGTGTTGTCTTTTTTTATGAAAACTTAATCCGAATTAATTGTTTTTTTTGAAAAATCTTCAAACCAGAATCACGCAGCAACTGCTGTTCTTACTCCGCACATAAATGTTGCTACTTCATGTAAGGTGAGTGTTGATATATGTCTTGCGACTTCGTATAAAAAAGTGCAGTTAATATATATTTGCTCATTTAGTTTTCTTCATCCTCTTTGATGATGCCGTAAGCAACAAGAATAGTTCCTTTAGGAGATGCGAGTGCAGGGCATACATAAAGTATGACTCCTGTTTGTTCTGCATAATAGGTTGTTAATGTGTTGCCAAAGACATCTGTTATACGTCCCAGAACTTGTCCTTCTTCTACAAAATCACCGCTGTGGATATGATGCAGCCAGCAGCCTGTTTCCAGGGCTTCTAAATATATTAGATTTTCTACATCACGCGGGGAATGATGGCGTGGCTTAACTGGCAGGGAAAACATTTTTAATTTGCGTAAAATATTACGTATATCATCTTTGTAGGCTTCAATATCTTCGTGCAGACATAAACCTGCACCGCCGCGTTCGATAAGAATAGATGGTAAGCCAATACTTGCAGCATAGTTATAAGCACCGCCCGTTGCCAATGAGCGAACCATATATTCCATATCTAGTACACGTGCAACTGAACGGGATTTTTTTTCTATTTCAGGAGTAGGCTGTCCAGGGTAATAAACATATGGGTGTAAGCTTTCATGGATATCACCACTGTGCATATCTACATAGAAATCTGCGATAGGGAAAAAATTACTGCTTATAAGATAAGCGGTTTTATCAGCTAAGGTGCCTAAGGGATCTCCAGGAAAAACACGATTGAGATTTTTTCCGTCTTCGGGGACGATCATTTCGCGGCGTGCCCAGAAACCCTGGATATTAACTGGATGCATCATAATTAAGCAGCCTTTGACATGTTCTGGTTCAATGTCACGACCTAATTCCATTGCAGCAGCTATTCCCGGATATTCACCGCCGTGGATGCCTGCTGTTATGAGTAGTGTAGGCCCGTCATCATTACCATTAATTATTGTCAGAGGTATTTTTATCTTGGTATCAGGAACTGGCAGATATGTGCGCAGTTTATGTCCGCGTTCTACCGTAAGTCCGCATATTTTTAAAGTTTCAGACATATACTCACTCCTTTAGATATACACCATACTTTGATACTGCTATGTTAAAGATATTCAATCAAAAATTTTATAGTTAACAATATTGGCAAGAGATTGATATCTGTTTTAAAAATTTTATAAGCTCATATTTCTCTCTTGCAATAAATTATAACATGTGATAAGCTACTCACACAAGAGCTTTTTTAAAATAAAATAAAATACGAATAAGAAAGGAAGTCAGATAAGATGAACTTGCTGACAAATCGTGAATATTTGGGACTTACGATTCCTTTTATGCTGTCAACAATGACACAGCCGCTGATGGGAGCTGTGAATACTGCGGTTATGGGACAACTTGCAGACCCTAAATATATTGCGGCAGTTTCTTTAGGAGCTATATTGTTCAATAATTTATATTGGTTATTTGGTTTTTTGCGAGTGAGTACGACTGGTTATGCAGCTCAGGCTTTTGGGGCTTCAGATAAGCGGTTGGCTTTACTGGCTTTTTTTAAGCCTTTGGTACTGGCTGTATTGGTAAGCCTTGCCTGTATTATTCTCCAAAAGCCTATATTAGAGCTTTATCTTACAATGATTGGTGCAGCTATGGAGGTAAATGAGTTATGCCGTACTTATTACTATATCCTAATTTGGGGAGCACCATTGGTGTTGTTCAATTATGTAGCTTTAGGATGGTTGATGGGGCAGACTCGTGTGCGTGCAAGTGTTTTTATGCAGGTATCAATGAACGTATTAAATATGTTTTTAAGTATTCTGTTTGTGTTTTGGCTGCATATGGATATTACTGGTGTAGCTTTAGCAACTTTGCTGAGTCAAATTTATGGCGGCATCCTTGGTGCAGTTCTTATGTATTATTATGGTGATTTTGATTATACTAATCTGCCTTGGAGAGAGTTATTAGATTGGCGTACATTTATAGGAATGCTTAAAGTTAATGCTGACTTGATGATACGTACTGCCTGTCTGCTTACAGTAAATAATATTATTGCTGCTGTAGGAGCTTCTTTTGGAACAGTAGTTTTGGCTGCTAATGCTGTATTACTGCAACTGAAAGATATTATGAGTTATCTTATTGATGGTATGGCTAATGGTGCTGCTATTTTCAGCGGCCGTGCGGTTGGGGCGCAGAATATAAAGATGTTGGATGCTGCAATAAAAATGACATTTAAATGGCTTTTGGTTTTATCTATAATTCTTATGGGAAGTTATGCTATAGGCTATGAATTTTTCATTTGCTTGTTTACGAATATTGAAACTGTAGTTACTGCAGCAATGAATTATAATATTTTTGTTCTTTTTTATCCTGTTTGTGCTGGAATTGGTATGGTACTTTACGGAGTTTTTTGTGGAGCTACCTATACTGCACCCATTAGAAATATGATGTTGTTAGCTTTGGCTGTATTTTATCTTATGCAGTGGCAGCTTGTTCCGTTATGGGGTAACAGCGGACTTTGGCTGGCTCTTTTAGGCTTTATGATTGCACAGTCGATAATACTTTTATGCTATTTACCGTCTTTAAAACGTAACTTCACAATGAGAACGAATTTGTAACAAAATAGTTGCAATTATTGAGAGTTAGTGCTATTATGAATATATAACTGATAAATTTTACACTACTATGTCTTGTTAAAACAACTGATTTTTTAGTCTGCTGAGGTAGTCTGTAAAGTTCAGATTGATGTTGAATGCGGTGTGATTCCGCAACGGTCCAGCCACTGTGATGCTTTGCCGAAGCTAGTCAGTCAACAGCCTCAGTTGATATATTCCTGCTTGTGACAGAGATATATTACATGACGCAATAGTGCACGTTGCTATGTAAGCCTTTTCTTTGTGTTTAAGCAGGAAAAGGTTATTTTTTTGATGGAGATGATGCGTTTTGTCTAAAAAGCAGATTTTGGCTCGTTTGGGTCAGATCGCTCTTGTCCTGGTGGGCATAAGTTTTATTACTTTTGCTTTGGTAATGCTTGCACCTGGCGATGTTGTTCGTCAAATGATTGCAGGTAATGAGGACATTATTGTAAGCCAGGCTGAAATTGATGCACTTCGTGCAGAGTTAGGTCTGGACAAACCGTTCTTTTTCCAATATTTGGATTGGCTGGGACGTGCACTGCAGGGAAATCTAGGATTTTCATATATGGCAAAAGCACCAGTGGTAGATGAACTCATGAGTCGTCTGCCAGGAACTATTTATTTATCATTGGCTTCATTGGCTATGATGATGATAGTATCCATTCCTTTAGGAATTTATTCAGCGGTAAATCGCGGAGGTTGGTTTGACTATATAGTGCGAGGATTTACCTTTATGGGAGTTTCAATGCCGGGATTTTGGGTAGGCTTGATGCTGTTGTGGATTTTTGGTCTGAAACTGGACATGTTTCCTATTGTTGGCGGAACTATAGGTATTGATACGATAATTCTTCCTGCTGCTACATTGGCTTTTGCAATGTCATCTAAGTATACGCGTCAGGTACGTGCAGCAATTTTGGAAGAACTGCATCAAGATTACGTAGTTGGTGCCAGAGCACGTGGTATGTCAGAGAGTCATATTCTTTGGAAAGAAGTTTTGCCGAATGCTATGTTGCCGTTAATTACGTTGCTTGGTTTGTCATTGGGCAATCTTTTGGGCGGTGCTGCGGTAATTGAAATGGTATTTCAGTGGCCAGGTCTGGGCAGATTGGCTATTGAAGCTATAACTTACCGTGATTTTCAATTAGTACAGGGTGTTGTTATTTGGATAGCATTAATGTATATGATTATCAATCTTATTGTTGATATTTCTTATAACTATCTGGACCCCCGTTTAAGAAAGGTAAGGTAAAAGCTATATGGAAACAATTATTAATGGGTTAAAAACCAACAGAGCTTTTGCTGTAACCTCGATTTTAGTAGTTGTTCTTATTGCAATTGCGTTGGCTGCACCTGTGCTTGCTCCTTACGATCCTACCCACGCTACTATGAGAGATGCGTTTCAGGAGCCAAGTGCACAACATTTATTTGGCACAGATAAGCTTGGTCGTGATTGCTTTAGTCGTGTACTTTATGGTGCACGTGCTTCACTTAGCGGTGTTTTGTTTTTAGTTGCCTGTGTATTTATTGTGGGTACTACTATGGGTGTGCTTTCTGGCTATTTTGGCGGTAAGGTAGATATGGTAATTATGCGCCTTTCTGATATGATGATTTCTTTTCCTGGAATGATTCTTGCTATTGCCGTAGCAGGTATTATGGGAGGAAGTTTGGTTAATGCTGTTATTGCTTTGACTATTGTCAGCTGGACGAAGTATGCACGTTTGGCACGCAGCTTGGTACTTCAGATTAAAAGGCGTGATTTTGTAGAAGCTGCTGTTGTTAATGGCGGAACTCCTTCACATATCCTTTGGGTACATATACTGCCCAATATTCTTCCAATGATGGTAATTACTGCTGCTGCAGATATTGGTGCATTAATGATGGAACTTGCAGGCTTATCCTTTTTAGGATTTGGCAGCCAGCCACCTGCCCCTGAGTGGGGGTTAATGCTTAATGAAGGCCGTCAGCAGTTACAAACGGCTCCTTGGCTTATGGTATTCCCTGGTTTAGCAATTTTTGTGACTGTTATGATTTTCAACCTTTGGGGTGATAATCTGCGTGATGTTTTAGATCCGCGCAATGATGTCAGTGAATGATTGCTTGTAAATGGTAGTTTTTTTATGTTTAATGAGTATATGAAATGGAGAGATGTACAATGAAAAAAATGTTTAAGGTTACCGCAGCAGCGGCTATGGTTGGTTTATTGGCATTTGCAGCAGCAGGTTGCGGCGGTGGTGACAAAAAAGCAGAACATAAGGATTCTGTAAAATTTGGTGTTACTAACTTTGCTGATTCTTTAGAACCAACAGATAACTATTTTGGTTGGGTGGTAATGCGTTATGGTCTTGGGGAATGTTTGGTTAAATTTGATAAGAAAATGAATTCTACTCCTTGGCTTGCTGATAAATGGAGTATTTCTGATGACAAATTGACTTGGACTTTCCATATTAATGATAAAGCATGTTTCTCTAATGGAACAAAACTGACTGGTGAAATTGCAGCGGCATCTATTCTGCGTACTTTCGAAAAAGCACCGCGTGCAAAATCCATGTTTGAGTATGAATCTATTAAAGGTGAAGGTCAGAATGTTATTATCAAAACCAAGAAACCTGTTCCTACTTTGCCTGGTATGTTAGGTGATCCGCTGTTCATTATTGTTGATATGAATACTATTAATGAACGTGACACTGCAAAACAAGGACCTATCTGTACTGGACCGTATGCTGTAAAAAGCTATACCAAGACTAAAGCTGAAATGATAAAAAATGAAAAGTATTGGGATGGTGAAGTTCCGTTTAAAGCAGTTGACGTTTTGACTATCGATGATCCCAATACTCGTGCAATGGCTTTGCAAAAAGGTGAAATAGATTTTGCGATAAATATTGCGGCAGGCGATCTTGCTTTGTTCAATAATAAAGACAAATATAATATTTCCAACATTGCCTCTCTGCGTGATGTATTGGCTCGTCTGAATGTACGTCCAGACAGACCTCTTGGTGATTTGAAAGTTCGTGAAGCTTTATTGCGTTCTTTGGATCGTGTAACCTATAATAAAGTTTTGCTGAAAGATACTTTTGTTCCTGGTGGTCCTTACCTGCCTCCTTCTGTTGATTATGGGTATGATGAGCTGTATAAATATGATAAAAATCAATATAATGTAGAAAGTGCTAAAAAGCTGTTGGAAGAAGCAGGCTGGAAAGATACCGATGGCGATGGTTATGTTGATAAAGACGGTAAAAATATGGAATTAGACTTTGTATTCTACAGCGGTCGTGCAGAGCTGCCTCTGTATGCAGAAGCAACTCAGGCTGACGCTAAGAAGGTTGGTATTAAAATTAATCTGAAAAATGTTGACTACAATGTTCTTGATGGTATCGGCAGAAAAGGTGAGTATGATTTGCTGATTTCCAATGTACTGTGTTTGCAGGCAGGTGATCCGGAAGTATTTATGAATATGTATCTTAAAACAGGTCAGGAACAAAATGGTTCCGGCTACAGTAACCCTGTTTATGATGCTTTGTCCGATAAATTGGGTGTAGAGTTTGATCCTGCTAAACGTCGCGAGTTGATTATTGAAATGCAGAAAGTTATTCTTGATGATGCTGCTTCTTTGGTATTTGGTCATCCGCAGACTAATATGGTTTCTAATAAGTCTATTGCAAATGCAGAAATTTTGCCATGTGATTACTATTGGCTGACTAAAGATATTAAACCTGCTAATTAATAAATTATAAAGAAGGTAAGGCTCAATGCTACTTGAAGTAAAAGATTTAGATATTAGTTATGGTGATAAATTAACTGTAACTGGTGCCAGTCTAGAACTTGATAAAGGTGAAATAATGTCCATTGTTGGTGAGTCTGGCAGTGGTAAAACTACTGTCATCCGTGCAATTATGGGTTGTTTGCCTGGTGCTGGTCGTGTCAGCAGAGGAAGTATTACCTTTGAAGGGCAGGATGTACTTAAAAATACGCCTGAACAATGGCGTAAAATGTATGGCAGTGAAATGTCTATGATTTTTCAGGACAGTGGCAATATGATTAATCCAATTCGGCGTATAGGCAATCAGTTTATTGATTATATACAGGCACATCAGCCGGATAAATCGAAAGATCAGGCTTACAAAATGTGCTGTGATATGCTTACGAATGTGCGTCTTCCCAATCCGGAAAATATAATGAACAGTTATCCGTTTGAGTTGTCCGGCGGCATGCGTCAGCGTGTTGGTATTGCTATGGCTATGATTTTCAGCCCGAAGATTTTATTGGCTGATGAGCCAACCAGTGCTCTGGATGTTACTACACAGGCGCAGATTATTCGTCAGATTGTGGATATTCGCAATGAGTATGGTGTAGCTGTTATTATTGTAACTCATAATTTAGGTGTTGCTTCTTATGTATCCAATAAGCTTATGGTTATGAAAGGCGGTCATGTTGTAGAATATGGATCTCGTGAAAAGGTTATTGCTCATCCGCAGCATGATTATACAAAGCAGTTATTGAATGCTGTACCAGTTATAGGAGGTAAGACATATTATGGACGAAGCTAATATTGCTGCCTGTGAGAATGGTAAACTGGTACTGGAAATTAATCATCTTACGAAAAAATTTGCAGTTGATGGCGGTAAATTTCTAACTGCCTGCAATGATATTACTTTACGTGCTTATGAAGGACGTACACTGGGTATTATTGGTGAATCTGGCTGTGGAAAGAGTACATTGGTACGTACACTATTGCGTATACATCCTGCTACTTCTGGTGAGGCTATCTTTGAAGGGCATGATTTAATGAAGTCTGAAGGAGAAATGCTGCGGCAGGATCGTAAGAATATTCAGATGGTATTTCAGGATCCAACAGCTGCTTTTAATCCTAAGATGTTAGTTAAAGATATTTTGACTGAGCCACTGAAAAATTTTGGCTTGATAAAAGACAGTGAAGTAGATGCAAAAGCAGCAGAGCTGTTGGAAATGGTAGAACTTCCAACAGAGTTTAAAGATCGTTATCCTCATAGCATGTCAGGCGGTCAGCGCCAACGTTTGGGGATTGCACGTGCTTTGGCTTTAGAACCTAAAATTATTGTTTGCGATGAGGCAACCAGTGCACTTGATGTTTCTGTGCAAGAGAAAATTTGTGAATTATTGTGTCGTATTCAAAAGGAAAAAAATATTACATATTTATTTATTGCCCACGATTTAGGTTTAGTAGATTTAATGTGTCATCAAGTTGCAGTAATGTATTTAGGCAATGTTGTAGAATGGATGGAGAATGGGCGAATAGCTGAAAGCTGTAAACATCCTTATACTAAAGCTCTGATGAAAGCAGTTTTTAAAGTTGATTTTAAACCTGGAGAAAAAATAGAGCCTTTAGATGGAGAAATTCCAAGTCCACTTGATTTGCCGCCAGGATGTCCTTTTACAAGTCGCTGTGAAAATTGTACTGAACGATGTGTTCAGGTTAAGCCGAATCTCAAAGAAGTTGAGCAAGGTCATTGGGTTGCCTGTCATTTATACGATTGATTTTTATTTAATGGGTACGGATTTATTCCGTACCCAATCTTATATTTTTAAACATAAATGATTATTGACTCATATGTTTTATATGTTATAATATTTATAGTGAAGATTTTGAAAGACGGTTCTGTCTTTCATATTATTTTTCAAAAATATATGAATAGCTGCTCATATGATTTAATTAATCTATTGTGAAAGGTGGTATTTATCAATGAGAAAGATGCATGATCTTGAAGATATACGTAATAGTGCTGATGATGTGCGTAGTTATCAGGAAGTTGCTGGACGGATTGACAGCGTAGAAGATTTCAGCAAACATCCTGATGGCTGTACCTGCGGTCACTGTGGCAAGGATCATGATCATAAAACTATGGGTCATGTTCCTAAGCATACACATGGTGAAAATCATGATTTAGGCTGTAATGAACATGAGCATCATCATGAACATGTCAATGACTGCTGTTGCGGTGGGCATGAGCATCATCATGAACATAACGATTGTTGCGGTGAGGAGCATGAGCATCATGCTTTGGAACATGCAGATGACTGTGAGTGTGAAGTTTGTCATTCGCATGAAGAATATTGCGATGTGTGTGGTGAAAGTTTGGCTAATTGTACCTGCCGTATGCCGGATGCAGATAAAATAAAACGAGTTTATATTTTGAAGAATCTTGGCTGTGCAAATTGTGCAGCTAAGATGGAATACAAAATTAAAGAATTGCCTGGAGTTACTTATGCTAATGTAAGTTTTGCAACTAAGCAATTACGTTTATCTGCTGCTGATCATGATAAAATATTGCCGTTGATTCAGGAGATTTGTACATCTATAGAATCTGATGTAGTTGTAGTTCCGCGTGAACGAAGACCTAAAATTGATAATGCAAAAACTCGTATATATTTAGTACAAAATTTAGATTGTGCAAATTGTGGAGCAAAGATTGAAAGAGCCTTGGCTGTTATGCCGGAAATTGATGAAGCAGTATTAACTTTTACTACTAGAAAATTAAAAATTACTGCGGCAAAACATGATGGGCTTTTAGAGAAAATGCAGGTAGTTGCAGATAAAATAGAAGAAGGAGTACTTATTGTAGAGGCTGATGGAAAACCTTCGTTGGCACCGGAACTGGAAGAAAGAAAAAAAGCAGGTGGAATTTTTTCTGATTTAAGTGAAAAACAAACTTTGATTGAAATAATTTGTGGCGGTGCAGTATTTATCATTACTGAGTGGCTTGGTCTTATACCAGAAACTTATCATATATATTGTTTAGTATTTGCTTATATTCTTTTGGGTGGTCGTATTGTTTGCACAGCTGTGAAAAATATCATTAAGGGTAATGTTTTCGATGAAAACTTTCTGATGACAATAGCTACATTAGGTGCATTTGCTATTCAGGCTTGGGAAGAGGCTGTAGGCGTTATGTTTTTCTATCGTGTAGGTGAATATTTTGAACAGCGTGCGGTGGAAAAGAGCCGTGGACAGATTATGGATGCTGTAGATATGCGTCCAGAGGTTGTAAATCTGCTGGTAGGTGATGATGTAAAAATTATTCCTGCTGCTGATGTACATGTAGGAGATATACTTTTAGTACGTGTAGGTGACAGAATTCCTTTGGATGGTGTTGTTATTGAGGGCGAAAGTTTAGTTGATACTTCTCCTGTTACTGGTGAGCCTGTTCCGGTAAAGCGTAAATATGGTGATGAAATTGTTTCTGGTTGTGTTAATACTTCTGGTATGTTAAAAATACGAGTAGAAAAAGTTTTGGAAGAATCTATGGTTACTCGCATTTTGGACAGTGTGGAAAATGCTGCTGCCAGTAAGCCTGCAATTGATCGTTTTATTACTCGCTTTGCACGTATTTATACACCTTTTGTAGTTGCTGTTGCTTTAGTTACTGCTGTTGTTCCTTCATTAATTACGGGAGATTGGAACAAATGGATTTATACGGCACTGACTTTTCTGGTAATTAGTTGTCCTTGCGCTTTAGTATTGAGCGTGCCGTTAGCGTTTTTTTCTGGTATAGGTGCAGGCTCAAAGTACGGAATTCTTTTTAAGGGCGGTGTAGCTATGGAAGCATTGAAAAACATTGCTGCCGTAGTTATGGATAAAACTGGTACTGTCACTAAAGGAAATTTTGTTTTACAGCAAGTAAATCCACAAATTGGAATTAATGCAGATGAGCTGTTGTCTTTGTGTGCGAGTGCAGAGCTTGTTTCTACTCATCCTATTGCTGTAAGCATTACGGAAGCAGCTAAGAGAAAGAATATGGAATTAGTACGTCCTGATAGATTTGAAGAAATAGCTGGTGAAGGTTTGCTTGCTTATTTTGACGAACGCCAGGTACTTTGTGGTAATATTAAGCTTTTAGAACGCTTTGGTGTAAAGCTTTTTGACTATAATTCGGTAGAAAGCGGCAGTGAGGTTTTAGTTGCTGATAATGGCAAATATATTGGCCAACTATTGATAAATGATACTTTAAAACCTGATGCTAAAGAAGCTATTAGCGTATTGAAAAAACAGGGATTGGTTACAGCTATGCTTACTGGTGATGCTGCGAAAGAAGCAGAAGCTGTTGCCAAGGAAGCTGGTGTTGATGAAGTTCGTGCTCAATTACTGCCGCAGGATAAGCTAAGTGAACTTAATATGCTGCGTAATAAATACGGACCGGTTATGTTTGTTGGTGACGGTATTAATGATGCTCCTGTGCTTGCTGGAGCTGATGCAGGTGCGGCAATGGGAAGCGGTGCTGATGCTGCTATTGAAGCTGCTGATGTAGTTTTTATGAATTCTGAAGTTAAGGCTATTCCGCAGGCTATTGCTATTGCACGTGTGACTGGTGCTATTGCATGGCAGAATGTTATTTTTGCTTTAGCTGTTAAGATAATTATTATGATTGCTGGTCTTATGGGTTATGCTTCCATGTGGGCAGCTGTATTTGCTGATACTGGTGTATCATTATTATGTGTATTAAATTCTATACGTATTCTTTATAAAAAGTACGAGTAAAAAAAGTAGGCTGATTAATCTGACGGATCACGCAAGTTAGTTCAGAAATCTAACTTTGGATTTTCACCGCAATCAGCCTACTTTTTTGTATATAAGAAAGCCTATACTAACTAATTTTGTAAATTAGCTTATGGTTTTACAAAAAAAGCTTGACAAACAACAATAGCAGGCGTAAACTTTTTTTAGTAGTTAGGACTACCTAACTACTAAAAAAATCCTGTAAAGTTAGTAGCAGCTAACAATTTGGGGAGGTTAAAACTATGATGCCTTTATTAATGGCTCGCCAAGGCGAGACGAATACGATTAACGCAGTACATGGTAAAGATGAAACCAGACGCTTTCTTGAAAATCTTGGCTTTGTTGAAGGTGCAAGTGTTACAGTAATATCTGAACTGGATGGTAATTTAATTGTTAGTATAAAAGATGCCAGAATTGCATTAAGCAGACAGATGGCAGCGAAAATATTTATTTAATTAAGTGGAGGGTGCAATGAAAACTTTAAAAGATGTTGCTGTTGGTGATACTGTTACAGTAATTAAGCTTACTGGCGAAGGCGCTGTAAAAAGAAGAATCATGGATATGGGAGTAACTAAAGGAGTTAGTATATTTGTACGAAAAGTAGCACCTTTGGGAGATCCGGTAGAAATAACTGTACGTGGTTATGAACTTACTCTGCGTAATGGCGAAGCTGAACACATTGTTGTGGAATAAAAGGAGGTTAAGATGAAACAAATAAAAATCGCTTTGGTAGGTAATCCTAACTGCGGAAAAACTACAATGTTTAATGATCTTACAGGCTCTAATCAATACGTTGGTAATTGGCCGGGAGTAACTGTAGAGAAAAAAGAAGGTACATTAAAAGGACATGAAGATGTAATTATTACTGACCTTCCTGGAATTTATTCTCTTTCTCCCTATACTTTAGAGGAAGTTATTTCTCGAAACTATTTGTTGGAAACAGAGCTTGATGGAATTTTAAATTTGGTTGATGGGTCTAATATTGAACGAAATCTTTATTTGACTACTCAAATAGTAGAAATGGGTATTCCGGTTACCATTGCTTTGAATATGATTGATATTGTACGCAAAAATGGTGATGTTATAGATATCAAAAAGCTTTCCAGTGAATTGGGATGCAGCATCATAGAAACTTCAGCATTACAGGGAGAAGGTACTCACAAAGCAGCTGAAAAAGCAATAAATTCTGCTGGCAGTGCAGCTCCTAAATATATGCATTTTTGTGCAGATGTTGAAGATGCCTTAAACAAAATTGCACATGAAGTAGGAAATAAAGTTCAAGGAATAAGCGAGCGTTGGCTTTTAGTAAAGCTCTTTGAACGTGATAAAAAAATTGCTGCTACACTAGGAATTACTGACGGCGAGCAAGCTAAAATTGAAGACTATATTAGTGCTTGTGAGGAAGTCCTTGATGATGATGCAGAAAGCATTATTACCAGTGAACGTTATAATTATATAGGTGAGCTGATGGCTAAGGCTGTTAAGAAAGGGCAGACAGGGTTAACTGTTTCTGATAAAATTGACCGCATTGTTACTAACCGCTTTTTAGCTTTGCCGATTTTTGCACTAGTTATGTTTCTTGTTTACTATATAGCTGTTGAAACTATTGGTACTATAGTAACAGATTTTACTAATGATACGTTGTTTGGTGAATGGATTCAGCCTTGGTTTCAGGAAAATTTAGAAGCAGCTGGATGTGAAGAATGGCTTATATCTTTAGTTGTTGATGGTATTATTGGCGGTATTGGTGCTCCTATTGGTTTTGCACCGCAGATGGCTATAGTTTTCTTATTGCTTAGTTTTCTTGAAGACTGCGGTTATATGGCTCGTGTTGCGTTTATTATGGATCGTTTCTTTCGTCAGTTTGGCATGAGCGGAAAAAGCTTTATTCCTTTGCTGATTTCTGCTGGCTGTGGTGTTCCTGGAATTATGTCTACACGAACTATTGAAAATGAAAAAGATCGTCGTTTAACGATTATGACAACTACTTTTGTACCTTGCGGTGCTAAGCTTCCCGTCATTGCCCTGCTTTCAGGTGCAATTATGGGCGGTGATTGGTATATGGCTCCGATAATGTATTTTGTTGGTTTCTTTGCTGTAATTACTGCCTGCATTATTCTTAAAAAGACAGAATTATTTGCTGGAGATCCTGCACCGTTTGTAATGGAACTTCCTGCATATCATATGCCAGCCGCAAAAAATGTACTTCTTCATACTTGGGAACGTGTTGCTGGATTTTTGAAAAAAGCTGGTACAATTATTTTCCTGTGCTGTGTAGTAATGTGGTTCCTTGCAAGTTATGGTATTGATGAAGGCTCTATTGCTATGGTTGATACAGAAAAGAGTTTTATTGCGTATATTGGTAATGGTATTGCTCCTATTTTTGCTCCTTTAGGTTTTGACAGCTGGCAGGCAGTTGCCGCTGCATTCTCTGGCTTTGTTGCTAAAGAATCTATTGTAAGTACCATGGCTATTTTATCAGGTTTGGCTGAAGCAACTGAAGAAGATGCAGATTTATGGACTTCTGTAATGATGTTTTTCCCAAGTTCTGTGGCAGCTGTTACTTTCTTGATATTCAATCTTCTGGACTCTCCATGTTTGGCTGCAATATCTACTATGAGTCAGGAAATGAACAGCAAAAAGTGGACTGTTGCAACTATTCTCTTCCAAAACTTATATGCTTATAGCATTGGCTTGATGGTTTATCAGTTTGGCAGAGTTTTTGTTAGCGGTGAAGCATTTAGCTTTGGCACTGGAGTTGCTGCTGTATTCTTTGTTGCTTTCCTATATTTGTTGTTTCGTCCAGCCAAAAAATCTAAAGCTGAAACAGTACTGAGTGTAGATGCCAAATAAGGTAGAAAGTTATAGTTTTAATATTTGAGATGTATTTTTTAGAACTTAAAAACGAGGTGCTAAAAATGGCAACTTGGATAGTTGGCTTAATTATAATTGCTTGTGTGTATTTGGCAGCTAAGCAGGTTATAAAATCTCATAAGAGCGGTGGCTGCATTGGCTGTGGTGAGGGCGGCAGCAAGTCTTGTTGTTCTCATTGTCAGCATACGACAACAATCAATATGAAAAAATAATATATTAGATAAGGAGAAGAGATTGAGTGAAATCAGTCTCTTCCTTTTTGTTTTATAACAAATGATACAATATATGGAACAACATAAAAAATGAGATACTAAATGTTGACAATTGAATTCCGATGTGTATAATTAACGTATAACCAAAAAGCAGCCTGCTTCCTGGCGGATGAGTGGAAATAACCACGTGGAGGCAGATTCCTGTAAGTGCCGACCGTCTGGGCAAAGTTATTTGCTCAGGCGTTTTTCTTTTATCAACATTAGAAATGCCAGAGCTAAAATGGTTAATTCAAAAGGAAAGAAGGAGTTAATTATGCAGCAAACAAAAAACAGATGGCTGATTGTTCTGGCAGCAATAGGTATTCATATCAGCATAGGAAGTGTATATGCGTGGAGTGTATTGGCAAAGCCTATTATGCAGGAAATGGGTTTTTCTTTGAAAGAGGTAACATGGACTTTTTCTTTAGCAATTTTATTTTTGGGAACTTCAGCAGGTTTTTTAGGTACCTATGTAGAAAAATATGGTCCGCGTTACAGTGGTCTAGTTTCTATGTTGTTTTTTGTTAGTGGAATGTTTGGTAGTGCATATGCTCTGTTGCAGCAAAGTCTGTTGTTGCTATATTTATTTTATGGTGTTATTGGAGGTATAGGCTTAGGTACAGGTTATATTACACCGGTATCAACATTGGTAAAATGGTTTCCTAATAACAGAGGTTTGGCAACTGGTCTAGCGATAATGGGTTTTGGCTTTGCCAGCCTTATTGCTGGTCCACTTATGCAATTTTTAATTGCCAGATACGGATTGGTGGAAAATTTTTTGATATTAGGCAGTCTTTATGCCGTTGTTATGACTGCTTCTGCTTTATATTTAGAACCACCTAAACAACAAATATCTGCTGGTAAGGGAACCTTTAAGGTACAGATTTCGCAGCAAAATCAGTTCAGTGTACAGCAGGCAATGCATACTTGGCAGTTTTATGCATTATGGTGGGTATTTTTTACAAATATTGCCTGCGGCATTGCACTTTTAGCTGTTGTTTCACCTATGGCACAAGAAGTTATCGGTATGTCTTCGTCAGCAGCGGCATCAATGGTAGGAATTATAGGTTTACTAAATGGTGGTGGTAGAATAGTATGGTCAACAATTTCTGATTATTTAGGGCGTGCTAATACATATATAGTATTTTTTATTATTGAAATCTTTGCTTTTTATTTACTTGGAGATGTAAATGACAGTTTGTTTTTTCAACTGCTGATTTTTGTTATTATTACCTGTTATGGCGGTGGGTTCTCTTGTATGCCGGCATATTTAAGCGACTTGTTTGGGACAAAACAATTAAGTGCTATTCATGGACGAATTCTAACGGCTTGGGGATTGGCAGGCATTGTCGGACCGCTTTTACTTTCTGTAATTTATGAACATACACAGAGCTATAGCTTTACGTTGTATTTTTTCAGTGCTTGTTTTGTAATAAGTCTTTTATTAGCGGTAGTTTTAAAAATGAAAGGTAAAAATTTATAAAACAGCTATTATTTAGTGTTAGGAATTTTATCTCAGCGAGTTGATATGAATCTATATTACAAGTGTATATATTTTTTTTGAAATCTTCCGCCTTGACAACTTCCCCATATCCTTGCTAAGATATATAGAATAGCAGAATATTTACAGGCAATGAGCGGAAGGCTTGACCTTTGATGCCGGCAAAGAGAAACAGCGGTTGGTGTGAGCTGTGCGGCATTGGAAAAGTGTAGTCCGGGAGCTGCTTTGCTGAACGATTTATTTTAAGTATATTTTATGTACTAAAAATAAAATTAGTAGGTAAAGACGTGTAAGCACACGTTACGTGCGTTGAGTGCCTTGTGTTTTATATACAAGGAAGATAGGTGGTACCACGATTATTCGCCCTGTCCAATACGGACAGGGTTTTGCATTTTAAGGAGGAATAGTAAATGTGCGAAGAACATAATATTCCCAAGGTTTATGATCCTGCTTCAGTAGAGAAGAAATGGTATCAGTTTTGGGAGCAACATCGTTATTTTCATGCAGAAGTAGAGGAAGGCAAAGAATCTTTTAGTATTGTTATTCCGCCGCCTAATATTACTGGTCAACTGCATATGGGGCATGCGTTGGATAACACATTGCAGGATATTTTGATTCGGTGGCATCGTATGATGGGGCATAATACTTTATGGATGCCTGGTTACGATCATGCTGGTTTGGCTACTCAGATAAAGGTTGAAGAGGTTATAAAAAAAGAAGAAGGCAAGACTCGTTATGATTTAGGTCGTGCTGAATTTTTAAAACGTGTTTGGCAGTGGAAAGAGCAATATGGTGACCGTATTATTAACCAGCTGAAACATTTAGGTGTTTCCTGTGACTGGGAACGTAAACGTTTTACTATGGATGAGGGTTGTTCCAAAGCTGTACGTGAAGTATTCTGCAGTTTATTCGAACAGGGTCTGATTTATAAGGGAACAAGAATAACTAACTGGTGTGTTAACTGTAATACTGCTCTGAGTGATATTGAAGTAGAGCATAAAGATGATCCAGGTCATTTATGGCATGTACGTTATCCTGTAGTAGAGGAGGAAGGAACTTATCTTACTATTGCTACTACTCGTCCAGAAACTATGCTTGGCGATACTGCTGTTGCAGTAAATCCTGCTGATGAGCGCTATGGAAAATTAGTAGGAAAGACTTTACGTTTACCTCTTACTGAACGTACAATTCCTATTATTGCTGATAGCTATGTTGATTTGGAATTTGGTACTGGTGCAGTAAAAATTACGCCATCCCATGATCCTAATGACTATGAGATGGGGATACGTCATAATCTTCCGAGTATAGTTGTTATTGGTATGAATGGTAAAATGACTGCTGAAGCTGGTAAGTATGAAGGTCAAACTCGCGAAGAATGCCGAAAGAATATTGTTGCAGACCTTAAAGAACAGGGTTATTTGGTTAAGGTTGAGGAACATGCTCACGCAGTTGGACATTGTCAGCGCTGCGGATGTGTCGTTGAACCGCTGGTTTCCACTCAGTGGTTTGTTAAGATGGAGCCGTTAGTTAAAGCTGCTGTTGATTGTGTAGAAGATGGGCGTACTCAATTTGTTCCGGAACGTTTTACGAAAACTTATACAGGTTGGATGGATAATATTCGCGATTGGTGTATTTCACGTCAAATTTGGTGGGGACATCGTATTCCTGTATGGTATTGTGATGACTGCGGTGAGATGACAGCCAGCCGTAATGATATTGATACCTGTCCAAAATGCGGCAGCACGCACATTCATCAGGATGAGGATGCTCTGGATACTTGGTTCAGTAGTGCACTGTGGCCGTTTTCCACTATGGGGTGGCCGGAAAAAACTCCGCTCCTGAAGCAATTTTATCCTACCAGTGTTTTGGTAACAGGTTATGATATTATCTTCTTCTGGGTTGCGCGTATGTTGATTATGGGTATGGAGTTTATGAAGGATATTCCTTTCGAGAAAGTATTTATCCATGGTCTTGTTCGTGACAGTCAGGGACGTAAGATGTCTAAATCATTGGGAAATGGTATTGATCCGCTTGAGGTTATTGATAAATATGGTGCTGATACCTTGCGTTTTATGCTGATTACAGGTAATACTCCAGGTAATGATATGCGTTTTTACTGGGAGCGTGTAGAGGCAACACGAAACTTTGCTAATAAAATCTGGAATGCTTCTCGTTTTGCATTAATGAATATGGAAGGCTATGATAAGAACGCTGAATTAGCACCTTATACATTAGCTGATAAATGGATTCTTTCACGCTTGCAGCATACAGCTAAAGATGTTACAGAGATGCTTGAGAAATTTGAGCTTGGCGAAGCAGGCCGTATGATTTACGATTTTATTTGGGGTGAAGTATGTGACTGGTATATAGAGCTTGCAAAGCCTCGCCTGTATAATAAAGAAAAACCAGAAGAACGTGCTACTGCACAGCATGTTTTGGCAACTGTGCTGACCAGTGCTATGCAGCTCTTGCATCCGTATATGCCGTTTATTACTGAGGAAATTTATCAATGTTTGCCGCATGATGCAGAAAGTATAATGATTTCTAAATGGCCTGTTGCTGATATCGATTTAATAGATGATGAAGCAGAACATTTGATGGGAGCAATTATGGAAAGCATAAAGGCAATTCGTAATATGCGTGCAGAGGTTAATGTTCCTCCTGGAAAGAAAGTTCCTGCAATTGTACTGGCAGCAGATGAATTGAAAGCTGGTGTAGAAGCAAATGCTGGATACATTCATCTTATGGGTGCGATAAGTGAGCTTACTGTATTGGATGAAAGTTCAGCTAAACCTGAAAATGCTATGACTGCTGTTGTTAGTGGCATTGAAGTTTATTTACCGCTTGCTGGTCTTATTGATGTAGAAAAAGAAAATCAGCGTTTGAATAAGGAACTTGCGGCTATAGATAAAGAATTGAGCCGTGTAGAGGGTAAACTTGGCAATGCAGGATTTTTGGCTAAGGCACCAGATGCTGTAATTGCTAAAGAAAAGGCAAAAGCTGAGGAGCTTAATAGTAAAAAAGCTGCGATTAATGAACGTTTGGAATACTTAAAAACAATTTAATTACATTGCTAAGGTAGCTGTCTTTTTGTGACAGCTACCTTTTTTATTCTTGCTATGCTATAATAAATGTCATAATTTAAATAACATGGAGGCAATAGCTCGATGAATTATACAGAAAGTCTATCGTATTTGGACAGTCTAGGTAAATTTGGTATTAAGTTAGGAATGGAACGTATTGAAGGACTGCTGCGTGAGCTTGGGAATCCTGAACAGAAAATAAAAACAGTTCATGTTACTGGAACTAATGGAAAAGGGTCTGTGACTAGCATGATTACTAATATTCTGTTAGCAGCTAAACTCAAAGTCGGTAAATTTACTTCTCCTCATTTAGTAAAATATAATGAACGTATAAATGTTAATGGTGAAGATATAAGTGATGAGGATTTTGCTACGGTAATCAGTGCTGTAAAAACAGCAGCTGAAAGTGTAGTGAAAAAAGGTGTTTGTGAACAGCCTACTCAGTTTGAAGTTCTAACGGCAGCTGCTTTTTTACATTTTTATCTGCAAAAGGTGGATTATGCAGTAATTGAAGTAGGTATGGGTGGACTCTGGGATTCGACTAATGTTATAATTCCTGTTGTCAGTGTTATCACGAATGTTGCCTTGGATCATACAGATCGTTGTGGAAAAACGCTTGAACGTATTGCTATGCAGAAAGCAGGTATTATTAAAGAAAAAGTACCTTTGGTAACAGCTGCTGAGGGAAATGAAGTATTGGGACCAATTATTTCTTTAGCTATGTTTAAAGAAGCCCCTGTATATCTCTATGGCAAAGCTTTTTACGGAACAGAGGTAAAAAGCTCTATGGAAGGACAGATTTTTACTCTGCACGCTGGTGATTTTTATCAGTCAGACTATGAAATAAAACTTCCTGGTGAGCATCAGATAAAAAATACTAGTGTGGCTGTCGTTGCAGCTAAGCTTATCAGCAAACAGGATGAAAGAATAAATGAACTGGCTCTGCATATTGGTGTAGCAAATACGCTTTGGCCTGGAAGGTTGGAACTTATTCATAAAAATCCAGATATTATTTTAGATGGAGCACATAACCCGGATGGTGCTTGTGCATTGCGCAAAGCATTAGACAAATATTATCCAGGAAAACCGATTACTTTTGTTTTTGGTATGATGGGTGATAAAGATATGAACGGTGTTATTGAAATTTTGATAAAACCTCAGGATAAAGTTTATACCGTTAGAGCTGATCAGGGGATGCGTGCTGCTGAGGCTTCTGACTTGGCAAAGCTTGTTGGTGATAATGCTGTACCGGAGATTGACTTGTCAACGGCTTATGATAAGGCTTTACACGAAGTAACTGCAGATGGAGTAATTTGTGTGTGCGGCAGTTTGTATCTTGTTGGTGAATTTAAGAAAATGCTTCTGGATAACAGCAGAATAATTTGATTATGGACTTAAAGAAAATAGCAGATTATCTTGAGAATAAAATATACTATATGTTGCTGTTTACAGTAGCTATTATTCCGTTTAGGCAGGAATTTACAGCTTTTTGTGTAGGTGTAACTTTTATTTGTGCAGTTTTAGCTTCTTTTTCAAGTAAAGAACGAAAACCATTTTGCGTGCTTAAATTTAGGCAGCAGGCTTTGCTTTACTTGTTGTTGACTATCGGCGTTGTTTCTTTGTTTTTTTCCATGGATGCTTTTCTTTCTGCTTGGAATTACTTATATGTAGCAGGGCAGTATGCAGCAATATTTTTTGTTTTGCTGCGTTATGGTTGTTTGGAACAGCAAGTAGCAAAAAAGGAGATTATTGCTGCTGCAAGCAGTTATAGACATACTTATTGGTATTCTAAGTGGCAGTGGTTTAGTTCATTATCAAGACCGTTGCAGCTTATAAATATTTTTCTTGGTGTATCGATTTTAGTAAGTACTATTGGAATAGCACAGAAAATATTTGGGGTTACAGCAGAGGGTATATGGATAGATCCAGCACAGTTTCCAGATATAAAGGTACGTGTATTTTCCACGTTGGTAAATCCAAATATTTTGGCTGGATATCTTGTGCTTGTTATTGCATACAGTACTGCTTTCTTTAGCTTAACAGGTTCGTATAAAAAATTGCGTCTGTTTTATTTTGCTGTTGGCAGTTTAGCGGCAGTTTGTTTATTATATACTTATTCCCGTGGAAATTGGTTAGCTTGTGTTGCTGTTTTGATTGCTTTTTGCATATTGTTTTGCCGTAAAGCATTTATTCCAGTTTTGAGTGGCATGATACTGTCGCTGGCTGTTGGTGGTACGGCGGTACTTCATAGACTGGAATCTATTCGCGGCGGCTATGGTGGGGATACATCCATTGCTTTAAGGATGGCATATCTTAAAAGTACTAAATGGATTATTGAAGAATTTCCGTTAGGTGTTGGTTGGTATGGTTATCGTTTTGTCTATCCGACATATAATTTTTACTTGGCAGATAAAAATGTTATTATGTATCATTGTCATAATATTTTTCTTAATGTGCTTGCAGAATTAGGATGGCATGGATTGATAGTTTTCTTGCTTATTTGGTGGGGAGTATTTTTACCGGCAGCTTGGAATTTGGCTTATCATGGGCGCTTATTGTGGATGAAGGCTATGGGCAGAGGATATGTATTGGCAACTGTTGGTATAGCAGTAGGCGGACTTACAGATCACGTATATTTCAATACTCAAATGGGACTTTTATTTTGGACTATAGGGGCATTGACAATGATTACTGCTAAAATAAATAGTTTAGATAAGTGAATAGTAATAAAAAATAAAGCTGGTTTTTGACAGCTTTATTTTTTTAGAGATATGTTACACTATTTGTTTACATATTACTTAATACAGTGTACAATAATTATAATTGATGCTCTAAATCAACAGAATATTTTTCTGATATGTAAGCTGAGATAGGTCGAGGGGGATATGTGTATGGATTTGCGCAATATTCAAAAGTTGCTGGATGCTAAAGTGCTGACTGGAGCTGAACTGTTATGCCGTAATATAGAATCTTGCTGCGGCAGTGATTTGATGAGTGATGTATTGGCATTTACTAAAAGTAATACACTTTTATGTACAGGTCTTACTAATATGCAAGTGGTTCGTACTGCAGATATGGCCGAGCTTAGTGCATTGATTTTTGTGCGTGGCAAAGTACCGGATAAAGAGATTTTGCAGGCAGCATCTGAAAATGAATTGCCTGTAATGACGACAGAATATACTTTATTTGAAACATGCGGAATTTTGTATCAAGCAGGAATTCACAGCTGCAACAAAAAGGAGTAAAGTTAAAATGACAGAAAGCAAATCAGTGAAATTGGGCTTTGATTGTACCGGCGGTGATTTCGAACGTGCAGGAGAAGCTTCTTCTAAAATAAAGAAAATGCTTCAGAGATTAGGTATACCGGCGGATATTGTCCGCAGGATAGCTATTGGTACATATGAAGCAGAAATGAATGTTATTATTCATGCTGGCGGTGGTTATGTACAGGCAGAAGTATTTCCAGAAACTACAGTAATAACTGTGACTGATCATGGACCTGGTATTCCTGATATTAATAAAGCTTTACAGGAGGGATGGTCAACTGCTCCAGATTATGTAAGGCAGATGGGATTTGGTGCAGGAATGGGATTGCCGAATATGGTAAAATGTTCGGATAAGTTTGATATTCACTCGATTGTAGGTGAAGGTACGGAAATAGTAATGTGTTTTAACCATTTGAGCGAAGATTTATAGATAATAAAGTGAGGTGATACGCTATGGCTTTTCAACCAACAACATACTTTCATTCAGTGACGTTGCAAAAAGAGAAGTGTCAAGGATGCGTATCTTGCGTAAAATTATGTCCCACAGAAGCGATACGGGTGCGTAACGGCAAGGCAGAGATTCTTGGAGATCGCTGTATTGATTGCGGTGCTTGTGCAGCGGGTTGTCCATATCATGCTTTCAGTGTAAAGACGGATACCTTGGAAGGTTTGGCTGAATATGCATATAATATTGTACTGCCAGCTCCGTCGCTTTATTCGCAGTTTTCTGATACTGTACCTTTATCATCTATTTGGCAGGGACTGCATAATTTAGGTTTTGATGAAATTTTTGACGTATCATTGGCGTCGGAATATATTGCTTTGGAAATAGAAGATTATATAAAAAATTATACTGGGGGCAGAAAACCGCTGATTTCCAGTACCTGTCCAGCAGTAATGAGACTTATTCAGGTGAAATTTCCAGAACTGATAAAGCAGATAGTACCTGTATTGCCTCCGGTGGAAGCAGCTGCTGTTTATGTAAAACGTGAAACCGCTGCTCGTAAACAATTGCCGGTAGAATTAATTGGTGTATGGTTCATTTCTCCTTGTCCGTCAAAGGAAACTAATATAAGACAATCGGTAGATGTGGCACATACAGAGTTATCTGGAAGTTTTAGTCTTTCTGAAATTTATGGCTTACTACTGAAAAATTTGGGCGGGGACAATGAGTTGAATGTGCAAACTGGTTCTTCTTACGGACTTGGCTGGGGAGCATATGGGGGCGAAATTGCAAGTGCAGGTATAAGCAATGCTTTGGCTGTACATGGAATTGATAATGTATATGATGTGTTAGAGCAGATTTCTATGAATAAAATGCCTCATCTTGATTATGTGGAATGTAATGCTTGTCAAAGCGGTTGTTTAGGAGGCTTATTAGCTGCAGAAAACAAGTTTGTTGCGGAGTGCAATCTTAGAAGGCGAATTGCGAAATTACGGGCTGACGAGCCAGCGGAACGCAGAGAGACTATGGCAAAGACTATGGTGTTAGAAAATTTTCCTCGTTCATCAGCTTATCGCAAGAAGTTGAAACCAAGACCAATGATGCAGCTTGACGATGATATTATGGAAGCCATGAAGAAGTTTGAACGTATGGAAGAAGTATTATGCTCTTTGCCTGGACTGGATTGCGGTGCTTGTGGTGCACCAAGCTGTCAGGGTTTAGCAGAGGATATAGTTCAAGGAAAAGCTCATGAAATTGACTGTATTTTTAAATTGCGTGCTAGTGTTCATAAACTGTCGCAAGGTATGCTGGAGTTGGCTAAGCAGATACCAATTTACCATGAACCGGAAGATATTAATAAAGTGGAGGATGACAATTATGAAAGTTAAAGAAATGATAGAAAAACTGAATTTACAGCTTTTGACTAAAGATGTAAGTGAAGATGCACTTTATGCAGAAGTTGAAGGAGGTTATGCTTCAGATTTGCTGAGCAATGCTATGGGACAGGCTCAGTCTGGTATGGTATGGGTTACAATGCAGGGACATCAAAATGTTGCTGCTGTCGCTTCACTTATAGGTTTGTCTGCTGTTATTGTTGCTGGTGATGGACCTGTTGCTGAAGAAACTTTAAATAAAGCTAATCTTAATGATGTTGTTATTGCTTCAACAGAAGAATCTGCTTTTGCGGTTATTGGCAAATTGTATGAGTTTGGTGTTGGTAAAAAGGATTAATATATGCAGAGGGTATTAGCTGATTTGCACGTTCATACTTTGCTTTCTCCTTGTGCGGATATTGAAATGACACCTCATCATATTATGCTTAGGGCAGCGGAGTATGGTATAGGAGCAGTTGCTATTACTGATCATAATGCCAGTGCTAATGTATCTGCTGCCATAGAAGCAGGAGAGCGTTATGGTATTAAGGTTTTTCCGGGAATGGAGGTAGAGTCAGCTGAGGAAGCACATATTCTTACTATTTTTGATACAATTGAACAGCTGAAGTCATGGCAAAATATAGTGGATATGCAGATGAATGGAATGCTTAACAATGCTGATAAGTTTGGTGCTCAGTTTGTAGTTAATGCTGATGATGAATTCATTTATGAGGAAAAACGCCTGCTTTTGGCACCGTTAAAACTTACTGCTGAACAAATAGTTCAGCAGGTATCGTCTTTAGGTGGATTGATTATAGCTGCTCATATAGATAGACCTGCTTATAGTATAGTGAAACAGCTGGGATTTATTGAGCCTGATTTTGGCTTTGCTGCCACAGAGATTTCTGCTGTTGGCTGGAAACGTAATATACAGTCATGCTTACAGAGGGTATCTGGTTTTTTGCCTTTTGTCACAAACTCTGATGCTCATAATATGTATGACTTTCTTAGTGGACCTAAAAACTTGCTGACATTGCAGGAACTTACTGTAAATGAAATTGCTTTAGCTTTAACAAATGGTGGGATGCGAAGTGTCCTGCCTGGACAATTTTCAGATTTTTACAAAGAAAAAGAATAATAGAGTATACTATAATGTGTATTTGAAGAATAGTGTTGTGCAATAATAATGTTCATGCTATACTAAAACTTATAAGGTTATATATTCCATTGAAGGAGGGGTACTATGAATAATAGCGAAAATCGTTTGGAACGTCAGTGCAGCTGTACTGGCGGAGAAAATCCAGAAAAACAGCGGATTGACAGTATACTTGCTAAGTATAAAGATGTGAAAGGTGCGTTAATTCCTATTTTACAGGATGTCCAGAGCCTTTATAATTATCTTCCTAAAGATGTGTTGGAATATATTGCAAAAAAAACCAATACACCAATTTCGGAAATCTATGGTGTTGTTACTTTTTATTCTTTATTTCATCTTAATCCGCGTGGAAGAAACATTATCCGCGTTTGTCAGGGTACTGCCTGTCATGTGCGTGGCGGAAAAACTATTTTGCAGGCATTGGAAAAACAATTGGGTATAAAAGCTGGACATACTACGGATGATCTGCGTTTCACTTTGGAAACAGTTGCTTGTATTGGTGCCTGTGGTTTGGCTCCAGTGATGCAGATTAATGATGATACTCATGGTAGGTTAACGACAGATAAACTAGCAGCTATTTTGGCAAGGTATAAATAAATGCGTGAGTTATCACTACATATCCTTGATATAGCTCAAAATTCTGTAACAGCAGGTGCAAATTGTATTTGGTTGACAATTTGTGAAAACGAGAACGGATATTTTGTTTTTAGGGTGCGTGATAATGGCAGAGGAATGAGTAAAGACCTTTTGCAAAAGGTTAAAGATCCTTTTACTACAACACGTACAACACGCAAAATAGGTATGGGGATACCTTTTATTGATATGGTTACGCAGCAGTGCGGAGGATACATGGATTTGTTTTCAGAGCCTGGAGAGGGAACGTTGTTAGCAGCTTACTTTGCTGTTGATAATATAGACAGACCGCCTTTGGGCAATATTGTCAGCACTATTCAGGTTTTGTTGGCTGGAACACCGAAACTTGATTTAGAATTTGTTTACTATGGCTTGAAGGAGAAATTAATATTCAGAACACAGGAAATACGTGAAATTTTGGGGGATGCCTGCGATTTTGCAAATCCTGAAATTTATAGTTGGCTTGGCAGTTATTTGTCGGAGCAATTATCGATTATACAAGGTAAGGGGGTATAGAATATGAAGAGTTTAGCAGATTTACATGCATTGAGAGATAAATTAAAGGCAGATATAAAATTGCGTAAAAATTCGGGAACGAAAATAATTGTAGGTATGGGAACATGCGGAATTGCTGCTGGTGCACGTGAGGTTATGGGAGCAATTTTAGAAGAAATAGGCAAACGTCATCTTTTAGATGTTCAAGTACAGCAGACTGGTTGTATTGGTATGTGTGAGAAAGAAGTTTTGGTAGATGTAATGCGTCCAGGAGAAGCACGCATTACTTATGGTAAAGTACGTCCGGAAGATGTTGCAAAAATAGTTGCTGACCATGTTGTTAATGGAAGAATTGTTGAGGAACTTGTTGTAGGTAGAATGGAAGAATAATAAAGAATAGACAGCTTGGCATGTGAGAAGCCGGATAGTTGTTAAAGTAATAATATGTGGAGGGAAATATTATGCAGCATATAAGAGCTCACGTATTAGTGTGCGGCGGAACTGGCTGTAAAGCTAATGGATCTAAAGAAATTCAGTTGACTTTTGCCAAGCAGTTGCAGAAATTTGGTCTGCAGAATGAAGTTATGGTAGTTGAGTCCGGCTGTCATGGTTTTTGCGAAAATGGTCCTTTGGTTATAGTTTATCCTGAGGGAACTTTCTATTGCGGTGTCAAAACAGATGATGTTAAGGATATTGTTGAAGAACATTTATATAAAGGGCGTATTGTTCAAAGATTGCTTTATCATGAGCCTTTGAGCCAAGAAAAAGTTCCCCGCTATTCGGAAATTGGTTTTTATAAAAAACAGCATCGCCTTGTACTTGCGAATTGTGGCGCTATTAATCCTGAGTCAATAGAAGAGTATATTGCTGTAGGGGGTTATGAAGCTTTAGCAAAAGCTGTAACGGAAATGACACCACAAGAAGTAATTGATGAAGTAAAAGAATCAGGTTTACGCGGACGTGGCGGCGGTGGATTTCCAACAGGCTTAAAATGGCAGTTTGCAAAAAACTCTGTTAATGATAAAAAATATGTTATCTGTAACGCAGATGAGGGAGATCCAGGTGCTTTTATGGATCGTAGTGTGCTTGAAGGTGATCCTCATCGTGTATTAGAAGGAATGGCTGTCTGTGGATATGCGATTGGTGCTGATGAGGGTTATATCTATGTACGTGCAGAGTATCCTTTAGCTATTAAGCGTTTGCGTTTGGCTATTAGTCAGGCTGAAAAAATGGGGCTTTTAGGAAAAGGTATATTTGGTAGTGATTTTGATTTTACTATTCATATTAAAGAAGGTGCCGGTGCTTTTGTTTGTGGTGAAGAAACTGCATTGATGGCTTCTATAGAAGGTAAACGTGGAATGCCGCGTCCGAGACCGCCATTCCCTGCTGTATCAGGTTTGTGGGGAAAACCAACAAATATTAATAATGTAGAAACATTTGCGAATGTAGCACAGATTATTGTTAATGGAGCAGATTGGTATTGTCAGTTTGGTACAGAAAAATCTAAAGGAACCAAGGTTTTTGCACTTACTGGAAAAATAAATAATACAGGTTTAGCCGAAGTTCCTATGGGCATAACCATGCGTGAGATTATCTATGATATTGGCGGTGGAATAACTAATGGTAAAAAATTCAAAGCTGTTCAGATTGGTGGACCTTCTGGCGGATGTTTGCCAGAGAGTATGTTGGACTTGCCAGTAGATTATGATTCCTTGATAGCTGCTGGTGCAATGATGGGCAGCGGTGGTCTTGTTGTCATGGATGAAGATACTTGTATGGTAGATGTAGCGAAATTCTTCCTTAATTTCACACAGTCAGAGTCCTGCGGTAAATGCACTCCCTGTCGTGAAGGAACCAAGCGGATGTTAGAAATTCTTACTCGCATTACAGAAGGTCAGGGACGAGAAGGAGATATTGAACTTCTGGAAAATTTAGCAAAAAATATTAAAGAAACTGCTTTGTGTGGATTGGGACAGACTGCTCCTAATCCTGTTTTAAGTACTTTGAAATATTTTCGTCACGAGTATGAAGCTCATATCAAGGAAAAACGTTGTCCAGCAGGAGTCTGTGAGAAAATGTTGCATTATGAAATAAGTGATACCTGCCGAGGATGCGGTTTATGTGCACGCCAATGTCCGGTTCAGGGTATTAGTGGAACGATTAAGCAGAAACATATTATTGATCAAACTAAGTGTATCAAGTGCGGTGCATGTATGACGGCTTGTCCGTTTAAGGCAATTACTAAGGCGTAAGGAGGTGTGCGGATAATGCAGATGGTAAATTTAACTATTGATGGTAAAGCAGTCCAAGCACCTGTTGGCAGCAGTGTTTTGGAAGCTGCCAGAGCAGCTGGTATATATATTCCTACACTTTGTTATCATCCTGATCTTCGTGCTGAAGGTGCCTGCCGCTTATGTATGGTGGAAGCAAGCGGAGCACGTACTTTGGTAGCTTCTTGTGTATATCCCGTTGCTGAAGGTATGGTAGTAAAAACTAATACTAATAAAGTAAGAGAAGCACGCAAAACAGTTATTGAGTTGCTGTTGACAAATCACCCTAAAGATTGTTTATGCTGCCAAAAGAACGGTGATTGTGAATTACAGCGTATTGCTGCAGATCTTGGAGTGCGTAAATTGCGCTTTGAAGGTGGAGAAATGAAAGCACATACAATAGACAACAGCAATCCGTCGCTTGTTCGCGATCAGGAAAAATGCATCCTTTGCGGTCGTTGTATACGTGTTTGTCGTGATGTGCAGGGAATGAGTGTATATAGCTTTGCAGGACGTGGCTTTAATACGATAGTATCAACAGCTTTTGAACATGATTTACTTAACAGTGCATGTAGTTATTGCGGTCAGTGTGCTTCTGTTTGTCCGACTGGTGCTATTGTTGAAAAAGATGACACAGATAAGGTTTGGCAGGCACTTAATGATGAAAGCAAAATAGTTATTGTTCAAACTGCTCCCGCTGTGCGTGTAGCTTTGGGGGAAGAATTAGGATTAGCTGCTGGCGAAATCGTTACTGGTAAAATGGTAGCAGCTTTAAAGCAGTTAGGTTTTGATAAAGTGTTTGATACTAATTTTTCAGCTGATCTTACAATTATGGAAGAAGGTCATGAGTTCCTGCATCGCTTGCAGCATGGCGGAGTACTTCCTATGATAACTTCGTGCAGTCCTGGTTGGGTAAATATGATAGAAATGAAATATCCGGAATTGTTGCCGCATCTTTCTACAGCTAAGTCTCCTCAACAGATGTTTGGTGCAGTAGCGAAAACATATTTTGCAGAAAAAAGTGGTTTAGATCCGGAAAATATTGTCAGTGTATCTGTTATGCCTTGCACTGCGAAAAAAGCCGAAGCTGCTCGCGAAGAAATGTGTGCCAGTGGTTATAGAGATGTAGATATAGTCATTACTACACGTGAGTTGGGGAGAATGATTCGTGAAGCGGGTATAGATTTTAAGGCTCTTACTCAGGCTGAGTTTGATTCTCCGCTTGGTACAGGTACTGGTGCAGCTGTTATTTTCGGTACTACCGGAGGTGTTATGGAGGCGGCATTGCGTACAGTTGCAGAAATTATTGAGGGGAAAGAGCTGACAAAAATTGAGTATACAGAGGTTCGCGGTTTAGAGCAGACTCGTGAAGCTGTACTGAGAATTGGAGAAAATACAGTAAAGATTGCGGTTGTGCATACACTTAAATCAGCTAAACTTATGTTGGAAAAAATTAAGGCAGGTATTGCTGATTATCAGTTCATTGAGGTTATGGCTTGTCCGGGAGGATGTATTGGCGGTGGCGGACAGCCTGTGCCTACGGATGCTTCTGTAAGAAAAATTCGCAGAGAAGCATTGCTTGAATGTGACCGTAAAAGCAAATTACGAAAATCACATGAAAATCCAGAAATTAAAACACTTTATGAAACTTGGTTGGGCAAACCTCTTTCTGAGAAAGCGCATAGTCTTTTGCACACGCACTATCACGCTCAGAAACGCTGATTGTTCTATCTGGATAATACAAATCCCTCTTATCTTTCTTGAGATAAAGAGGGATTTTTGTAAATTTGTAAAGAAAAAGCTTGCGATGTTACAATTTTACTGGTATTATATATATTGTTGACAATTGAGCGACTAATATTGCTTTAGGAAAATTAACTAAAAAAAGTGAAGTTTTTCTTCCTTTGTGTTATAATTGTAGCAGAACTGAAAAGAATTATACTGTGAATTTAAATGGTAGCAAAATATTTATTTAAATTAAGCAGGATTTTTCAGTAATGCGTCGAATTGACTATATAGTCAAGTATGACATAATTGTGAAATACCTAGATAAAGGAAATATCTTGTTTGTAACACTATGTGTTGCCGACAAGTTATATCACAAGGGTTTCCCTTATAAAACATAATGTCCTAAATTAAAGGAGGAAGGTAAACATGATCGATATTAAAGATCGCATTTGTGACGTAGTAGCTGACAAAGTTATGAGCGCTGAAGCTGCTGCAGAATTCGTAAAAGATGGTGACAACTTAGGTGTCAGCGGTTTCACACCGTCTGGTTATCCGAAAGCTGTTCCTCTGGCTCTCGCTGAGAAAGCTAAAAAAACTCCTTTCAAAGTTAACGTTTGGACCGGCGCTTCTGTTGGCCCTGAAATTGACCAAGCAATGGTAGAAGCTGACTGCATCGACCGTCGTCTGCCTTATCAGACCAATGGTGCTATGCGTAAAGCTATTAATGCCGGTAAAGTAAAATATGCTGATATTCATCTGTCCCATATGGCTCAGATGGTACGTTATGGTTTCATGGCTGGCCGTCCGACTGGTCCTGATGTTGCAATCGTTGAAGTTTGCAAAATCAATGATCTGGGCAATGGTATGGTAGGTCTGATTCCGACTACTTCTATGGGCAACAGCTCTTCTTATGTAGCTGGTGCTAAGAAAGTTATCGTAGAAGTTAACACCACTCAACCGAAAGAATTAGAAGGTATGCATGATTCTTATGTTCCTCTGGATCCCCCGAATCGTCAACCTGTTCCTATCTGTGCTCCGGAAGACCGCATTGGTACTTCTTACATTCCCTGCCCGTTGGATAAAATCGTTGCAGTAGTTGCTTGCGACCGTCCTGACATCGTTCGTCCGTTGGGTGAAATTGATGAAGATGCTAAAAATATGGGTGCTAACCTCGTTAACTTCTTGAAAAATGAAGTTAAAGAAGGTCGTCTGCCGAAAAATCTGCTGCCGTTGCAATCTGGCGTAGGCTCTGTTGCTAATGCAGTTATCAATGGTTTGGTTAACTCTGATTTCGAAGACCTGACTGTATATACTGAAGTTATTCAAGATGGTATGTTCGATCTGATTGATGCAGGTAAACTGCGTGTTGCTTCTGGTACTGCTCTGACTCCGTCTCCTGAGTGCCAAAAGAAATTCTATGAGAATGTTGACCATTACAAGAAATATTTGCTGCTCCGTCCGCAAGAAATTTCCAATAGCCCTGAAGTTGCTCGTCGTATCGGCGTAATTGCAATGAACACTGCTATTGAAGTTGATATCTATGGTAACGTAAACTCCACTCATGTTTGTGGAACTAAACTGATGAATGGTGTTGGTGGTTCCGGTGACTTTGCTCGTAATGGCTATCTGACAGTATTCTTCACTAACTCTCTGGCAAAAGACGGCAAGATTTCTTCTGTAGTTCCGTTCTGCAGCCATATCGATCATGCAACTCTTGACGTTGATGTAATCGTTTCTGAGCGTGGCGTAGCTGATCTCCGTGGCTTAACTCCAAAAGAAAAAGCTCCGATCATTATTGATCAAATCGCTAATCCGAAATATCAACCTTGGCTGTATGATTATTTCAAACGTGCTTGCGAAGCTTGCGGCAACAGCCAAACCCCGCATATTTTGGGTGAAGCATTTGACTGCTACAAACTGTTTGCTGAAACTGGCTCCATGGAAGGCATGGTTAAATAATTCAAAAAACTTTTCTTTACCCCTTGAGAAGTTTTGCAAAATAGGTTAAACTATGTAGTGTGCTTGCTGATGGGTGAGACTCCTGTCAGCAAGCAAATATAAATAAGCTGACGAAGCGAAAAGCTTTGCCATATATAGCCGTCTTAGACGGAACACTCTCACCATGTTTCGGAACCGTCCAATCCGAAATGTGAAACCAAATATTTTAAGGAGGATTTGAGAATGGCATTTGAAGAAATTAAAGCCGGTTTAGAGAAATATACTGCTGAAGTAGAAGCTAAACTGGTAAAAAACCCTGAACGCGCAAACCTGGTTCCTAACAGACTGTACACCCCGGTAGATCTTGGTGAAAACTTTGACTACATGACTAAATTGGGTTTCCCTGGTGAATACCCTTATACTCGTGGCGTACAACCTACCATGTATCGTGGTCGTTTCTGGACCATGCGTATGTATGCTGGTTTCTCCACTGCTGAAGAATCCAACAAACGTTATCGTTACCTGTTGGCAAACGGTGGTTCTGGTCTGTCCTGCGCATTCGACCTGCCGACCCAGATCGGTTATGATTCCATCGATCCGATGGCAGAAGGCGAAGTTGGTAAAGTAGGCGTTGCTATCGACTCTTTAGCTGATATGGAAATCCTGTTCGACCAAATTTCCCTGGATAAAGTATCCACTTCTATGACCATTAACGCTCCTGCTTCTGTACTGCTGGCTATGTACATTGCTGTAGCTGAGAAACAAGGCGTTTCTGCTGACAAACTGCGTGGTACCATTCAGAACGATATTCTGAAAGAGTATGCTGCTCGCGGAACTTATATTTTCCCGCCGAAACCGTCCATGCGTTTGATCACCAACATTTTTGAATATTGCTC